>JBKEFT010000012.1:0-131849 GCA_046709645.1 Arenicella sp.
CGAAGTTATTCCGATTTATAGAAAGCTGTTCGATGTTCCTATCCAATAGACCACCAATTACATACGGAGATACGTATCGGCTTCCTTGCATAAGCATTTTTTCTTGTAATGCCTGTCCCTATTTGTATTCCGCTATTTGTATTTGATAAAGACGGTTCGGGTAAATCATCCGAAAATATCTTTATTTGTATTTTAGTTTGAAGGCTTTTTGTCATAAGGAGACACAAGGATTCATCACAAATTTGCGAATCTTTAGCCTGAACCTTACCGAAATCTATTTCAACTCTGTATCCTGTCGAAGTTCTAGAAATGTCAGTTTTATATGTGTGTTGATGTAAATCTAAATGAGGGTTCATAAAAAATGAATTTTCTTGCTTGGCTGGGTGTTTAGGAAGTTGCCCTGGATATATCACTTCAGTTTCCGTGGGAAGCTCTTTAAATTCAATAACTGCTCGTACACCATTAGCGATTTTGTTTCCTGAGTTCTCTATCCCAAATTTCATAAATGATGTGCGAAATGTTTGCTGAAAATATTTCGCGAACTCCGCGTAATAATCCGAGTTATCTCTATTAATAGAGCTCTGCAAAATCGCATAAGAATAACTCTGATTGTTTTTTTCCGAACTATAACTAGGAAAATCAGATAACGGCGGTATTTGTGCGACAAGTATATTGTCTTTATGCTCAGAAGAACGTAATTCATCATGCTCTCCAGACACAAAGAATGCCGATATTATGGGAGCTTTAAGAGAATCGCCTGAGTCAGAAGCTCCCATTTTTGCAATTTCTTCTGGTGATGCAATAGCAGTTGATGACCCTCTACGAAGGTATACTGTGTTTGCCAATACTTTACCAAACTTTTTTTTCAAATAAACCGGCCTTGATTGAATGGCTATAGTTATTAGAGCGACTTTTTGCCCATCTATCTGTGAAGTTTGATAAGAGAACTCAATCGGCAGATTTACTTTTCCATTCACAAACTGTTGCAACTGAGCATCGTCTATATCTTCTGCAATCCCTGTAATTTCAGCTATATCACCCTTGACTTCCCGCGCTCCAATAACTATGTAAGCCTCGGATCGTCTCCAGGCATTAGCAAAAGCTAAGATGTCTTTAAGCAACTCAGATTTTTCCGAATCTGTCGCTTTATGAAAACGGTATTGTTCCGATTTAAAGTCTAAAGAACTACTTTCTTGCTCATAAAGTAGAGCTTCTATTGTTTCCCGTATATTAATAAGACATCCCTCTTTAGCTGACTATTCGCTTTTAACACACACACTAATGTAGCCGAATTGAGTATTGAATACTCGTTTGTTTGTGTCAATTCGAATGGGGCAAGGTTGCCCATAAGGCAGTAAATCTTAGGACAGGCATGCGAACACTTGAAACCATTGTCTCAAAATGAGACTCTTGAGCCACAAGGAATTTGACTAGGAGTCACAATTATAGGGTCAAGTCTTTGATTTATGATCCATTAAAGACCCAAAAACCACATCAATACTCCGAGGCTTATTACAAGGGACGACAGCGCCTTTCTGTCATCTCGATTATCGCATGCCTCTATTTAGATCATACTCAAACTATGAGGTCTAAGGTCGGGGGTCGAGACCACTAATCATCAATAGCCGCAATCAAAAAACCCAGCGGTCAAGCTGGGTTCGTTGTTAATTTAACGCCTACTTTGACAATATAGATACTCTAAAAAGGGATATCATCATCAAAGTCGTTAGCCGGTGCTGGCTGAGAAGGTTTCTGCTGAGGCTGTCCGCCACCTTGTTGACCACCGCCGCCCTGCTGACCGCCGCCGTATTGCGGTTGATTACCGCCTTGTCCGCCACCACCTTGTTGACCGCCGCTTGGTTGCTGGTATCCACCGCCACCTTGACCGCCGCCCATACCACCGCCACTACGGCCGTCTAGCATTTGCATTTGGTCGGCAATAATATCGGTTGAATAACGATCATTACCTTGTGGGTCCTGCCATTTACGTGTTTGTAACTTGCCTTCGATGTAGACCTTTGAGCCCTTTTTAAGGTACTCGCCGGCCACTTCGCCAAGGCGATTGAACAACGTGATTCTATGCCACTCGGTGCGCTCTTGACGCTCGCCGGTGTTCTTATCCTTCCAATTTTCCGATGTTGCTACGCTGATGTTTGCAATCGCGGCTCCGTTGTTCGAATAACGAACTTCTGGGTCGTTACCCAAATTACCAACGATAATTACTTTGTTTACACCTGCCATTTTCTGCTCCGATTTGCTTATTTTTGCCCTTTCGGGCATTTAAATTTTGTATTTTGTTCAGCGCCTGAATTCTAACGCGCATTCACTCTGGTGCAAAGCTTACCCGGTAAAAAAGGGAATACAAAACGGGCACAACTAATAAAGTTAATAATGTTGCGAAGCTTAAGCCGAAGATAATACTAATTGCCATAGGCTTGAACATTGCAGTACCGCCCCACACTAAAGGCATCATGCCTAACACAGTTGTTGCTGTTGCTAAGAAAATTGGCCGCAGTCGCTGTTTACACGCATGTATGATGGCGTATCGTGGTTCTTTATCAAGTTCAAAACGTTCAATATTGATACGGTCTATCAACACAATGGCGTTGTTAATGATGATTCCTGACAGCGCAATAATCCCCAAGATAGTAAAGAAACCGAAAGATGACCCGGCAAAAATTAGACCATTAATAACGCCAATCAGGCCTAAGGGGATGGTCACTAAGATGATAACCGGGCTACGAATCGAATTAAATTGTGACACTAACAACATCAGTATCACTAACAAGGCAATTGGCAGCTTGGCCGCAATCGATGCGCCAGCATCACCCGACTCAGACGATTCGCCGCCTAATTCATAATGATAGCCGCTTGGCCATCGACCCGATTCATTGCTAAGCAGTGGTTCGATTTCAGCGGTTACCTCGGCGGCGTTAAATTCAGGTTTAAGCTGAACCTTAAGCGATAAGGTTTTAACCCGATCTCGGTGCTCTATTACACCGGCTTCAAAGGCAAGCTTTACATCGGCTACTTGTCGTAACGGTACAAAATTACCGGTCGATTGTGAATAGACACTAAGCCCATCTAACTTACTAATATCTTCTCGGTCGCTGACATCAGCTCGCAAAATAATGGGGACTAAATCGTCTTCGTCACGAAATTGCGATAATTGCTGGCCTTGTAAGTTGGCGCGCAAGGAATACGCCACATCATCACTACTAACGCCTGCGCGTTGTGCACGTTCTTGATTGACCTCAACTCTGAGCTTTTTACTCGGTAAGCCCCACGAGTTTTTAACCGATAAGACCTTTGCGTTCGAATACAAAATTTTTGTGGCGGTATCGGCAATACGATATAACTGGTCAACGTCATCACCTTGAATTCGAACCACAATCGGGTAGCCCACTGGTGGGCCATTCTCTAGGCGCGATATCTGCTTGGATAGATCTGGTTGAGCCTTGGTAAGGTACGCCTCAATGCCATGAATAACCTCATCAACCACCTGCCCGTCTCGCGTATTGGCGATTAAAAACGCATTGGCGGGGTTTTGATTCGGCGGGTTTATTGTTAGTGCTAAGCGTGGGCCGCCTTCACCGACGAAGGTCATCCAACTGCTCATCGGTGCGGGGTTATCGCCATCGGCTTGACCATATTCGTTTTTGATAAAATCGTCTAAATCTTCTACCATTTTGGTAGTCGTTTCAATCGACGTACCCAGAGGCATCTCTAGTTTAGCGGTAAATACAGGGTCTTCAGAGGGCTCGATGAAAATTTGTGGCACGAACCTCATCAGCATTATCGATAATAAAAACATCACCACAATAGCGCCTATAGAGATAAGTCTATTGCGCAAAGACCAATTCAAACACTTGCTATAGAAGGCGTACAACGGGCCGTCCAGAGCATCTTCTGAGGGCTGCCCTTCTGTAGCTAGTGGTGATTTAATCGCCCTGATAGTAAGTAGTGGTAAAAATGTCATTGCCAAAAACCATGAGACTAATAGTGCAATCGCCACCACGTAAAATATGTCGGAGGTATATTCACCAACCGCCGATTCAGCTAAGCCAATCGGCATGAAGGCAGCGGCCGTGGTTAATGAGGAAACTAACAATGGCGTCGCCAACTCTTTTCCCGACTCTACAGCGGCTTGCACCGCGCCTATTCCGGCATTACGTTTAACCAACACAGATTCGACGATGACAATGGCGTTGTCAACCAACAAACCTAGCGCAATGATTAAGGCCGCTAAGGAAATCTGATTGATGGTAATCGAAAATACCTGCATGAAATAAAACGAGATCATCATGGTAAACGGGATCAAAGTGGCTACCACCAAGCCGGTGCGCAGCCCCAGAAAGATCAACATCACCGCTACCACAATCATCACTGACTGACTTAAGCTAGAGACAAAATTGTCGATGCTTACTTCGACTAAATCGGCTTGAAACCAGATTTTTTCGATACTGATTCCCCATGGATATTGTCGCTCTAGTGCCGGCATCAATGCATCTAAACGCGCCCCTAACTTGAGAATATCACCGCCATCGCGCATCGAAACGCCAATCGCCAAGGCACTTTCACCGTTGACTCTCGTCAGACTACTGGGCGGGTCTTCATAGGCCAAATAGACCTTTGCAATGTCGGATAGATACACTAGGCCAACCTCAGGAATCGATATCACGGTGCGGCGAATGTCATCAATACTTTCGAAGTTACCGGTTGGCTCAAGCGTAATTCGCTCGGTGCCACTGACAATACTGCCGCCGGCTGAGACAATGTTTGCTCGGCTTAAAATACCCGATAATTGTCGCGGCGACAGGCCAAGCTCATTTAAGGTCGCACTCTTATAATCTATAAAAACGCGCTGTTGTTGTGCTCCGTGGATATTAACCTTGGCGACGTCGGGGTCTTTAAGCAGCTCATCGCGAATTTGATCGGCGACATCTAATAACTCGGCGTAACTAAAACCCTCACCAGTAAGGCTATAGACACTACCAAATATATCGCCATATTCATCGTTAACTTGTGGAGCAGGCACGCCCTCAGGCAGCTCACTTTGGATGTCTTCAACCTTGCGCCTGAGGTTATCGAAGATAGGCCGCATATCGGTGTAGCGTTCCTGAAAGTTGACCTGAATAATCGAAATACCAGGCAAAGATTTGCTGGTGATAAAGTCTATCTCCGGCATCTCTTGTACTTTTTCTTCGATTTTTTTAGTGACTAACTGCTCGACACGTTCGGGGCTTGCGCCATTAAACCGTGTGCTAATTACCGCTGCACGAATAGTAAAGCCGGGGTCTTGTTGTTTGGGTAAGCTAAAAAATGCTGATACTCCAGTAATGAACAGAGCAAACACCAACACTAACAATGTTCGATTATTGTTAACCGCTATTTGAGTTAAATTCATCGTCAATTCCCCGGCGGCCTAAAATGAAACCAGCATGCCTTGGCGCACAAAGGAGACTCCGGCAACCACTACTCGATCGCCGGTTAACAAGCCTGCCGCGACTTCGATACCACCGGTTTGCAGCTCACCTAAACTGACCGTCTTTTTATCAATCGTACCTTCGGTTTCCATCTCGCTCTCAGACAATGGCTTGACCACATAGACGAACGCGCCTTCCGCTCCCTGCACTACGGCGGATAGAGGCAATAAAAAATCTTGCTTTGAATCGGAGTTATTCTCAAACGACACCGATGCGGCTAATCCTGGACGAATATCGGAGCTATTGTTGTCGTCAACTAATATAGTCACAGGAAAGGTTGATCCAAGGCCGCTAGCGCCGACACCAACTTCGATAACTCTGCCAAAGAAAACAACATCGGCAATCGTATCAAACTTAATTTTGGCCGCTTTGCCATTGGCTAAATCGCCAATCACACTCTCAGGCACAGCAATTTCAATTTCAAGCTCGTCACTGCAGTTTACCCGAGCAACATCACTGTTGGTTGAGACGTTTTCGTTGACTGATACCGAAATCGAGTCGATCACGCAGTCGACGTCGACAGTTAGTTTTGTGTAGGACAGGTTTAACTCGGCTAGTTGCAAGGACTTTCGTGCGGCACGCAATTGGGCAGCAACAGAATCTGAGTTTGCCCGTGACGAATCCAAATCACCCAAAGAGGCATTGTTATTGGCGTATAAGGCTCGAGTACGCTGGTAGGCCGCGCGCGCATTTCGTGAAGCGGCCATACTTTGCTCCACCGTTGCCTGAGCTTGTTGTAGCTGCAAATCATAGGTAGAAGCATCTAAACTGGCAATCACCGTGCCCGCCTCAATACGTTCTCCTACCTTAGCCGGTACTCGGTCGACGGTGCCACTGACTTTAAAACTTAACCGCGATTCTTGCGCTGAACGGCTAACGCCTGAAAACGTCTTTAAATTTGCCGTCACATCATCGTTCACCAACACGGTTCGAACCGGCCTGACGATTATTTCTTCTTCCTCCTCAGATTGTCCGCAAGCGGCCAGACCAACGACAGCCATCAATAGGCATAAGGATAGGCGTGTATCGATAACTGGCTTATTAATTAAACGTTTCATTTCAAACCTACCTGAGTTGCAATTTCTTGACGTATTGTTTTCTTTTGCTGGTCGCTCATTAAAAACTCATAGGTACCGATCGCGCGTTGCATCTCGATACTCGCTCTAAAAAACCCGATAGACGCCTGAACTTCGGCCAAATTTGAGCTTATGCTGGCATTTTGCGCATCGAGCAAATCGACTGCCGGGACGGCTCCTTTACTATAGGCGTCGGTTACCAGCGAGAGACTTTTCGATGCCGCTATAGCCGCGTTACTGCTAAATTCAAGATTGAATAAAGAGGTAATTAAATTGTTCATGCTGGCTCTTAACGATTGCGAAATGTTCTGCTTCAGCGTTGCTAACTGATTCTCTAATTGAGCCAATTCCAATTCAGCACGTTTCTTTAATGCGCGAGTTTGACCGCCCTGGTAGAACGGTATTCGTGCATTCAACATAAGCTGCCAGTCGCGACCGTCAAGGTCATTGCCCTGCGCTGAACTATTGTCTAAATTTTCGGACATCTGACCGGTCAGGCTCACTTCAGGCAACCAATTTCGTCGCTTGAGTGTTTTCAATTCTCGCTGCTTAGCCTCGATAATAGCGTCTAATCGTTGAATTTCGGGAGTGTCCTCGAATGATTTTCTTAGACCGAACTGATACATACGTTCAAAGGTATCAGTGTTGTCCATCAATTTAAATATCTCGTCGATGCTATAAACCATCGAGTTATTTAGATCCAAAGGCATTAGCTCTAACTCAGCTGCAATATCTCTATTAATCACGCGATTAAGGTTTTGTTTGGCAATTAGGACATTCGAAAAACTTTCGAATACCGCCGACTTACCGTTTGATACTTGAGTCTCCCAACGATATTGATCGGCCGATGATGACACCCCAATCGATACCCGGTCCCTAGCCAGTTCAAGGTTCTTTTCGGTAAAATCTAAATTCTCCTGCTGAATCGCCGCAACCGACTGCGACTGCAACACATCAGCCATAGCCAGACTTGCTTCACGTATAGTGTCTAACTGAGCTTGCCTATATTCATAAGAACTCGCTTTAGCCAATAATGATTGGATAGCATAATTCCCAAACTGCCGATCAGAAAAAAGTGTTTGGCTTAGTTGAATATTGGCATCGGTCGACTCTTCATTAGCGAAGCCTGACTGCACTAAGGGTGAATCATCTTTACGTTTTAAGTAGCTGCCATTAGCTGAAAGCTGCGGTAAGAATGCGCCTTTAGCAAAGGCTTGTTCATTCATCTGCAAGTCGACATTATAGGCAATGCTCTTCAAACTTAAGTTTTCGGCCAGCGCTCGCTCGGTGATTTGCAGCAAATCGAGCCGATCCGCCGCATCGCCTACGCCAAAGTTAACCACCTCTGCGTCGACCAGCACCTTGAAATCGATGGCGATACCTAATTTTTGCGCCGTGCTACCGTTGATGGTGAGCATCTCTTTGGTTTCAACCAAAACCGGTTGTTGGCTTGCCAGCTCACCGAGCATCACCGCTTGCATATTCAACGCATTTCGCCGCGCTGAAAACTGGTACACCGATTGGTTTAGGGGAGTCGCAAGTAGGCCGTACTGAATTAAATTCTCTTCTAAGTAGCTAAAGGTCGGCAAACCTCTATTAGTTAACTCGGCAATTAGCTCCGGAAGCATGCTGCGCGGGTAACGCGGAATGTAGCCGATCATCACAGCGTCTACATCATTCGGGATGCGGTCTAGCAGGTTGTGGTCTTCGCCATCGTGAGGGACCATTTGCAAACGGAGATCGTCGCTGGCCTGCAAACGCTCTAGCAACATAGGTGGCAGCACCCGAAACAGCACCTCATCACCGATAATCGCAATATTGTTGAAACGCACAACCTCACGCAAGTTTTCAATCGTTGCAGCAAACTCGGAGCTATAACTTAAATAACTCAAGTTTCTTTTATTTGATATGCCGTTGTCACCCACCGTTGCTTTAAACGGCGCTTGCGCTAACTCACGCTCTATGACCAGTGGCAGAAACGTTGGCTTAGCGAATGTTGAACGCTTAACCACTACTTGATTGGCAGCAACGCCCAACACTAGCAGCATATCCACTTTAGGGTTCTGGTAAATCGCATTGAGCTGACGGTTAAAGTCATCCGATGACCAATCAATTTTATAGTCAATGTAGCTTAAGGTGAAGTCTGCCGCGGTAAGCGCCTCTAGCTCATTGAGATGTCTTTGCCGCATACCATACTCGTCGCTAGTCTTCGCGTCCTCAAGCAAGGCAATGGTAATTTTCGGCTTGGTTTGCGCTTCAGCCGGACCAGACACTAAGGCAAGGTTTAAAAGCGCCACGACGTTCAACGTTAATAAAAGCGTTAACAGCTTAGTCAAGAACCGCCTAATTAAGAACCGCTTAGTTAAAATGAATCTGTGAACCCTACTCGATGCGAGTTTTGATATTTTATTCATAAGCTAAATGTAGCACGCGGCTAGTACCGAGTAATTAAGATTTGAATGGCAATCTACGACATAATAATTTTATCCAATGCGTCATGATCTAGACGCCCCTTATCAACCTTAAGATAAGCGGTGACTTCGTCTTCGATGATAATAACATCTTCAACGCCGGTTACGGCCTCAAGCATAGCCTGACAATCTAAGCCCGCCGCGTGATTAACATTAACCACTAAACTATCTAGAAGGCGAAACTTGGGGGCACTGTAAACTATCCAAAGCCAAATCAGCAAACCCATTGCACAGACGATAAAAACCGCCGCAACGCCTAGATTGCCATAAAGCACGCCACCGACAAAGCCACCGAAAAAGACGCCCAAGAATTGAAACGTATTGTAGACGCCCATCGCTGAGCCCTTCGACGCGGCTGGGGCTAGCCTTGAAACCAGTGATGGCAACATCGCCTCTAATAGATTGAAGCCCCAAAAGAAGAAGAACATGCATACCGTTAGCGCCATGACGCTGCTCGGCCCACGAATCAGAAGTAACTGAGCAAATAACAAAATACAGATCGCGGAAAAGAACACTCGGAACAATTGATTCTGACGTGCTGACAGAATAATCATCGGCACCATAAAGACAATCGAGCCTAATAAAGCGGGAATATAGACATGCCAATGATCGCCGGTTTCTAACCCTAGACGCTCTAACATGATAATCGGCACCACCACAAACATTGCGGTTAGCACGAAGTGTAAAATAAAAATACCACAGTCCAAACGAATCAATTGAGGGTTTTTTAATAGCTCCAACATCCTGCTCGGGACTGCTCGAACCTCAAGATTTCGGGTCTGCACTGGGGTGGGCACTACTTTGACGATTAGCACCATTGAACCAACAGCGAGTATCGCGGTCATAATGAACAAGCCTTGCACACCAATAATGGATTCTAGCAACGGCGCGGCAATCAAGGCCAGGAGAAATGCCATGCCGATCGTCATACCAATTATGGCCATGGCTTTGGTGCGTTGGCTTTCACGAGTCAAATCACTGGTTAATGCGAGTACCGCAGCAGCGATCGCACCTGCACCTTGTAATGCTCGCCCAACAACAACGCCTTCGATGGTGGTCGAGAAGGCCGCCACTAAGCTACCCAAGACAAACACTGACAAACCGAATAAAATCACCGGTTTACGCCCAAATTTATCAGACATGATGCCAAACGGTATTTGAAAAATCGCTTGGGTGATGCCATAAACCCCAAGCGCAATACCCATTAACATAGGCGACGCATTAAGCTGCTCTGCATAAATAGACAACACCGGCAATATGAGGAATAAACCAAACATACGTAGGCCGTAGACTGATGCTAGGGCGGTTATTGAGCGTCGTTCTAAACGATTTAAACCAGATTTATTCAGCGCAGATACTTTCACGAACTAATAACCAAAAACTATTTATCAAAAAGAAGCTAACGCAACTAGCGTTAAAACTCGGATTGGAGTCAAAAAATGATATCGCTTTGACATCGAGCCACGTATATTAACAGGTTGTTCAGTCGGCAGATACTGCTTTAAACAGCGGCAATTGATCGATCCATTCCCCCACACATATTCATCAAAAAAAGAATCAATCGTGTTAGAAAAAATCACCATCCGCGGCGCCCGAACTCATAATCTCAAGAGCATTGATCTTGAACTGCCGAGAGAAAAACTAATTGTCATTACCGGCTTGTCAGGCTCAGGCAAGTCATCGCTAGCGTTCGACACTATATACGCCGAGGGCCAACGCCGTTACGTTGAATCGCTGTCGGCCTACGCACGCCAGTTCTTGTCGTTAATGGAGAAGCCCGACGTTGACGTGATCGAAGGCTTATCGCCGGCGATATCAATTGAACAAAAAGCCACCTCGCACAACCCACGCTCGACGGTCGGCACCATCACCGAGATCTACGACTACATGCGCCTGTTGTTCGCGCGTGTCGGCGACCCTCGCTGCCCTGAGCACAACGTGACGCTTGAAGCGCAAACCATCAGTCAGATGGTCGACCAAACCATGGCACTGCCTGACGGCAGCAAAGTTATGTTAATGGCGCCAGTGGTTCGTGACCGCAAAGGTGAGTTTCTAAACTTACTGCAAAGCATGCACGCGCAAGGCTTTGTGCGTGCGCGAGTTGACGGCCAAGTTATCGATTTATCTGAACCACCTGCCCTGAAGAAAAACTTTAAGCATAATATCGACATCATCATTGATCGATTGGTAATCAAAGAAGGTAACGAACAGCGCATGGCCGAGTCGTTTGAGACCGCTTTAGAACTGGCCGAGGGGGTAGCTGAAATTCTAGTGATGCCGAGCGACACTCAAAAAGAAACCACATTGGTTTTTTCCGCACGTTACGCTTGTAATCACTGCGGCTATAGCTTGAGTGAGCTCGAACCACGTCTATTCTCGTTTAATAACCCGCTCGGCGCATGCACCTCGTGCGACGGCTTAGGCAACAAGCAATATTTCGACCCTAAGCAAATCATTTTTAATAACGAAGTCAGCTTATCGCAAGGGGCAATCAAAGGCTGGGACCGTCGCAGCCTATTCTATTTTAGAATGCTGCAAAACGTTGCCACGCATTATGGCTTTTCAGCCGATGAACCGCTTAACTCCTTATCAAAAGAGCAAATGGATAAGCTGCTGTTCGGCAGCGGCGACGAGACCATTGAGTTCAGTTACTTGCGACACAAAGGGCAAGGCGTTGTGCGACACCATTCATGGGAAGGCATTATTCCAAATATGGAACGCCGCTATCGTGAGACGGAATCGAGTAGCGTGCGAGAAGAGTTGGCGAAGTACATTAATTCGCAAACCTGCCCAGATTGCACCGGCACACGTTTGCGCCTAGAAGCTCGAAATGTATTTATTAACGAAACCAGCATTGATCAAATTGTGCATCGCTCGATTGGTGATGCACTGGCATTCTTTGAAAATCTTGAACTGACTGGCAACCGAGCTGAGATCGCCGACAAAATCGTCAAAGAAATTCATGCGCGCCTTGGCTTTTTGGTAAACGTAGGCTTGAACTACCTCAGCATGGATCGCTCGGCTGAGACTCTATCCGGCGGTGAAGCTCAACGAATCCGTCTTGCCTCGCAAATCGGCTCGGGCTTAGTCGGGGTGATGTACGTATTAGACGAACCATCAATTGGCCTGCACCAACGAGATAATGACCGCTTAATTGGCACACTAACTCACCTGCGCGATTTGGGTAACACCGTGATTGTGGTAGAGCACGATGAAGACGCCATGCATCACGCCGACTATATTGTCGATATTGGGCCTGGCGCTGGCGTTCATGGTGGCGAAATTGTGGCTGAAGGCACGATAGACGACATCAAAAATAACCCAAATTCATTGACTGGTAAGTTTCTCTCAGGCAAAGAAGTTATTGCGGTGCCTAAAACGCGCCAAAAAAATAATAAAAAGACGCAGATCAAAATTATTGGAGCCACGGGTAATAACCTAAAAAACCTTTCGGTCGACATTCCAATCGGCGTACTTACCTGTGTTACTGGCGTTTCGGGCTCAGGCAAGTCAACCTTGATTAATAATACGCTCTACCCGGCAGCGGCTCAGAAGATCAACCGAAGTCGTATTGAGTCGGCCCCGCACAAAGATATAACTGGTTTGGATCAAGTCGATAAAATCGTCGACATCAATCAAAGCCCGATTGGCCGCACACCGCGTTCAAATCCGGCGACTTACACTCAATTATTCACGCCCATACGTGAATTGTTCGCAGGCACGCCCGAAGCAAGAGCGCGTGGTTATAAGCCAGGGCGATTCTCGTTCAACGTCAAGGGGGGCCGCTGCGAGGCTTGCCAAGGCGACGGCATGATCAAGGTCGAGATGCACTTTTTACCGGATATTTATGTTGCTTGTGACGTGTGCAAAGGCGAGCGTTACAACCGCGAAACCTTAGACATTCGCTACAAAGGCAAGAACATCCATGACGTTCTCAACATGACCATCGAAGATGCCACCGGCTTTTTTAGTGCGGTACCCAATATCAACCGCAAGTTAGAGACTATGATGTCGGTAGGCTTGGGTTATATAAAACTCGGCCAAAGTGCCATCACTCTCTCGGGCGGCGAAGCGCAGCGCATCAAGCTGTCAAGAGAGCTATCGAAACGCGACACCGGCCAGACCTTGTATATCTTAGACGAGCCGACAACGGGATTACACTTCTTTGATATTCGCCAGCTGCTAGAGGTACTTCATAAACTAAGAGATCAGGGCAATACCGTGGTCGTGATCGAACACAATCTAGATGTGATCAAGACCGCTGATTGGGTTATTGACCTCGGGCCCGAAGGCGGAAATGGTGGCGGCCAAATCGTTGCCCAGGGCACTCCCGAAACCGTGGCCAAGACTAAGGGCTCGTATACCGGCCATTACTTAGCGGCCTTTTTAAAATAGAACGGCGGCCGGCCGATGTTATTGGCGGGCTTTTCTGTTTATTTCTGTAGCGGCTGGTCGGCCGAAATCCAGCCAAGAATATCACCATCTAAGTGATACAAAGGCCGGCCTGATGTGTAATTGCCTGACTCGAGAGCATCCGTTACAGACGCCGCTCTCTTGCCACTTCGACAGTAGAACACCATGTCTTGGTCTTTATAATTATCTAACACGCTAAGGTCGCGGAGAATCGAGTCGTGTGGAATATTGACTGCTCCCGGCACATGCCCAGTGGCAAACTCTTGCGCGCTACGCACATCGATAATCACCAGTTCAGAATTTGTGGTTAATTTCTCGCTCAACTTTTCGCTTAACTTTTCGCTTAACTCTGCATGATTTAAGTCGATCACTTCAGCGTGAGCTGCTGGCATTGCAACTAGATAGAACGTAAAAGCAATAAACGTTGCAAAGATTTTTAGTTTCATAATCAAATTCCCGTGAGTAAGCAATAAAAATGCGGCAAAAGCAGTAACCGCCCAAGCTTGCCAAAATATAAGTATGCTGGTAATCAGCTAGCGTAATTAAAAAACCGAATTATCAGCCAACTCAATACTTGCCTGATAATTATTAAACAACAACTGCTTTGATAGCTAGGTGAAAACCCTATTTTGGTCGAGCCAACCACTCTCGCCCTTTCAACATGCCATGCCAATAAACCGCTGGCAGAATACTCGCCTTAAGCAGCCATGCCAACTTGGTGGGTTTGGTTCCATCATTCAACCATTTAGGGAATGTGGGAATCAATTTTCCACCATAGCCAAATTCAGCCAAAACAATTTTTCCACGTTCAACCGTCAATGGACAAGACCCATAACCATCATAGTTCACGGTACTCGAATTACCGGAGAATTTATTGACGATGTTATGCGCCACCACCGGCGCTTGCTTACGTACCGCCGCCATAGTTTTGGCATTTGGCGTATTAGTCACATCACCCACACCCCAAATATTTTCAAAATTAACATGCTGCAAGGTATGTTGGTCAACCTCTAGCCAGCCGGCCTGGTCGGCAAGCTCGCTCTCACGAATAAAATCAGGAGCGCATTGAGGCGGGCAAACATGCAGCAGGTCAAAGCTGGTTTCGGAGACCTCGCCATCAGCATTCTTAAACCAAGCCGTTTGAGATGGCCCGTCAACCTTGACTAAGGTTTGCATAAAGTTAAGCGTCACTTGGTATTTCTCAATGTAGTGTTCTAGTGCCGGCACATAATCTGGAACACCGAATAAAACGCCGCCGCTATTATAAAACTCTATATCAATATCAGCCAAAGTCGAATTCTTAAGCCAGTGGTCGGCCGATAGGTACAACGCTTTCTGTGGCGCGCCCGCGCATTTTATTGGCATCGGGGGCTGGGTAAATATCGCCTTGCCGCGTTTTAAATTCTGCACTAACTCCCAAGTATACGGCGCTAGATCGTAACGATAATTTGAGGTAACACCATGCTTGCCCAGGGCGTCGTTTAGGCCGTCGATGCCATCCCAATTTAGTTTCAAACCAGGAGCAACCACGAGCTGTTTATAACTAACAAACGATCCATCATCGAGCGTCACCGAATTGTCTTTGGGCGCGAACGACACCACCGAACGTTTAAGCCAAGTAACATTATCCGGGATCAGGCTTTTGGTTCTTTTATGGGTTGACTGTGCATCGAAAACACCTCCGCCAACCATGGTCCAGCCAGGTTGATAGTAGTGATCTTCAGACGGATCTATAATGGCGATACTCAATTGACTATCGCGTTTGGCGATACTACTGGCGGTAGCAATTCCGGCTGAACCAGCACCGATAATAACAATATCGTATGCGCCGTTAGCCTTTTCCTTTGGCTCTGAGCTAGGATTTTCGATAGCCGCTACGCTAGCATTCTCAGCATTCTCCGATTGATCAGTTGCTCGCTGCCATAACGTCTTTGAGCGCTTGCCAGTACGGCAATACGCATGGACTCGCTTGGAGCTTTCGAGTAGCTGCCGAAACTCATCGACCTGAGCTTGAGTCAGCTCTTCAGGCTTAAACGATATTACAATAAACTCTAAACCTTGAGCCTCGGCCTGCGTCTTAATATCGTCATATGCGTGCTCTGTTGCGGGTCGGTTACAAACCATCACCTCAACTCCAAGTTCCGCCAACCTGCCTATATCATCAATAGTGACTTGCGGTGAAATAGATACCTGCGAAGAAATTTTTTCTATTTTAATGCTCATTGTAATACTCCTTTAAATTTACCTATGACTGCTGCATTGTTGCTGCTGCATTTCTAATTCTCGATTGCTACTGCTCGATCGTTACTGCTCAGATCAATGACGTCGGTGACTTTTGACTGTTCGCCCTCAAACCACTGATGGGCACCTTCAGATAACATACTTGATTGTCTTCAGCTGGCGGAAAAAAACCGGCCCGTATATTTACTTGTAATGACGGCAATAATAGCTTGGGCATCGACAGTTGCTTGTCGCGAGCTTCACGCAGCGCCACAAAGCCATCCTCGTCAAGAGATGGGTTCACATGAATATTCTGTTGGCGTTGCTCGGCCACGGTCGTGGTGTATTCAAGCGCCCTGCCATCGGGCTGGTAATCGTGACAAATAAACATACGTGTATTGTCTGCCAAACTTAGCAAACTCATTATTGATCGATATAAAATACGTGCATCGCCGCCTGGAAAATCAGCCCTTGCCGTTCCAGAATCGGGCATAAAAAGTGTGTCACCGACAAACAGTGCATCACCAATTAAAAACGACATGCATGCGGGAGTGTGTCCAGGAGTTGCAATCGCAGTACCGCGCAAACCACCAATTTCAAATCGCTCTTGGTGATCAAAAAGAATGTCGAATTGACTGCCATCGCGACAAAAATCATCGCCCTCATTAAATAGAGTTCCGAACTCGTGCTGTACTTGTTTAATGTTTTTACTAATCGCGATGTCACCACCCAAACACTGCTGTAAGTAAGGCGCGGCCGACAAATGGTCAGCATGAACATGGGTTTCGAGCAATAGATTTACCTCCAGCTGCATCTCCTCGACATAGGCAATGATTTCGTCGGCGCATTGGTATGAAACCTGACCCGATGAATAGTCAAAGTCGAGAACTGAATCAACTATCGCGCAATAATTCGAACTAGGATCCCTTACGACATACGAGAAGGTGCTGCTGTTAGGTTCAAAAAATGCCACTATTTGCGGATTAGCCTGGTCTACTTGGGCCTTATTTGTCTGTTTGATTAACATAGCGTTCTGTTTGAATAACATATTGTTTGGTTCCGGTGACATAGAAGGAAGGCTCGCAGTGCAGCAATACCAGACCTCAGCATAAAGACAGCTATTACTTTGCAAAAAGAGGATCCATAGCCTCACCTGATGAGCAATTCTTCAGCAATCCCTTAGCAAAGTGTATTTACCAACTCAAATTAAAACACAAAGCAAAACACATGCCAACTATCTAAACGGTCACCTGTCTAGCGATTTAGTGTATCTCTTCGACACAACATGCCATAATTGACGCGCCTAATGACAGATTTGACAAAATGAACGAAATAGACAGACTCACACAAATGCTTCAAGCCTATGAGGTGCCCGCTATTCTTGTCAGTTCTGATTACGAGATATTGGCTAGCAATAGAGTCTACGCTGAAAAATTTGGCGAAGTTGAATTCGCTGATCGCCCTAAGTGCTTTGCCGTATCCCACGGCTACAACAAACCCTGCGATCAATCGGGTGAAGACTGCCCGCTGTTGGCGGCTAAAATTTCACATCGCAAGGAGAAGGTGCTTCATATCCACCAAACTCCGAATGGTCGTGAACACGTCGATGTTGAGATGATTCCGATTTTTGATGCCGATAACAATCTTAGTTATTTCGTGGAATTGCTGCGACCAGTGCCACTGGCCAGCGGAACAAGTTCGATGCAGAAAATGATTGGCGCTAGCCCAGCATTCGAAGAAATGCTTCGCAAAGCCAGCTTAGTGGCTAAAACTGACGCAAATGTTTTATTATTGGGAGAGTCTGGTACGGGTAAAGAGCTGGCAAGTCAGTCGATTCACCTAGCCAGTAAACGAAGTGATAAGCTGATGGTGGCACTGGAGTGTGCTGGCTTAAGCGACGCGTTAATCGAAAGTGAGTTATTCGGGCATATTAAGGGCTCATTCACCGGTGCTAACGCTAACAAAATTGGGCTGGTTGAACAGGCTGATGGCGGCACTCTTTTTCTCGATGAGATAGGCGATGTGCCAATTGAAACGCAGGTAAAACTACTCCGGTTGATCGAGTCCAAAACCTTTCGTAGAGTGGGCAGCACCGAAGTCAGAACCTCTAACTTCAGGTTAATATGTGCGACTAATAAAGACTTGCGTAAGCTGGTCGACAGCGGTGAATTTCGTCATGACCTATACTATCGAATAAACGTATTCCCTATTCACACACCCTCGCTACGAGCACGTCGCGGCGATATAGCCTTACTTGCGAATCACTTTATAAAGACAGTCGAGACAGAATCGGATCTTCACATTACTCAATCGGCCATCACCCTACTTGAGCAACAAGAATTTCGCGGCAATATCCGAGAGCTATTCAACATTTTGAATCGGGCGATAATATTAGCCCAATCCAATGTAATCGATGAACGCCTAATCCGAGAATGTTTTGAGATCGACTTAAACGGCGGCAACTTGATAAATAGCAATGAGGGAATGCAGAACATAACGCCGCCGCTGAGCCAACTTGAGTCGAATTATTTCGCCGACCTATTAAAAAAACACAACGGCGATAAAGCACTTACAGCCAGTGCCGCCGGCATTAGTTTACGCACCCTTTATCGTAAACTTGACATAAAACGGTAATCAGCGAAAAACCACCATTGAAGAAGGGTTTGAGGCAGACACCGAAGCAACAACTAAATCACCTTGAACCGAGGCGTGATGTAACTGATTGGATTCTCACCTAACTAAGGCTATTATTTGAAGCCTATATCCTGAACCTTTAACGCTTAAAAAACTCTCATGCTAATTGTTATTTCACCAGCCAAAACATTAGATTTTGACGCCGCCCCAGCTGAGTTAAAACATACTCAACCGAGCATGCTCCAACAAAGTGAGCAGCTAATCGATATTCTAAGCACTAAATCGCCAACGGACATAGAAAAGATGATGAAGATCAGCCCTAAACTGGCTGAGTTAAACGTTGAGCGATACCACACATGGAGCAGGCCATTTACCAAAAAAAATGCTAAACAAGCGCTTTTGGCGTTCAAAGGTGATGTTTACACTGGATTAGAAGCACAGAACTTCAGCGATGCTGATTTCGAGTATGCGCAAAGTCATTTGCGCATTTTATCAGGTCTCTATGGTGTTTTACGTCCGCTCGACTTGATGCAAGCTTACCGGCTTGAAATGGGCACTAAACTTGAAAATTCAGAAGGTAAGAATCTTTACGATTTCTGGGGCAGCAGCATCACTGACAATATCAATAAACAGCTAAAAGTAATTGATTCTAAAGCCCTGTTAAATCTAGCTTCGAATGAATACTTCAAATCAGTTAAGTCACAGGATGTTGCCGGTGACATCGTGACACCTATATTTAAAGACTGGAAGAACGGCCATTACAAGATTATTAGCTTCTACGCTAAAAAAGCGCGTGGCGTGATGTCCGCTTGGGTATTGCAAAACCAAGTGACCGACCTTGAGTCGCTGTTAACATTTGATGGCAGCGGATATCAATACAGCCAGAATGATTCTGATGCATTAAACCCGGTATTTTTACGCAAGCAATAGCTTGTTAGAACGAGTACGACCCCACAAGGGCGGCCATACTAGGCGGCCGAAGTGACTCCCTAAGCACTTAAACAACTCCCTAGGCAGTATAAGATATGGTGCAACTGCTGAGGCTACAGTACCAACTTCATATCACTTCGCTTGCGTTTCACTATCGCGGCGGAAATACTTTTTGCCACTAATTCGGCTCGTGATTTCATTAATTCAGCGTTCTCGCCAGCGTGGCTCTGATCAACCGCTTTACTGAATAAATACAACCATCGGGTAAAGTGCCCAGGTTGCAGTGGCATCTTTTGATGAATATCGAGATGCTTTTGCAGAGTATTGCCGCTGTAATTACTCTGCCTAAATAAACTGTCATCCCAAAAATCGACGATGATCGGCAGGTGCTGCTGAAGATTTATATTAGCCACATTGGTAAATATAAAGCCAACGATCGGATCTTTTAGCATCACCTCGTAAAAACGAGTGACGATATCTTCTATATCAGACCGTTGTAATACGTCTTTTACTACCATAACTTGTTATACTTCTCGCTCGTTTGAATACGTAACTAGTTTAACTCACCTCGGATATGCCTGATACTACCGTTAAAAGCAATCGACCTAAAATTAAACCAATTATCGCCGGTAAAAAATTGCGCGGTGCCGAAGAAATGGCTCGCATACCGGTAAAAATTGAGCAAACGGTGACACCGTTACGTAAACCAGACTGGATTCGCATTCGCCTACCAACAGGCAACAAGGTTAATGAGCTAAAAGTACATGACTGCGACATGATTACCTTAGGCCAATACTTGCAACCAAGCCTGAATCAGTTGCCAGTAGAGCGCTACGTTCACCCCGACGAGTTCGACCACCTGCGGATATTTGGCGAACAATTGGGCTTCAAGCATGTTGCCTCTGGACCGATGGTGCGCTCGTCGCACCACGCCGATGAACACACACTCGAAGCCGAAAAAAGCGCCTAGAACAGGAGATCGGCAAATACTAAATCGTCCATACAATACTTAGAAATTTTTCCACCAAATCCACTGATACACGAAAAGCAAACATTATGAGCAATTCACTACGTGACGCCGCATTACATTATCACCGCAACCCTCGGCCCGGGAAAATTCGAATTCAGGCAACCAAGCCTTTAACCAACCAACGAGATCTGGCGCTGGCCTACTCTCCCGGTGTGGCAGAGCCTTGTTTGGAAATCGAAAAAGACCCACTTACGGCCGCACTATATACATCACGCAGTAACTTAGTTGGCGTGGTAACCAATGGCACCGCGGTGTTAGGCCTCGGAAACATTGGCGCACTGGCATCTAAGCCAGTGATGGAAGGTAAAGCGATCTTGTTTAAGAACTTCGCCGATGTAGACGCGTATGACATCGAAGTAGACGAAACCGACGTAGATGCATTTTGCGACATAGTCGCCGCGTTGGAGCCAACCTTCGGCGGCATCAACCTTGAAGACATTAAGGCTCCTCAGTGCTTTGAGATCGAAGCAAAACTTCGTGAGCGAATGAATATCCCAGTATTTCATGATGACCAACACGGCACCGCGATAGTCTGCTCGGCCGCGGTAAAGAATGGCCTACATGTGGTGGACAAAGACATTACTAAAGTCAAGCTAGTTGTCTCTGGTGCTGGCGCCGCGGCCATGGCATGTACCAACTTACTGATTGAGATTGGCGTTGATATTGACAACGTGTTAATGCTCGATAGCCGAGGCGTGATCCATTCCGGTCGTGAAAACCTTGACCCAACAAAACAACGATTTGCCAAAGATACCGAGGCTCGGACATTAGATGACGCGATGGTCGGCTGCGACGTTTTCCTTGGGGTGTCACAACCCAACCTTGTGAGCGTCGCAATGCTTAAAAGCATGGCCGATAAACCGCTTATCTTAGCGATGTCTAACCCCAACCCAGAAGTAAAACCGGAACTAGTCTATGAACACCGCCCCGATGCGATTATGGCCACTGGCCGCTCAGACTATCCAAATCAAGTAAATAACGTCCTGTGCTTCCCATTCCTATTCAGAGGAGCCTTAGATGTCGGTGCAACTACCATTACTCGTGCAATGGAAGTAGCCTGTGTTAATGCACTGGCTGATCTGGCGCGCTCTGAGAGTAACGAAAAAGTAGCTAGCTATTATCAAAACGAAACCATGCAGTTTGGCGCCGGTTACATTTTGCCTAAGCCGTTTGACCCTCGTTTGATCACCACAATTGCACCGGCCGTCGCACAAGCCGCGATTGACAGCGGCGTAGCAACTCGCCCGTTTGCAAGCTTTGAGGCTTATCAAAAGAGTCTAGAGCCATTGGTTTACCGAACTGGTAACGTGATGCGCCCGATCTTTGAAAGAGCACAGAATACCACTCACAAAGTGGTCTACACGGACGGTGAAAATGACCGGGTATTACGCGCTATTCAAGATGTTGTCGACCAAAGCTACGCCCGCCCGGTACTGATCGGCGATGCCGAGATCATTCGTAAAAAAGTCGCCGAGCTTGGACTGCGCCTAGTGGAGATCAAAGACTTTGAAATTATCGCGCCCAGCGGGACAACCGACAAAGAGCGAATTTCACAAGCATGCCAATTAATTGAGCAGGGCATCGTCCATGCGGCTCTAACTGGCCCGAGCATGAAGTTGCATGAACAAATCGAATCTATAGAGCAGTATACCGGCGCAACTCATCAAGACGAGCATATGGCGGTAATGCACCTATTGCTGCTTGAAAACGGCTCTTACTTTATTGCCGACACCAGTATCCATGAAGACCCTAGCCCAGAACAATTAGCGCATATCACGATGATGGCCGCCGAAGAGATCAAACGTTTTGGTATGACACCACGTGCAGCTTTATTGTCGCACTCCAATTTCGGTAGCCATAAAAGTAAATCCGCGTTAAAAATGGCCAAAACCAAAGAAATCTTGGCTAAGATCGCGCCTGAACTTGAGGTAGACGGCGAAATGAAAGCCAGCGTGGCGTTAAACCCTGAGGTTCGAAAGAAGTCAGGTAAAAGCAGCTTGAGCGGCAATGCCAATCTTCTGGTTATGCCGAACCTCGACGCGGCTAATATAACCTACACCACACTCAAGTCTCTTGCCAATGGGGTGTCTGTGGGGCCGATTATTCTTGGAACTCCAATGCCGATACATGCAATTACCAAGACCACATCACCGCGGGGTATTGTAAACTTAACCAGTTTAGTCAGTGCCAGTGTCGACCGGCAGCTCGGCTAATATAGTAAGCCGTTATTTAAAAGGGGTGCCTTCGAGCGCCCCTTTTTTTGCATTAACGTTGCACCAACATCGAGCACTGCATCTTGAATTAATTTAAATTGTGTAATCTTATTACATTAATAACGTCAGATAAGTTTACATCATCTAAACTTATAGATATCATTCACTCAACAAATAAAGGTCACATTACTTACGTCTCTGACTCGTTAAGGCCTTATCTAAAAACTTAACCAACGTGGTTTAACTGAAAGTATCGACTTATGAGCTCAGAAATTAGCACGCAGCACCAAGATATAGACGCCTTAGAAACCAAAGAATGGGTAGATGCATTACAGAGTGTGATCGAGGCCGACGGGTCTGACCGAGCCAGATTTCTACTGCGTGAACTTTCTGATGTCGCTCGAGAAGCAGGTGCAAGACTGCCTTACGGGTTAAACACACCGTATATAAATACTATTCCTGTAGACAAGCAACCTGCCCTTCCGGCTGATCGTCAGCTTGAATTCAAAATTCGCTCTATGATCCGCTGGAATGCCGCTGCCATGGTATTGCGCGCCAACAAGGTCAGCACAGAGTTTGGCGGCCATATCGCTAGTTTTTCTTCTGCAGCCGTTTTATATGAGATTGGTTTCAATCATTTCTGGCGGGCGCGTTCAGAAGAACACGGCGGCGACATGATCTATTATCAAGGTCACTCTGCACCAGGTATGTACGCTAGAGCGTTCTTAGAAGGTCGTCTAAGCGAAGAACAACTTGATAACTTTCGTCAAGAAGTCGGAGGCAACGGTTTATCAAGTTACCCTCACCCGTGGTTAATGCCAAACTTTTGGCAGTTCCCAACAGTGTCGATGGGCTTGGGGCCGATCATGGCAATCTATCAAGCACGCTTTCAACAATATTTGCAAAACCGTGAACTGATCAAGACTGAGAATCGTAAAGTGTGGGCTTTCTTAGGCGATGGTGAAATGGACGAACCAGAGTCACGCGGCGCGCTAGGCTTAGCCGGCCGTGAGAAACTGGATAATCTAGTGTTTGTGATTAACTGCAATTTGCAACGGCTGGACGGACCGGTTCGCGGCAATGGTAAGATCATTCAAGAACTCGAATCCGAGTTTCGAGGTGCTGGCTGGAATGTGATTAAAGTAATTTGGGGTTCTCAATGGGACATTTTACTCGAGAAAGATCACGACGGCCTGCTGCAAAGGCGCATGCAAGAATGTGTTGATGGCGAGTACCAAGCATTCAAAGCTAAAGGTGGCGCTTATACTCGAGAGCATTTTTGGAATACTCCTGAACTGAAAGCCATGGTTGCTCATATGAGCGACGAAGATATCGACCTTATGTCACGAGGGGGTCATGATACCGATAAGGTTTATGCGGCCTACCGAGCTGCTGTGAAGCATTCAGGCCAACCGACAGTCGTTCTCGCTAAAACTGTTAAAGGCTTAGGTATGGGTACTTCGGGGCAAGGGCAGAACACCTCTCACCAACAAAAGAAGATGGACCTAGTCTCTCTCAAAGGGTTCCGAAATCGCTTTAAAATTCCGGTATCGGATGAGCAAGTCGAGAAAGTTGAATATATCCGACCCGACCCAGACTCAGCCGAGATCAAGTATTTACATGCACGTCGCCAAGCATTAGGGGGCTATCTACCGGCCCGCCCTAACCCATCAAACAAGCTCGAAATACCCGCATTAGAGGCGTTTTCAAAAATGTTGGAGTCGTCCGGTGATCGCGAGATCTCTTCGACCATGGCATTTGTAAGAATCCTATCTATGCTGGTTCGTGATAAAAACATTAAAGACCGCATAGTTCCAATTGTGCCAGACGAGGCTAGAACATTTGGCATGGAGGGTTTATTCCGTCAGCTAGGAATCTACGCCAATGAAGGTCAAAAATACGAACCTGAAGACTCCGACCAACTAATGTACTATCGTGAGGACAAAAAGGGTCAAGTATTAGAAGAAGGCATCAATGAGGCTGGCGCAATGTCCTCGTGGATAGCGGCGGCAACATCGTACTCAACCAATGAGCTACCGATGATTCCGTTCTACATCTACTACTCGATGTTTGGTTTTCAACGCATTGGGGATCTCGCTTGGGCCGCTGGTGACATGCAAGCGCGTGGCTTTCTAGTTGGCGGCACAGCCGGTCGAACCACGCTAGCCGGTGAAGGCTTGCAACATCAAGACGGGCATTCACACATTCAAGCGTCGACTATTCCAAACTGTATATCCTACGACCCAACGTACAGCTACGAGCTGGCCGTGATCGTCCAAGATGGTATGCGCCGCATGTATGTCGAAGAAGAAAACGTTTTCTACTACCTTACGGTGATGAACGAAAACTACAAACACCCGGCAATGCCCGATGGTTCAGCAGAAGGCATTCTCAAAGGTTTATACCAATTATCTAAGAGTAAAAAAGATGATGGTCAAACGCCCACGGTACAAATTATGGGCAGTGGCACGATCCTAAATGAGTGTGTGGCTGCCGCTGAGATTTTGCAAGCCGAGTTTGGCGTTGCAGCGAATGTCTGGAGCGCAACCAGTATCAATCAATTGCGTAGAGAAGGCTTAGACACGCAACGCTGGAATATGTTGCACCCGATGGAGAAACCACGCCTTAGTTATGTTGAGCAGTGCTTTCAAGAGCAAAACGGACCTGTCGTTGCAGCAACCGACTATATGAAAGTATACGCTGACTCAATTCGTGAATTTGTGCCCTCTCGCTATGTGGTGTTAGGAACAGACGGCTTCGGCCGCAGTGATGATCGACAACAATTGCGCAATCACTTTGAAGTAAATCATCAATACATCGTTATTGCCGCCCTCTCGGCATTGCTTGAAGACGGCAGCATTGATTCAGAAGTAGTGAATAAAGCGATTAAACAGTTTAATATTGACCCGGAGAAACCATCACCCGATACGCTCTAATGCAAGATCGGTCTGCCAGGGGAAAGCCAAAAATGATCAAGTATGTTGAACTCACTCCACCTGAGGCGAGCGCTTTTCGACAGGCAAAAATTTTGTCCATTGAATGCCAAGAAGGTAGTCAAATCAAAGAGGGCGACACCCTTTTTCGAGTTCAAAGTGGCGCGCATGAAATAAACCTGCCAGCCACTAAAGCTGGCCGAGTGATAGAGTTAATTGTCGGCCTGCATGAGAGAATAACGCTGTCGAGCGCTTTATTATTACTCGAAACTGAGATAGGCGAGAGCACGACTAGCATGCCGATTAATGTTGACGACGACTCGGCAGAAGCAGCGAGAAGCAACAATAATAGTGTTGCAGACATTAGCATTAGAGACACAGAAAGCACCGAGATCGAGAGTGCTGACGACAGAAGACGCCCAACGGAACAACAAGTATTAGCCCAGCAAGAAGTGCAGCGAGACGTAGAACGACTGAGTAAGCGGCTTGCCACTAGCAAAAGAGCGTCAAAAGATGCCGAAACCGCAGAAAAAAAACAGCAACAAATGGCTACTAAGAAGCATCAACAACAATTGCTAGACCTTAAAGCTGGCGATTTATTTGAATCTAAAGATTCAACCAAACAACTAAACGCAGACAATAACGAAGTGGTGTTAACCCAAATTGCAGTACCTACTTCCGCCAGCGTAAAAAACCATAGTCAACCGAGCCTAACTATGACATCGAGTTCAATTATTGAAGTTACCGTTCCCGACATTGGTGCTGACAGCGCCAAAGTTATCGAAATTCTTGTTAACGTTGGAGACGCTATCTCGATCGAAGACCCGCTCATTACACTGGAAAGCGACAAGGCCAGTATGGACGTTCCGTCACCACACGACGGTGTCGTTAAGACAATTTCAGTATCTCTTGACCAAGATATAAGCGAAGGCACGCTGATACTCGAGCTAGAAGCTGAGCAGTCTGAACCGGAATCTAAACAGTCTGAACCAGAATCTAAACAGTCTGAACCCAAACCTAAAAAGCCGGAACCCAAACCAAAAAAATCGCAATCTAGCGATGAAAAAGCCGCGGATAAGCAAACTGACGCGGCCGCCAAAGAGGCTGATTCAGAGCCTACTGAGCAGACAGTTGAAGTTCGCATCCCAGATATTGGCGGTGACTCAGCGAAAGTAATTGAAGTGCTCGTGGCGATTGGCGATCGGGTCGACGTTGAAGACTCTTTGCTTACCCTTGAGAGTGATAAAGCATCAATGGATGTACCGAGTTCAGTTGCAGGTATTGTTAAAAGCATTGAAGTTAGTGTTGATCAGGACGTCAGCGAAGGCACTACGGTTGTTACTGTCGCAGTCACCGAACCTGAGACAACAACGGCTACATCGACTTCATCTGAAGAGGCGACTAGCAAGGCAACTAATTCAACAGCTAGCTCAACAACCAAAGTTGATTCCAGCGCTTCAGAGAAAAGCCCAACAAAATCAGCACCAGCAGATGAAAGTAATAACTCATCCGCTATTGCCGACAAACAGCATGACGCCGGCTCTGCTAAGTCACACGCATCGCCTTCTATCAGACGCTTCGCGCGTGAGCTTGGCGTAGAACTTGCGAACATTAAAGGCTCTGGTCGAAAAGCTCGTATCACGCATGAAGATGTTAAAGGCTTCGTAAAAGATGCGTTGAACAAACCCGCTCAATCGGCTCATGCAACCGTCAGCAGAGCAGGTATTCCCGAAGTTCCCGCTCAGGACTTCAGCAAATTCGGCGAAATTGATATTCAGCCATTGAATAAGATTAAACGCTTGACGGCCGAGAACCTGCATCGCTCATGGTTGAATGTCCCACATGTCACCCACAACGATGAAGCCAACATTAGCGACTTGGAGTCGTTTCGTAAGCAGCTGAACTCTGAATACCAACAACAAAAACGCGATATCAAATTATCACCACTCGCCTTTATTGTTAAGGCGGTGGTTCATGGTCTGCAGCTCTACCCGCAATTTAATAGCTCGCTCGAGCCTGGCGGCGAAAACTTGATATACAAGAAATACGTCAATATTGGTATCGCAGTAGAAACACCTAATGGCTTGGTTGTTCCGGTACTCAAAGACGCGGATAAAAAATCGATCGTAGAAATCGCTAAAGAAATGGGCGAGCTGGCTAAAAAAGCACGTGACAAAAAGCTTACGATGAAAGATATGAGCGGCGCCTGTATCACAATTTCAAGTCTGGGTGGAATCGGGGGCACTGGCTTTACGCCAATCGTTAATGCGCCTGAAGTTGCAATTCTCGGCGTCTCACGCAGCAAAGTGCAGCCGGTTTGGAACGGTTCTGATTTTGAGCCCGGCATGATGTTGCCATTGAGCTTGTCTTACGACCATAGGGTAATCGACGGTGCAGAGGCTGCAAGGTTTACCCGCCACATTGCTGCGGTCCTTGAAGACGTTCGACGTCTGACGGTTTAGGAGATTCAACTATGAGAGTTCAACTATGAGCAACGTTATTGAAATTAAAGTGCCTGACCTAGGTGGCGCCAGCGATGTCGAAGTGATCGAAGTGTTGGTCAAGGTTGGCGACAGCGTCGACCTCGAGGACCCACTGGTTACCGTCGAGAGTGATAAAGCATCGATGGACATACCGGCATCGTCGGCCGGTGTCATCACCGACATTACTGTGTCTATTGGCGATTCACTCAACGAAGGCGACACGATTGTTCGTATCGGTCCCGATAATGAATCGATTAGCAGCAAAGGCTCGAAGCATGCTGCGCAAGACATTGCCGATGCTGACGCTGATTTGGACTCTGAGGCAGATATTCAAGAGTCCCCTAGCACGACTCAATCAGCGCCCGTAGCGGCTAAAAGTGACGGCCAGAGTGACTCTCACACAGCCTTAGTGGTCATTGGTTCTGGCCCCGGAGGCTATACAGCGGCTTTCCGTGCCGCCGATCTGGGCCTTGATGTTACGCTGATTGAAAAATATGATGCATTAGGCGGCGTCTGCCTTAATGTGGGTTGTATTCCCTCAAAAGCCCTTCTTCATTCAGCCGCGGTTATCTCAGAAGCACGAGAAATGGAGAAACATGGAATCACCTTTGGCAAACCCAAGATTGATATCAACAAACTTCGCGGTTTTAAAGAATCGGTTATCGGAAAGTTAACCGGCGGCTTAGCCAGTATGGCAAAAGCACGCAAAGTAAGGGTTATTAATGGCTATGCGAAATTTACCTCTGCCAATACCATAGCGATAGAAAAAGACGGTCAGAGCTCAACTCTGAGTTTTGATAAAGCCATTATTGCAGCAGGCTCTCGAGTCACTATATTGCCCATGTTCGAAAGCGATGACCCTCGAGTTATCGATTCGACTGGCGCTTTAGAGTTGAAAGAAATTCCAAAGTCAATGCTGATCGTTGGTGGTGGCATTATCGGTCTCGAAATGGCGACCGTCTACAGCGAGCTTGGTACTGACGTTACAATTGTCGAATTCATGCCCCAGATCATACCTGGGGCAGACAAAGACTTAGTTGCGCCATTGCAAAAACGTATGAAGTCATTGCTTAAAGAAATCATGACAAACACCAAAGTTGAGAGTATTGAACCTCAAGACAAAGGTATTAAAGTCCATTTCGGTGCCAGCGGCAAAGGCTCTGCGCCACAACCGCAAGTTTTTGACTACGTTTTGGTAGCCACCGGACGCCGCCCGAACGGCGACCTAATAGATGCTGATAAAGCTGGAGTTAAGGTCGACGATAGGGGTTTCATCGCTACCAACTCACAAATGCGCACTAATGTAGACCACATACATGCTATCGGCGACATTGTCGGTCAACCGATGCTGGCCCACAAAGCGACTCACGAAGCAAAAGTCGCAGCCGAAGTTTGTGCAGGCGAGAAAAGTGGCTTTGAAGCCAGCGTAATACCATCCGTTGCTTATACCGATCCGGAAATAGCGTGGGTAGGTCTAACCGAAACCGAAGCCAAAGCGCAGAAAATCACCTACGAAACCGGTGTTTTTCCATGGGCGGCATCGGGCCGCGCCATTGGAAACGATCGAACGGAAGGCAAAACAAAACTTATTTTCGACCCGAAAACACATAGAGTTCTTGGCGGCGGAATCGTTGGTCCTAGTGCTGGCGATTTGATTTCTGAAGTCGCATTAGCGATAGAAATGGGCGCTGATGCTAGCGATATTAGCTTAACCATCCACCCGCACCCCACTCTATCTGAGACAGTCGCGATGGCGGCTGAAGTCTATGAAGGCACGATTACGGACTTGTATATTCCCAAAAAAGGCTAATATCACCAAATAAATGACGAAATTTAGGTTTTTCTCTCGAAAAGGCTTAACCATTCAACCTTAATCTGATAGGTTTGATTTCCACAATGTGTCTCACGTAACATGGGTTAGCAAAGCTTATTGGATTAGTAAAGACAGTTGGATTGTCTTACTATACAAACACCGATAGTCTTTGTAGAGGTAATGAGAACATTGTGATGTTAATTGGCATTGTAGAGCATCGGGTTTTACAAGCGATGGCACCCTACTGCCAAGACTAGGAGTTACAAATGGGTAAGTTAATAAACCTCGACGAGGTCAATGCATCGGTTTTACCAGCGAAGGTATTGGTTCTGCTATCGAAGTACGCGCAGGCGATGCGCAAACATACAGGGTTGGTGATAAAAATTAGTTCATTGAATGTGTTTAAACACGTCCATAACACGAACAAACTCACCGGCCATCTACAAATCCGGCAATTGCATCGAGAGCTTCTCATAGAGGTCAATAACCACTTGCGTGCAGGAACAATGCAAACCGATCAGCAGCGCGAACACGGCGATGCCACTGGTATATTGCGTGGCAAAGATGGTGAAGTGATCGTTTCTAGAAACAGCGGCAGCTTGAACTCGAACAACCTTGAAATCGAAAGCTCTCTTTCAATTAACTTCTAATTGCTAGGGTTATAGTTCTTAAAGTTATAGTTCTTAAAGTTATAGTTCTTAAAGTTATAGTTCTTAGCGTGATAGTCGCTAGGTCCTGACTAGCACCGAACTAAGGCAAAAAGCATCTTTAAAGAGGTGGCTTTTAATGCAGCTTTAGAGACTGGGTATGTTGAAATCTTAAATAGGTGTTTATAAGTAAGTATTTAAATCTACCTGCTTTCTGCTAATTTGGGGCTCATCGTCCTAATCGATGTGACGGGTTTTGGTGACCCTGTCTAAACTTAGTCGATGAGTAAACTTGGTCGATGAGTAAACTTAGTAGATGAGAGCTTGATCTGGCAGTATTTATTCGAAACCGCAATGGATCTTCGGTTTATGCTTTTTAATTAATCAATGTAGCGTTAATCAATGAAAGTGTCCATTCGCTGGCAATAGTTCTAGAAAGTCTTCATCGGACATAAATTGCCCTTCATTAGCAGCCTTCTTAAGCGGAATGTCACGCACGGTAAGGTTACTTGCTTTTGCCAAGCGACCAAACCACGGGTAGCCCGCCTCGGTCATGATAGCAATAATTGTCTCCCGGCTAGAATGACTGTCAGTTGCTCTATATAACTGTAGAAAATTATTACGCAGCTCTTCAATATCACCCGTTAGGTATTGGTTATTTTCACTCGTTTCTAGCTCACTTAGATCAAAAAGTAGTTCAGTAATTCGAGGTGTAATTTTCATCAATATATTCCAATTCAAAACGTTCAATTTTCAAGTTAAAACATCTTCTAAGCAACTTGGCTTGTATTTATATGTTCATAATGACCGCAATAGAAGACTAAAACTGTCAAAAAGTTATAAATCTGGACTTATAGAAGACCTTAGCTAAAATCTGCGGTTTATCGGCAATTAGACCGTATCTACTGCTGCGACTTTAGAGCGCTTAACATTTATTGACATTTTAAATGCTTGAACTTTTTGGCGATAAAGCCCTTCAGTAGTCAAACAATCAAACTAATAGCGTCAACAATCAACCGTGTTACAAAAGCTGATGATTTGCTTCGACACATCGTCGACGGCCTCCTCCATCGGCAAGTGGCCAATATTTTCTAACGTCACCACCTTAGCACCCTCTATTTCATTGTTAAAGGTGACATTCATTGCCACAGGTAATACACCATCTCGTTCACCCCAAATTACTAAAGTCGGAGCCTCGATGCTCGAAAGTTTAGTCCATGCATCGTTGTCTTTGGGCGTTTTAGCTAGGTCAATCATTGCTTGGCGATTGCCCTGCATGCGCAGCAACTCCCAATATCGATCGACCATTTGCTCGGTGACAATTTCCGGCACCGCGACTGTTTGCTGTAGCGACGCCTTGATTATCGATCTAGGCGTTATTTTCTTCATCAACGCTCGGCCTATTGAGGTTCGCATAATCTTAAAACCAATATTAGACTTCGAAGCAATTAGCCGAGGTGCTCCTGACGGTGCAATCAAGATTAAGGCATTTATCTTTTCGGGTCGATCAAGCGCCGATGCCCAAGCTATCCCTCCTCCGAGTGAATTACCCACCATAGTAGCCGATTGAATATCGAGATGATCCAACACTCGCCATAGTGACTCAACCATAGCCTGATGAGAATAATCACGATCAGCATTCGATCCAGTCAAACCGTGAGCTGGAAGGTCTAATGATATTAGTCGATAGCGATCGCCAAGGCGCTCAATCAAGGGCTCCCAAGTATGCAACGAGGCACCGGTGCCATGTATTAGCACTAAAACCGCCTTATCGGCCGCACCTTGATCTCTGAAGTGGATTCGATCCCCGTTGGGGAATTCGATAAACTGAGAGGCTTGATTAGCGTACTTAAGCTTCATATCCTCAAATGTAGTGTCTGGAGTCCAGAAAACCACGACTAAAATTACCGATAATGTAATAAGGCTGACAACGGCGCCAATTAATATTCTGGTGATTATCATAGTCACACTCTGACTCAAATAAGATGAAGCTTAGATGAAAAGTCAAAACGGTACCATCTTCCAATAAGTTTTGGGCCGCGCCCTATTACTTGCGCACCCGTGATATATTCCGTTACTGATTAGCCGTGCAATTCGATTATGGGTTGAAGCGAATATTTACTTAAAAATACCGCCAAGACCTTATCGACAAAAATTAGAAAACAACGTTATGTCTCAGCAATTCATGCTCTTAGAGTCAAATCCTGAAATAGGCCTCAAAGATGGCATCTATCAAGACACGTCCGAACCATTTCGAGACTCGGCCTTGTCCGATACCCTATCAGCCGCCGTATTAGATGTATTTTCTAAGGCCGACGATAAATCCTTATTTTCCTTGGATATCGAGGCCTTGTCCGTTACCCCTCAATTACGGTCAGTGTTTGCAATTGGTCAGTTTCGATTTTTGCAAAACTTTGACCTGGGCCGAATAAATACAGTACTGGATCTTTCTGAGGACCTTGGTGGCGTTGCACATTATCTGGCCGACAGCGTTGGCCAAATCGAATCGGTAAAGATTGATTCCGCCTTAGCGAAAATATCAGCGACTAGGTGCGCCAACAAACACAATGTTTGCCACCTGTCAGCCGACCTCGAAAAGCTTAAGCTGGTACCGAATTATTACGATTTAATCGTAATTGGGCAACTCGAGCTACTACGTCTGACGCCGGGATCGTTAGCAACTTTATTAGACAAGCTTCGAGCATCATTGAGCCAGCAAGGCGTACTAGTTATTAATGCCATAAACAGCGGCCGGGTTAATAAGTGGTTTGATGCCAACACGATTAGTGATCAGAGCCTAGGTTTTTCGGATTTGTATATCGCTAACACTGGGGCGCAGGAAATCACTGAGTTAAATCGCAAACAACTGCGTGACCTAGTGCTCAACTGTAATTTTTCAGCCGTTGATATTTACGCGGGATTCTCTAACGGCAGCAACTATCATGCATTATTTTCAGAAGATTATTTAACCGCCAGTGTTAACGCCATTAACCATTTTTACCAACTCGACTCAATCAAAAACCCACATATTAATGAGTTTCTTGTTTACAAACGCTTGGCTGATGAAAAACAGAACTTAGTCGAGTACGCAAATAGATATGTGTTGCTCGCTGGCGCCAATTCGGCGTCTGTGCGGCAAATGTACAACGCCGATTTTTGCCACTACCCAGATCTGCGAAAAAAACCTAGGTGGCAAGCGAATACGATACGTGCGCGTTCAGGCCAACATGTTGAGAAACTAAACGCTTACCCAATGCTTAGCGAGCAATCAAGCTTGCTTACTGGTGCAGCGGGCTCTCGATCATTCTTCAAGGGTCGTATTTTAGTTAGCGATTGGCTTGAAGCAATATTAGAGCAAAACCATCGTCGCTTTGAAGATTTGGTTCAAGAATACAATGACTGGCTAGGCTCGGCCGAATTAAAAGCCCTAATTAAGGATAAAATCTTTGATATAGCGCCTTCGAAAATCATTCTGAATCAACGTGGCGGTCATAGACGCTATCAGCTTATCGGTACTTGTTACAGGCTTGACCTAAACTTAAGCGGCCTTGACCTAAACTTAAGCGGCCTTGACCTAAACTTAAGCGGCCTTGACCGCGAGGCAGCCGTTACTGTTGGCAGCGAGTTCCTATTATTTAGAGCCTTGTTTTGGTTTATCCAAGAAAACCGGTCCTTACTTAGCTATTACGCAATCGATAACGACATCTACACAGCCGGTCAGTTCATTGTCGAGCATATGCCGACTGTATTTCAAATCGATGAATTAGAAAAATTTGCTGGGCTAGAGCAGCAAATTCACAGTGAAGTTTACCGAGCTCCGAGAGTTGACTCTATCACCCGTGCCCTATTAGCGCCATTAGCCCCGTCTATCTATGAGCCGAGCTCTGATTTGATTATGGAGCAGCCGAACTCTAACGGGCCTGACCCTGCCATCAAGGCGCAAAATGCAGCGCTTATTGGCCAGTCTCACCGACTCAAACAATTACGAATCGATAACGAGCACCAGACGACTCGAATATCTGACTTACTCGAACATCGAGCAGAGTTAGTCGACAAGTTAAAACAACAAAAGCAAGACTCAGCTGATCTTGAAGCCAAGCTAAGGGCTGAGATCGATCATCTACATGAACGTCTGCATGCGCAACATGTTCGCAATGACGAACTGCATGGCTACCTATTAATGCGCCCCACAACGCGGGCAAAACGAGTTGCTCGCCGCACCGTAAACCGGCTTACGGGCACACCTTTGATCGAAACGTTACCCAAACCAAAGGTGTCGCAAGAAATTGAAAAGCCCACGCTTCCGACCGGTGAGTTAATTGGCCAGAATCGTGAAGACTATCAATTATGGATTTCAGAAAACACCCTAAGCGAGAGTGATATCGACGCCGCCAAAGCCGATATAGAATCGATGGCATTTAAGCCTCTATTTTCGATTTTGGTACCGATCTACGACACCGACCCTGAGTATTTACTACCGATGATTGAATCGGTGCGTAATCAAATCTATCCGTACTGGCAATTATGTTTGGTCGATGACTGCTCTCCAAAATCGTATCTCAAGCGCATACTTGAGCACGAAGCACTAGACGATGGTCGCATCATCATTCAGTTAAATGAGGTGAATCAAGGCATTTCAGTGACCACTAACGACGCCTTGGCGATGGCCACCGGCGACTACATCGCGCTACTCGACCACGACGACGAAATAAGTATTGATGCGCTATACGAAAACGCCAAAGTCATCAACGCAATGCCCGAGGCAGGCTTAATTTACAGCGATGAAGATAAGATGGACATGCAAGGTGAGCGTCTAGAAGCTTATTTTAAGCCCGATTACTCGCCAGACCTGTTGCAAACTAATAATTATATTTGCCACTTTACGGTTATCAAAAAGTCGATTGCCGACGAGATAGGCGGCTTTCGTGAGGGTTTAGACGGCTCTCAAGACCACGATATTATTATCCGCTCAGCAGCGGTCGCCGAACGCGTAGTACACATACCCAAGATTCTATACCACTGGCGAAAAATTCCGGGCTCAACCGCAGTGGCGTACGATTCAAAATCGTACGCATGGGAGGCTGGCCGAAAGGCGGTTGAGGACCAACTTAAAAAAGAGGAAAGCGGTGTCAAAGTTGAATTCGGCTCACTCAAAGGAACCTACCGCGTATTTCGGGAAATTAAGGGCAACCCATTGGTCAGCATAATTATTCCGTTTAAAGATAAGCCGGAACTGCTCGACTCTTGTCTAAGCTCGATTCTCGGCCGCTCCAGCTATCAGAATATTGAAATCATTGGGGTCAGCAACAACAGCGAGCAGGAGTTAACCCGCGAACGGATGAGGCATTATGCCGACGCGGATCAACGAGTTCGTTTCGTTGAGAAGAACGTGCCATTTAATTTTTCAGCTATTTGTAATTATGGCGTCTTGCAGGCTACCGGTGAATACATTGTGTTATTAAACAATGATATCGAAATCATATCGCCAGATTGGATTGAGCGCCTACTTGAACATGCCCAACGAGACAACATTGGTGCAGTCGGCGGCAAATTACTCTTTGCCGACGGGCTGATACAACACGCTGGCGTGGTCGCTGGCATGGTTGGCGCTGCGGGTCACCCGCATAAGTTCTTCCCCGACAACCACATTGGTTATCACGGTCGTCTACACATGGTTTACAACGTGAGTGCGGTTACAGGCGCTATGATGATGGTGAAGAAGTCAAAATATCAAGAGGTCGGCGGTTTAAATGAAGAACATCTAGCGGTTGCCTATAACGATATAGATTTCTGTTTGAAACTTCTCGATAGAGGATATTTAAATATCTTTACTCCACATGCAAAAGCCACTCACTACGAATCTATTAGCCGAGGCTATGAAGATACCGATGAGAAAATTCAGCGGTTGCTAAAAGAACAAAATCACTTTTTGACAACTTGGGCTGACTTTTTGGAAGCGGGTGATCCATACTATAATCCGAACCTAAGCCTCAAAAACGAGCGCTTTTCGTTAAAATTTAAAGACTAGACGTTAACTGTAATGACACTAACTCCCGAACAGCAGCAAACCTGGCACGAGAACGGCTACCTATTACTCAAGAACTTCTATTCTAGTGATGCGATCGATAGCATCAATTCAGTAATTGATGGTCTTTGGAAGCGTCGATCTAAACTTGATGCAAACTACGTAATTGATATTTTTGTTGAGACTGACGACGAGCGTCGTGTATACATGGCCGATGCGCCTCTGTCGGCACGCAAGCAACCTTACAAACTAAACGACCTTTATCTGACACAACAAAAAATACGAGAACTTGTGGTCGGCCAGCGACTCGCTCCAATTTTAAGAGAGTTACTAGAAGGCTTTCCGATGGTGTGTAATAGCCTGAACTTTGAATTCGGGTCGCAACAAGATTATCATTTCGATACTTTTTACATGCCGTCTCCGACGCCCAACAAAATGATGGCCTCTTGGATCGCGCTCGAAGATGCAACGACTAAAAATGGCCCGCTGAGTTATTTTCCTGGCAGCCACAAGATCGAACCCTTTCTTTTTTCAAACGGTTCAACCCATGCAATACCGTCAGAGATGCCAGAGTTTGATAAATACATAAGCGCTGAAATCGAGACTCACGGGCTCAAAGCTGAAACCTTGCTGGCAGACAAAGGCGATGTACTTATTTGGCACTCGCAGCTTTTACATGGTGGCAGCGCGATTGTCGACAAAACGAAGACACGAAAATCATTGGTAACGCACTACTTCACCAAAGAGGATTTTCCAGACCTCGAGCCACCAAAGGTCTGCGACGATGGTGGTTACATGGATCGCAACGCTCAGCCAGTAGACTATTTATACAAGCCGAAAAGCTGGTTTCAGCGCACGTTTCGCTAGCTTAATAAATCGGAGGCACTGTGTATAAACCAATGAATAACAAGCAGTTTCTGATTACTGCATTAGGCTTGGGCATATTATTAAGATTCGCGCTAATGCCGTTTTTTGCCCATGTCGATTTGTTTTCAGAGGCGCGCCGAGTATTCTACGTTCTCGAAAATGACTATCTATTCGACAACGGCCACCGCTTTGTAGTTTTCTATATTGAGGTCATTTTCGCCTGGTTTTCAACACTTTTTATTGATGTCACCAACGGTTTGTTTCATCTTAATGATCCAACTCAAAGCGTCTCCAACCTTGTTGATTATGGTTTTTTCCTAAACGACCCGAATATTTATCGACACCTATTTTTCTTTAAACTGCCATACCTAGTTTTTGATATTGCTACTGCATTACTAATATGGAAGTTTATAGACAATCCTACACATCGAAAAATAGCCCTACTTATTTGGTTGTTTAATCCTCTAACATTATTTTCGACCTACATATTTGGTCGCTTTGAGGTCATTAGCTTGTTTTTCCTAATGGCTTGCGCCCTACAGCTAAAATACGATCGTGTGTTTTTCGCCAGTGCCTTGTTTGCAGTCGCCCTACTCTGTCGAGAAATAAATCTTTTGTACGCTCCATTTTTATTGATTGCATTAATTGACGTCAAGGATCATTGGTTTCGAAATGTGATTACCCTGAGTTGCTGCGCGGCGATTGTTGCCGCAATTTCCCTGCTGCCAAATTACTTGATCAATCTGGCAGGCGGCGATACGCAACTGTTTGTAGACCCTTCAGCGACACAGCCTAACAACAGTTTAAATGCATTATTATCACTGGGGTATTACTGGTTCTATCCAATCGTTATCTGCTTAGCGGTGCTAGCAATTTACCAATGGGAAATTGGCGCTCGAGCAAAGGCTGAACGTTTTGTGCTCAGCGCCTCGGTTGTACTGTTTATCTACTTTGGCTTTAATGTTCATAGTGTTCACTATGCTGCATGGCTAGTGCTCTTCCCTATCCTGTCAATGCAATACGGTAAAAAAGTAGTGTTACCATTTATGGCTTTGTTTGGCGTTTGGCTGATCTTATGGCTGCTAAAGACCGACAACGGTGTTTTCACTCTGTTTCTTGCCGCTCCATTGACGACGGACTTCATCGGTATGGGGCATTTCCCAAGTTTTTTCAGACAACACATCGCGACAGATACGTTCACGCTCCATCAAGCAATTCAATTAATGCGTTCCATCTTTCTAGTCGTCATGGGTTTTTTCGCCTATCGAGTGCTGAAGAACGAACCGAATTTTCACGCTAAATCATGAGCCTTAAACGCATCTCTATAGATCTAAGGGCAAGAAGGCTTACAGCAAAAATCTGTGCCCGGGCTTGGATAGTACCTGCCGCAGCTCTCGCTGCTCTCGCAGTTGGGCTCTTCTCTAATGCTAGCATTGCGCAAACAGTTACTAATGACTTATCCGCTACCAGTTCTAATAACTACCGGGTTAGCGGTGATGACCCATATGTCATTTTTAACCCCAGGCAGCAAGCAGAGAACACTAGGTATCTAAGTATCGATCTTGGTAGCCATTTGACTGGCGCGCCATTGGAGATCTTCTTTAATAGCCAGCAAGACCTATTTAATCCCTACTATAAGATTAGTTTTACAATACCGAGCTTTCCGGCTCTACTGGAATTACCAACTGATATCGATTTTAGCCAATCGACTCGCTTGCGCTTAGACATAAATCAATGTCAAGACTGCCCGGTTAACCTTCAATCATTGCCGTTTCTGAGCAATCAAGTCAGCGCCTCAGCAACGGTGGTTCAGCCAAGTCGAGTACAAAATGGGGTCACACCATTAGCTAGCGGTTCAACACCCTTGGATACCAACGACTGGCAACTGAACGACTTGAATGGAGAACCGAATAACTTTGAAATTTCGGCTAGCGATCCATTTCTAGTATCACCTCAACTAATCTTAAGCACGCAACAATTGGCCGGCGTCTACTTCAAATTAAAGGTACCTAGATCTGATCAAGCTTGGAACGACTATCAGTTGTTCTACCAAACTGAACACCACACATTTTCAGCACAAGCCAGCTCGACAGTAAGAGTTGCCGACAGCTTTAATAGAGTTGCCGACAGCTTTAATAGAGTTGCCGACAGTGCTAATGGCGTAGTCGAGTTTATGTTTCCGCTAGGCTTTTTAAGTAACGAGCAGCAATCAGGCGCCGTTTTAGAGCGGATACGTTTAGATATTCCCGAGATTTCCGGTAATTGGGCATTGCTTGAAGCTCGCTTAGTCCATCAAGAGCAGCTAGACGATTACTTGGATATGATTCCAACACAGCTTGTTGAGATGAAACAACAGCGAGCAACAGGCCTGTCGCTGATCAAAAAATCATTGTTCAATGTATTCGCTGATATCGGCTTCTCAATCAGCTACCTTTTATTACTTATATTGACTGCTTGGTTTTTAGTTCGAGCGTATCGCTCAAGCCGCTAAACTGACACTCCACTGCACTAACGTTGCAGCATAGAGTGGTGTAAGGATCTTTGAATCTCTTGCTTTAGCTCAGCATACAAAGCCTTCAGCTCGGTATTCTTGGTGCGGTGAGATTGTGTTGAAATTTGCAGCAAGATGTCATCATCCTGCATTCGCAACGACACACCTTTATAAGCTTTCAGTTGGCGTACAAACTTAGCTACCAACTTAAGGCATTCAGGATTCAGCTGACTTAGCTGTATGTCTCGGAGTAGAATCGTTACCTTATTCATCGCTCAAGCTATACAAAACATCTAGTAAAATAAACACTAATCTCGCAATAGTAGAACCCAGCATAATACAAGACGATTTTAACTCAAGGCTAAATTACCCATCAGTTATCACAAGCGATATTCGACCTAACTTGCCTTGTTGTTAGCGATCGCTCTGGGATTTTTCTAGGGCCTGCGCAACACCCTCAAACAATTCCTTTTCCGCCTCGCCGAAGCGACTCATGATTGGGCTGTCGATATCGAACACTCCTCGGTAAATCGAGGTATTAAACGGCACCACAACCTCAGATTCGCTAGCCGCGTCACACGCGATATGGCCGGCAAACGAATGCACATCGTCGACCATTAACGTTCTCTGCTCGGCAAACGCGGTTCCGCATACGCCCTTACCTACCGGTATACGAGTGCATGCCGGTTGTCCGCAAAACGGCCCCAGCACAAGCTCATCTTGCTTGAATAGGTAGAAACCCACCCAATTGACATTTTCAAGATTATGGTACAAAAATGAGGACAGGTTAGCGGCATTTGCGATGAAGTCAGTTTCAGAGCTGATCAGCGATTGGGCTTGCTTCAATAGTAGAGAGTACGATTCTTGAGTCATGAGTCTTATTAATTAATGCGAGTAGTTTTGGGTGTTGATTAAAGTCGTTAGGGTGTTGATTAAAGTAGTTGAGGCTGTTGATTAGATGAAAGTCTCTATTGATAATCATTTCTTTGACAGTGCTTCATAGCCACTGAGTATTAGTCAGAAGATAATAGTCGCAAGGTAATAGTCCTCTGAGTTTGGCATCAGCTTAAACAAACAATAACATTAAAACTGGCTAGCCAACGCCCTAGACTATCAGATGCTGCAACTCGCTAAAACCCATTCGCTCTAACTGAGTGACAAACCCCGCTTCAACATTGTTAGCGGTCACTAAAGCAACTCGAGTGGCTGACTCACCCGGCTCTAAGCCAAAAGACTGACACAAGAACACCAGCCTATTGGCAATCGCCTCACCTGAATCGAGCAATCGAGGATGCCGGTCATGTTTTTTAAGCTGTGATCTAATTTCGGCCTCTAACAACGGGAAGTGGGTACATGCGAGAACTAAACAATCTATTTGTGCGTCGGCGATAATTGGTTTTAAGATTGTGCCTATTATCGATTGATCAAATTCCCGACCAAAAAGCTTATCCTCGGCGAGTTGCACCAAGTCACTTGAACCAATTTTTAAAACATGACAATCGTGAGCAAACTCAGCAATCAATCTGTCGGTATATGGTCGAGCCACCGTCGCAGGTGTAGCAAGCAATCCAATTTTTTTGGTAGTAGAAAACTCAGCCGCTGGTTTAATCGCCGGCACCACGCCGATCACCGGAAAATCAAAGGTCGCCCTCAACGTTGGTAACACAATAGTGCTGGCGGTATTGCAGGCCATGATCAGAACGTCTATACGCTGCCTCTGATCGAGCAGAGTTACCACCGCGGGCACTCGTGCTAACAGTTCAGCTTCTGACTTAAGCCCATATGGGAACTGCTGATTATCGCTGACAAAAATGTAGTCATGTTCGGGGCATTTAGCGACCACTTCTTGGTAGACGCTAAGCCCTCCAACGCCTGAGTCGTAAATCGCAATAACAGCCATGTTAGAAAATACTAGCCTGCAGCTGCAAGCTGAGTGACGTAGTTTTTTACGCCCTCTTCAACCTTAGCAAAATTCTTACTGTATTCGCCTGACATCGTAAGATTGGTTAGGTCCGCTTTGGTGTAACTCTGATATTTACCAACCAGCGCTTGAGGGAATTCAATGTACTGAATTTTTTTCTCAGCCACCCATTGCTCAGTTGTCTTAGTGGTGTTTTCGAGTGTATTTAAAACCGCCGTGGCAACATCATTAAAACTCTGAGCTCGGCCGCTGCCTACGTTAAAAGTACCATTGGCTTCTGGATGCTCAAGGAAATGTAGGTTGACGTCAACAACGTCGTCAACCCAAACAAAGTCGCGCAGTTGCTCACCATCGGCATAGCCACCGCTGCCACCAAACAATTTGACATAGCCTTGCTCATGATATTGATTGAAAAAGTGATAGGCTACTGATGCCATGCGCCCCTTGTGCTCTTCACCTTTGCCGTACACATTAAAATACCGCAGGCCGACGACTTGCGAATCAGATATCCCAGGGTTTTTGCGCACATAGCGATCAAACAGTAGCTTAGAGTAGGCGTAAGCATTTAGTGCCTGCTCGTACTCAGATTCTTCTTTAAAGGTTTCTCCGCCGCCATAGACTGAAGCAGATGATGCATAAATATACGGGATACTGTATTCGCCGCAATAGTGATAAAGTGACTTAGAGTATTCATAATTGGTTTGCATCATGAATCGGCCGTCTTTTTCCATGGTGTCAGAGCAAGCGCCTTGATGATAGATAGCGGTTGGCCCACCAAACTCCATGCCTTGATTAATTCGATTCAGAAACTCGTCCTTATCCATATAATCTTCAATATCGCAGTCTTCGATATTAGCAATCTTGTTGCCGTCACTGAGATCATCGACCACCAAAATATTATTTAGTCCACGCTTATTCAAACCTCGAACTATATTCGAGCCGATAAAGCCGGCACCGCCAGTTACAATAATCATCTGTTATACCTTTGTTATTTGGTTTTTCGGCATCGTAATATCGCCTACCTTATGAGTTTTCCGCGAGTTTATTGACCACTTCATCGATACTAGCCACTGCCGTCCCTAGTTTACCAACAACGATACCGGCAACGGTGTTGGCGAGAGTCAGCTTATCTTCGTTTGAGAAGCCTGCGACAGTAGCTAATGCCATTAGCGAAATCACCGTGTCGCCGGCACCACTAACGTCATACACTTCAAGCGCGGTCGCTGGTGAGTCCATCTGCGAACCGTCGCGGCTAAATAAACTCATACCTTTTTCACTTCGAGTTACTAATAAGTAATCGAGATCAAGGTCGTCCCGAAGTGCGTGTGCCTTACTCGAAAAATCAGTGTCGGATGAGCAAATACCGGCAACCGCCTCAAACTCTTTCATATTGGGTGTTATCAGAGTCGCACCGGCATACCTAGAATAATCGCTTCCTTTGGGGTCAATAATCACCGGCTTTTCCAATGCCTTAGCCGCGACAATCATATCGGCAACATGGGCTAAGCCGCCCTTGCCATAATCGGACAAAATGACTACGTCAGCTTCTTTTATCGCTTCTCGATAGTCATCGAGGCATTGGCTGAGGATTTCTTCGCTCGGTTTTTCTTCGAAATCGGCACGTAACAATTGTTGATTCTGAGCAACCATGCGTAATTTGACGATGGTTTTAATCGATTGGTCAATCGTCAGTGTCGTTTTGGCACCATAGCTTTCGATAATACGAGCTATCTCACGACCGGCGTCATCGTCACCTACCACCGACAATAGGTTGCTCTGCGCCCCAAGTGCTAATAAGTTATGAGCCACATTTGCCGCACCACCCGCACGTGATTCTTCACGTTTAACAGCAAGCACCGGCACCGGCGCCTCAGGCGAGATACGGTCGACGCTACCGAACCAGTAGCGGTCGAGCATAACGTCACCAACGACCAGGGTCTTTATATCAGAGAATTGAGTCTTAACTAATTTCATCGCTAGTTTGACCTGCCGATCCCATAATATTTCAAGCCGATTTTAGCTAAACCAGCGGGGTCATAAATATTACGTCCATCGAAAATTACGCGATCACTTAATTGCCGTTTTAAACGTTTAAAGTCTGGGCTACGAAAGGTTTTCCATTCAGTCACTAAAACAAGGGAGTCGGCACCTTCGGTAGCATCGTAGAGATCATCGCAGAACGTCACAGATTTATTATCAGCATATAGTTCGCTAGCTTCATCGTTGGCAACAGGGTCGTAAGCTCTCACATTGGCCCCTCTAGCCAACAAACCATCGATAACCACTCTACTGGGCGCTTCACGCATGTCATCCGTATTAGGCTTAAATGCTAAGCCCCAAATAGCAAAGGTTTTGCCACTTAAGTTAGCGCCCATATGGGCGTCGATTTTATTTAACAAAACTGACTTTTGATCTTCGTTAACCGCTTCGACCGCATCAAGGATTCTTGCTTCATATCCGTGTTGCTGAGCCGTGCGATGTAAGGCTTGTACGTCTTTCGGAAAACACGAACCGCCGTAACCACATCCTGGGTATATAAAGTGATAGCCGATTCTCGGATCAGAACCAATACCTTGTCGAACCAGTTCAATATCTGCATCCAGCAACTCAGCCAGTTTAGACAGTTCATTCATAAATGATATTTTGGTCGCCAACATCGCATTTGCGGCGTATTTAGTTAGCTCGGCCGATGGTATGTCCATGACAATAAGGCGTTCATGGTTTCGATTAAATGGCGCATAAAGTTCACGTAAAATTTCAACAGCACGATCATCGTCGGCACCGATTACGACTCGATCAGGCTTCATAAAATCTTCTATAGCGGCACCCTCTTTCAGAAACTCTGGGTTTGACGCCACGCTAAACTCTATCTCTACGCCCCGCGCCTCAAGCTCACTCTGGATGGCGCTACGAACTTTTTCTGCGGTCCCGACTGGGACCGTCGACTTGGTAACCACTGTACGGTATTCCGATAAGCTTTGACCAATCGATTTAGCCACCGCCAATACGTGAGATAAGTCAGCCGAACCGTCCTCTCCCGGAGGCGTACCGACCGCAATAAAGATAATCTTGCCGTGCTCGACGGCGGCGCTAATCTCAGTAGTGAATTTAAGCCGTTCTTGAGTGACACTGGTTTTCACCAGCTTTTCTAACCCAGGCTCAAAAATCGGGATTTTACCATTAAGCAACATGTCAATTTTGCTTTGATCTTTGTCAACGCACAAAACCTGATTTCCGACGTCGGCAAAACAGGTGCCCGTTACTAGTCCGACGTAGCCGGTGCCAACTATTGATATATTCATATTTTGTTTAAATTGTGCTCAACTTGTTTTCAATTTCGTTTCGACCAAATTAATCCGGCTGCAGTTGCGAGCTAAAGTCACAAGCAATGCAAAACTAGCGCCAAGCGCAGCCAACCCGCTTGCTCGGCATCGATAAATTTAATTGGCTAACGTGCTCAGCTGCAATGATAGACTATTAAGCCTTTTTCGTCACAAAAACTGGGTGTAGAACACCGCCCAAGGCAGCGTCAAACAATGACTTAAATCTCATTAGCAACATTATCGCTAAGCCCAGCTCTGCACCATAGCCTAACAACTCTAAAACACTCACATAAGCGACTTCCATAAGGCCTATATTGCCTATGGATATTGGTAAATTCATAATTAGCATGATGATTGGCGTGGCAATAAGCATATCCAAAAAGCTTACCTCAGAATTAAACACCATTGCAGTTAGATAGACGTTTACCACAGCAACAAAATAGAACAGCAAGGAATTTAATAATGCTAAGGCAATTGTTTTCGGTCGCTGCGTATAAACCGTTATCGCCTCTAACAGCTTATCCAATTTACTAAATATTTTTGAGCTAAGCGGGACCCTCACTTGCATGAAATCGCGAACCGCAGAATAAACTCTAGGGTCGTAAACTAGCCATGCGATAAATCCAAGCCCTAAGCCAAAGGCGATTAGCGTAGCAATGATGAAGCCTTGGTTAAAGCTAGCAAGTTGAGTCATTACCGCCAATGTCGCTACGATAAGCAGAGTAACCACGCCAGTATAACGCTCGACAAATACAGAGGCCAACGCGTCAGCCTGTCTACCAGAAAACTTACCCAGCTCATAAGAGCGAACAACGTCGCCACCAACACTGGTTGGCAAAAACATATTGTAGAACTGTCCGACTAAATAATAGGCAAAAATTCGCCAATAACCTGCCCCTAGATCGCGTGCCTGAGTCAACATATACCACTTAAAAGCGCTAACCATGTTGATCAGAATGCCGATCAATATAGCGGCTACTAATAACGCTAAATCGGCATTCTTAAGTGTATCAAAAAGCAGTTTTCGACCCGCAGGCGAAAATAGGTCAGCCAAATAAAACACTACCCCTAAAAGGCAAAGTGTGATGGCGATACGCAGAGTTGTGAAAAGTTGTTTGTTCAAAATTGAATTTAACGAATTTTTGACGTTATTTGCTAAGTTTACTTACTTTTTACCGATTGTAACTGGGATTCCAAGTGCAAAGTAAGTATTATGCGCGTCTTCGAAAATTGACAGGTTTAACAACGAAATGACTACTGCATCTGCACGACACATCCTAGTGTCAACTGAACAAGCATGTTTGGATATTCAAACAAAAATCAACGCTGGTGAGAAGACCTTTGAAGCTGCTGCTGCAGAACTCTCTCAGTGCCCTTCTGGCAAACAAGGCGGCGACCTAGGCAGCTTTGGTCCAGGCATGATGGTGCCAGAATTTGACCAAGTTGTTTTCAATGAAGAAGTTGGTAAAGTTCATGGACCAGTTAAAACTCAATTTGGTTTTCATTTAGTTGAAATCACTCAGCGCGACAGCTAGAAAATTGAGCACAGTTTATTTTTAAAAGTAATTCTAAAAAATGCCTCGTTTCAACGAGGCATTTTTTTGCCTAGTATTCGGTCTCAAGCTAAGTATTTCAAAGTTAGGCACTCAAGACTGACCAGGCATTTCAAAGCAAGTAAAAACGAATTAGGAAAAACAGCACGGTGCTAAGCAACACGACAATAATACTAGCCACTCGATAGAAACTTAATACGCCAGCTAAGACGGCGGCCAATAAGTAATCGAGGCCGGCGAGTTGGAGCTCGCTTTGCCCATCAAAATGAAAAATGATTGGCACCCAGATTGCGGTTAATACCGAATAAGACGAATAGCTCAAAAAACGCTTAAACTTAGGGCCTGGCGAATAGGCGACCATCTTGGAGAAAAACAAGTAGCGATTAGCGAAGGTAATCAATGCCATGCCGAGCAGTAGCAGCCAAATCATGAACTCACCTTCGACTCAGCTATTGCTTGAGCATCAGGACAGAGATACGCGCCGGTCATACCCACTAGCGCCGCAATAACGATATAACTATCGGCCAACAAGGGTTGTAAAAGCGCAGCCGTAAGCCCGCTCAGCAACACCGCTACCAATATCGGGTAGTTACGTAATTCAGCAAAAGTCATGGCAATAAACGTAGCCGCGATAGCGAAATCTAATCCCATAGAATCGAGTTCGCTGAAATATTCACCCGCAATAATCCCTAATAAGGTCGATATATTCCAAAAAAGGTAAAACGTTGCACCCGATACGATTGCGAACAACGCTGAAAAGGTACCCGAGCGATTGCTATGAGCTTGAGAGACCGCAAACATCTCATCAGTTAATAAGAAGCCAATTAGCAGTCGTAACCGTAACGGTAGTGCCTCAACATGTTGGCGAAATGTTATTGAGTAGAGTAAATGCCGAGAACTGATGACCACTGTCGAGGCGAATATTGAGGCAAAAGAAGAGCCAGCGGCAATCAACGTAATCGCCGACAATTGAGCCGCGCCTGCGAACACTATCAGCGACATAAGCTGCGCCTGAAAAGCCGAGAAACCAGCCTCAATAGCCAGAGCGCCAGTTAGAACACCCCACGGAATAACCGCTAATGATAGCGGCATGATATCGACAACCGCGCGACGAATTAACGACGAATTTGAATTACGGCTAATGCTCGTTTGTGATCGAATTTGAGTCAATTTTTAATCAGTTTTTTTGTTAACATAATGACATTATATAGGGACACTTGTGCATAAATTTAAGGCCACCGAAAAATATCCATTACTGTATAAAATATTAAAAAAGTTGATATAAGAATCAGAGCTTGTCTAACCAGAGGGTGCAATCGCAGCCGGCCTCTCTATAATCGTGCCTAGTGACTAGGACCTAGATAGTCAATCCAATCTTGATCTGTCGTAAAGAGGTGCCAGGTGCCATCTAGCGACTCATTCTAATACTGATCAACACGATCTCGCAATGGGCTAGTTCTTGGAAAATGAGCTCTCAAAAACTCCATTTGATCGGCCAATACTTTTCGCCCACGCAAGTATACGTACTCTGCGTGAGTCGGCTTGAATGGTACGGCGATTAACGTCATTGCTGCTTGCTCAGGAGTTCGTCCCGCTTTAAAGTTATTACAGCGCTTGCATGCGGTGACTACATTAGTCCAGGTGTCGAGCCCCTTCTGCGACACAGGGGTGACGTGATCTCTAGATAACTCAGACCGTTTAAAGGGCTTGGCACAATATAGGCACGTCATTCCATCGCGGGCAAATAAGGTGCTATTGCTTAGCGGAGGAGTATAATTTGGTAGATGGTGATACTTAGTTTGAGTCGCCGATGGCGTGGCAATTATTGAGTTGACCTCGACTGAACTGGTCATGCCAGTCAACGAACTAACCCCGCCACGGATGGTATACAGAATATCACCGCAGCTATAAAGCACCATTCCAAGATGATAACAACGTACAGCCTCTTGATATGAAATCCAGTCAATTGGCATGCCCGATGCGTCGGTTCGCAGAACTTGTTGACTAAGGTCGTATGGCACGTTGCTTCTCCTAACTTGTGTTATTCAATGGTGGGGCTACTGCGTATTTATACTATTGATATCATTAACCTATCAATAAAGCTAAAAAAACTATCGAAAAATCATTCAGTCTCCGACAATTGACTTCATACAATGGTAATTCCATATAAGGGTTGATTGAACATATTAGCAACACAAACAAGCTTACACCTTATTAATAGATCAGAAAAAAACGCCATTTTTGTGCGACAGTCAAGAATCGAGTTTTACTTTAACGATCTGCACTAGCGACTTCGAGGCTTGAACCAGATGAACAAATCGATAAAAAGAATCATTTCCGAAAATAGAAATTTTATAATTTTCATACTCTTAATGACTGTCTTCAGAAGCAGTCTAGCCGACTGGAATTCAGTGCCAACTGGCTCAATGAAACCAACAATTGTCGAAGGCGATAGAATCGTCATCAACAAATTAGCCTACGATTTTCATTTTCCATTTTCCAGCATTTCGTTGGCTAAACTGGCCGACCCAAAGCGAGGTGACATCATAGTTTTCAACTCAAAGGTATCGGATAAACGCTTGGTTAAACGGGTTATTGGCGTTCCGGGTGATATCGTCTCGATGCATAATAACAAGCTAAGTATCAACGGCGAAGTATTGCTATACAACAATCAAACAGACAATATTAAGCCAAAAATAGCGACGGGATATCGCCAGCGAACAGAAGATCTGCTTGGCGTTACGTACTCAATAATAGTCAGCAACCGGTCAACTGCGGCGTCGAGTTTTTCCCCAGTTACGGTTCCTAAAGACAGCTATTTAGCGTTGGGTGATAATAGAGACAATAGCGCAGATTCACGCTACATTGGCTTCATTCCACGAAGTGAAATTATTGGCCGCAGCAACAGCGTGGCAATGTCATTTGACTACGACGATTATTATCTTTTGAGAAAAGATCGCATTTTCAAATCACTTTGAATCCAGCAGCATAGGCTACACTTAAGAGTAGACAAACAGGTAGTTGCCAAACAAACCAGTATGCGCTTAACGAGTGGCCGCTTCTTTTACAAACTCCTTATAGAGTTTGTCTTGTAGGCTAGTATCGTTACCGGCTTTGCGTGCTTGATCAACTACTTCTTTGCTTAGATGCGAGGCAAATAACTGAATAAATTCATAGACATACTCTCTCACCACAGCATTCTTACGAATTGCCAAGCTAGTAACACTCGAATCAAACAAATTGCTAGCATCGAGCGCCGTTAGATCTTGGTCTTGAGATTTGTCGTAGGCCATTCGCGCACAGATACCAATTCCTAAACCGCTTCGAACATACGTCTTTATGACTTCGGCATCGGCCGCCATTAAAACCACATTAAGGTCCAAGCCTTGTTTCTTAAATGCACGATTAATCACCGAACGATCAGCAATACCAAAGGTGTAAGTAATAATAGGGTGCTTAGCAATGGCCTTCAAAGTCAACTGATGTTCGCTGACCAACTCATGTCCTTTTGGAACAATAATGCAACGGTTCCAGCGATAGCACGGCAATAATATCAGGTTATCAAACAACTCTAAGGCTTCGGTGGCAATGCCAATATCAGCTTGGCCTGAATCGGTCAGGCTGGCAATCTGTTCGGGGGTACCTTGGTTAATTTGCAATTGAACCTTGGGGTAACGCTTTCGAAACTCACTGATCACCGGCGGCAGAACATAGCGGGCCTGGGTGTGTGTCGTAGCAATCGATAACATGCCGGAGTCTGGATGACTAAAGTCTTCAGCTATTCGCTTGACGTTATCAGCTTCGTTGAGGATTAGCTCGAAGCGTTGAACCAGCAAATCACCCTCAGGCGTGAGACCGTTAATGTGCTTGCCGCTTCGCTCAAAAATAGTGACACCTAACTCTTCTTCCAAGCGCTTGATCTGGCTACTAACGCCAGGCTGAGAGGTAAAAAGTTTTTCGGCCGCGGCGGTCACATTCATACCGTTCTTCACGACTTCGGTAACATATTGGAGTTGTCTTAGTTTCATAAAAGCCGTTTGGTTAGTCTAAGTGACGTTAACTGCCGCAGTGCACCCTACTCCAAGTGTCACATAAAACAACAAAGACTAACCGATGGTTAGCTCTTGAAGCATTGATCCGGGATCGAAAACTCACTATCTAGAGAGCCATTTTGGTCATAGAGGTCACAATTGGCCATATAATTTGCTGTAGTAGCCGGCATAGGAACTCGCACTCCGCTAAGGTGACTAATGACGTCCTTACCCATGTGTAACAAGCGCATGCCGTCTTCCCAATATCGCAAGCGATCCTCATGACTGCTTAATCCGCAGGGCTTAAACTCGGAGATAGCCTCTTTGGCGGCAACATAACGCGGCCAGACCTCGTAAATAACTTCATCTCGACGCATAGTCTCAACTTCGGTTTTCGACGCATCACGAAGTTCCTCTAACATCGGTAATACGCCTTCAAAGCCATCAACATTGGCAAAGACGTCCAGCATTCGATCAATGATTTTGTCGATTGCACTAAATGTCTGTGCCAATTTGATGTAGCGACTCTCAAAGAAACGATCCATCGGATAAGAGAACGCCTTGAACGGCTCTCCCCAAAGTTCATCAACCCCTTCTTCACCGCTGAAATGCCTGACTTGCTTACCCAATTCCAGCGCTTCAATAAAACAAGCCTCGCATTGTTCCATCAGAGGATTATCAGGTTCAATACGGATACCTTTATCTTCCAAGTCAACGACACCGGAGAATATATCAGTCGCTCGGTTGAATAACGACCCAGCTAGCATGGCTGCTTTTACCCGTTTGCGCGACGGGTCTTGCTCTTGTTGGTAATATTTACGTGCGATCTCTAAGCGCCAGCCTGGCGAGTTTATACCTTGCTCAGTATGATGAAACACTCGACGACGCAGAGATACAATTAGATCTTTTTTCTCAGCCATGGTGTTCGCTGGGGGCGCGTAGTAGCGAAGCCAATAGCCATCAATGAAAATACAAATTTTGCCATTGTATTCTTTAATGACACCATTGTCGCACTGTTGAGTTGCGTCTGAACCAGGGTTGCCCTGAGAAGCTGTTTTTGATGGCATTATTGACACTTATGGGCTCTTTTAAATTAGGTGTCTTATTATGATTAGCTGGCCAATTCCATTTGGATTATTTACTTAGCGCCTTGCGTTCCATTTTGCGCCGACGATCACAAACTTTTTTTCCTTCACAGATATCGCATGCACCTTTCAGTCCGTCGATATCGTTTAAGCCACCACAGCTTCCTTTAATAGCGCGATTATTTACAATCACGCCCACGGCCATGGCGACCATGACCAACATAAAAACAGCAAATGTGACAAAAAATAAGTTCATACGTCAAATAATATATATGTTTAACCTAATAAGAGACCCCTAAGTCGCTTATTCAATGACAGTAATGTAGTAATAGCGGTGCTAGGTTGCAAGCACTTATTGCAAATAGGCTTCAAATTTTTTAGTTTTTTGCACTATGTATTCACCTTCAATGTCACCGCGAACAATCAAATACGCAGCAAGGTCATTATCTACCGCAAACTGCCAGGCTCGTTTTTCATCCATCGCCATCATTGCAGTCGCTAGGGCATCGGCCGTGCTGGTTCGAGGGCTGATAACACTGACTAAGGCTAACTTATGAAATACCGGCATTAGCGTGCTTGAATCGATTGTATGAGAAAACTGCTGACCATCAACGACAAGGTAGTTACGGTAATCGCCTGAGGTTGCGATTGCAACATTGTTGAGCTTGGCAATTTCTTGAATGCCACCAAGTATGTGGGGCTTTTCAATGCCAACCCGCCAACTCTGATTGTCAGCTGATTTGCCTGACGCTCGAAGTTCGCCACCAATATTAACTAAATAGTTTTCAATACCCAGTTCTTCTAAGGCTAGTGCTACTTTATCCACCGCGTAACCTTTGGCAATCGCAGACAAGCTGACCTCTACCCCATCGACTGTTTTCATCAACGAGTGGTCCTTATATTCAAGCTTATCGACACCGACAGTTGCTCGTAGAAGCGCCAAATCACCGGCACTCGGCCTTTGTGTGATTTCCCCATTAGGGCCAAAGCCCCAAGCATCTATTGCTTTGGCCAGCGTTACGTCAAAGGCACCGCGACTGAGGCTAGAAATATCAATTGCTTCACTTATTACCCGAGAGAAATCGGGCGATATCTTTTGCCATTGATTCGCTGGCAATCGATTAAAGCGGCTAAGTTCGGAACCATCGATATAGTTCGACATACTTTGGTTGACCGAATTCATCGCGCTAAGAATAGCCTTCTCGATCTGATCATTTTGTTGCCGATCATCTTCAAACGGCGGCTGCTTGATGATCGTGACGCGATACTCAGTGCCCATCATCGGCCCAGAGAATGTCACTTGTTGCGGTGCTGACTGCTCTGAATCGCACGCAGTAAGAAACAAAGCGACTATTAGAAGCACATACCAAAACAGCGAGCACCGCTCGCTGTTTTGGTTGATATTGACCAATGATGGCAACATATCTACTCAGTCTTTAAATAATGCAAAGGCTTTAGCAAGCGAATACCCTAGCCACCAAAATCATCTAACATGATATTTTCGTCTTCAACGCCAAGATCATGCAACATATTGATCACCGCTTGATTCATCATAGGCGGACCACACATATAGAACTCACAGTCCTCAGGAGCCTCGTGAGAGCCTAAGTAATTTTGCAGCAATACATTGTGAATAAAGCCAGTATCGCCAGTCCAGTTATCTTCTGGCTGGGGATCAGATAGTGCAACATGCCATTGAAAATTATCATGCGTCTCGGCTAGACGATCGAAATCCTCGACATAGAACATTTCTCGCTCACTACGGGCACCGTACCAAAATGTTATTTTACGTTTAGTGCCAATACGTTCGAGCTGGTCGAATATGTGCGAGCGCATTGGCGCCATACCAGCACCACCACCAACAAACACCATTTCAGAGTCGGTTTCTTTAGCGAAGAACTCACCAAAAGGTCCGGAAATAGTTACTTCATCGCCTTCTTTTAAGTTAAAGATAAAAGATGACATCTGACCTGGCGGCAAACCTTCAGTACGTGGTGGAGGCGAAGCAATACGCACGTTCAGCATAATAATGCCCTTCTCTTCTGGATAATTTGCCATCGAATAAGCGCGCACTACTGTTTCTTCAACAACCGACTGGTACTGCCAGATATTAAAGTGATCCCAGTCAGGCTTGTATTCATCTTCAACTGAAAACTGCTTATAGTCTACCTTGTGAGGTGGGCATTCAATTTGAATGTAACCACCAGCGCGAAAGTCAACGCTTTCGCCATTGGGAAGCTCAAGTACTAGTTCTTTAATAAATGTGGCTACATTATCGTTTGAGCGAACCTTACAACGCCATTGCTTAACCCCGAAGACCTCCTCAGGCACTTCAATGTTCATGTCTTGCTTAACCGCTACCTGACACGATAAGCGATCACCAGAAGCGGCTTCTCGCTTAGTTATATGCGTTTCTTCGGTCGGCAAGATTGCGCCACCGCCATCATGTATTTTCACACGACACTGTGCACAGGTGCCACCGCCACCGCAGGCCGACGGTACAAAAAGTGAGTTTTCAGCCAACACGCCCAGCAGCTTGCCACCCGCAGGTACGACAATTTCTTTTTCGCCGTTAATTGTGATTTTCACATCACCGGTTGCTACTAATTTACTCTTAGCAAATAATATAATGGCAACGAGGGCCAATACAATTACCGTAAAAAAGCCTACACCTAATCCGATTTCTAACATAAATATCGTCTCCTACTACAACTGAATGCCTGAGAACGCAAGAAAACCAAGCGCCATCAGACCAACGGTGATAAATGTGATGCCTAAGCCTTCGAGGCCATCTGGAACATCACTGTATTTCAATTTTTCGCGTATACCCGCCAAGGCAACAATGGCCATCGCCCAACCAATTCCGCTACCGGCACCATAAACTAGGCTCTGAGTAAACGTGTAGTCTCGTTCTACCATAAAAAGCGACGCGCCTAAGATGGCACAGTTCACTGTGATCAAAGGTAGAAAAATACCAAGTGCACTGTAGAGCGCTGGTACAAACCGGTCTAAGAACATCTCTAAAATTTGAACCAACGCTGCGATTACACCGATGTAGCTAATTAGGCCTAAAAAGCTTAAGTCGACTTCAGGCAAACCAGCCCATGCAAGTGCGCCTTCTTGTAGCAAGTTTTGATAAATTAGGTTGTTTATCGGCACCGTAATCGCCAACACCACGAAAACCGCACAGCCCAAGCCAAACGCAGTTTCAATCTTCTTTGATACCGCTAAAAATGTACACATTCCAAGAAAAAACGAGAGCGCTAAGTTTTCAATAAATATTGCCTTAACGGCTAAGCTAAGTAAATCCATTAGCGTGCTCCCCCTGCTTTAGCATGCTCTGCGGTATTGTGTGCATGTTGTATTTCAAAATCAGGCTTTTCGACTTGCTCTGGATAAAACGCTCGAATTGCCCAAATTGTCAAACCGATGATGATAAAGGCACTCGGTGCCAATAACATCAGGCCGTTAGGCACATACCAACCGCCATCGGAAACCGGCAAAAGTATCTGATAACCTAAAATAGAGCCAGACCCGAACAATTCGCGAACGGTAGCTACAATAATAAGAATTAGTGAGTAACCTAGACCGTTACCGATGCCATCTAGGAACGAATTCCATGGGCCATTTTTCATAGCGTAGGCTTCAGCACGGCCCATTACGATGCAGTTTGTGATGATTAACCCAACAAATACCGCTAATTGCTTACTGATCCCGTAGGCATAGGCCTTGAGGACTTGATCTACAACGATCACTAACGACGCAATAATCGTCATCTGTACGATGATACGAATACTCGAAGGAATGTGATTTCTAACCAAACTAATAAAGAGGTTAGAAAAAGCCGTTACGCTAATGAGAGCTAAACACATTATTAGCGAGGCTGATAATTGAGTAGTTACGGCCAACGCAGAACATATACCTAATATCTGAAGAGCAACTGGGTTGTTAGCAACTAATGGTTCAAATAACGCTTTTCTTGCTTCACTTGGCATAACTTAACCCTTCTCACTATTAATTGAAGTAACGGCAGATATTTGGTCTGTCGCTGAGCGAACCCGCTCAAGATATGGGCCGAAAGCATCTTCTCCCATCCAAAATTTTATTAGGTTAGACACACCATTACTGGTTAACGTCGCACCCGCCAAACCATCTACTTTATATTCAGCATTAGGTGTGTTCTGAGTAACACCACCTTTTACTAGGCTTAGCACAGGATTGCCTTGCGAATCGACGATCTGCTTTCCATCCCAGCTTGCTTGCCATTTCTTATTATCAATTTCGCCACCGAGACCGGGAGTCTCAGCATGCTCATAGAATGTGATTCCGCTAACTGTGCGAGCATCGCTCTCGAGCGCTATAAAACCATACATTGTTGACCAAAGCCCATAACCACTAATTGGCAATATTATCTTACTAACATCATTGCCATCGCGAACTAAATAGACGTTGCCATATTTGGAAATAGCTCCGACCGACGCAATATCTTGTGACCTATCGAGAGCGACCCGATACTCAGCGTCGTTGGCCGCCTTACGTTGATCGAAAGTAACCGCATCTACTGCATCGGTAAACTCGCCCGTAGACATATTAACGATACGTGCCTCTACTTGAGTAAAAAGTTCCGCGACCGTCTTATTCTCATCGCTGATGCCAGCAACTAATAAAATGTTTTTCTTCTTATCAAGCAACTTATTAGCAACCTGTTGAGGCTTTAAAACAATCGCCGCACCTGACACAATTATCGAGCAAACTAGGCATAGCAGTGTCGCTACGCCAATAGTTTTCACCATATTATCGTTCGGTAGGTGGAAGAAACCACCTTGTCTAGACCGGTTCGAAATAGAAAATTTTGAGTTTTTCATTGTCATATTCTTCCTGTCACCTACGCTGCATAGCGTGCTGTACGACGCTTAACGTTCGCTTGAACCACAAACCAGTCAATCAGTGGCGCAAACAGATTAGCGAATAGAATTGCCAACATAATGCCTTCCGGAAACGCAGGATTGACAACCCGGATCAATACCGTCATCAGACCGATCAATGCGCCGTACCAAAAGCGACCAGTATTGGTCATTGACGCACTGACTGGGTCGGTGGCCATAAACACCATGCCGAATGCTAAGCCACCCATGACAAAATGCCACTGCGGAGTAATACTGAACATTGGGTTTGTATCACTGCCTATCACATTGAAAAGCAGTGTGGTGGCAACGACGCCGGCAACAACACCGAGCATAATCCGCCAAGAGGCTATTTTGGTCGCTAATAAAAACAACGCGCCAATACCAATAGCGATCAATGAGGTCTCACCAATAGACCCAGCGATGTGACCAACGAAGGTTTGTTGAATAGTATAACCAGCTTGGGTTAATGCATCTATTCCGCCCTGTGAGGCAACGCTTAACGCTGTTGGGCTAGTGTAACCATCGACCGCAACCCATACCGCGTCACCAGAAATTTGTGCCGGATAGGCAAAGTACAAAAACGCTCGAGCAGTAAGCGCAGGATTTAAAAAGTTTTTACCGGTTCCGCCAAACACTTCTTTACCGATCACAATACCAAAGCTGATACCGATAGCGGCCTGCCATAAGGGCAATGTCGCTGGTACGATCAAGCTAAAAAGGATGGAGGTTACAAAGAAACCTTCGTTAATTTCATGGCCACGGACCGAAGCAAATAGAACCTCCCAAAATGCGCCAACGATAAAAACAGTCGCGTAGATTGGAAACCAATACCAAAAACCGTGCCAGAAATTATCGAATAAGCTCGCGGGATCAACCCCGATGCCAAATAGGCTAAGGATATCTCCGCGCCAACCGACGACTTCGGTTAAGCCCATGCTTGCCATTACAGTATTGGCTTGTAAGCCAGTATTATAGCAACCCATGATGACTGCCGGCATAGCGGCTATCCACACATAAATCATGACTCGCTTAAGGTCTATTGCATCGCGAACATGATTGCGCCCCTTGTTTACATCACCTGGGGAATAAAAAACAGTATCTACTGCTTCGTATAACGCGTAAAACTTCTTATATTTTCCGCCTTCAGTTACATGCGGATGAATGCTGTCTAGGGTACGTCGAAGAAATGACATATTAACCTTCCACTTCGATTTGAGTAAGCGTTGAACGCAATACAGGACCAAAGTCATGCTTGCTGGGATCAACAAATGAGCACAGAGCTAAATCCTCTTCGACTAATTCCAAACAGCCAAGTTGCTGAGCGGCATCAGTATCTTTAACCAGAAGAGACTTAATTAGCGGCGTTGGCAAAATATCCAACGGCATTACCTTCTCAAACACGCCGATCGGTACGATTGCTCGCGGGCTACCGTATTGAGAGGTCGTAATATTGAAGGATTTAGGTTTAAAAATACTGGAAATAAGCACGTTGATTGCCGAGAACTTAGTTAAGCCCGGTGCAATCCAGCCCATAAACTCCCGTTCGCCGGGTTCTTCGATCACCGATATCTGATTGTCGTAACGCCCAAGGTAGTCTGTCACTTGAGAGGCGGCATGCCCATTTAATACTGAGCCGCTTATCACCCGCTTATTACCTGCGGCCGTTCGACCGTCAATCAGCTCGCTAATGTTAGCACCTAACCTAGTCGCCAATACTCGCGGAGAGTTGACTAATGGCCCAGCGACCGCTACGTACCGAGTCGTGTCGATTTGTCCGGTTTGAGCTAGCGAGCCGATAGCAATGACATCTTGATATCCTAAGGTCCAAACCGACTTAGAAGCGTCGACTGGGTCAATATTATGAACATGGGTACTGCTCAAGCCTGCAGGGTGTTTACCAGCGAACCTAGCAAGCTGAACATTACTGCCGTTCAAAGCGGGCAATTGAGCTCCATCAGCTTGACATACGTACACAGGCACATCGAACCTGGCCAAAACACTAACGCCTGTAGCAAAGTCGCCAGCGCGTTCATTAATAATAATGGTTGGGTCAACCGCTAATGGATTAGTGTCCATCGCATTGACAAAAATTGAGTTCGGTGTGGCGTCAATCGTTGGCACCTTACCATAGGGTCGGGTTCGCATGGAGACCCACAAGCCGGACTTGATAAGCAGCTCGCGAACTTGTTCGGCCGAGATGCTAGCTAGGTCTTCAAAGTTAAATGGTTCGCTCTCATCGCCGTTAACGTCGATAACCACTGAAATCAATGCGCGTTTAGCGCCTCGATTAATCGCCGAAACGGTTCCAGAGGCTGGAGAGGTGACAACAACACCAGGGTTTTTCTTGTCTTCGAACAGCGGTGTGCCAGCTTTTACAGAATCGCCTTCTTTAACCAACATTGTCGGTTTCAAACCAATGTAGTCGCTACCTAAAACGGCAACTCTGCTAACTGGACTGACAACATCGATACGCTCATCTGGGCGCCCTTTCAAAGGAATATCTAACCCTTTCTTTATCTTAAAAAACAATGATTACCTCACCACGTTCTGTATTTTGAAGCTCTAAACCATTACGTAAAGTCTTTTAGCTATCTAATCTAAGGAAAAATAGCTATAAAAAAGAAATATATTACCTTTTTGGCCTAATATATTGCCCTTTGAATTTTAGTATATCGCCCTTTTTGTTTTAAAAAGGCGGCTACTTAGCTAAAACCTTAGGGTTTCGAACACACATTTGCCAGACACCGTCGTTTTCACCATCGACACCGACGCGATCTAGAATGCCGTGTTTGCGCCAACAAACTTGTCAAATATCAAAAGATTATACTCATAATTCTTTGGTTTGAGGGTTGTATATACGCCCCTTTGTCAGCGCGCGAATAGTATACAATTTTAGGTATTCGAGCAACCGCTAGAGCAGCTGTTTAAATTATAATAAACATCATACAACTTGCTCTAAAAATTTACGTGCACGACAGGCGTGGCCAACTTATAGCCCAATCCAATGTGTGCTAAGCTCAACCTGAGGGTGAGAGCCTTAGACCGCCAATATTTTGATATTATGTCGATGAAAACTAATTTTTTATCACTTAAAACAGTACAGACCAAACGGAAACTTGCATGAACCTCGAAAAAGTAATCTTCGCGTTCTTCATAATTTTAGCCTTATCTTTGAATTTTAGCTTTTTTATTGGGGAGTTATCTGAGGCATCACATCATCATGTCAACGAATTATTCGCGGCGTTAATAGTTAGCTTGATTTGTACGGTAATGAAATTTGGTGACCGAACTCATTTCGGCTCAACGGTACTTGCTTCGAGCCTAGTGGTCGACTTATTGTTGATCGCCGCAGCGATTACATGGGGCGTCTCTACGGTTAACCACGGTTCAATAACACCAACAGCCATGGCGACCGTAACATCGTTAGCCGGTGGGGCCCTAATTGCCAATTTATTGTCGGTTGTGTTATTGATAATCGAAACCGGTCAGATACGTAAGTAGCGCAAGTAAACCCAGAGACCAAGAGGTTGACTCGTCGTGTCTGATATTTTCTTCTTAGTATTACGCCGCTTGCGGACACCGCTGATTTTATTAATCAGTGTTTATGCCGTTGCCACACTCGGTATGACTCTTATACCCGGCGTGGACCCTAATGGGGAGCCTTGGCGTATGGGTTTTTTTCACGCCTTTTATTTTGTCAGCTTTATGGGGACAACGATTGGCTTCGGAGAACTCCCCTACCCTTTCACTGACTTGCAGCGAGCTTGGGTGCTGGTCTGTATATACACATCGGTTGTCGCTTGGCTGTATGGCATCGGTACCGTCTTGAGGCTAACACAAGATGAAACGTTCATTAGCGCGGTAGCTCAGCGCGCATTTAAATTAAGCATTAAGCGCATTGACCGACCGTTTCACATTATTTGCGGCTACGGCGAAACAGGGCAATTAATTGTCAGAGGCCTCTCAGAACTCGGCATTCAAGCGATAATAATTGACCTCCACTCTGAACGCCTGCATAGCCTTAAACTTGAGGAGTTAAGCGTCCCAGCAATCGTCCTCGGCGGCGATATAACCGACCCAGATAATTTGCTCGCTGCCGGCATTAATCATCCCTGTTGTCGTGGTGTTATCGCCGTCACTCAAGATGACCACACAAACTTACAAATTGCCGTAGCCAGCAAATTGGTTAACCCAGATATGCCGGTTATCTGCCGCTCTGAAATTCAAGACGAAGCGGACAACATGGCCTCATTTGGAACCGACTCAATAGTCAATCCGTATCTAGTCTTCGGCCGCCGCTTAAGTTTGTTGACGACCAACCCCGAGCTTCACCGAATCCATAATTGGTTTATTAACCAACACACCGCCGAGCACATAAACGAGCGCATTACCCATGAAGGCTTACCAGGAGGAGATTGGATAATTTGCGGCTATAGCCGATTTGGCAAAGCGGTAGAACACTACTCAGATGACGGGCATATATCCGTGACGATTGTCGATATTGACCCTGAGGCTAGCGGCGCACCAAAGGGCAGTATTGTTGGTCGCGGAACTGAAGCTGATACCTTGACAGAAGCCGGAATAAAATCAGCCAGTGTTATCGTGGCCGCCAGTGATGACGATGCTAACAATCTTTCTATATTGATTACCGCGAAACAACTCAATAACGATATTGTGACCATCGGCCGTGTTAGCCAAGAGACCAACAATATTCTTTTTAAGCACGCTAAATGTGATTACATTATGCGTCGCAGTCAAGTGGTCGCCAACGAAGTGCTCACCATAATTTCTCGGCCACTGGTGACGAAGTTCTTGCAGTACTCTTACTCACTATCGCCCTCAGCGACCAATGATCTAATCACAGAAATTTGTCGCCTGACCAACGATAATGATCCAATAACTTGGCGCTTGGTAATTGACTCCGAGGGTGCACCAGCAATCTTACAGTTCATCGATAATCAGCGAGCTCTAACAATTGAGCAAGTAAGCTCGAATGCTAAGCTGCCAGGCACCGAAGGTATACCGTTGCTGCTGCTTAGAGGCGGCATGAGTCACCTACTTCCTGCCCCATACATGCCGCTCAAGCTTGGCGACGAATTATTGTTCTGTGGCCGCCGAAATCAAACACTCTTAGCGCAAAAATTACGTGACAACATTGAACTCATTGATAGCCTTTATAATCAAAATCGACACCATATTCCGTTGCTCAGATGGTTAAAGCGTCGAAAGAAACTAAAATCAGTTGATTGAATTTTTTCTCAAATCACCGATTGTCCGATACATAATTGAGCGACATACCAGTTGAACAATATAAATTTTAAGCAAGAAATAAACCGTGCAGTAAAAACCAATCACTCGATCACACTTACCTAGAAAATCAAAATACATAATGAAAAAACTGGACGCGTTATTTGAACAACTTAATTCCATCATTCTCGGCAAACCATTGGCAACCAAACTTGCAGTGGTGTGTTTGCTTGCGCGTGGCCATTTACTTATAGAAGACATACCAGGTGTCGGTAAAACCACACTCGCGCATGCCCTAGCCAATCTTTTTGGCCTACCCTATAAACGCGTACAATTCACCAGCGACTTGTTGCCTACCGACATTATCGGCATGACCATTTTTGATATGGAAAGCAAGAAATTTCATTTTAAGAAAGGCCCTTTATTTACATCAATACTCCTTGCTGATGAGATAAATCGAGCGACTCCAAAAACCCAAAGCGCGTTGCTGCAGGCCATGGAAGAGCAACAGGTCTCGGTTGAGGGCCGACAGTTACCGCTCAACGACCCCTTCTTCGTGATCGCAACTCAAAATCCATTAGAACAAAGCGGTACATTCCCGCTGCCCGAATCTCAATTAGATCGTTTTCTAATGCGCCTCTCACTCGGCTACCCAAGCGATGTATTTGAGAAAGAGTTACTATTAGGACAAAACAAACAAAGCGACGTTTCAACTGTTTTCAACTCTGAAGAGGTTGCCGCTATGGTCAAGCAGGTAGAACAAATACACGCCAGTGGCGCGGTCGTCGAATACCTACAAACATTGTTAGCACGAACCAGAGATTGCGGTCAGTTCATCAATGGTTTATCTCCGCGAGCGGGTCTACAGTGGCTACGCGCAGCAAAAGCACTCGCCTATGTTGAGGGTCGTGACAGCGTACTACCTGATGATATCAAACTACTTGCTAGCTACACCGCTGCGCATCGATTGCATTGCAATGATGGAAGTGATTCGACTGACGCCCTCAACGAACTCGTTGCGGGTGTTGAAGTGTTATAAACACACTATCGATAACCCTGATTTTGACTAGCCACATTGATCATGTCTAATTTCGCCATAGGCCGAAAAGAACTCTATATACTGCCGACTCGCGTTGGCTGGTACTTCGCACTTATTCTCATCGCGCTGTTTGGTATCGCCGTCAAGTTTGATAATCAATCGGCATTTATGATGTTATTCATACTGGTTGCGGTTGGCTTAATTGCGATGGTCTATACACACAACAATGTGATCGGCATGAGCATGGGTAGCCACCCGAGTAAACCCGTGTTTCTTGGTAGCCCAGCGGTATTTCCCATTACGCTCTCCAACCCAAGCGGCAAACCACGCCATGCAGTGTGGCTAATCGCTGGCGGATTTCATCAACTTAGCACACTCGTTGGTGGCGACCAGCAAACGATTGAGGTGAGATTACCGACAGTCCAGCGCGGCTTTTTTCCCTGCGAGCCAGTGAGTCTTAGCTCTTTATACCCAATTGGTATTTTCTTTTGCTGGACTAAACGATTTGTCTCCGACGAGCGCTGCTTAGTCTATCCTCAAGCGCTGGACTTGGTGCCATTCCCCGAAGATGGCTCAAACCACGGTAAAGAAGAGGCTAACGCAAATGTCCGGCTTGGCGCCGAAGATTATGCGGGCATGAAAAACTATCAAGACGGCGACCGCATGCGCGATATTCATTGGCCGTCGTTAGCAAAAACCAACAAACTGGTGTCGATCCAATATGAAAACCACAGTAATAGTTCGGTCAATTTGAGTTGGTTCAATCTACCATTATCGCTAAGTATCGAGGATCGTTTAAGTCAGCTCTGCTACTGGGTGATTAACGCCGAAAGAAATGGTCAACGATATCAATTGGAGATGCCAAACCACACTATTGAGTTTGATAAAGGAATGAATCACTACCATGCCTGTTTACGGGTATTAGCATTATGGGGTGATAACACCGACGTTTCAGGTGAGGAAAATCATGGCTAAATTGACTAACCCATTAAAATTATTGCTTAGCAAACTACCACCAATGCCCTCGCAACCGCCAACTCATGAAGCGAGAAGAAACACCTTATTGCAACTGGCTGGACTCATTGGTGTCGCTGTACTGGTTCATTTTCAAATCGCCAATCTCTCAATTGCGTTCTTCGCATTGGCGATTTTTACGCTAAAGACAACCATCATCATGGGTAAACTGTCGATACTGCCACGCCTGGTAATGATGGTACTCACCATAACCAGCCTAGGCATGGTGATCTACGCCTATGGTGGCTGGAATGGGCAACGAGCCGGCATCAGCTTTCTGATCTTGCTAGTAGCACTCAAGTTTCTAGAGTCACAGACGCTTCGCGACTACTACATTGTCTGCCTGCTGCTCTACTTCCTCGGCGCATCGTCCTTTCTGTTTAATTCGTCAATTGTCAATATTATTATCGTTATCTTCTATACCGTCGCGATAACGAGTATTTTGTTTCAAATATCCAACCCAGCTAAAGTTTCATTCAAAAATACCTTAGCATCCAGCGCTTCAATGATTGCTAAAGCGCTGCCGCTAGCGATCATTTTGTTCTTCTTTTTTCCTAGAATTCAGGGTGACTTTGGCTTTCTGCCCTCATTTGATAAATCCAACAATGCTTCCTCCCTAAGTGATAGTTTAGTTGCTGGTGAAATGGCCTCCTCAGCGTTTAATAATGAGCTCGCTTTTCGGGTTGAGTTTAAGAACGGTGTTATTCCCGAGCGCTCGCAAATGTATTGGCGAGCCAAAACGATGCCGATCGAGCGTAACTTTCAATGGAGTGTGGTCGAACCGGCTCCCAGTGACTTCGCTGTCGCTAGTAAAATAAGGCAGTCAAACGATTTGCAGACGGGACTGTGGCGCTACCAAATCCTTCACGAACAAAGCCAAGACAAATACCTGCCCTACCTAGACTATATAAGCGGTTCGAACAAAGGCCGAACGCTACCCGATTATTCAGTTTACCTTGTGCGCCCAGAGGCGGGAGCATTTAGTTATCAGGGTTCCTCAACGGCTACCAGTTCGTCAGCAGAAAACGTTGTCGCTGCTTTTGCCGCTCCAAGCGATAGAAGTAGCTTACTGGCATTGGAAAGCAAGCCGAGTGCAAAGCTACAACGACTTCTTAATCAATGGGGAGACGGGGCGGCAGATGATGCTGAAGTCGTCGAGCGAGTATACCAATACTTTGAGAGCAATCCGTTCATGTATTCATTGCTGCCTCCGTCGCTGGACGAAAATGAGCCGCTGAACGACTTTATCTTTAATACACGTGAAGGCTATTGCGAGCACTATGCCAGTGCCTTCACCATTATCATGCGTATGCTCGGAATACCATCACGGGTGGTAGTGGGCTACCAAGGCGGCACCGCAGTCAATGATAATCAATTTATCGAAGTACGTTACTCTGACGCACACGCTTGGAGTGAGGTTTGGGTAAACGGGCTTTGGCAGCGTGTAGACCCTACGGCCACTATCAGTCCAGAGCGCATCAACTACGGCATGGATGCGTTAATGGAACTTTGGGAGTCCGGGCTTTTAGGTAGCAACGACACGGGTAGAGCGCTGGCAAATCTGCTCAACCCAACCGGCTTCAGTAAGATGCTTAACGGCTTACAAGACAGCTGGAAAAACGCCGGCTACCAGTGGAATAAGTGGGTTGTAAATTATGACTTCAATACACAACGCCAACTGCTAACAAAGCTCGGTGTAGAACATCGAAACAGCGTAGCCGTGCTGGTATTATTGATGGCCTCGGGTGCCTTAACGGTATTACTTTTTTACTTTTGGCAGTTGGTTCCGCGAAACATTAAGCGCAGTGGAACCCAAGCACAATACCTTCGCTTTGTGAAAAAATTTAAGCGATTTAAGCTTGAGAAAGAAGCCAGCGAAACGCCAAAGGAATTCGCTCGCCGCGCGGCATTGTCGTTTCCAGAACACGCTATCGAGATTAACGACATAACCCAAACTTATTACCGCTTGAGGTATAATGACCGCGCTGAAGGGCGCGAAGCAAGCTTCGATAGGCTCAAGGTTCTAGTAAAAAAATTCAAACTAACACGCTGACGCTTTTTAAGCTGAGACTCTTTAAAATGAAGCAACTTCACAACAACCTTTATGTTGGTGGGCAAATCACTGCGCTCGACTTCGAGTCGCTAAAGGCGACCGGCATAAAAACCATCATCAACAACCGTCCTGATAACGAAGAAGCTGGGCAATTTAGCTCTGAAGATGCGGCCAAACTTGCGGCTGAATATGGAATCAGCTATCACTATCTACCGATGGCCAACGGCCAACCCATGCCCTCTAGTTTAGTTGAAGACTTCAAGACGATTGTCGATGCTGCAGATGAAGGCATTCTTGCTCATTGTCGAAGCGGAATGAGATCATCGTTTATCTGGGCATTAGGCGAAATACCCACAGGATCAATTAGTGTTGATGAGGCGATTGAAAAAGCTCACGCTGCTGGCATCCCTCTTGGCAACGCTCGGGCTGTATTAGAAAGCGTCCAAGCTTAAAAACGATCAGTTAAATGATCCTAAATCCGAGTTACTAGGGGGCCTCCATTAAGACCTCAAAACGCCGCGATGAAATTATTTCGCAGCCAATCGGCCCGACTCTGGTTCGCCTGACTATCCCGATGTTGTTCGCGATCATGAGCCTAGGCTTAGTCGATAGTTATTTTATCTCTTTCCTTGGCACCGAGCAGTTAGCCGCCATCGGCTTCATCATGCCAATTACTTTCATCGTAACCAGTGTTGCGCTCGGCCTGGGGATGGCCATTTCTTCATTGACCTAAAGCTTAATAGGCGCTGGACGCATGGGCTTGGCAGCAAGACCGATTACCGATGGTTTTTATCTCACGGCGATCACCGCATTACTAGTAACATTAGTATTTACATTGGCTTTAGAGGGGGTATTTTTATTGATCTGAGCCGATCAAAGCACACTACCGCACATTTACGACTATATGAAAATATGGTTGTTTGGCATAGTGCTTCTGATGATCACCCAAGTATGCTCGAGTACTTTTCGGGCATTGGGTGATACCAAAACATCGGCCACTATCGCAATAAGTATGACGTTAATAAATTTAATTTTAGATCCGATATTAATATTTGGCCTCGGCCCTTTCCCAGAGCTTGGAATGCAAGGAGCAGCTCTAGCCACTGTCATCGCGGTGACGGTGGCGTCGTTAATCGGCCTGTATCAACTAGGCATAAAGGAACGTTTATTGCTCTCTTCGCTGCCATCATTAGAAGGGTTCAAAGATAATTTTAAGCAGCTGATTGACATCGCAATACCAGCCGTTCTAGCGAACGCGATTGTACCGATTACAGGGGCAATGTTAACGACCTTAGTCGCCCGCTTTGGCACCGACACCGACACCGTCGCTGGCTTTGGCGTCGGCAGCCGAATTGAGGCGATCAGCTTGATGATCGTTTATGCCATGTCATCGACGTTACCGATGTTTATTGGTCAAAATTTAGGCGCTGGTAAGCCTGAAAGAATCACCGCAGCATTAAAGCTGAATTTCAAGTTCATTATTATTTTGCAACTGGCAATTTATCTAATTCTTGTGTCTATGTCCGGTCTTATCGCCGCTTTATTCTCTATTGAGATAGTAGTTCAAGAAACTATTGTTTTATTTCTTCTTATTGTACCAATAAGCTATGGCTTATCGGGCGTCGTAGTCTTGGTTAACGTGTCAATGAATGTGTTAGGCAAGCCCAGAATCGCTCTATATATAAACCTTTTAAGACTAACCATGTTGTATTTTTCACTGGCCTATTTCGGCTCATACGCATTCGGAATCAAAGGGCTTTTTGCCGGTATCGCGATTGGTAATTGCCTCGCCTTTTGCTTAGCGTTGATCTTATTAAAACGTGTCCTACGCGACGTACATGTTATCGACTAAATAAAAAAATTAACAATTTCTGAATCCATTCTCTGAAACTACGCATCTAATATTTCAGAGACACCAATAACGGTGTCCGTTACTAACCTTTAAATTAGTCGTGGAGCCATCATGAAAAAAAACACACTACTCGCTATCTCAGCTGCCTTTGTTTACAGCATCAGTGCTTTAGGCATCAATTCCGCTCTCGCCGGCACCTCTGAGATTCGGTCAGAAGTCACTCCAAGCAAGCTATTCTATCTAAAGGGTGAGGCACCGACTGGCAGCCGAATTCCATCGATAGATGCCACATCGATAATTCCATTTAACAAACGTTTTGAGGCACTAACCGCTGAACAACAAAATTTAGTTAAAACTAGGTTTGATGACTTGCACAACAACGACACGCCACCATTTCCGACCTCTGGTCTTCGAGCAATCTACAAACCATTAGTCAATGCTAACCAAGCGTTTGGCGACAACAGTGACCTAAATATTACCGCCAAGATCAATAGCTCGGGCTTTGTTAGTGGCATTGCAGTGCATAACAGCGGCAACCCGCAGCTAGTTAGCTATATCGAGCAACACTTACAACTGGTCAAATTTGAACCTGCTAATTGCAATGGTGTTGCCTGTGATATGGACTTCCCTATTGAAATAAGTTTCAACTAAAGAATTTCAATAATAAATTACTCTAGTAATTAAAACACGTGGATTAGAGACTGGCCGAAAGGTCAGTCTCATTTTTACGTTTTAGATGACTACTTATTCAAGTATTTATTATTCATCAGGTCTTCTGCAACCATCTAAACACGGCTCCGTTTAGATGGTTGCCTAATGGGCTGGTCTAATAATGAATTTCACTAGTACGAAAGCGCCACTTTGGTCTATTTCTCCGTTTATTTTCGAGCAATGGAACAACCATTAAGTCTCGAATAAACGAAAAACTAGCCTCCCCGAAGGGCGAGCTAGCGAGTTGTACCACTTCCTCCTGACGCAAATCATTATCCGGCAGGCCCATAATAAGAGAGGCTCTACAGAGACTTAATATAGGCGACAGCCTTCTCGACAAATTTATTTGTTTGCTCAAAGCCAGCGGTCAGAACCTTCTCACCTTCAGGATTATTGATAGCATCAATATTTGCCCTTACGTTCTCTGGGGTTTGCTCGGCACTTGGAAGAAAAATACCTTCTGTCTCATAAATATGAGTTGTCGCGTAGCCACCAGCGCCCGCACATAAAATGGTTCGGTTTGGCGCGTCTCGATCGCATAGTGTTATCAATCCAGCAGTAACCGACTCTACACTCATAAGCTCCATAACCTGTTTATCGTCGATAATATCCTCAAGCATGCGGGTGCCCGCGGTCGGCGATAAGGTATTAACGTGGATACCATATTTCTTGCCCTCGAGTACTAGGGTATTCATGAAACCGACTAAAGCCATTTTCGCCGCGCCATAATTTGCTTGACCAAAATTGCCATACATACCACTCGATGATGTGGTCATCACCAATCGGCCATAATTTTGCTCGCGCATGATATCCCAAACCGCTTTACTGCAGTTGACGCTGCCCATTAAATGAACATCAACCACCATCTTGAAATCGGCCATTTCCATTTTCGCAAACGACTTATCTCTTAGAATTCCAGCATTATTAACCAGCACATCAACCCGGCCCCACTGTTGCATAGTCTGAGCGACCATTTGTTGAACCTGCTCAAAATCGGCGACGTTGGCACCGTTAGCAATGGCTTCGCCGCCGTTAGCTTTGATAAAGGCCACGACCTCTTGCGCCGATTCACTACCGCCACCGGTACCATCGCGTGCTCCGCCAAGATCGTTTACCACGACCTTGGCTCCACGTTTGGCCAACTCGAGGGCGTGGCTACGGCCTAAGCCATTACCGGCACCAGTAACAATGGCAACTTGATCATTAAAATTAATACTCATTTTGAAACCTATTTTTTATTAAAATCTGATGGTAAGAGTTAGTAACTTGTCGGCTTAAATTTAATAGCCTGACTAGAATTAAGAAACAAGCTAAACAAAGACCATTGTTAGCCAATCGGCGATCAATGCAGGCTTATCTGAGCCCTCAATTTCAACCGTCATTTGTGAGGTAAATAGATACTGACCTGGTTTTTTTTCGATCGCCGCGGTTAATACAGCACGGCCACGAATTCGCGATCCGACTCGCACAGGCTGTATAAACCGTAGCTTGTCGCAACCGTAATTAACGCCCATTTTTGTCCCATCGACGGTCACACCGCAACCAGTTGCAGCAAAGTGCGACAGCATCGACAAGGTGTAAAAACCATGTGCGATAGTACCACCGAATGGTGTCTCGGCCGCTTTCTCTGGGTCAATATGAATGAATTGGTGGTCCGACGTTACATCGGCAAATTTATCGACGTTTTCTTGCGTTACTGCGTACCAGTCTGATACACCAATTTCATCGCCCACGGCGCTTGCCAGCGTCTCAGGGGTTAATAGCTTTGCCATTAGGTTCTCCGTTAATTTTCTTTTATTTTTCTTTTAGTTCTCAAAACTTGAGAGGTTAATGTTGATTCCGTGCTCGTATCAATGCTCTGCGTATGTCATCGGGTATCGCGATAGATTTACCACTTGCGCGATCCACGAACACATGCGTGAAACTGCCAGTAGCGCACGCCTCTGGGTGTTCACCATCAAATATGGCAACGCCGTATTCGACCGATTTTGTGCCAAGTTTATTGACTCTGAATGCACCTTCAAGTACCTGTGGAAAAGCAATGGGCAGATGATACTCACAGCTGGATGCAACAACTAAGCCGATACTCACGGCCTTGTGAATATCTAAGCCACCTTGCTCAATTAAATAACAATTGGCGATGGTATCGAAATAGCTATAGTAGGTTACATTATTCACATGACCATAAACATCGTTGTCCATCCAACGTGTGGTTAAAGTCTTAAAGTAAAAATAATTGTCTCGTGACCGTGCTTCACTCATTGACTAATACGCTTGTCGGTAAATACAAAGAGCTTGTTGATACGAAACAGCGCGTGGATTATTGATCAACAAGCGTTCTTGCAGCATAGATTGCTCAGCTAAGGCTTCTAAAGATGTCTCGTCAATACCAACTTCGCGCAGGCTAGTTTCGAGTCCAAGCCGCTTAGCTAAGGCTAAAAAATACTCGGCTAGCTGCTCAGCTGCGCTAACATTTTCAGCACTTGCGCTTGCCGCGATCACGGAACTCGGTGATAAAATTACGGACAATAATTGCGCGTAGAGGTGCTCGGCCTGTGGCGCATTAAATCGCAACACGTGCGGCAACACTATCGAGTTACTCAGGCCATGCGGGATGTGAAAAATACCACCTAAAGGATAGGCTAAAGCGTGAACCGCCCCGACCGGAGCATTGGCAAACGCTTGGCCAGCAAACATCGCACCTAAAAGCATGTCACTACGAGCATCAAGGTCGGCGCCATTTTCGACGGCGCGCTCAATACTCGTGGAAATTAAAGACAAGGCTTTTAGCGCCAACATGTCAGAGATCGGGTTCTTTAGCCGCTTACTAGTAAACGCTTCAATAGCATGCACCATTGCATCTATGCCAGTTGCAGCCGTGATATGTGGCGGTAAATTAAGCGTTAATACAGGGTCCAGTATGATCGTGTCAGCAAATAGAACATCACTCACCACGCCCGCTTTAGACGACTCACCGGTTGTTACGATTGAAACGCAAGTCGCTTCCGAACCGGTGCCGGCCGTTGTTGGCACTTGAATCAACGGTACTCTTGAAGAGGTAATTTGGTTAACTCCATAGATACGCTGCAAAGGCTGATCGCCAGAGATGAGTGCCGCTACTAACTTGGCAACGTCCATCGAACTACCGCCACCAAACCCAACAACACCATCACAGCCGTTTTGACGTGCGAACTCAACCGCCGCGATTACATTATCTTCTGGCGGATCTGCCTGAACGTCGCTATAAATAACGTAGCTCAAACCAGCGAGCTTCAAAGAATCTAAGGCGGGCTCGAGCAAGTTGTGTTGTAAAATTCCTTTATCTGTGACAATAAAGGGGTTCGAGAAACCTAAGGCTTTAACGGCATCAGCCAACTTAGCGCTAGCACCTTCGGAGAAATGGGTTTTAGGGACGGTTTTAAAATCAAAGTTCATATCAATACTCCTATTAATGCGGATATCACTACTAAACCTCTAGGCTCATTTTTCTAAGCTCTCTGCGCAGTACTTTTCCGGCCGGAGACTTAGGTAAATCGGACATAAATACAATCTGTTTAGGAACCTTATACGCGGTTAGCTCGGCTCGACAAAAATCGATAATATCGTCCTCGGCTAATGCCTCATCATCGCTGACCAGGTACAGCTTAATCGCTTCACCGGTTAGCTCACTCGGCACTCCTATAACCGCACACTCAATAACATTAGGGTGGCCGTAGATAACCGCTTCTACCTCATTTGGATAGACATTAAAGCCAGAGACAATAACCATATCTTTGATACGATCTACTATTTTTAAGTGAGCATTGTGCTGAATAATTCCGATATCACCGGTTTTGAACCAGCCATCTTTATCAATTGCTTCAGCCGTCGCCTCGGGCCTACCCCAATAACCCTTCATCACGTGAGGGCCGCGAATACAGATTTCCCCACGCTCGCCTGTTACAACGCTTTCACCAGCGGCATCTACTGTTTTAATTTCTTGGAATAACATGCTCGGACCAACAGTACCAAGTTCATTACTCTCGGGCCGATTACAGGCCCCGTTAGATGATGTTTCTGATAAGCCGTAGCCTTCGTAAAGCATCGTTCCGGTACGGCGCTGCCATTCTTCACCAATCTCTTTGACCAATGCAGTTCCGCCAACAATCACTCCGGTAATATTTGAAAAATCAACAGAATCAAACTCAGGGTGCCTCATCAAACCGCTCAATAAAGTATTTACACCGGCCATATTGGTAAACGGATGAGACTTCATCGCGGCTATGATTGAGTCTAGATTACGTGGGTCAGGAATCATCACACTTAAACCGCCAAATAATACCGAGCCAACTACGTTGGCGGTAAAACCAAATACGTGGTAAAGCGGCAACACGGCAATTAGTATTTCTTTTGCACCTGGCTTATTCAAAACAACACTTTTACGCGACAGAGTTCGCGCACAAAACAGGTTACTATGAGTCAACATGGCACCTTTAGAGGGTCCGGTGGTACCTCCGGTATACTGTAGAGCGGCAATATCATCCATTGATATGCGCGCCGCGTCGACAACCGCAATCTCGGCTTTTAACGCATCATTGAAGGCAAGTACTGATTCCGTTGCTTGAAAGCCCTTACTAGGCTGCGCCAAGTCAATCGCACTAGTCGCTATAACATGCTTAATATCTGTGCTGCCAATCACCTTGTCGATCAATGGCAGTAGACTATCAAGAACTACCAGTGCAATCGCGCCAGAATCCTTGAATTGATGCAGAACTTCACGAGCGGTATACATCGGGTTGGTATTAACCACAACCAGCCCTGCCCTCCAGGCACCCCATACGGCAATAGGGTACTGCGTAATATTTGGCAGCTGTATCGCAATTCGGTCACCAATCTTGAGCCCCAACTCTGACATCAAGTAGCTCGAGAAACGTTCCGTCAATTGCTCGAATTCGACAAACGTTATACTGTGATCAAAACACTCAAAGGCTGGTTTATCGGCATTCAGTCGACAGGAATTTTCAAACGCCTCAACCAAACTCGAAATGTCATCTGGATTTAACTCCGCCGCCATTCTTTCTGCAAAACTACTCATCAGTTCTCCTCCTTATAATTTTTATCGATTTATTGTAGACAAAAACAATGGCTATGACCCAAGTTTCTTCGATATCGTTAACCATTTTAATGCATTGCCTAGGCTCTTAACCCAAGCGGCCCTTGCCAGTTAAACGATAGCTCCTTTGATAGCCGTCAAATACTAAATAGCAGGAGATAGAACTAAACATTGCTTGCTATAAATCTGGTACAGAAAAACCGATGAAGAACATCAGCTCTACATCGGTGGTGTTTTAAGAACGTATTTAGCCAAGCAAAGTGAAGCTAGAAGTCTTTAGTAACCGTCACACCGTAAGTGCGAGGTTGGTTACGATATCCACTGAATGTTAGAGCTTGGGCAACACCGACGAAGGCGGTGGTAAGCGTTTCATGATCAGTCGCGTTACGAACCCAGAGACTTACACCAAGACCGTTACTTGTCATAAGGCCTGCTGATAGGTTTAAGTTCTTGGTTTCGCGAGTAAATTGTCCTGTGTTCAAGACCGGGTTCTCAGGGATTGGGGTTGCAACTTCAACAGTATCTTCAAAGAAATAATCTGCATTTAAAAACCCGTCGTTGTCACCAAAGCTGACCCTATAGTTAGCAGCAAACGATAGGCTCGTCTCGGCAATACCGCCTGGCGTACGGCCAGTTAGATCAAACGTCTCACCTGTTTGGGCATTTCGGCCTGCACCTTTGAAATCGTTGAAGAAGGGATCCAATAATGTACCCGCCAGTTTCAACTCTAAGCGATCCGTAGGGTAATACGTAATATCGAACTCCGCGCCTTGAACGGATTGTTCACCAGCGTTAGTCAGGTTAAAGCCTGTGCCAGTAAACTCATTCGACTGGAAACCTTTAATTGTTTGATCAAATAGTGCGATGTTAAATGCACCACGATCAAATTTAGCTTTTACGCCGACTTCGAATACTGTAGCTACTTCGGGGCCAGCAAAACGAGTACCGGCAATCAGATTCGGTGTGCCAAGGACGGATGCCACTGAGCCTAAATCAGTAATAGTCGGTGCCGAGTTACGACTCAAGTTCCACGAACTCGCTTTAAAACCAGTCGAGTAACCGCCATAAAGGTTGACAGAATCGTTCAAATCATAGGTAAGACGAAGATTGTAAGTCAAATCATCATCATCAGTTTTATTTGCTTCTACCGCATTTGGCAAGTCGGCAATCGGGCGTGTAAATTGTAATCCGGCAACACTGTCTGATTGTAATGCATCCACTAGACCGGCTAGTTGAGCGCCCGCAGCGCTAGAGCCGGCAACCATCGCAGATGTTTGCGGAGCTAAAAGAAAGCCGGTTTGAGCTTGAAATACTTCAGCTGCGAGCTTATCTAAATCAATATCAGAAAAGGCGTTTCGCTGAGTTTGAGTTACCGTGGCTTCTTTTTCGTCTTTGGTGTAGTTCAAACCGACAGTCGCGGTTAACCGATGGTTAATATTGAAGTCTAATTGACCAAAAAGTGAAATCGCCTCATTCTCCAATGTAGCAACGTGCGAAAAGCCAGCCCCATCTGTGTAAAACGTGCCGATCGGAACGCCCACAAGGCGCTCTATAACATTTATAAAGTTAGCTTGATTTGCTGTAATCGTCACTGGTAGACCCGGCACAGGAATAGCGGAAAGAAAGTTTACAAACGGGCGAAAGTCGGCGTTAAAGGGCAGCTCATCTCGGTGATCTACCGACTCATCGAAGTAGAAGCCGCCAATCATCCAATCTAATTTTTCACCACCATTAGAGGTTAAACGAACCTCCTGCGTGACAGTATCAAACTCATCGAACCGCGTGTTTTGAATAATATCTGCGCTAGAATAATCAGCGTCAATGTTATAAAACGTATCGGTGTTTCGATAAGAAGTAATTGAGGTTAAACTAAACTCGTTAAACTTCTTATCAATCTGAATGGAGACGCCTGAGTTCTCTAGCTCATTGCTAGGGTCAGTATCGATAAGTGAATCGGTGGTGAAGCGTTGATTAGGAATCATTTGACCACCAGCAAAATTAATCGCCTGTGTAACTGGGCCTGATACAACGTTCACGACGCCACAACATTCCTCATCAATTTGGTCGTAATCGGCAATAATACGAACTTCAGTTGTGTCACTAGGGCTCAATAACAATTGACCGCGAATCGCTTGTCGATTTCGATTATTTAAGTCACCGCCGGTCACTAAGTTTGTGTTGTAGCCATCACGAGTATTCGAAGACACCGCAATGCTAATTGCAATTTGATCAGAAATAGCATTTTCATAGTAGCCTTTTAGAACAACAGCAGCGTAATTACCAAGCGATGCTGAAAGCTTGCTAGCTCTTTCGCCGCTTGGCTTTTGGGTGACAATGCTAATAACACCCGCCGACGCGTTTTTACCGAAGAGCGTACTTTGCGGGCCACTTAGAACCTCGATTCGTTCCAAATTCGGAAAATCAGAGATTGACGAACCGGCACGTGAACGATACACGCCATCGATAAACACACCCACCGAAGGCTCAATGCCAGGATTGTTGCCTCCATTACCAAACCCACGAATGCTATAGCTAGTATTGATGGAACTCTGATTTTGGCTCACACGAAGTGTTGGCACTACGCTTTGTAAATCTGCTATGTCTTGTATTTGTGCGGTTTCAATGGTTATTCCAGAGACTACCGATACTGAAATAGGAATATCTTGAAGAGTTAATGCACGTTTGGTCGACGTTACCACAATTTCTTCCAACAACCTTTCTTGAGCGATACTAATACTAGGCACAGCCAAGATAACCAACGTCACAGCTGATGCTACTTTCTTAAATAAGAAATTCATCTTAAGCAATCCTCTTACTTGACGGTTTTTGTATTTTAATTATCAAATTTTTCGCAACAAAACCTCTTGCAAACTAAGGACCCGGCACCGCTGTAAAACCAACCTAATTGAGCCCCTATCTGCTTAACTGCTGTAAGAAACAGCTTACAGTTACCCATTCACCCTTTTTTTTATTGCTCTTTTTTAGCACCTTTCTCTCATTCTTCACAGCGATTAATAACTTATTGCCGCTAAATTAATGTGAAAACTTCTATAGCAGGCGATTATTATTAAACTAACTACTAGCACAATGCGGGTTATTCGCTCATCGGCAGCCAAAAAACGCAAAGTAGAATGCCTCACCTCGCTGTTTTGACAATGTCACAACAGAAAGCTTTTTCTAGACTGGGCTATTAACCACCACAAAAAAAAGGCCTATTTCGAAATCGAAATAGGCCTGATCTATTTACTACATCTTAGCTAATTAACTAGCCAAGAGTCTAATCACTTTAGAAGTCTTTACGAACAGTTACACCAAAAGTACGTGGCTCATTTCGGTAACCTGAAATACTGCCAGTTTGAGCTACCGATGGGAACGCGCTGATCAAGTATGACTCATCCGCTAAGTTACGAGCCCATAGCGTAAAGCCTAAACCTGACTCTGTGGTCATACCGGCAGAAACATTTAATAACTTAACTTCGCGAGACGCTATATCAGCTGAGATACCGTCAACAATCTGTACGTCATCTTCATATTGATAGTCACCACGGATGTAAGCTTCATTACCACTGAACTCGAAGTCGTACTGCGCTGAAAGTGACGCACTTATTTCACTGATACCTGCAGGAACTTGACCACTTAGGTCACCAGTAGCTGAGTTGGTGAAAGAATCGTAGAGTGGATCCAGATACGTGACGTTAATGCCATAGCTAAACGAGTCAGTCGGCGAGTAGCTAAAGCTGACCTCAGCGCCTTTAACCGACTGCTCTTCGGCATTAAGCAATGAGAATGCGTTGCCAGTGAAAATATTCGACTGAAAGTTTTCAACTGTTTGATCAAATACGGCTATGTTCAGAGAGCCTCGATCAAAACGCGCTTTCAAACCAAGCTCATATACTTTAGCTTCTTCAGGATCAGCAAATCGAGTACCAGGAGCTGCGTTAGCTGGTAATAAACCTAACGAACGAAGAGTTGTAAAATCAGCTACAGAAGGTGCTGAATCACGGCTCAAGTTAACCGAAGATGCTTTATAGCCAGTTGCGTAAGACACATAGCCGTTCAAAGTATCGTTAATATCCCATGCAAGACGAAGTGTATAAGTAAGATCGTCATCTGCGGTTGAATTGTCTTCGACTGGATTATTTGTGCCAGTAGTGACTGGTGGGTTCAGCGGTACAAAATTTAGCGACGGTGGTAATTGCACTAAACCGCGAATCTCAGTACGATTGGCTATCAGAGAGAAATCTTTCTCATCATCGGTGTAGTTGAAACCGACCGTTGCCGTTAGCGCGTCATTTAAACGCCAATCAAATTGCCCAAAAAGCGAGATCGCTTGGTTATCAAGAGTCGCAACATCTGATACACCAGTGTTGGTTTGATAAAAAGAACCTTGCGGTAGGCCGACTAGGCTTTCGATTACAGATAAACTCGGCGCTCCAGCTGCCCCTAGTCCGAGATCGATGAAAGGTCTGAATCCAGGCCCGAATACAACATCAGTTTCTTGTTCTACAGACTCGTCAAAGTAAAACGCGCCTAACAACCAATCTACTGCGCCATCACCATTAGATGTGAAACGAATCTCTTGAGTAAAGGTATCGATATTAATATCGTTTTTATTACTATTGGTTAAATCTCCGCTGGTGAAGTCGATGTCTTGATTATCAAAAACGTCATTATTCCGAAACGAAGTAATGGAGGTTACTGAAAATTTCTCAAACTCAAAGTCACCTTGCACTGAAAGACCAAAATTGCTGATTTCGTTAACCGCGGGGTCATCATAAAAGCCTTCCAACGCTTCTGGGTCATTCGGCACCAATTGGCCACCCAAGAAGTTGATTGCGCCAGTAGCTGGGCCACTTATGATGTTAACCACACCACAACAAGCCTCATCAATTTCATCGTAGTCAGCAATAACTCGAATCGCTGTTGTGTCATTTGGAGTCCAGTTCAACTGGCCTCGAATAGCGTATCGATTACGCTCGTTGAGCTCTTCGCCTGTCGCTAGGTTGTCAAAGTAACCATCGCGACTATTGTAACTGCCGGCCAAGTCAAAGGCTAAATTGTCAGTGATAGATCCCTCAACCAGGCCTTTCAAAACAATAGCACTATAGTCGCCAAAGCTACCAGATATAAAGCCGCCTGAATCGCCTTGTGGCGCAGGCGTTACAACGCTAACCACACCTGCTGATGCGTTTTTGCCAAACAATGTGCTTTGTGGTCCACTCAATACCTCGACACGCTCCAATCGTGGAAGATCGGAAATAGCAGAGGCCGAACGAGAGCGATATACACCATCAATAAATACGCCAACAGATGGCTCGATGCCTGGGTTGTTTGCACCATTACCAAAACCACGAATAACAAAATTAGCGTTACGTGACGTTTGTAATTGCGATACGCGTAGCGACGGAACAACCGCTTGTAAATCGATCAAATCTTGAATTTGTGCTTTCTCAATCGTATCAGCCGTTGTTACGGTGACCGCAATTGGAATTTCTTGCAAGGTGGTGGCTCGTTTGGACGCGGTAACCACAATTTCTTCTAGTACACTATCTTGTGCGAAACTGATGCTAGGTGCTGCAACGCTAGCTAAAGCCACTGCCGACACTATTTTTTTAAATGAAAAATTCATTCAATTACTCCTCCTTAGAACAAGGTTTATACTTTTTGTTAAGCTTTTAAAAAACGAGAATATTCTACATTCAACTCGTTTTACTCAGCGAGTTTTTTAGTCACTTGAGTATGTCTCTCTGGGTACACTCTCAAATAATAATACTGATTATATTGAATTCCTCGGGCATTCACAGAGCTGTTCTACGAATACCCGGTTATAGTAAGCATAAGCGAGAGTTATTAATAGTCATTTTGTTTGTAATTACAGTCTTATATAAGCCTTAATCAAAAAAAATTCCTTCCGGCTGTATGATTAATGAGATTATCTCAAGTCAATACACATTAGTCCAGAAAAAACAACTGAGGCTGCTAAACCAGCTGCAAATCTGATTGCCGCCACCCTAAGTCTTGCCTTTGCTAGTATTGCCAATGGTTTTTCCCAACAAAGCTAGCTGCCGCCTAACTTCCTTCGGGTCGGCGGTAAGAGGGCGATAAAGTTCGACCCTATCGCCTTCTTCTAGCAAATAATCGAGAGCGATCTTTTGAGAAAATACACCGATATCTAGCAACTCAAGCTTAACGGCAGATAACGTTTCAACCTTAGCCATAAATTCTGAGGACTCTATCAATTCTTGAGCACTAGTACCTCGAGCCACTTGAGCCTCATGGATCCACTGCTTTTGCTCGGTGGCGAATACTAACGATACGTTTATTGTATGCATAAAATCAATCTCCCAACTCTTCAATAAGTCATTATGTAATTGAGGTCGAGTCTCGATATAACTGTTCGGCTCGATTATGAAACGCATCCAATTGTGCTGCGATGATACTCTGGAAAGCGCGGCCAAATAGCTTCTGCGCGAGCATGTTGTCAAATTTAAAATCCATTTCCAGCGACACTTTACAGGCCGAGTGACTTAACTCTTGGATAGTCCATTGCCCACTAAGCTTTGAAAACGGCCCTTTCACCAACTGCATACTGACATGCTGATTTTCAATCATAGTATTACGAGTGGTAAAACTAAACTTAAGCTTGCCATACGAAATTATCAGCTCGGCGACTAACTCATCATCACTCTCCGAGATAATCGCCATACCACTGCACCAATTAAGAAACGCAGGATAAGACCTTACATCAGCGATAACATCATACATTTGCTTAACGCTATACGGCAACAGCGATGATCGGGATACATTCATGGCTTATAAACGCTATGCAGGAAAAAAGAGAACGAGTAGTAAAACGACCCCGATTATAGTCGGAGCGACGAAGCGGATGCAAAGCCTCCATATTCGATATGCCAACGCGGGCCGAATAGCCAATGCTTCTTTGGCTGAGGTCTTGGACATTCGCCAGCCCGCAAATAGAGCAATAAGCAATGCCGTGAGCGGCAATAAAACATGTGTCGCGAGAATATTAAACAGATCAAAATACCCTCGCACACGCTCTTCACCAAAATAGTAAAAACTGAATGTAGGCTCACTAAACGAGTAGATCGATACCCAGCCCAGAGCCCAGGCGGATGCACCCACCACCCAAGCTGCAGTGCGGCGAGATATTCCCCAGCGTGACGAAAGTAACGCGATCGAAGGCTCAAGCAAGGCAAAGCCCGAGGTAAGCGCAGCAACAAAGAGAAGAAAAAAGAATGCCGAGCTCCACCAAATTCCGTTGGCCGTCATCTGCGCGAATGCAACCGGCAGGGTCTCGAATATCAGCCCTGGACCCGTATCGTGCTGCATGCCGAAGGCGAACACAATCGAAAGAATAATAAAACCCATCAATAGAGCAATAGCAGTATCGAATACCATGATGATACCTGCACCCAAAAACAACGGCCTAGACTCGCTAAGATAAGAGCCGTACATAATTAAGATACCAATACCGATACTCAATGAAAACAGCGCCTGACTAAGTGCACTCACCAACAACTCAGCGGTAATCTTATTGAAATCGAATTGTGTCATAAAATTATAGGCGCTTTGAAAATCGCCAACATCGCTAGCGTACAAAGCCAACCAAATGACAAAACCAATGAACAACGGCATTAAAATACGCACTGCTCGCTCTATACCGCTACGAACACCCTGTGATAGCACCATTACCACCAGTAACACATAGACGCTATGCCATATGATTTGCTGGTCCGCGTTTCTAAGTAGTGCCCCGAACGAGTTCTGAACAATTTCGGCCGGCACATTTACGAATGCGCCCGACAACGACTTCATGATGTAGAAAAGCGTCCAACTCGCAACCACACTGTAGAATGAAAAAATCAAGAAACTAGTGATAATTCCTAGCCAGCCGATAATTTCCCAAAGCCCTGACTTGCGCTCTTCTTTGGCAATCGCACGAATACTGGCTACCGGATTACCCCGCCCTACCCGACCGATAAGAAGCTCTGCGATAATCAGCGGGAAAGCGACTAGCAACACACAAGCAACATAAACGTATAAAAAGGTTCCGCCGTGTACTCCTAGCTCGTATGGAAATTTCCATACATTGCCTAGTCCTATCGAAGAACCAACCGCAGCGAACAAGAAAGCAGTGTACGAACCCCATGACGGACGCCTTGACGCCGTTGATACATTCGAGGTCTTGTTAGATAAAGTGGACACGCTGAGTTTCTGTTTTTATGTTTTTAATATTTTAGCGACCTTGGTGGCTAAATGAGTTTTAATTTCAATTCGACGGCGCTGGTCTATTTCAATTCAAGCGCGTCAGCTATTTTTCATTTACAAGCTCCAGCATATTTCTATTTAATAGCTTCGGCGTTATCATTCCGAGCATATTCAGTATACCTAAGCAAAACCAACTGCACAGACCTAATGGCAAAGATTAAAAAGGCCCCTTCGAATACTATCGCCAACAACAAAAAAGCGCGCTTCGATTTCTTCATTGAGGAAGACTTTGAAGCTGGCCTCGCCCTTGAAGGATGGGAAGTAAAGAGCATGCGAGCCGGCCGGGTGCAGCTCACAGAAAGCTATATAACTGTGCACAACGGCGAACTTTACTTGTACGGGGCGCATATCTCACCGCTGATTTCAGCCTCGACGCATATCACGCCTAACCCGATAAGAAATCGTAAATTGCTGTTGAAACGCCTAGAGATCAGTCGCTTAATCGACCAAGTAGATCGCGATGGCTATACCATTGCGCCCCTGACCCTTTATTGGGTACGTGGCCGTGCAAAGTTAAAGATAGGCTTAGCCAAGGGCAAAAAACAACATGACAAGCGAGCAAGTATCAAAGAGCGCGATTGGAAACGAGATCAACAACGACTAATGAAGGGCGGCTAAGGTCTCTAGGGTTAGTAGACCCTTAACCACGTTATCACTTCAATTGAGTGCCGAAAACTGGCTCTACAGGACACTTATTCCAAAAAACTTCATCAATACAGTACTGACAAATACAAACAGTAAGATCGCAGGAACAAAAGTACTCAGTGCAAAATTCACATAGCGTTGGGTAAAAGAACCGTCGTAACCCTCATCTCCAGTTATCAACTCCTTGTCTAAATTACTCTTGCGCCAGCGATAGGTTACAAACAGGCAAACTATAAAACCGTTTAAAGGAAGAATGGTTTCGTAGAAAACGTCGTATATCAAGTCGAAGAATGAATTAATTTTTCCACCATAAGCAAGAAACTCAGAAAAGAACTCAATTCGTCCAAACGAAACCATGCTCGCTATTACGAGTAATGCCGCACAAGCACCAAGCATCAGTACGCTTTTCAATCTGCTATATTTGAGCTCATCCTGAAAGGCGGAGATCGGTACTTGTAAAATCGAAACCTGTGATGTGATTGCCGCGAAAAAAACTAATAAGAAAAATGCGCTAGCAAAAATCGATGCCCCAACATAACCGATTAAACCTTGTAGTGATAAAAATATTTTTGGCAAAAAGGTGAACACCAAAGAGACCGATGATGACGACAAGTTATCAGTATCGATCTCTGGATTGAACACAAAAATAGCCGGTAAGATTAATAAGCCAGCGAAGAACGCTACGCAGGTGTCAACTAAGGCAACCATTTTGGCGCCACCGGCGACACTCTCGCGTTTACTTATGTAAGAACCGTAAGTAATCAAAATACCCATCCCCAAGGACAGCGAGAAGAAGGCCTGACTAAGCGCGAGGTTAATAGTCGACAAATTAATTTTAGTAAAATCAGGCACTAAATAGTACTTAACGCCGATAAGCGCGTTGGGTAGTGTCAAAACAAAGATTGTCAGCGCAATTAACATAACGGCCAAACTAGGCATCAGCACTTTTGCTAATCGTTCAATACCATTTTGAACGCCCGATTTAAGCACAATACCAATCACTAAGGTCAATACACCTAGGTAGATAAAGACCCCATTGGTATTGATAAACTCACCGAAGTAACCCTCTGCTGACATCGCTTCTAAGTTACCGCTAACAGCGCCAATAAAATAGCCAAGCAACCAAACGGTTAATACTTGATAGAACACGGCGATCATAAATGGCGTGATTAGTGACAGCCAGCCGCCAAATCTCCACGCCGAGCTGTCGCCTGCAACCGCCTTGTAAGCGCCCAATGGATTTCGTTGGGTTTTACGACCCAGCGACATCTCAGCGATCATGACAGGAATACAAATGAACACTACAAAAGCAGCGTAGAGAATCAAAAATGCGGCACCACCGCTTTTTGCAGCATTAACCGGAAAGCCTACTAAGTTACCTATTCCTACCGCCGAGCCCGCTGCCGCTAAAACAAAACCGAGCCGAGAGCGAAATTGTTCGCGTTTTTCTGCCATGCTTGAGTCCTTTAGAGTTTCTTATAGAGACCTCAACGTAACTCAGAGACGAAATAAAAATGGGTGGAATGTCGCCAGCTTAGGCAGAAAACTTGCTAATAGCGAGCTATGAGCAAGTTTTTCAACCAAAAGAGGAGGAGTTTCAACCCGAATAAAACTATTACAGATATTTTTATTCGTTCATCAAGTGACGCTGAATTCTCTTATTATTTATGAGGCCTCAGCATAACTCAGGGACGAAATAAAAAGTGGCTGGAATGTCTCCAATTGAGGCGGAAAACGCGGCTAATAGCAGGCTATTGGCAAGTTTTACAACGAAAAGTGGAGGCGTTACAGATATTTTTATTCGTTCGTCGAGTTATGCTTAGGTCTCTTCTATAAAGAAGTCTAGCTTCTGACCGAGCTCATCACAAGGTTTTCTAAACATTGGGCATGCTATCAGGCTTAAAACGGACTGGCCGTGAAGCTACTCCGATATTGTTTTACGGTTTAACATTGGCATCTATAACAATCTCCATATCACCTTCACAAAAACGGTCAGAATCAGTCCTTTAGTTAGATTACGTAGGTTAGATTGATAAGATTTTTCAACGTCTATCACCCCGAGGTGTCCTCCTCGGTGCGCGATTAACCGTTTCAGTGACGCAGCTAGCGATACTTTCGAGCTCAGATTTACGAACCGTATGCTCACGCAGCAACATTACGATTTCACGGCTCGGCTGCGGATGATTAAATGGTAGGTAGCTTACACCCTGCATTGGCCTACGACTGGCCAGATCAGGTATCAACGTCAGGCCGTAGCCAGTTGCAACCATATGCAATAATGTATCCAGACTTGTCGCTTGAAAGCGGCTATCCTCATGAGCTCCGGCAGCAGAACAAATAACTAATACTTGCTGTCGCAAGCAGTGTCCATCGTCAAGCATTAACACAGAACGATTATTTAGAATACTAAGGTCGACCGGTGTTTGGCTGCCAGAAAGCGGGTCGTCGTCGCACACTGCGAGCTTCATTATCTCTCGATACAATGAAATTTCGCGCAAGGAACTGGGTTTATCGACCTTGGCCAAGATTGCCGCGTCGATCTCGCCTCTGCTTAACTTAGCTAGAAGAGTCTCTGTTTGCAATTCGTGTAGATACAATTTGGCATCGGGAAAGTGTCGACTGAAGATCGGCATTACTATCGGCAACAGAAATGGGCCTATGGTCGGAATTAGTCCGATATGGAAATCCCCAACCATAGGCTTTTCGTTGGCCTTGGCAGTAGCACGGATACTATCAACCGTTAATAGCACCTCTCTAGCCAATGCCACAATCTGTTCGCCTAACGCAGTAAACAATACCTGCCGAGTGGTTCGCTCTATCAAGGGTGCATTGAGCTCGCCTTCCAATTTCTTCAACTGGCCACTCAATGTAGGTTGACTAACGCTACATCGTTCGGCGGCCTTGCTAAAATTGTTCAAATCATGAACAGCTATCAAATATTGTAGGTCGCGGATGTTGATATAGGCTCCAAAGTGTCGCTATGAAGGCCATAAGCGTTTATTAGACGCTGTTTTTAAGCGGTTTTAATAAACCATCTAGACCCTCGATTTTTAATTCAAGGCATAACTTCATTAAATCGCCTAGCTCACCTTTTGGAAACTCGTTTTTCTGAAACCAAAACAAGTATTCCTCAGGCAAATCTATAAGTGCTCTGCCGGCATACTTACCAAAAGGCATTTGCCACTGAGCCAACTTCAGCAAATCAGCTTTAGAGAAACCAAGGTGAGCATAAGCGTCGTTATCATCGTTGTTTATGTTATCCATTCGAAACTCAATCGTAGGCGAGGGTTGCACAACTATTACAACCCATTAGTCTAGATAGGCTTAAGCCTATAATTCTTTCAAGAAAAGTTCTAAATCGTCAGATCCGCCGATATTTTTTCCATCAAAGAAGATTTGCGGCACGGTAGAGTTACCCGAAATCGCTTTTACGCTAACTGAAGACGCATCTTTGCCCAGTACAATTTCTTCATAACCAATATGCTTCTTGTCTAATAGATCCTTAGCTTTTAGACAAAAGGGACAACCAGGCTTAGTGATAATTGCAACTGAAGAGGGTTTGGCCGCCTCAGGATTAATGTATTCAAGCATCGTATCTGCATCAGATACTTCAAACGGGTCGCCAGGCAAATCTGGTTCAACGAACATTTTCTCGACAATGCCATCCTTAACAAGCATCGAATAACGCCACGAACGCTTACCAAAACCCAGGTCTTCTTTACCGACTAACATGCCCATGCCCTCGGTAAATTCACCGTTGCCATCCGGAATCACGGTTATATTGCTGGCTTCTTGATCTTGCTTCCAAGCGTTCATAACGAAGGTATCGTTAACGCTCATACATATTATGCTGTCGACATTATTAACCGCGAACGTTGATGCCAACTCGTTGTAACGTGGTAAATGCGTTGACGAACATGTTGGTGTGAATGCGCCAGGTAATGAAAACAGTACAACGGTTTTGCCGGAAAAAAGTTGGTCCGTAGTTAAGGTCGCCCACTCATCGTTCTGACGGACCCGAAAGCTGACATTTGGCACGGCCTTACCGACCATATCGACGGATTGAACAGTAGTAGAATTTGACATTTTTTCTCCAAAATAGTTAAGTTTCTGCAACGCGTTGAGTCTACCTGAGCACAGCTCAACGCTGAAGTTGTATATATAGATACTGATATTCGTTTTTATAGATCATTGAATCGATAATTCAACGAATAATTGAATAAGCAATCGATTTCAAAAGCACTCTCGGCAATTAAAGCTAGACAGTCTTACTGGCCTTATAAGCCGCAAGCGCCACTTCTCTAGCCTCTTTATGATCAACAATCGGCATAGGGTAATCTTTACCTAGTGTTATCCCGGCTAATTGCAGGCTCATAGGGTCCGCTTCCCAGGGCTTATTAACGTATTTATTGTCAAGCTTAGCTAATTCCGGAACCCATTTTCTTATGTAGGCGCCCTCTTTATCGAATTTATCGCCCTGTAAAATCGGGTTAAATATACGAAAATACGGCGAGGCATCGGCACCACTTCCAGCAACCCATTGCCAACTGGCGGTGTTATTAGCAATGTCGGCATCCACTAGTGTGTTCCAAAACCATGCCATACCCTCGGTCCAATGGGTTAAACAGTGCTTAGTCAAAAACGATGCCGTGATCATTCGAACCCGGTTGTGCATATAACCAGTAGCCCATAACTCACGCATTCCTGCGTCGACAATTGGATAACCCGTCTGTCCTTGCTGCCAGGCTGCCAATAACTTTGGATTGTCTTGCCACGGAAAATTTTCAAATTTAGAGTTGAACGGCTGGTTAATAATGTGTGGGAAATGCACCAGCAAATAGCGGCTATATTCGCGCCAACCGATTTCAGCCAGAAACTTATTGCCGTTCTCTGAGTCAATTTCTCGAGAGGCAATTGCCTGATGAGTTTCGAACCAAAGTTGCTTCGCACCAATTTCACCAAAAGCCAAGTGCGGCGACAACATTGAGGTGTTCTCTTCGATGGGAATATCGCGGCCATCTTTGTAGCGAGAGATGGTATTTTCAGTGAATTTTTGCCACTTATCTTGCGCGCCCGCTTCGCCTGGTGTCCATCTAGCATCGAAGCCAGTCGACCAATCAGGTGATGTTGGTAGTAAACCCCAAGAGTTCAAAGACTCCGATTCGATTGAATGAGAGGTTTTGACGAACCTAGGGTTATCGAGTAACGGCGTAGGGTCAAGTTGCGATAAACAATGACGCCAAAATGGAGTGAAAACCTTAAACGGGCTACCTTGCTTATTTAGTATCTGCGTCGGCTCGATCAATAGTTGGGCATTAAACGATTTTGATGCGATACCTGCATCTGTTAGGCTTTGCTTTAATTGCGTACCAGCGGCAATCCCCTCGGGCGAATAGACTCTGTTCCAGACTACTGATGCCGCCTGTGTTTCTTGACATAGCTTAGCTAGCACAGCGCTAGGCTCTCCGGTTCTCAAAATCAATCTAACCCCTTGCTCAGCAAGACTTACTTGAAGCGACGTGAGGCTGTGATGCAGCCACCAGTAACTAGCACCACCGAGACCCTCAGGAAAGATGTAAACCGGTGTTGCCTCGCCCTGGGAAGCCGCATAGTGCAAGGCAGGATTGTCAAAGAGTCGAAGGTCTTCTCTTAACCAGACTATAGTGTTCATAAATAAGATAACCCTGTTAAGTGGTAATTCACGATTAATTTTCTAACAAAAAATAGTCATTAACTTTAATGTGAACGATGTTATGTTGGTGTGACTTGGCGAGTAATTCTGAGTCCAATGAGCAAACAAAAACGACTATTAAGTTCATCATCAACTAGCCGAATTAGACACCCCTTAATGTACAAGAATTAGTCATTCAGATGACTAGCGATACAACTAATCTGGCTTGCTAAACCGCAGCTAGCGGTGAGATAAAAAGGGGTTTATCGGTGGCTAAATTCGGCCAAATTGCTTTAGTCGCATATATTCCGTGACCAATTGGATATGAATATTTTTATGTGTCGCGTCCACCACAGAAACACCGCGGGCCTTGAGTAATGCCAGCATCTTCTTACGGTTTAACTCAAAGTGTTTTGTGCCTGCATAGAGCATTGCTTGTGCAACTTCGTCAACCGGCATGTCGTCTACTTGCTGCAACAGACCTTCCTGTAGCGCAACAACCATTACCAGATGCTGTTGGGAAAGAATTTCAACCGCCTTATGTAAATCTTCGCTGTCTTCATCGCGCACATTAGTCAGCACAATAATCAGCGAACGCTTACGGTGCTTAAGTAATAAGTTCTCAGCGGCGGTTACATAATCACTGCTTTGCGTTGAGGTGTCGAGTGCATACAAGTGGTTCAGTAGGGTATTAATACTCGCTTTACCTTTGATTGGAGACAACCAACTGGGCTCACCTGAAAACGTCATAACACCAACCGCATCGCCTTTGTCTAGGGCTATATAACTGCTCATTAGCAAGGCATTTAGCGCATAGTCGAAGTAACTTAAGTTATTTTCGATGGCTCGCATTCGTCGGCTGCAATCGAGCAAGAACACGACATTCTGATCTTTCTCTTCTTGATACTCGCGGGAAATTGGTGAGCCTAATTTAGCTGTCGCTTTCCAGTCGATTTGTTTCAGCGTGTCGCCCTCACGGAACTCGCGCAACTGATTAAACTCCATGCCTGAGCCCTTGCGCTTTGCCACGTGTGCGCCCATGTTACGCATCGCCTGCTCGACGCCAAAAATAGATGAGTTAGAGATCGCGCTAAAGTCGGGGTATATTTTAGTTTCATCGCACTCACCTAACCGGTGTAAAAATTGCCAGAAACCGTTAGCCGACTCAACCAGAACGTATGCCGGATCGAAAATAGCCAATCCACGACTCTTCGGTACCACCGAATATTCGAACAAGCCGCGCTTCTCTACGCCGATTGTTTGCTTTAAGGGGAAGGCAGCACCATGAAAATTAGATGGCACTGAATCACTCAGAGTAACGTTTAATTCAAACTCGCTAAAATTACTCAATTCAATGACAATCGACTGAGCACGATTCAACGCAAACGATGTTGGCAACTTTCGGATTAATCGTAATTGGTCATCGGGTAAGCGCTTTGCCGCATCATAAACTACCAATATTGCCAAGGCTAACACCGCAAATACAAACAGATCCGAGAACGATTCCACCCAAGCCTGATCGGTATAAAACACACGAGCAAAGCCAACCAGCAAGGCAAAGCCAACGGCAATCGACACCGAGCTGAGCAGCTTAGTGGTCGGCCTTAATTGTAAAAACCGTGGCAATCTCACTTTCGTGGAGCCTCTATATCCATCAGCATCTGACTCAATACCTCAGACGCCGTTAAACCCTCAATTTCAACATCTGGAGTCAAGGCAATCCGGTGCTGTAACACTGAAATGGCTAATGCTTTCACGTCATCTGGCAGTACGAAATTACGACCTTCTAAGTAAGCATTGGCTTTAGCAATTCGCACTAAGCCGATACTGGCACGTGAGCCAGCACCACGAAAGATCGAAGGATGCTCGCGGGTAGCGCGCACAATTCTAACTGCGTAATTAATTACTTGATCGTCAATCGAAACGTTGGCTACCTGTTGCTGGATATCAAGCAACTGATCGGCGGTCAATGATGGCTTGATCGACTCTATCGAATTATTATCACCGACTTGCCCTTGGGTAATCAGCTTGGTCAGTGTTACTTCATCTGCCGCACTCGGGAAATCGATAATCACCTTAACTAGAAAGCGATCGAGTTCGGCTTCCGGCAACGCGTAAGTACCTTCCTGCTCGAGCGGATTCTGAGTGGCTAATACCATAAATGGCAACGGGACTTTTCTAGATTCGCCCTCGGTGGTTACTTGCTTTTCTTGCATCACCTCTAACAATGCCGCCTGTGATTTCGCCGGTGCTCGATTAATTTCATCGGCCAGTAAAAGGTTGGTAAACACCGGCCCATGATTCATCTGAAACGACTTGTTCTGCATATCAAATACCACGTGACCGGTTACGTCCGATGGCATTAAATCAGGGGTAAATTGAATTCGCTTAAAGTCGCCAGCAAAGGTTTTTGCTAAGGCGCGGACCAACAGTGTTTTACCCAAGCCAGGAACACCTTCAAGCAGCACATGGCCATTTGACAATAAGGCCAGCACCACCTGTTTAACGACTTGTTGCTGACCCACCAGCGCGCCGTTCACTTGCGCTAACAATGTCTTCAGTTGGTTAACAGTCTCTTGCTGCTTGGCACCTTCGCTAGAGCCGTCGATAGACGCATTGTCATCTGGGTTTAGTGTGTCATTCATAATTTCTTCCTTATGGCATTACCAAGTTTGAGCGCTGCTATTAGTTGTTGTTGATTTTCTACTTTTTGGCAGTAGCCAAGCCAATCGCTCAGAGTTAATTCTGGGAGTTGCGTTCTCTGCGCTAACATCGCGGCCTGGGAGTGTTGATTTAACTGTGAGAACCCAGGGTAGTAAGGCCTCATTTGCTGTTCGATATCTTCTTGTATTGGTTTTATCAGCACATGAAACTGCTTATTAGCGACTAAGTATTCAGCACTTGCCGCTAGATGTTCAGAAAAGCTACGCCGCTGCCCCTCAACCACATCAATCACTTTCTGAACTCTGGGCCCGCGATTCCAAAGCCATAGGCCTAGCAAAACCAAAGCGGCCCAGATAGCTTCAGCAAAGTACTTATTTAACAACTGACCTATCGACGGTACTGACACGTTATAGAACAAATGCAGGGTCGAATCATCGGCCGCTAGATAAGAAAGAAAGTAGGCATGATCGCCTAAACCAATGTACTTGTTGGTCCAGTATTCTGTGCTCGAGAGTGCGGTAAACGTACCGTCTCCGTAGGCGAACTGAAGTAATCGTTCGCCGTGTTCATCATCAACCCAAGCAACCATTTCGTAGTCATCGCCATGCTCCGCATCAAAATCACCATAGACCAAGGGGTGAGACAACACGATACGGTCCAGCGCGGCAAGATAGAGGCCCTCGCCATCATCACTAATTGGCATGCGATAAAATTCATGCGCGTAATCGACATTCAACAAATCAAACATTTGTGCTTCAAAGGTATCGTCTTCATTTAGCTCGACTGGTTTATCAAGCGCGTCTTCTTGCTGCTCTAAGCCCTCTGAATCGCGTTGCTTTTGTTCTGCGCGGCGCTCCTCAATTTTTTTATTGATTTCTTCCATGCGCTCGCTAGCACTCATGGGATCACCGTCATCATCTAAAAAAGCGTCGACTATTTCTACATCTTTGTATTCAGGCTCTATGTCGAACTCTTTTAGTATTGACGCATGACCTGTTATTTCTTGAGTAACACCAACTAATAAGTAACCGCCTCGAGACACCCAATCAAGGGCCGCATCGACCTGAGTTTGCGACACTAACATGCTATCCACCTTGGTCAAAAAGACCAGGTCACCAGTGGCTATATTCGAAAAATCGAGTTGTTCGTTGCCACTTACGACGTTCAGTCCACGGTCTTCAAGGAAGCGTTGCGCCGCTAAATATGGATTTAGCTTGGCCTGTTTGCTTTCCCCAGTCCAAACCTGCGCTTGGTATTCTTCAGTCAAATAGAACCAAGCCGCTATTATAAGAGCGACACTCACCAACAACATCACCCAAGGCGCGGCAGACTTCATCGAAACACCTCAGGCCACTGCCTGCACAATTGCGTAAATTCACTTTCAGAGGGATCTAGGTGAGCATAGGCAACCCTCTGCCATACAACCACCAATACACGCATGTAGTCACCGATATCTTGCCGAGCTTGTTGTTCAATTCGATCAGCACATTCGGCTTCGGTGTCACTGCTATAAAAACGACAGCCATGCTCGTGTAACAATTTAAATAAGCTCGCACGTAATAATGTTGCAAAGGCGAGCCGCTTGTCACCGCTAGACCAATGCTTTTGGGCTTCAGCTACTATGTCATCAGGAATGCTGTCTTTGTGGATATCCAAGCCAAACAGGCTAGTCGGCAGTTCCACTTGTTTTTTTGAGGTACCTGTATTTAATACAACGCCCTTAATTTGGATACGATATTTGACCAGTAAAAATACCAAAAGAGCAATAAATAAAGTCCAAACCAACACCTCTAAAATCGTAGCAAATACCGCAACACCGGCACTCGACGCCTCCATCGCTTTAACGAAATCAATGATCCATTTCGGGAATTTTTCTTCTCGCGTTTGTTCATCAGTAACATCCTTAAAACGCCGCGCAGTGATCTCTTTGCGTTGCGCGAAGTCGGTACCGGCTAACACCTTTTCGATCTCAGCGTGATAGCGCTTTGAGTTCTCAGAGCGAGATAAAGACTGGCCCGACTCTAAGGTGAAATTCTGCTTGTCGGTATTGTCACTTTCATCACTATCGTAAGCTCCATCGCTATCGTAAGCTTCATCGCTCTCATAACTGTCCTGCGACTGCCAATCAACGGTCGCTGGATCTTGCTGCGCATCGACCATCGCCGAATACCATAAAGCGCTCACAACACTAACGATCAGTACACTATCTCTAAACCTCATGGCTAACCAACTCTGTATTTGATCTACCCTTATAATCGGCCATCCAGTCCCTAAAGCAAATCTCTATATCCCAACCCTCTAGCTCAACACGACGTGAGATATACAACATGAATCCGGCCGCCACGTAAAACGGCGCTATCGCCGCCATAACCAGTAAAAACGCTGCGTCGAGGTAGCTATTATTTAAACGAAGGTCATTCAACCAAGCAAGTGAAACATCTACCTGCTCAGGAAAGAACATAACGAACACCACCAGCAACGAGATTGAAATAAAGTTCTCGACATGAAACAGCACAATCGTCAGCCAAACCGATTCGCTTGAAAATTTATTTCCAAGCACCGCTGCGCGTTGAGAATATTGCCCAAAAGAAGGCTTCTCAAGTAAGGTTATTGGTGCATACATAGCTCTTGATATGCTCAAACGTCTAATGCTAAGAACCCACCCAATGCCGCTAAACAACCACTCTCGAAAATGCCCTAATGTTTGGCTAAAACTGGTTTTGTTACTGAATAATTCTCGACTCATAAAAAACAAAATGGGCCGCTCAAACAGTGGCTTACACCACCATAAAATAAAATATGGAAGCATCGAATAACTGTCGTCGATTAGGCGAGTAAGCGCAAACACCGGAATAGCCACCACCAAGTAGAGACAAAAGCCGCGCAGCCAAAACATTCTCCCCAGCACAAGCCCAAGGTCAATCGATGACCAAGCAGTGCGCAAACGAGGTTCTATAATAAGCGTATTAAGCTGCATCTTGACTTCGGTAGGTAGCGACTCGATTAGCTGCAAAGAAGAAGCAGTAGTAGTACACAAACACCCATAGGCATGCGCCAACGCTATATTTTACCGCGTTTGGTAGCGTTGACGAAGACGACCAAAACGCCTCGATGAAGGCCGCAATCAGCAACATTACAAAGACACCGTACATAATTTTAATCGCGTCTTTAGCCGCATTCTGTAGCGCCCTCGTTCGCGTATGAGCTCCAGGGGCGAGTATAGAAAAGCCAAGCTTGAGACCCGCCGCTCCGCTAAAAACAATGGCGGTTAATTCAAATGAACCATGACCAATTACAAACGGGTAAAAAGTTTCGGTATAGCCTAACGCTGTTAAGTGTCCGCTGATAGCACCAATATACAGGCCGTTGAAGGCAAGCACAAAGAGACTACCAACCCCCAAAAAAATACCGGTTGCGAAACTTTTAAAGGCGATGCCGATATTATTGTAAATATAAAAGCCGAACATTTGTATATCGGAGTCCGATTGACGCTCGCGCCCAAGTTTGCCTAGACCTGGATCGTACATTGACTCGGCCATTCTAACGCTGCCGGCATCAATAACTGAATAAATCATCTGATCGTTGACCATACAGGCAATCATTATAGCCACGTAAGGCAGCACAAAAACAATCGCGGCAATCCATAAAAACCTTGCATTGGCTCTCAGTGAGGCCGGAAACCCGTAAATCAAAAATTCGATGATAGTGGTTTTATTATTGAGTGTCTGACCATAAAGAGTTTCGTAGCCCTGTTGCACTAAACCATTCAGACGAGTAATCAGGCCAGCTGCATAACGACGACTTTTAGCCATTGCTAAGTGCTGACAAAGTCGTCGGTAGTCTTTTGGGAAATTCGAAAGCCGTTCGGGCTCAAGCGTGCTACCGCGCTGTAAACTTGACTCCATAGTGTCCCAAAACGTGCTGTGGCGACGCTCAAATTCAAGTTGTTTCAAAGCTAACCTTTATATCCAATAGTGCTACTTTATCTATTCTTATCAAGCACATAATCATCAAACACATAGCTATCGAGCCCCGAGTAACCATTTTCCGACGCCACGAACGTAGTCGGAGGCGTTGCTGGTATTGAGCGGCATACGTGGACGGATAATTTCAGCAATCTCTTGTTGCCTATCATTAGACATGCGCCCCTTATTCAAGGCGAAATTGATGAACGCGACTTGCTGATCCTCACTCATCGCATGCACGGGGGTGACAGCCTCGACTTGCTCTAAACTTGTTCGATCATAGAGCTCGGTTTCGCAGTAAACAACAATCGTTCCTGCGGCCAAATCCCCCAATCGTTGAAAACGTTCGGTGGCCAGTATCGAAATACAGCCGGTTGCATAAAACATCGGAAATATATCGGCACCACGTAATAAATTTCTAGTCAATGAAGGGCCAAGGGCAACTGGTGTTAGGTCGTCATTCACTACTTTAATATTAAAAATTTTCTTGCCCCAGGTTTGTCCGCCTCGATACACTTCAAACAACACCGGGTACCACCATTCCAATACGAAAAAAACAATTAAGGTTATGCCCATACCGACTTCGCCCAGAAACAGCATTAAGAGCCCGAGTACACACATAATACCGACCCGAATTAAAAGGTCTATTGCATAGGCTAGAGTGCGTGGAACAAGACCTGCTAAATCAGCGTGCAGGTCTGTCCCCTCTGGCGTTTCCACCAGAGCGACGGTGTCGATTTTCATATCATAAGGTTCGTTAGCTAAACCAATACCGCTTAGCCATTGATAGTGCTGTCTTCAACACCAAACATATCGCGATATAGAATCGCATAGGCTAGCACCAATAGCGGCGCGCCCCAAATCAAACCAATACCTAATGGAATAGCGGCCAGTATGATCACCAGCATGCTCAGCAGACTAAGCCCAAGCATAGGAAACCATTTATGCGTAATTGCTTTACGTGACGTAGTCAATGCTTCCCACGGCCCCATATTCTTCTCAACAACTAACGGCACGGCCATTGTGAAGGCTATCATTAAATAAATTCCGGGAATAATTAAAAGCACCAAGCCTAAGGCTATAAAAAGATATAACAGAAGGTAGGTCAAAAACAGAGGCACAATCTTATTATAGTGTTTAAACAATTCGCCTACTTCGATCTTAGCACCTACAGAAAATTTCAAAGCGATCATAAATAGCCCCATCGCCATTGGCACCATGATCAAGCCAATCGACATTTCGGCGAGTAACGCACCAAGGCTAAACGCGCCAGTAATCGGGTCGACTGATTTGCCGACTATAGCTGCCATTGCAAAAGTCAATGCCATGTAGATAACTCCGTATATAACAGCGGCTATCCAAAAGGTGGTTTTCAGCCCCTTGAGAGTCGCCCAAGCACTTTTAAGCAGTTCAACTGGCGCAAGTTGGTAGTCGCCAGCCAAGGCCTTCTCAACAGATCCGTATTCGCCGGGGGCAGAAGGATTAGTTAGCTCGGCTTCAGGGGCTTTGTAGTTATCAGTCATCACTTTCTCTATAATAGTTATTCTTTTATTCTGTGGGGTATCCAGCAGAACGGTAATCAGCAATTGTAGCTTATACAATCGATAACAGCTAAGCACTATGATTATCACCAAGTTTTAGGCAAATAGCATCTCTGTTTAGCTTGACTGAGTTCGATGCTAAACTACTTCCGCCAAGTTTGAAAGTTTCAGAATTAGGTGGTCCACATAAAAATGAAAATAAGCCAAACGGAGTTCATACATGACAACAGCTAATCCTTATCAAGCCCCCGCATCTGACGTTACTCAGGCGCAATCAAATAGACCATATCAGCCAAAGATTTTCACCGCCGACGGTCGTATCGGTCGTTTACGTTACCTTGCCTATGCGATGATCATCAATTTATGCTTTATACCTGTGGCATTGTTGATCTTGGCAATTGGAGCAGCCACCACAGGCGACTCTGGTCAGCCTAGTGTCATCGTTTGGATCCTAGGCGGCATCGCTTACATCGCGCTAATTGCAACTTCGTTTGTCTTAGCAAAGCGCCGACTTAACGACTTAAATCAATCAGGTTGGTTATCTCTACTGCTTTTAGTCCCGTTAGTAAATCTAGGCATTATTTTGTGGCTGATTTTTGCGCCCGGCAAAAAAGAGCAAAACAGTTATGGCCCCTATCCAGTAAAGAATACAGGAGGAATTGTGGCTCTGGCGTTGATCATACCGTTTATAGCAATCGTTGGTATCATTGCGGCGATCACCATTCCCGCCTACGTAGACTACGCCGAACGCGCGGCTTCTTCGTCTCAAGGCTCTGCATCTGAATTCGAATAGCCTGAGTAAATAAAGCACAGATAATAAAAAGGCAGCCAGTTGGCTGCCTTTTTATGCATACACGTTACAAGCACTTAAAATGCTCTACCACTGGAAACGGCTGGTAAAAATGATGTAGTAGTTTTTTCCATTGCTGATACTCAGTCGACGCTCTAAAACAAATTGTGTGATCTTCAAGCGTCTGCCATTTCACCAATAAAACATACCGGTTTGAACTCTCGATACACCGTTGCAAGTCATGCGAAATGTAGCCCTTGCTTCCGATGATAATAGCTTTTGCTTCTTGGAAGGCCACTTCAAACTGGTTTTCTTGCCCGCTGATCACATCAAGAATAGCTAGCTCGAGCACCTCAGTTTGGGGGTCAATATAGGCAAACCGAGGCTTGAATACGCCATCTCGCTCTACCGTTTCGGTAAACATTGACAACGGCCTGACCCACACTCCTTTATCACCGTAAAGCGCGCGATAAACCACCAAATGCTCTTGCGTTTCGGAGTGTTGGGCGACTTCCGTCACATGGTAATAGGGTCCTTTATAATGCCGATACAAACCAGTTTTGATAGCCATATCACACCTCGGCTTGGTCGCCCTTGCTACTTAACCACGCTTTACGCGCTGGCACCTGCTTCTTGGCTAATAACATATTCATAATTTTGGAGGTTGAATCTCCCATGCCAATTGTCATTTGCACTAAACGACGACTCTCCTCTTTCATAGTAGTCTCGCGCAATTGACTTGGGTTCATTTCACCTAGACCTTTAAAACGCTGTACATTGATTTTAGCATTGGCTTTTTCGGACTTAATTTGAGCAATGATTTTGTCATGCTCAGCATCGTCTAAGGCGTAGAAAACTTGTTTAGCTTGGTCGATTCTATACAGCGGTGGCATGGCAACGTATAAATGGCCGGCTTCAACCAAAGGCCGAAAATGCTTAACAAACAAGGCGCATAGCAAAGTAGCGATGTGCAGCCCATCGGAGTCGGCGTCAGCCAAGATACAGATTTTGCCATAACGCAAACCCTCGATACTATCAGCGCCTGGGTCAACGCCAATCGCCACCGATATATCGTGCACCTCCTGTGAGGCAAGCACTTGAGAAGAGTCAACCTCCCAAGTGTTTAATATTTTACCGCGAAGCGGCATGATTGCCTGAGTTCGGCGGTCACGCGCCTGCTTGGCCGAGCCGCCCGCAGAATCACCCTCAACCAGAAAGAGCTCAGTTAAATCTATATCTTCGCTCGAACAATCGGCTAACTTGCCTGGCAAGGCAGGGCCGGAGGTTATTTTTTTACGGGTGATTTTTTTGGCTGACCGCAAACGGCTCTGGGCATTCTCGATCGCCACCATAGCGATGCGCTCGCCGACTTCTAAGTTCTGATTCAACCAAAGCGCAAAAGCATCTTTAACTTTGGTTGCAATGAATTGAGATATTTCTCGTGACGACAGACGCTCTTTAGTCTGACCCGAGAATTGCGGCTCTTGCATCCGCGCTGAGAGCACATACTGACACTGAGCCCACACATCGTCAGGCGACAGCTTTACCCCTTTAGGTAACAGGTTTCTAAAATCGCAAAACTCTCGTATTGCCTCGGTTAAACCAATTCGCAAGCCATTAACGTGCGTGCCACCTTGGGCGGTTGGAATCAAATTAACGTAGCTCTCGGTAATTAGCTCCGCAGTCTCAGCAGACCATGCAACGATCCAGTCAACATGCTCACCATCACCGCCTTCGCTACCTTGAAAGCCCTCTTCCGGCAGCCGCTCATTATCCCCAAGAGCACCGAGTAAATAGGCTTTGAGGCCATCTTCGTAATACCAGCTAGCATTGCTTTCCGGCTTAGCTTCGTCTTCGAAGTTAATTGTCAAACCAGGGCAAAGTACCGCCTTAGCTCTAAGCAATCGGCATAATTTTGCTGCATGCACTCTCGGTGCATCAAAAAACGACTCATCGGGCCAAAAGCGAATCGTGGTGCCAGTGTTACGTTGTCCGACGGTACCCGTTTCCTTAAGACTACCGGTTTTTAAACCGTTAGAGAAAGCCATGTTGTATTCAATGCCGCCACGTTTAACCCAAACTTCGACGTGCTTAGATAAGGCGTTTACAACCGAGATGCCTACCCCGTGCAAACCACCGGAGAACTGATAGTTTTTATTCGAGAACTTACCGCCCGCATGCAAACGCGTCATGATTACTTCAACGCCCGGTACGCCTTCTTCCGGGTGAATATCAATCGGCATACCACGGCCATCATCTTTAACTTGGACCGAGCCATCTGTATAGAGCGTTACATCGATGCGTTTGCAGTACCCGGCAATTGCCTCGTCGACACTGTTATCGACCACCTCTTGCACCAAATGATTTGGGCGTTCGGTAGTAGTGTACATTCCTGGTCGTTTGCGAACAGGTTCTAGGCCGGTTAGGACCTCAATGGCGGAAGAATCGTAATCTGTAGACATTAATTAAATTCGGGCTAACAATAATATTGAACTGGCAAGAGTTTACCGCGATTTGCTCATCAATAACGAGTAAAAGTTATCCTTATCGCTTAACTTTGCTGTAGTGGTGTTAGAATAGGCAGCCTAAAATAATTACTGTACAAATGAGCAAAAAATGTCTGACACAGCCGCTATAGAACTTGACTTTGAGCACGCCTATAAGGAACTTGAAAACATTGTTGAACGCATGGAGCGTGGCGAACAAGATTTAGAAAACTCGCTTAGCGACTTTGAGCGTGGCGTGGCGTTAATGAAGCACTGCCACGGTGTGCTTAAAGAAGCAGAGCAAAAGGTTGAACTCTTGGTCAAAGACAATGACGGCTTATTTCACACCGAGCCATTCGAAGATAATTCGCAGAGCTAAGCACTGTGAAAAAATTACTATAAACAAAGCACTGTGAACAACGCAATGTGAACAACGTTATGCTCGAATATCAGCAACGCATTCAAGCCTTTTTGAATGCTAGCCTCAATAATCTCGATGTGCCCGACCGCCTACGAGTGGCGATGCGTTATTCAACGCTATCGGGTGGCAAGCGCTTCAGAGCACTGTTAGTTTACGCCTCTGGCTTAGCCGTGAACGCGCCATTGAATCGCTTAGATACGGTTGCGGCCGCATTAGAGTGCATGCATGCCTACTCGCTTATTCATGACGATCTGCCAGCAATGGACGATGACGATCTGCGCCGGGGGCTACCGACAAATCATATCCAGTACGATGAAGCCACCGCCATTTTAGCTGGCGACGCACTGCAAACACTGGCATTTGAGATGATCGCCAGCGCGTCGTCTGGTTTAAGCGATGCGCAAGCTCGCAGCATTTGTCTAAAGCTAGCCATAGGTTCAGGGCAAACCGGCATGGTTGGCGGTCAAATACTCGATATTCAGGCAACTAATTACCAACTCGACCGCCGCGCCCTTGAAAATGTGCATCGCCGCAAAACCGGTGCCTTAATCAACGCTGCGGTGATCTGTGGCGCACTTTGTGGAGACCACACCACTGAGTCACAACTCAGTGGTTTAGGCGATTACGCCGATAACATTGGCTTGGCATTTCAAGTGGTCGACGATATCTTAGATATTGAATCATCAACACAAGAGCTAGGCAAACCAAGCGGCAGCGATGTTGAAAATGGCAAATCAACCTACCCAGCCATAATTGGCTTACAAAAGTCTAAAAAACTTGCACAAACTCTTTACCAAGAATCCATAGTCAGCATAGCTGCTATAAGCGATAATACCTCCCTACTCGAAGACTTGGCCAAACTTGTGATCGAGCGCACTAAATAGGCATTTGCAGCGAAGCGTTTAACGCTCGTTGCCAGCCAAACTAATTTACGCAAAGCCAGAGTAATTATACCCAGTGACTGACCAACAGACTAAATATCCTCTGCTAATGACGCTAGATCAACCTAGTGACCTTAGGCAGTGCTCAGAAGACCAGTTACAGCAAGCCTGTGATGAAACTCGTCAATTTCTAATTGATACGGTTTCAAAAATTGGCGGTCATCTGGCCGCAGGTTTAGGCACAGTTGAGCTTACTACCGCGCTACACTACGTATTTAATACGCCCGATGACCGAATTGTTTGGGATATAGGCCATCAAGCTTACCCACACAAAATCTTAACCGGTCGGCGCGACCAGCTGCATACTATTCGCCAGCCAGGAGGCCTATCCGGCTTTCTTAAGCGTACCGAAAGTGAATACGATACCTTTGGCGCGGGTCACTCAAGCACCTCAATCAGTGCCGCCTTAGGCATGGCAGTAGCCGCTGCTCAGCAAAAGCTCGACCGCGATGTTGTCGCGATTATTGGTGACGGTGCAATCACCGCTGGAATGGCGTTTGAAGCACTCAACAATGCTGGCGACATGGATGCCAACATATTAGTCATCCTAAACGACAACGATATGTCGATTTCGCCCAACGTCGGCGCGTTTAAAAACTATCTAACCCGCTTGATGACTGGTCCGACCGTTAACTCGGTACGTAATGCCACCAAGAAAGCCCTAGACAGCATACCGCCGGTGCGCGACTACGCTCGCCGCTGGGAAGAACATATTAAAGGCATGATATTGCCGAGCACGTTCTTTGAAGAAATGGGTTTCTATTACGCCGGCCCGATCGACGGTCATGATATTGAAACCTTAGTCAGTACACTGCGCAACCTGAAAGAAATTGACGGCCCTCGTTTTTTACACATAGTGACCAAAAAGGGTAAGGGCTTTGAGCCCGCCGAAGACTCGCCGATTAAGTACCATGGGGTATCGCCGTTTAATCCGACTACCGGTGAGATCGGCAAAAAAGCCAAGATTCGAACCTACACCGATGTATTCAGCGACTGGCTATGCGACATGGCCGCACTTGATGACAAGCTGATCGGTATTACGCCCGCGATGCGTGAAGGCTCTGGTCTCGTGCGCTTTTCAGAAGAGTATCCAGAACGTTACTTCGACGTCGCCATTGCCGAGCAACATGCACTTACCTTCGCCGCAGGCATGGCTTGTGATGGGCAAAAGCCGATTGTGGCTATCTATTCAACCTTTTTACAACGCGCATACGATCAGTTAATTCACGATGTCAGCGTTCAAGATCTGGACGTCATGTTAGCCATTGATCGAGCCGGCTTGGTTGGCGCCGATGGGGCAACACATGCTGGCGTATTCGATTACAGCTACCTGCGCTGCATACCCGGGTGCACAATCTATGCTCCGAGCGACGAAGCAGAATGCCGAGACATGCTCTATAGCGCCTATAAACACGTCGGCCTCACGGCCGTACGCTACCCTCGCGGGGCTGGCACTGGCGCAGTTGAAAAGACGCAAATGACTGAAATAGAATACGCCAAAGGTGTCACCGTTCACAAAGGCGGCAATGTCGCAATTTTGTCGTTCGGCACCCTGTTGCCAGCCGCCGTAGAAGCCGCTAAAAACATTGGCGCAACGGTAGTTAACATGCGTTTCGTTAAGCCACTTGATCAACAACTGATCAGTGATTTAGCCCGCGACCACAACTTATTGGTAACCCTAGAAGAAAATGTCGTTGCTGGCGGTGCTGGCTCAGCCGTCAACGAATATTTATCGGCCGCGGGAATCGCTACGCCGACCTTGAATTTAGGCTTACCAGACCGATATATTGATCATGGTAGCCAAACTGCTTTATTAGCCGAATGCGGCTTAGACGCCGCAGGAATTGAGCTATCAATCATAGGCTCTCCCTTTTACCAACCGGCGGCTAACGCGCAGAACTTGTAATCGGTTTTTATTCGACCATCGTTTAAACAACGCCCCAAGTCTGCATAACTAAACACCTACAGTATTATTCACTATTCCTATGGAAGACGTCCAAGCTAGTCTCGACACGCGCCAAATACCAATCAGCCGCGTCGGAATCAAAGATATTCAACACCCGATCACGGTCATTAGCCGTGATGGCTCTCGCTCGCATAGCATCGCCACATTCTCTATGTCAGTAGGCTTGCCGCATGATCAAAAAGGCACGCATATGTCGCGCTTTATTCAGATGCTTAACGAAACTGAAACCGAGATTTCAGCCAAGAGTTTTCATAAGATGCTGGCCGATATGGTTGAGCGTCTTGACGCAGATTCGGGTTATATCGAATTGCAATTCCCTTATTTCATTGAAAAGACGGCGCCGGTTTCTGGTGTTAAAAGTTTGATGGATTATCAGGTCAATCTGATCGGTCAAATCGAAAAAGGTCACGTGGCGTCAACCCTGGAAGTGACTATCCCAGTCAAAAGCCTGTGCCCTTGCTCAAAGAAAATTTCCGAATATGGCGCACATAATCAACGCTCGCATTTAACCGTAGGCATTAACTGCTCAAGCAAACTATGGTTGAATGAATTGATCAAAAGCGTTGAAGCTCAAGCCAGCGCTGAATTATTCGCTATATTAAAGCGCCCAGATGAAAAATTTATTACTGAACGCGCCTACAATAACCCGAAATTCGTTGAAGATGTGGTGCGCGACGTTGCCCATGAGTTTGATAACAACGACAAAATTACTCGTTATTATGTTCACGCGGAAAACTTCGAGTCGATCCACAACCACAGCGCGTTCGCAGTTGTCGAACACGATAAAACTATGTAGTTAATGGTCTTCGGCTGAAATAAATAAGCATATCAGCCACTGACAAACCGACGCATCATAAAAGCCGCTGAGAAATCTGCGGCTTTTATGTTAAGGCTGTCAAGCCAATCCTTAACTGCAAAATCTCGAGCCCAGTCTGGCGCAATGAAAATCAAGTGTCCATTTTCCTTAGTTTTAGAATCTTTATGGTTAATAGGTCGCGGGTCACTACAAAAAGAGAAGGCGTTTCATCGTCGGCGCCGGCCGCAGGGCTAGCCCGAACCATGAGCCGACTAAAGGCGTAACGACAATTACGCCTGGAGTGTAATTAAACTGCCATCGGCAGCCCAAAGGGTAAGTGTCATGGATGATACGAATAAGTTACGACAGCGGTGTGTTTTTTAGATGCTCCTTGAGGGTACTTGGTTCTGTCTAGGTGCCCCTTGAGGTTGTATACCCCAAGGGCACGCCACGGCATAGCTACATGGACCTCGGTACCCCCTTGTGGGGTATGTAGTTTATTAGAGCAGTGCAGGAGCAACTGCCGAGTGGCAAACTATGTGGGAACTTAAGTATGAGGGCTTATTGCTGGATCCCCTCAAGGAACACCTAGTTTTCGACTCGTTCAAGATGGCTGATTAGGCAGTTTCTGCCAATTTATTGCTTACTAGTTGTAAGGTAATGTCTCAACTCGAAAGCAGGTTTCGTCAAATCAAGTTCAATATTTTACACCTAAACCGTATTTAAGGCTTTTTCAAAACCATAGTCTGGCCAGCACGGTTCATATGCAAGCGGCTTAAAAAAGTCATGCCCAATAATGGAATCTCAGGAAAGCCGCCTTCAATAACGCCAGCCTTTATATCCTTAAGCTCTAGTCCGCCCACACTTATCGAATCAATGTTTAAGGTGTACATAGGCGCTACGCCTGAAGCGGTTGAAGCAAATCCGCGCTCACCGCTTAGATAATTGATACCCAAACGCGTCGCCTGCCGACTATTAAACACCACTAAATTTGCGCCCGTATCAACCAAAAACCGTATAGATCGGCCATTAACTAGCCCGCCCGCTTCAAAAAAACCAACCTCGTTTTCGTATAATACTATTGAGGTTGCCGTCCGTTTTGAGGAAGCACCCAGCGACCCACCAATCACGGCCGTGCCATTGAGGCGCAGTGTCTTACGCTTACCGTCTATTTCTATCACCGCTTCGCTGGTATTAGAGCTGATGACTTTTACACCTTTATAAGTCGACCCGGCGCGAATGATTTTGGCCTTCTTACCATCGACGGAAAGCATTGCGCGATCATTAAACAGCGCGATGGCAGCTACCGTCTTCGCAGCGATTGCCTTCGCAGCGATTGCCTTCGCAGCGACTGCCTTCCCAGCGGCACTTCCCGAGGCAACTCTTTTAGCCTCGGCATCTTTAGCCTCGACTACTCTGGGTTCAAGCAGAGAAATCACGGTTAAGCTAATTAATACTATAAATCCAATCCAACGCAAACTCTGTCACCTAATCCTAGTTATTCAGCCGCAGGTAAACTTGAGCAGCTTGCCTGTCTAACTGGTTGCACACAACATTACCTCAGCGGTGCGCTTGCGCGCAACAGTAATCGTCTAACTTAAACGCCTCACATAATCTCTTCAAGACGATCAATCGCCTCGGTAAGTGTTTCTACCGGATACACTTTAATATTGGCTGAAAGATTCTTTGGTACATTGCCCTTAGGACAAATGCAATGCGCAAAGCCTTGCTGAGCGGCCTGTCTAATTCGCTCCAGACCGCTGGGAACACTTCTCACATCACCAGAGAGCCCGAGCTCGCCAAACGCCACCCAATTATGCGGTATCGCTCGGTCCTTAAATGACGACACCATAGCCAACACCACCGGTAGATCTGTACTCGGGTCGGTAGACCGTAGCCCGCCAACCAAATTGACGTAGAGCTCTTGATCGTACATCGCGAGGTCGGCGTGCCTGACTAACACCGCCACCAACATATTTAAGCGGTTTTGATCAATACCAACCGCCAGCCGTCGTGGATTACCTTGATGTGAATCGATCACCAAAGCCTGAATCTCAACCAGTAACGAACGAGAGCCTTCCCAAAGTGACGCCACCATAGATCCCGGTTTAGGGTCTCGACTGCGATCCAAGAAAATCGCTGATGGGTTAGTGACCGATTTAAGGTAGCCGTTATCGGGCATCATCGCCAATAAGCCCAATTCACTGGTTGAGCCGAACCTGTTTTTTGCCGCTCTAATTTCGCGAAAGCGCGAGCCCGCGATGACTTCAATCATCAGCATCACATCGCCGATGTGTTCAACTACCCGAGGCCCGGCAACAGAGCCATCTTTGGTGGTATGACAAATGATGATCATAGCGACGTCATTTTGCTTAGCATGCTGGGTAAGCACCTGCATGCACTCTCGAAGCTGACCGACACCACCCGGCGCACCCTGAACATCTGGGTGAAACATGGCTTGCAGCGAATCAATCACAACAAACTTGGCTTTGGTTTGCGTAATCATCGACAATATCGCCAGCACGTCAGTCTCAATCGCCACATTGAGATGCTCAGTTTGCAGTTTTAAGCGTATTGCTCGTCGGCTAATCTGGTTTGCGGACTCTTCCGCTGAGACTAAAAAGCAATTTAACTTATCACTAACTTCACACAACACTTGAGTGGTTAATGTTGATTTACCAGCACCGGGCGTACCCGCTAAAAGAATCACGCTACCGGGAACTATTCCACCACCCAACACTCGATCGAATTCGACGTTATTACTTGAAAATCGTGGAGAATCTTCTGGCCTTATATCGCTTAGCTTGCTGACCGATTCTTTAGAACCTGAATACCCTCTTGCCATCGCCGAAGCAGCACCGGCTCGGCTGGCCGATTCTTTAAACTCTTTGATCGTGTTCCAAGCGCCGCACTCGCATTGCCCTGCCCACTTAGAGTGGTTAGCTCCACAGTCTGAACAAATGAAATGAACCGTCGCTTTTTTTGCCATTTTTCTAGTTTCCGTTGGGGCCAGTTAGAGGACCATTAGATAACAATGCGTTCAACACGTGAGGTGATACCACAAAGTAACTCATAGGCAATGGTGTCAGACATCTCAGCAATAACTTCAATCGGGTTATCAGCGCCCCAAAGAATCACATCATCGCCTACCTCAGCCCTTACCTCGCCCAAGTCAACCGTGATCAGGTCCATCGACACCCGACCGATCAGAGGTACGTACATGCCATTGATCAGCACCGGTGTTCCACTTGGCGCATGCCTAGGGTAACCGTCTGCGTAGCCGCATGATATTACCCCTATTCGAGAGTCAGAATCGAGAGTGTATCGGCTGCCATAGCCAATGGGGCTGCCGACAGGTAGGCGTTTAACCGATATCAATTTACTTTTGAGCGTCATTGCCGGGCGTAAATCTAGCGGCTGTGCCGAGACGCCAAGTTTAGGTGATAGTTGCGGTGATAGTTGCGGGGACACGCCGTACAAGATTAGTCCAGGGCGAACCATGCTGTTGGCCTGCTGCGGAAACGCCAGCGTGCCTGCCGAATTCATTATGCTCAGCTGGCTAAAATTATACGGCTCCGCGAACTTCAAGAAACGCTTAATTTGCCGCTGATTATTAGGGTGATCTGGATCATCCGCGTTAGCTAAATGAGTCATAGCGCTAACAGAGTTAACGCCGGTTTGAGATAATAGACGAGCGGCAATCAAGTGTGCATCATCGATGCATAAGCCAAGCCGACCCATGCCAGTGTCTATCTTCAACCATAGGTCGAGCTCGGCCTTCTCGCTCAGCTCAACTAAGGTTGGAAGCTGCGCTAAATCGTAGATAACTGGGCGCACTTTTTGCGCTGACATACTATTGAGATCATCAACATCGAATGTTGCCGACAGCATGGTAATCGGCTTATCAAAACCTTGGCTACGCAAACGCTTAACATCATCCAAGCTACTTACCGCAAATTCATCCGCGCTTGCCAATGCCTTAGCAGCTACCTCCATGCCATGACCATATCCATCAGCCTTAACCACCGCCATCACTTTGGCTGAGGGCACAATCGTTGCTACTCGTGTTAAGTTGTGTTCGATCGCGGCGCTATCTATAACGACGTGCGCAGCTCGACTATTGCTGGTTTGATAGCTCACAGACAGCTCTAATTGTAAATGTTATTCGTCGTCGTCAAAACGTGGGCCAGCATAATTTTCAAAACGAGTAAACTCGCCTAACCAAGCGAGTCGAACCGTACCGATTGGGCCATTACGTTGCTTGCTGATAATTATCTCAGCAATACCTTTTTGATCGGTATCCGGCTCATAGACTTCATGCCGATAGATAAACATGATGATGTCGGCGTCTTGCTCAATCGCACCAGACTCACGAAGATCAGACATCACTGGCCGTTTATTTGGCCGTTGCTCAAGGCTTCGATTGAGCTGTGACAATACGATAACCGGGCACTCTAACTCTTTCGCCAAGCCTTTCAGGGCACGCGTAATGTTCGAGATTTCAGTCGTTCGGTTATCATTACCCGACGCACCATCATTACCACGCATCAGCTGTAGATAATCGAGCATGATCAAACCCATGCCCTCAGGGTGCTCTGTGGCGAGACGTCGAGCACGTGTGCGCACTTCTAACGGAGACAAGTTCGGTGTGTCGTCGATGTAAATACTTTTATCTTGCAGAATTCCAACCGCTGAGGTTAGCTTCGGCCAATCATCACTTTGTAGCTGACCGGTTCTTAATCGAGTTGAATTTACCCGACTCAATGACGACAGCATCCTCGCGGCTAACGCGGTTCCAGGCATCTCCATACTGAATACGGCAACCGGCTTATTTTCTTTAATCGCCGCATTCTCAACTAAGTTCATAGCAAACGATGTCTTACCCATCGACGGCCGCCCAGCGACAATCACTAAGTCACCCGGTTGCAAGCCACTGGTTTGCTTATCCAGGTCGGTAAATCCGGTGGAGGTGCCGGTGACGTCTACCTTGCTATTGAACATCTCTTCAATTTTGTCGACCGCTTCAGCCAGTAGAGCATCAATCTTACGAAAACCGGCTTTTGCTTGATTGTTATTCTTGGCAATCTCAAAAATAACCGACTCAGCAAAGTCCAATACCTCCTCGGGAGTTCGGCCTTCGGGCTGATACGATTTTTGAATAATATCGTTGGCGCTCTCAATTAAACGACGGAGAATCGCTCGATCACGCACAATCTTGGCATACGATTTAACATTGCCTGCGTTCGGCGTGTTTTTAGCTAAGGTGCCTAGATAGGCAAGACCACCAATTTTATCCAACTCACCTTGATGAGTCAGTGATTCCGAGACCGTTACTACGTCAGCCGCTTCCCCTTTTTCATCTAAACGAATGATTTCGTTATAGATTAGTTGGTGATCATTACGGTAAAAATCGCGCGCCTCTAACTCCGAACTTATATCGTCAATATAACGATTGTCTAACATCATTGAACCAAGAATAGACTGCTCAGCTTCAATCGCCTGTGGAGGCAACCTCAGTAGGTCTTCTTCGGATGTAGAGTGCTCGGCCATTGGTGTTTTTTTGGGTGTTTTATGCAGTTCGCAACTTTATCATATTACGACTTTGAAGGGAGATACAGAACGGTAACTTAGTAGAGAATTTTAAGTTTGTTTTTGGGCTCAATTGGGTAGCGAGATTGTTCCGCTCGTTGTTAACGCAGGACTAGGCTCCCGTTGAGGGTGCCTCACCAACTCACCAACAAAAACCCTTCACCCATAAAAAAAGCGAGGCCGATGCCTCGCTTTTCTAAACTGATCGAAGAAATTGCTTATTCAGCAACAACTTTAACATTAATGCTAAAGCTTACTTCACTGTGTACTGTTACCGCTACTTCGTAATGGCCAATCGATTTGATCGGGCCTTCAGGAAGTTGGATTTCAGAACGACTCAGTTCCAGCCCTTTAGCGATGAATGCTTCGGAGATTTCCACCAAACCAACAGAACCAAATAGCTTGCCTTCTTCACTAGCTCGGCTAGCGATTTCAACAGACTGGCCAGTCAACTCCCTAGAACGAGCTTTGGCAGCTTGAAGTTTGTCGGAAGACGCTTTTTCAAGCCCCGCACGACGCTCTTCGAAAGTTGCTTTATTCGCTTCAGTAGCAACCGTAGCCAAGCCTTGAGGCACAAGATAGTTACGTGCGTACCCAGACTTAACGTTGACCAAATCACCTAGATTGCCTAGGTTCACGATTTTTTCCAATAGGATTATTTCCATGATGATCTCCTATTTATGGCCGTCAGTGTATGGAAGCAAAGAAAGGTAACGAGCATTCTTAATCGCAGAAGCAAGCTGACGTTGAAAACGTGCGGCTGTGCCTGTATTACGACTCGGAATGATCTTGCCAGACTCGGATACGAACGACTTCAAAGTCGCTAGATCTTTGTAATCGATATGAGTTGCGCCTTCTGCCGTAAAACGACAAAAGCGACGACGCATTTGACGAAAACCGCCACGTCTCTTTTTAGGTGCATTGCGTTTCATTATTTAGCCTCCTCAGTTGATGTTTCTTCAGCAACTACTTCTGCTGGAGCTTCTTCAGCAATTACTTCTGCTGGAGCTTCTTCAGCTACGGCTTCTTCTACTGGAGCTTCAGCTGCTTTTTCTTCAGCTGCCTTAGCTTCAGCCGCAACTCTAACTGCTTTTGCTGCGGCGGCTTTCGCTTCAGCTTCAGCTTCTGCAGCACGGGCTGCGTCACGCTCTTCGTCACGAACACGCTCAGCTTCAACTTCTTTCATCATGATTGATGGTTCAGTCTCGGCTTTCTTCATCTTCAACACAAGGCTGCGGATGATCGCATCGTTGAAACGGAATAGGTTCTCAATTTCGTCCAAAACTTCTTGGCTTACTTCAACATTCATCATGATGTAGTGAGCTTTGTGGATTTTATTGATTGGGTAAGCTAACTGGCGGCGACCCCAGTCTTCATAGCGATGAACGGTTCCACCGCCCTGCTCGATAACGCCTTTGTAGCGATCGGCCATTGCAGTAACCTGCTCGCTTTGATCTGGATGTACCAGATAAGTAATTTCGTAATGTCTCATTTAGAGCTCCTCACGGTTAAAAAGTTTCCAATCTACTTAATGCATCCGACTCAGTAAAAACAGGAGCCCTTAGCTTAAAGGAGCCCTCGGCTTACATTAGCCCTTAGCTTAAATGAAAGTGAAACAAGGAGTTTGGTTATGAGGAAATAACGCAAAATGACGTTAAAACCCTTAAATAACCTTGGTTTACGCCGCAAAACACAGGAGTGTCAATGAAGCGAAGCGGGAGTCTATAGCAAAGCTAATAAAAACTAAAGAGTAAAGCTATTGAAAACTAAAGAGTAAGACCTTTAAAAACAACGTAAAATAGGGTTCTACTGCCATTCAATAGATCGTATTTGGGCCGCACACGATGAAATACCAACTTGCTGATCACGTATCGCTTACCGAGGTTGACGACGAAGCCGTTCTGTTAGACCTAAATTCAGGTGCCTACTACGGTCTAAACCATGTCGGTGCCATGTTGATGAGCCACTTACAAAACCAGCAAACCCCTGAATTCGCCAGCACCGCGATTGCCGAACAATATCAAACTCCTTATATAACAGTTGCCCGAGACATTGATCTTTTGTTGCAACAATTACTAGAGCAAAAATTGATCGTCGAACGTTAAGGTTGACATCGCCAGCTAACAATTAAAATGTCGTTTAACGCCAATACCGCTGAAGAAAAAGACCTTAAGGCCTTGGCTGGTCTTTTGTTTAATGGCGGTCAAGCTGAACCAACAATCAGCGATAAAACGCTATTAGCTAAACTCGAATATCACGGCATAAGCCTACTCGCCGCCGAACAACAAACCTTACCCGCAGAACTCGAGGGCCACTTCGCTCAGCTTAAAGCAATGATGGTGGCGAACGACAAACTAAAGCAAATTGAGTTGGCCTCATTGTTTGATGGGTTTAATGACCAAGGCGTAAACGCGGTTTTATTTAAGGGAAGCGCTCTGGCCTACAGCTTATATCCGAAGCCCTGGCTGCGGCCGCGCAGCGACAGCGATGTGATAATAGCGGCTAAAGATAAAATAGCCGCCGACGCAATTTTACAGCAACTTGGCTACCAAACACTATTCGCCATCCAAGGCAAATACGTCTCTTATCAAAGCACTTACGGCAAAGCGCTCGCTGGCAAAAGCTTCATTAACATTGATCTACATTGGCAGATTAATAATCGCCAAATATTTTGTCAAACATTTACCGCTGAAGAGCTCGCTAATAACGGCGCAAAACTAACACAATTAGCAGGCACACCATTGCGCTCATCGGCCGCCATCCCAAGTTATGTCGACAGTGTTTTGATCGCCAGCGTTCACCGCTTAGGCCACCATCACACTGAAGAACGGCTTGCCTGGCTATACGACATTCATCTTCTTGTCGGCTGTTTTACCGAGCTAGACTGGGCGCAACTAACCCATCGAGCTAAGAGTAAGCAGCTATGCGCAATCACTCTAGACGCTCTGAGAACAGCTCAACACTACTTGTCGACCGAGCTTGACGCCAACGCTATGTCACAAATTGAAGCCTCAGCGTCGCAGTTTGAAGCCAGTGCTATATTCCTAAATCGTCAGCTGTCAGAGCGGCACTACTTCTGGGCCGATTTAAAATCGATGCCCGATTTGAAATCAAAGTTAGGCTTTTTACGCGAAAGCACTCTCCCATCGCCAGAGTACGTACGCCAACAAATGAATACGCGCTGGGCTAGCATCGCTTACATAAAACGGTTGCTACGCGGCTTACGAAGAGTTTTTTAATCTCGGTTAGCCGCGCTTAGGCTTAGGCCACTGACCTTAGATAGTCGATGATTGAGTGGCGCAGCTGATCGAGCTTATCTAGATCTCTAGGGTAGCTAACTTCGATCACCGGCACCAAGGTTGACACCTTCTTGGCGAAGCGGGCATGTTCACGCAGCGTGGTGGCATCAAATAATTTAGCCGCCACGGTGTGCCGCACCACCTGCAGCATTGCTTGCACTCTAGGCAGTCTTGAAAAGCTAATGCTTTTCCCCGGCACCGGGTTGATGCGCAGTAAATAATCTAACTTTTTTCGATCTGTGCCACCATCATTGTCACCATCAGAGTCGCTATGCTGAACCTTATTATTCGATAGCTTTAACTGTGGAAAATCGGTGAACACTTCGATTTGCGACCCCGAGTTACTTATTTGTAGCGGCATTATGTCGTCGCTCACTTGGCGCCATCCGTCATCCACATGTTGTGAAAGCGTCGATTTCCCAGCACCTGACTCGGCGATAATCCCTATCCGAACCGCGGCAGTGTCAACCGCACCGGCATGCATACAATAAGTGCCACCCAAGCTGAGCAACAGCACCAAGGCTGGGCCAGTGATCAGCTCCAAATTCAGGCCGACACCGAGCGGATCAGTATTTAGCATGTGTATATGTGGTTCACTGAAGTTGATCTGACACGCAGGCACACCGTCTATATCGAGCTGACCGTGCTGCTGCGAACGCCAATACTGAACCTCTCGAAACTTACTGTCAAAGAAAGCCCCGCCAGAGTAACGAGGGCTATAATTGGTCGCCGTCATGACCGCTGGCTCAACAAAATTTGCTGCTAAATCAATAGACTTTTGGGTCTTAACATCGCAGGCATAGGCCGCTAATCCATCCATCACCTCTTGACACACTAATTGTTGGCCGGCAATACGATAATGCGCCGCATGCGTATCCGCAGACAAACGTCGACCTGTTATTCGAATCACTGTCGTTTCCTATAAATTTTAAGCTACCTTTAAAACGTTCTATTCATTATTGATTCAGAATAAGCTTGAGCTTGACGCCCACTTACCCAATAATTTCCTAGCAAGTACAAATAAGTACAAACCAAGCCAAACCAAGATTGTAACCACAACCCTAGCCTATACTTTACCATGCCATCAATATTAGAACGCTATCAACGCCTGAGCAAATTACCAGGTGGGAAATTTATTTTCGCAAAATTAGTCGGCCTGTCAGCTCCATTTTTCAGCAAAATTAAGCCGATTTTCGTCGACCTACGACCCGCCTATTGTGAAACACAAATAAAGGATCGGCGCAGTGTGCGTAACCATATAGGCACGATTAACGCAGGCGCTCTGTGCTCAATGGCTGAAATGACCGGCGGCCTAGCGCTAGACTCGATAGTGCCCAGTTCAATGCGCTGGATTCCGAAAACCATGACCGTGCACTATATCGCTAAAGCCACTGGCACCATCACCGCGGTAAGTGAGTTCGACCCGGCAATTGTTGCTGAAGGTGATGTGGTCATCCCAATTGTGGTGTCAAATGCATCCGGTGATACCGTTTTTACCGCCGATATCACATTTTACCTAAGCAAAAAACCATCAGTTAAGGCGACATAGGCATGATCCAGACCCAATCAGCGTCCAATATCAAATCAACCAATGATATCAATTGGGGCATAATTGCCCCTGGTAAGATCGCGCAAAAATTTGCCACCGCACTGCAAGGCGTCAACGGCGCGGCTCTATACAGTGTCGCCAGTCGAGACCTCAATCGAGCGCACGCTTTTGCCGATCAATTTGGTTTCGAATCCGTTGCTGCCGACTACGATGCTTTAATCGCCGATCCAAAGGTTGACGTGATATACATCGCATCGCCGCATACGTTTCATACACAGCAATCAATCGCATGCTTAGCGCGGGCTAAGCCAGTGTTGTGTGAAAAGCCGATGTCGATTAACGCCAAGCAAGCCCAGAGCGTGTTTGCTGCGGCAAAAGACAACAACACCTTCTACATGGAAGCAGTTTGGACCCGCTTTATGCCGATGCTGGCTAAAGTTCGCGAGATAATCGACAGCGGCCGTATTGGCGAAATTCAAACGGCGCAAGCAAGTTTCGGCATTGATGTGCCATTCTCACCTCACCACAGGCTTTACGACCCGAAACTCGCAGGCGGAGCATTATTAGACGTCGGTATCTACACCGTCACTTTCGCTCAATGGCTGATGCAAACACCACCAGAGCAGATCACCGCGGCCGCACAACTTGGCACTACTGGCGTTGATGAGCGCACAGCCGTGATACTTCGCTACCCTGAAGGCCAGCTACTTACCCTCAATTCCGCGATCAACTCCAAGAGTAATCATGAAGCGTGGATTTTTGGCAGCAAAGGCCGCATTAAAATGTCGGCATTTTGGCAGTGCCAAGAGATCGCCTTATACACTGATGGCGCTGACGGCGAACAAGAAATCATAAAAATACCGCATAGAATAAATGGCTACGAAGGCGAAATCGAGGAAGTTAACCGCTGCTTAAGAGCCGGCAAAATTGAGAGTGAGGTCTTCCCCTCGTCTGAAAGCCTAACGGTAATGCAAATTATGGACGAGGCTAGGCAGCAGATTGGCTTGCGCTATGATTGTGAAGGCTAGGCAGGTGAAAGCTATATAGCAGCGCTAATGGCGAGAGCAAGCCGATCAAAAACTTGAATGCTACTTCTTTCGAAACGACCGTTTAATTGGCTGCATATTAATCTCATCTACCACCACTGAGCGAGGTTGTTGTAAGGCCGACATGATCGCATCGGCCACAGACTCCGCCGGAATTTCAAACTCCTTACCCGGCTGAGGTTCAAAGTTTAACTGATCAAAAAAGTCAGAGTTCACCGGCCCAGGGTTTACCAGTATCACTCGAATACCCGCGGTTGAACTATCAGCGCGCAAACTCTGCGCCAAGCCTCGAATGGCAAATTTAGTGGCGCAGTAAACCGCACCCGCCTTAGCACCCTGCACCGCCGACTCGCTACCAATTAATACAATATCGCCGCTACCCTGTTGCTTCATCTTCGGTAAGAAATGCTTTATCAGAAAAAGATTGCTGACTAAGTTGGTGTCGACCAAGCGTCGTATTTGATCATGCGAGAATTGCTCAATTCCCCCGAACTGCCCATAACCGGCGTTAAGCACCAATACGTCGGGGGCAGCCCTAAATTGTTGTAGGCTGCTTGCTAAGTCGTCTATTTGTGATAAATCAAGTTCTGTCGTTTTCAGCTGATCAAAATCGGTATTCGAGAAATCGCGCGCGATACCTTCGACGCTGTAACCAGAAGAGAATAAAGACTGCGCCGTCGCTAAGCCGATACCTGAACTGGCACCGGTTACTAAGGCCTTGGGGTTACTCATGTTTGGGCACCTTGCTGGCTTCCCTTTTCCTCATTGCTCTCTTTGTTCTGGCTGCCCTCTTTTTCCTTACTGCCTAGGCTCTCATCATCAAACGACGAATATGCGAAAAGTTTGCTCTCGCTTACGTGCGCTTCACACATGCGGCCAACATTCTGTAGCACCTCATTCTCGATCGACTGGGTGTAAGTAACCATCGCGTTTTTTTCATCAAGGCCAGCACTGAACAACCAGTGCTCAGGGTGCAGCTTACGCATGGTTTTATAAAAACCTTTCGGCAATCTAAAACCACCGAGTGTGACGCTGTCAATTCGATCAGCGTCAAGTGTTTTGAAAACATGGTCTATCATTTGTTGATAATCACTAAGGTAATCTTGGTGCCATATAACCGGGTCAAAGCGTAAACCGATACGCCAGCCCTTATCCTGCAACTTAGCCAAAGCATCTATTCGTTTTTTCATGCTGGGGGCGCCAATTTCGACTTCTTGAGCGACTCTATCCGGGCTTAGGCTATAGGCGATAACAACGTTCTCTTGCGCCGGGCGCTTTAACAGCGAACGAATCTGCGTGCTCTTAGTTCTCAGCTCCAGCACCGCATTCGGTATGCTCGAAAACTCTGGCACAAAGAAATCAGCGAAATTAGTCACTGGCTCGTAAGCCAAACTATCACAATCGTAACCACTGAAAAACCAAGCTGGTTTATCGTCGTTGGCATGTGTCTTTGCAATATCACGGATCTCGTCAACAAAGTCCTCGTAGTTAACAAACACCAAGTAATTTGCCGAGCGCAACATTCCCTGCAGAAAGCAATAACGACAGTCATAAACACAATTCAACATGTGTGAGAAATAATAATGTGCCCCGCCGCCTGTCTCATATTGGGCTGGCGTGGGCATCACCTTTTTATTCTGCTTGGCCGCCAGAATAAGAGATGGGTTATTCTTTTGAATTCTAAAATTTTGTGCGTGTGAGTTAAATATCTCACCATAACGTTCAATTTCAATCCGTTTGGCCTTTGGGTAACGGTCGGCTATCGCCTTTGTTCGAGGGTGATCAATCACTTCCGACTCGATGTAGATTACATCAACCATGATTCACCTCGGTTACCGACTTAGCAGCTTGAGCTTCATTCGCTTGGTTGCCGCTAAGCGGCGGCGCGCTAGCTTCAATTAGCTTGGTCAATTTGCTCAACACATCAACAAACTCTAGGCCCTCATGCAATGCAAGATCGATTACAGCTTGGTTCAATTGCAGCGCAGCCGCTTTCTCGAGTAGACGGTCAAGCTGCAGCTGTTGGCTATGGGTTCTCCGAACCCCCTCAAGAGTAAGTTCGATCACAGCAATATCAGACGGTTCACCGAGTGCCTTCAGGCTGTCAGCAAAACGATTAACCATAGTCAGATGAGCGCCCATCAGCTGGGTAATCTTTATCGCATTTAGACTCTCAACACCGTGATCTTGATTATCAGAGATCACCTTGATTGACTCAATTAGCTCTGGCGAACTAAACATGCTCGCCGAGCGGTAAAATGCTAAGCCCTCCATATCGACCATCGCCGCATCTGGGAAGCTGTTTGTCGGCGCATTAACGCTCAGCAATGCCTCACTATCTCCACCCCACGTGGCTACTAATGGCGAATAATTATGCCGCAAATCGCTGGCGTCAATGTATGAGTGAACCCGAACAGGCTCACCGATAGGCCGATCTAAGTGGCCAGCAATTCCAAGGTTTAGCCAAACACGCTTGCGCGAACCCGCTCGCCCAGCAATCCAGCCAACCGCCGTTGACATAGCCGACGCGCCGATTCCGGTGATCACAATGTCAACATCAAGATCGGGCTTGGTGTATACCGTGAACGGCCGGTCGACCGATTTCTTCAGGCGATAAAAATCGACCCAAGGCTTAGCTTCGCAGTTAAGCGCAAACATGATGGTAAATATTGGAGATTCAGACGTCATCAGCAGTTTTTCAAGATGTAATTTTTTTTTCGTCACGGAACTTTAGTACCAACTAAAGTACCACCTAAAGTACCGAACTTGGCCAGTGATAATTGACAGCGCTCAGCGAGCTCATGGTTGTCATGTTTCAGCGCGCCTTTTAACAAAATACCGAGCTTTTTCAAAAGCATGTTGACAGCCGATTGATGGTTAGGCGGCGACAGATTGAGGCCGCTGTTGAGCAGATTTTCTAATGCTATCACGCGAAATCGATCCATACCCCAAAACTGACGCGAGAGTTGATCATCATGCCCGCCGAACTTATTTATGCACGCTTGCTCAACATAAGCGACTGGGTATTGGCTGGCTATCTTTAACCACAGGTCGTAGTCCTCACAGGCAGGCAACGATTCGTCAAACAAACCAATAGCGTCAAACACGCTCTCATGGATAACGATGGACGACGGCGACATAGCGCACAACGGCAAACAACGTTCAAATATCCAACCGCCGGCCTTCTTATGTTTATTCATCTGATTAACGCGCACACCATTACGAATCCAAATTTCGTCGCTATGGCAAATCAAATGTTGCTGATCCTCTAAGCGCTCGAACTGAGCGGCAAGCTTATGCGGCAACCATTGATCATCTGAATCTAGTAAGGCTATCCACTCACCCTTGGCGCGCTTAACTCCAAGGTTTCGCGCTGAACTGACACCCGCATTATCTTGCCGTAGATAGAAAATATTAGAGTGATCATTTAGGTAGCGTTGCGACACCAAGCTGTGAGTCTGGTCGGTCGAACCGTCATCCACCACTAACAACTCCCAATCATCGCGACCAAGCAAATAGGTTTGTGATAGAACAGAATCAATCGCGCGGCCAATCACCGCTTGGCGATTAAAACTGGGAATAATGATGGATAATTTCATCGAAAGATTATAACGCGATCAACACCCCGGCATGTTAGATCGAGAGTAATTACGCCGAGAAAGCCAACCACGCAATAAAAACTAACAATATAGATGCGTAAACCTCACCAAGAATGTTGCACAAAACCCACACTAGGCACAAATCTTAGCGTATTTAGTTACCTGTCTGTTAAAGCCGACCGAATCTGCGGCAACCCGTCTATATTTGTTGCATGAAATGTAAATGAGTAATTTCTTTTCATAACTCTCTCTTCTTTTTGTTAATTTAACGCCTCTTTATCGAGTGGCGTTTTTTTTTGCCCAAAATAAACTAACAAAAGCGTTGAAACTTAGGCCGTCAGACATATATAATCTCGCTCCTCAGTGACATGCCGGGATGGCGGAACTGGTAGACGCGCCGGATTCAAAATCCGGTTCCTTCGGGAGTGTCGGTTCGATTCCGACTCTCGGTACCACTGAGCAATAAGAGAGCCCCTTAATTGGGGCTTTTTTGTGGGTGAATGATAGGTAAGCCCGCATAAAACCTCACTTGTTCAAAATAGACCGTCCTAACTAGTTTCATTAAATCCATTGACAACCTAAAGATTTGTTCCCATATTTGTTCCCATATTTACCGACATGGCAACAATTATGCTCACTGACACGCTAATAAAATCGCTTAAAGCTAAAGACAAGACCTATTCTAAATCTGATAGCAACGGCCTATTCTTAGAAGTAAACACGAAAGGTTCAAAATATTGGCGACAACGTTACCGATACAATGGAAAACATAAGAAACTTTCGCATGGCGTTTACCCTAGAGTGTCATTAGCAAAAGCTCGTGAATTAAGAGATAAAGCGTTAGATGATATTCAAAACGGCCTTGATCCTGCTAAGGTCAAAAGACAATCTAAAGTGCAAATGGGGAATACCTTTGGCCTCGTCGCACAAGAATGGCATGAAAAGCAAAGTGTTAACTGGAAGCCCAACCACTCAAGCAAGGTTTGGCGACAACTAGAAGCCGATGTATTGCCGTACTTAGAAGATGAACCCATCGACAAAATTTCAGTTACCGATTTATTAGAAGTGCTTCAAAGAATTGAGAAACGAGGCGCATTAGACATTGCCTCAAGACAACGCCAACGCTGCGAAGCCATTTTCAAACACGCCATTTTAAGTGAACGCGCTACCTACAACCCAGCTACTCAGTTAGTCGGTGTTCTTAAGACAAAGAAAGTGCAGCACCGTAAAGCATTAGACCGTAAAGACCTACCAGCTTTCTTTCAAGGCTTAGAATCGATTGAGAGCCACCCTGTTGTTAAACTGGCAACTAAGATGCTTATACATACGTTCGTTAGAACTGGCGAACTACGCAACGCCACATGGAATGAATTTGATCTAAAGGAACGCCTTTGGCACATACCAGCCGAGCGCATGAAAATGGATATGGATCATTTTGTTCCATTAACGGATCAAACAATTGGCTTTTTAAACGAATTAAAAGAATACAACGGCAAACGAACCCACGTGTTTGCAAGCCCTAGCCGCCCCAAACAAGCCCTTAGCAACAACGCTATTCTGAACTTACTCTATCGAATGGGTTACAAGAACAAAGCCACAGGCCACGGGTTTAGAGCTACTGCCAGTACTATCTTGAACGAGATGGGCTATAACCGAGATGCGATTGAGCGCCAGTTAGCCCATGCTGAGCCTAATAAAATTCGAGCGGCCTATAACCGTAGTGAGTACATCGAAGAGCGTACAATTCTAATGCGTGATTGGAGCAACTACCTTTCATCAATAGATAGCAATATAGTACCGATCAGAGCGACTAATAATTAGCTCTACGGCTAAAGCCCCTTACGGTCATTGATTTCTCTATCTTTAGTGCTAGAGAATTTTACCTTAGTTAGTGGCCCTTTGATAATCTTCCCTTTATCTCGTTTCAGAACACTCACCCCAAAATAATTTATTTAATAAACGAATTTATATCTGAATAGTTTTTTGGTTTTAAAAACTCAATATTTGATAAATTTTCCTCAGTAAAAAATCTATTTATCATCATTAAAACATGCCGTGCTTGATATTCAACCCTGAAGTTCCGCTTATCACTGTCCTTGCTAAACATTAGATTAAAATAAATAGCGTGGGAATAGTTGCCAAATGAAGAAATCGCGTAACAAAATTCCTCTAAATCTTCTTGTTTAACTCTGGTTAAATTATTTCCTTGGGATTTATATAAATAATCTCCTTCAACTTTCAGACAGAATTGTAAACAAGTTAATTCTCTAATTATCTCATGAGGTACGTAGTCAAAAAATTGGTAATAAGCTCTACCTAATTCATTAATTTTGCTGTGCCTCCAAGATTCATCCATAACATTAGGGCCAACTGCACAATCAGATACAATTTTAGAAATTTCGTCTCTAATATCTAAATATCTATTGATTATAGTATCTGTCAACTTATGTTTTAAACTAAGTTTTAAGAAATGACTTTTCGCTAAAAAACCCAGAGCTGATCCAATAAGAGCACTGATGATGGCAATAACAACTTTAGACTCTATCATGGATTTGCTTATTTTTATCGTTGTATATTGCCTTCGCAAGCCCTGACACCGTAGGGTCAAAAAACATATCTCTAATCGTTAAGCGTATTCCATGCCGATCCTCTATCTCATGTACCCACTGAACTATAAGTAACGAATGAGCGCCTAAATCATGCAAGCTACATTCTAAATCAATTTCACTAGGATCCACATTCAAACTGCTGCAAACTATATCTAATACTGAGTTTACGTATTCTTCCATACTTATTTTTCTCCAATACCTGAAACTAGGTAGGCAACAATGCCGCTTTTATTTACCAGAGTATTATAGATGTACCGTATTCTCTCTAAATGACTGTTCTGAGTACAGGCTGTGTAAAAACTCAAAAACGCCCGTCTTATTCGAGTTCTAAGAAAAAATTAAAGCAGTTCTACATACTCGCATCACTATCCTCGCTTTGATCAGCACTGGTTAAACTCAGTTGCCTTAAAGTGCCATTCTGACGAGCATTCTAGGCAATCTTAAAACGGAGTTTTTACACAGCCTGAGTATCTAACAGTCAAAGGGACAATTCAATTGGACAAAGGTCTAAAAATGACCACTTCGAGTATTCTTGAGCCAATGCATTAAGTAGCTCTTGCTGCGACACCCATCACTAAATTGTTGGTTTTTATGCTTCTTGGCAAGGGTGTCTGGCTCATACTCCTTTGCTAAACTCTCGTTTGATAATTTCATACTGAGCATCGTTCGACTTCTCAATATCTTCGATACGATCTGCAAGAATCCAAAGTATATTTTTAATATCCTCTGGCCGCAAGTTCTCTATATTATCTTCGCTTGAAATTGCGATAAGGGTAGATTTAAGCTGGCACAAATATCGGCCAATATCGTTTTGATGATTGTTAATCTTGTTTAGTGTGCATTTTCCCATGACACTACACTTGCAATAGGCTATTAATTTCACCTACTAGGTTGTTGGGTTCGGATAGCTTCCCTGCGTCTTGTTTTGATAAACCTAGTAAAAATAAGCCGAAAGGATATGTATAATCGGTAATAGTCATGCTTTTTAACCTCAGTAGTTAAATCGTTTGATTAGAGCCTTGTTGGTGGTGAGACACCTTCAAGGCTTGACTAAATGTACGCACATTTAATATCTAAGTCAAACTTTATGTGCGTACACTATATTGCATGTACAATAGGCTTATGACCGAAGAAGAATTAAAACGAATGGGGCGACCAAGAGTCGATAATCCTGCAAGTGCTAGACTACCAAGTATTCGCATAACCCCCGATAAGCTTGAGGCATACAAAAACGCTGCCGAAAAAAAGGATTTGAAGCTTTCTGAGTGGGTTAGAGATGCGCTAGACAGAGAGCTTAACAAATAGGTGAAAACACAGCGTTATTAATAGGCTTAGCTGGCTTTCAGCTTGCAAGATTTCAAAAAGTTTCAACTGCCGCCACAAAAAAAAGCCTATATGTCGTATTTCAATACTGCAAAGTCATAGCCATTTTCACCCCCTACCCTCGTTAGCTAACGCTGCCGCTGCACCAATAGAGTACTTTAGCTTTTTTTACCCATCTCTTTAGCAATCGCAATTGCAAGTTCACCAACGTCATAATTTGTTTTCATAGGCTGTTTAGGCTCTTTTAAGCGCTTGAATATCTCAGACTGGCGTTGTGGTTGAACCTCGCCATAGCTCAAATAAGTGGTTAAAACATTTTCATGGCCGAGATTCTGGCTCCACGCTTTAAACTCTTCAGGGTTTTGACAGATACGCTCGCCTAAACCGACTAAGGTTTTACGAAAACTATGGGGGTTAAAATATTCAAGCCCAGCATCTTCAAAAGCACTTTTAAATATTGTTCTAATGGGGTTTGCTGTAGACCAACATTCTTTCAGTAAACCATACGCTTCAAATTCTTTGTTGTCGTTCTGCCTCATCGCCGTTTTAGGAAAAAGCGGATCATCATTGCCAAACAAATGCTCTGTTTTTAAATAGCTAATCCAATCAACAACAATTTCACGAATCAGGTCGTCAACTGGGAAAAAGTCACTGATAAACGTTTTACTATTTTTAGTGTTTACCTCCCTTGCATCTTGAATGACTCTATCTTTAACAATATCTACATGCTTCAATTTCATTGAGGCAATTGCCGAATCACGCGCACCAGACAATAGAGTAAACGCAATCAAAGCCCTATTGCGCCGTTCAATCGCGGCATCACCGCCCATATTACCAATCACATGTAAAACCTGCTCCACGGTTGGCACACGCCGTTCACGCTTAGCCGTTGCTATGCGTGTATCTTTTTCGGATAAGTTGAAGTACTCCATATCGGTGTAATTCAGTCTTGATTTATAGCCTGACTCTTGAGATAACCATTGAAAGAAAGATTTCAAATATCGCAAAGATGAATCAATGGTTGCTTTACTCAGTGGTTTGCCAGTCTGTTTACTGGTTTGACACTCTAAATTCTTTTTGAATGCAACGGCCTGTTCAAAGTGAAACGCTTTAAAATCTTTATGGTTGCCATACTGTTCAAAGCGGCTAATTGACATAGCCACACCATCAATCGAAGCCTCACTTAATCGCTTAGCCTCTTTTAGAAAACGATAATATTTATGTTTAATGCGTTCGTTATTTGAGTTGTGTTTCTTGCTGTTATTCATATTGATTTAACCTTTATATTTATAGTCACTGTTTAGGGGGGGATAACATCACCTAACTAAGTGTTTTACCTTCCGCCTATACTGACCTCCCAAATGCGCTTCATTTTTTCCAATTTTGATACATTACTAAATCGATTCATCATTGAGTCACAGGTTGGGCAGATTGCCGATAAGCACCCTTTTACATTATTCGACGGTATGTATTCGACCATTCCCCCCGCTGGCTTTTTAGGCCAGCGACACTTTAGGCAAAACATTTCATCTTCTTTACATGGTCGTTTTGCACCCGTGTTTTTAGCTTTCAGATAATCTCGCAGCTCTTGACCTAGAATAATCATTGGGTGATTTTCATCACAAATAGGCAAGCCGCTTTTAACCCATGCACGAACCGTATTTTTATGAACACCGAACAATTCGGCTACTTCAACGACTAAATAATTCCGATGAATTTTTGCTAAGTTAGGGTTTAAGCGTTTAGCCATTATTCAGCCTCTTGGCTGGCTTTAAGGCATTGATACAACCATGCTTGAATGTCTCGCTCTAGCCACCCGACCGCACGGCCACCCAATGAAATAGGTTTTGGAAATTCGCCATTCTTGATACGCAAATAGATTGTGCTGCGTGACAGGCCAGTTATTTCTTTTACTTGATATAGTCGGTTAATTTTTATCTTTTCGCTCATTGCTAATACCTCTTAGGTTCTATTGAGAAAATAGAAGGTATTTCAGCGATTTAGGCGATAAAAGAGCCTACGGTTGGGGCGCGGTTTGCATAATTGCGTTATGTATCAACGCCTTTTTGATATTCGGCCAGCCATAAAAATTAGCCTGCATATGAAATTTAATACGATTTATCAAACACTTATATTCGGCGAAAAGTTTCCGCCTAACTTTATTGATATTTAGCCCATGTTTTTATAAATAGTGCCGTCGCTCCTTCCTTGAGCTATGTCCATTTTAGCAATTTGTTTAGAACACCATGATTTACTTTGATGCTTGTTTTTTCTTTTAAGGTCAATATAAGCATCATTCCAGTCTTTATACATTGCCTGTTTTTTCATTTTACCGATCTCACGTTTATCGGTGTTTGGCTGGTATGCTTTTTCAGCGGCTTTTACTTTCTGGTTTAGTGCATCATTTACCCTAAAAGTATCAACGGCAATGTCACCGTTTTCAGCATACACAAGTTCTTCAATCGGTATTTCAACGCTATTAACCAATAACGTTAATGGGTTGGTTTTTAACTTGACCCATCGTCTACCGTGGGGCGTTTTTTTCATACCCAACGGAATTATTTTTACATTGGTAGGTTTTAGATCAATCTCAGCATCAAAACCGATTAGGTTATGTAAAAGCTTAGCAACTTGTAAATGTGAGCACTTCCATTGCTGTAACTGCTCTTCAGCCACCAGCACCCGCCCCATTTCTTGTTGCATTTCTGGCTCATCACAAATAATAAATGCCCTACGTTCAGCCTTTATTTTGTGGCTATGAACTTCCTGAAAACAATGATATTCGCACCCTTGGCATTCTATTTCACTAGCGTTATTCGCTTTGCTCAAAAGCCCCGCGCCTATAAGCTTATCCAGCGCCATAGACTGCCAGTTAGAGGTAACATGCCAGCCTAGGTTAATAGCCCCCTGTGATGCGTTTAAATGCCCCCAAACGGCCAATAGCGCCTTATTAAGCCCCTGTTTCATCTCTAGGCTCTAAACCAGACTGTGCAAGCATTTGACGTACTTTTAAATCGTTGCCATCGTAACTTAGAGCGCATGAATTGGGGTATGAGATATTAAACCGCTTAGTTTTAGCTCTTTTGCCATCAACACTTTCAAATGTTACCAGCACGCCGATCTGATCTATAAAATAATCTGGTGTGTTTATCTCATCCAATAGGTCATAAACGGCTCTAGGGTTGTTTCTTGCATTAGCTTCTAAGGTAATACGGCGCATATCGCCATGTGACAATTTCAAACGCAACCTCGTTACGGCGACACTATCAATGCCCAATTCAGGTTCAAATTTAAACTCAAAATTCTTATCGGCAATCGGTTTTAAATCATATACCCGTTTATCAACCGTGCCGTTTGGTAACGTCTCCATTCTTAATATTGATTTAGCAAAAATGCCCTGTAAATCTGGCACGGCTTTAGTGTTACCTCTGGCATAAATATCAAGCGAACCTTCACTTTCACAATAGACAAAAATTATCTCAAATGCGGGGTGTCGTGCTCGTGTCTTAAGCGTTGAACTTACCCACTCGACCCCAGATTGTGCATAATCTTCAGGGTAAGCAAAGAAGTATTCCAGGTCATTGCGGCGGTATGGCTCTACTTTACAATTTTTACCACGCCCTTCTTTACTGCGAAAATAAGCGCCAATACCCTGCGCTAATAATTGAATGTCCTCATCGTCAACATGCGGTGGTGCATTAGGTAAATCACTGCGTTTTTTCCAAAACGAAAAAGCAACGTTATCGGCCTCAAGAAACCTATTTGCACCCAGCCAATAATCAGGTTTTTCTAAAAATGCCCACATCGACTTGGCATGCAAACCATCAATCACCGCAATTTCATCGGCAAAATCATCATCGTGATGAAACTCAGCTTCATCTACTAGCGCCTTTATTCCACCTTCACACGCCAGCGCGTTAATCTCCTGAAATTGGGCTTCAATAATGCCTTGCTCATCTTCTGATAATTCATTGTAGGCGGTAAATAGTGCCTCCACATCCGATTCTTTTATCTTTTCAAAATCATCAACTAAGGTGATCTCTCTACGCTTAAAATACTCTTCTAATTGAATATTCGGCGTTTTGCGAAAAAAGGTTTTGTGTGAATAATTCGCCATATCAATTGTCCATTTTAATGTGTGTTTACACTGATAGCATCATCTCTTTTTTTGTTTTGGAAGTATGCTTGTGTATTGTTGGTAAAGACCAAACAAAAAGGCCACTCGCTCAGCTTCAGTTTTGAAGCTTCGCTTACCGTAAGCGGCATCAACCGATTTATCCAACGCTTGATGGGCTTTTAACAAGGTAAGTGGCATGGTAAGCGGGTCATAAAGGTCTGCCAACGTTGAATTCGGAAATTTTAAACGAGTAGCTAACACCGATTGAGCACTAACTTCAACAGCCATTTTTTGTTTTTCAGAAGGGCTCAGCGGCCAAGCAAAGTTGTTATAAACAATTTTTATCGAGTACTGGTAATCACTTTTCATTCTTCCAGCTACAGCCCGCATCCAAGCCATATGCATCGTTGATTGCACGATTCCAAACTCGTAGAAACTTCCACTAGGTATAAACTGCACAGTGTTGTTTAGTACAACATTGTTTGGTACAAAACTAATCGGAGCAAAATTCCGTTTTTCAGAGGAAACTTTTGGAATAGCTATAGAATCGCCCTCAATGCTAAGTCTAATTTCGCCAAAAAGAGTTGGCGTCTGAGCTTTTACTACGGTTGCCCGCTTAGGGCTGTTGAGGCGAAACTGTTTAACTTTTTCCACCCTTTCTAGGACATGAGGCATTGCCTTTAGTTGTGCTGACGTGATGCCCCCAAGCCACAGGCACCAGCGCATTTTTCCATTTATGAGGTCATATCCACCTTGAAGTTTTCTTAGCCACGTTAGCGCTTTGGGTTCTATCTGCAAGAAATCGGCTTTTTCTAAGCTGGTAAAAATCAAATGACCATTGTCTGTAGCCTCACAGCCCTTTACTATTGCACGCACATTCGAAATTGGCGTACTTCTATTTTCTATGAGAACGTTCGGCGCATCTAGCAAGTAGCAATTAATATTCTGTACTTCTAGTTTTTGAGATAATCCCTTAACATTTTCGTACTCGAATAAGTACTTCTTTTTCCTTTCCAGCTTACTAAAGCCAATTATTACGCAGTGCACAGCGGCTTTTCCCGATGCCTCATTTGTCCAGCTAAATGTTCTGTGTGCAAAATTTATATGAATTCTCTTAGCAAACACCCAACCCCAAAAGCTAGGCACTTGTTCACCTTGTGTAATGCTATTAGTCGATACAAAGGCACACTGTGTCTCCGTACCTTGAATTAGTTCTATAGTTTTAAAATACCAGCCTGTCACGTAATCTAGAATCCCAGAGCCTTTCCTATCCTTGCATACTTGTCTTAACTCGTATTTTTGATCTACAGTTTGTTCCTTCTTACCTATAAATGGTGGGTTACCCATTACATAAGACAGCTTGTTTTTATCGACGACTTCAGACCAGTCAATTGTCAAGGCATTACCATGTGTAATGTGCGCGCTAGAGCTTAAGGGTATACGTGCAAAATACATACCAAACTCCTCGGATACTAGAAGGTTCATTTGATGATCCATCAACCATAATGCGACCTGCGCAATCTGCGCAGGAAACTCTTCAATTTCGATGCCGTAAAACTGGTCAACATCTAACTTAATCATGTCATTTACATCAAAGGTTAGTTGACCCCCTTTATTAGCTTCACGTAAAATCTCAAGCTCTAATAAGCGTAATTCACGATAAGCTATTACTAGAAAGTTGCCGCAACCACATGCAGGGTCAAAGAACGTCAACGAACCTAAGCTATTATGAAATTCCTGCAGCTTGTTTTTATTGCTTTTAGCCCTCTCAAACTCAGCACGTAGGTCATCCATAAAAAGCGGATCAATCAACTTTAGTATATTTTTTTCAGACGTGTAATGCGCGCCTAGGTTACGACGAGCGTCTTTATCCATAATAGATTGAAAAAGCGAGCCAAATATTGCGGGCGAAATACGGCTCCAGTCAAGCGCACAAGCATCTAAAATCGCCTTACGCATGGTGGAATCAAACCCTGCTGGCGGTAACATTTCCTCAAATAACTTACCGTTGACGTAAGGGAACGCCGCGATTTGTTCATCGCGGTTTTTTAAACGTTTTTCTAGTGATGTATTGAGAACGTGAAACAGCGTTGATAGGTGATTTGCCAAGTCAGAGCCATCTTCATCAGTTCTATCCTCTATGTACTCCTGAAATTGTTGGCGCTCAAAGATTCCCGTATCTTCAGCAAACATACAAAACAATAAACGGACTAAATAAAGTTCTAGTGGGTGACCGTCGTAACCCACACCTTTCATCTGATCATGAAGCTTGCCCATGCATTCAGCTGCTTTAATATTTACGGGGTCTTGATCTTTAATTTTGTGGGTTTGATAACCTGCAATAAAGCCAAAGTAGTTGATATTTTTATGCAGGTCTTCAATTGAAAATTCGACCTCAGTGCTTTCATCAAGGTCATACAAGCGAAAACGAGCAAAATCAGAAACTATGACATAACGCGGTAAGTCACGCTCCTTAAGTCCATGAAAGTATCCTAGGGCTTGCTTGCGGGCGCTATCAAGGCTTTTTCCACGAGATTTATGTTCTATTAGTAGAATTCCTTTCCAGAGCAAATCGATGTAGCCATCCCTGCCGTCTATTTTTTTAACGTGCTGTTCAAAGCTGGCTATTCGACGACGACTAACACCAAAAATATTAAAAAACCCATCCCAAAAGCTTTTAGCCTCCGCATTTTCGGATGATTCACCCTCCCAATCTTTAGAGAACTGCAGCGAGCGTGATCTGATTTCATTCCAGCTTAATGGCATAGCTAATTATTATTCCTTAATATGACTTTACTTGGCTAATGCTTTTTATCTAGTAGAGAAGTGACTTTTATTTACATTGGCTGCTTTCCACAATATAGCTGATTACGTCCCAATTAGACCAATAAAGTTTTAGGGTGTATTTTCTCCTACAATTCTCGCTGATTATTCAGTCAAATATAAAAAGACGGATTTATTTTTGTTCCCATATTTGTTCCCATGAATTATTTTAATAAAATATTAAATTATATATTTCAATAACTTAACAAGTTTAATGCGTTCCGACTCTCGTACCACTGAGCAATAAGAGAGCCCCTTAATTGGGGCTTTTTTGTGCCTAAATGATAGATAAACCCGCATAAAACCTCACTTCTTTAAAAAACCAATTCCTAGTTAGTCTTATAAGATTCATTGACAGCCTAATAAATTGTTGCCATATTTGTTGCCACATTTTCGGATATGGCAACAATCATGCTCACTGACACTCTTATCAAATCTCTCAAAGCAAAAGACAAAAGCTACTCAATATCCGATGCAAGTGGGCTTTATATCGAGATAACGCCCAAAGGTTCTAAATATTGGCGACAAAACTACCGATTTAACGGCAAACAAAAGAAGCTTGCACATGGGGTTTATCCACTTGTTTCATTGGCTAAAGCACGAGAATTGAGAGATAAGGCGTTAAATGATCTTCAAAATAATACCGATCCGACAAAAACAAAGAGGCAAGCCAAAACTCAACTGGCGAACACCTTTGGCCTTGTTGCAAAAGAATGGCACGAAAAACAAAGTGTTAACTGGAAACCCATACATTCAACCAAGGTTTAGCGGCAGCTAGAGGCCGATGTATTGCCCTACCTCAAAGACGAACCAATAGACAAAATATCAGTAAAAATAAGCTGTAAAAATAAGCTGGACACCCATAACTGTGTTGTATATAAATCAGAGTGTTAGCGTATTATTTGGTATGGGTGTCCCGGTAAGACTCCATTGATATTTTTATAATAAAATTTAATAAGAACCTATTGTGCCCCCATTTGTACCCCCCAAAAAAACATTTTTAACTGTTATTCTGATAGGTCTTGTCGAGCTTCAGATAGCAGAATAGGCACATATTTATCTATTAGTACGTTAGCATATTCTCTAGAGATGGATAAGTCCGAAGCGTTCTGTTTATATTCGGCGACGTTTTTTTGTATGTGTTCCAATGCTTTAATCATTGAGCCGATGACGGTTGGTCTTCCGTAGTGTGTAACGGCAAGGTCAATCGCGTTGTTGGGTATTCTTCCCCATTCTGAGCGCATCGCAAGCAGGTCTATTATATCTTTGTGTGGGGGGGCAAGCTTTCTGTCAGCATTAGCTAGTAACTTAGTGTAGTAGCAAGAATTATGGTCGAGGGCGGGAATGGGAAAGAGTTCAGTATTTAATTCAGACTTCAACTCGTAATTGTCAAAGCTGACGAACTCTAGCTTGATGCTGCTGCCTTCGTGCTCGATCCATGTGCGTACAGCATACCTATCGAAAACTATTGGCCTTAAGTATTTAAAGTCTTGTTTTACTAATAAGCCTAATGAGATATTCGTGGCTTGCTCTCTAACAGCTTTATAAGACTCTTTATTTGGGCAAAGAAAATCAATATCTACAGATTCTCTAAATTCATTAATTTCCAGCGCTATACGAGTGCCGCCACCAAAGATTATATTGTGTTCTTGGAGGAACACATTATTGAATTTTTTTAAAGCCGAAGAGATTGCTTGGTGGTGGTTAAGTCGGTGCCCTGTCACCTAAGCGGCGACGGGAAGGAAGTGTCCGTTACCTACTAGCTTTGTAAGATCTTCAATTAGGACTAACTCTAATTTGTCTAAATTGTTTTTATCGACATGAGCCCAACGTCTTTCATAAAATGCAAAGGCATCCTTAGGCGCAATAAGTTTTTTGCGCGTGTCCCACAATATATGGTCTAACTCTTTGTAGTTATTACGGTCTATGTAAGTCATTAGATTGCGCCTTAATAAGGCATGGTGCTATTAATAATATCTCTACTATAAACAATAGCATTACTATTTTTAGAGAGCAATACCACTAGGGCTAATCTGGACATATATGGATACCTCTCTAATAGCAAGCCGAATGAAGCCTAAGTCAGCGCGTTAGCGCTGACTTTAATTAGTTTTATTAGCAAACTACGGAGCCGCCTTTATGAACGATGATTGGGTTGCA
>JBKEFT010000013.1:0-125295 GCA_046709645.1 Arenicella sp.
AATCAGAAGTTTTTGCATGATGTTCCATCATCAAAAATCGTGACTCACTGGGGGTCTTGGGGGATGTAATCCCCTAAGCAAGATGTAAATTTTAGAATGAGGCACGATATTCTCGGGAATTTGCAATCTTGCTACCAAAACCACACTCCGATTCAAACACTAAACGCTTTCAATGTGAAGAGTCGCTGCAAGAAATGTAGTGCCGTGCTGGTGAAAAAGAAAAACCTCCCATCATCACGTTAGTACTATCCTAATTAAATACCCGAAAAAACAAACTATTCTCGATCATTTATATTGTCCATCTCTCGCCCCGTTCATAGAAATAATGGAATCAACGTACTAATCTTGCTTTTTCATATATTTGGTTATACTGAGATTATTATCCATTAGAAGCTCTTCAATGACCGCACCCTGACAATATGAGATTAACTTTTCTGGACTGGTCGATTCACGAGATACGGATGACGCGTTACGTGTTCTCGAAGCACCAAATATTTACGAACTCCACCCAAAGCACCTCCAACGAATCACTGAATTAGCCTACAAAATTGCGCAACACAAACTTCAACGTGGGCAATTGATCTCAAGCCCACAAGCATCACGTGATGCTCTTCGCACCCTTCTTCAAGAAAAAACAGAGGAAGTCATGGCAGTACTGTTCCTAGATACTAAACATCGCGTTATTTCGTTTGATGAACTTTTCCCTTGAAGTATCTCTTCTGCAACTGTACACACAAGAGTGCTCGTCAAAAAGGCGCTTGAATACAATGCCGGTGCAATTATTCTAGCGCATAACCATCCCAGCGGAATTCCTGAACCCAGCCGAGCGGATATTAGTATTACCAAGCGAATTTATGAAGCGATGGATTTAATTGAGGTTAAGCTTCTGGATCATTTTGTCGTAAGCACTGAAGGTGTGACCTCGATGGCCGAACAAGGTTTAATTTAAAAACAGCATGAGAGCGAAAGACGCAAAAACCATTTCAATCTGTGATTATCTATTACGCGAGTGAATCAAACCATCGCGCGCTCGTGCTTGAGGGCGCGAGCAATGGTACAGCTCGCCGCTTAGATCTGGCGACTCGAACCCATCTTTTAAGGTTGATACAGAGTTGAACCTTTGGTTCGATCATGGCTTAGCGATTTGAGGCGATGTTATTAACTTGGTTTGCGAGCTACACAAAACGTCCACCAAAGAGGCGCTCGCGATTCTTGCGTCAAGCTGATTGGCAAGCCAATCTTTAGGCTTTAATAAATCCTGACTGACTCAGAACTGACTAGTTTTACCATTCAAAGAAAGCAAAAAAAACGCTGCGGTTGAAAAAGAAAAAGAGGGATACTTTGCTATTACCGCCGTTGGCGAAATTCAATCGCCAGCCTTGTTTCAATATCTCGAATCTCGAAAAATTGATCTGAATATTGCCAAAACCTATCTCAAAGAAATTCGATTTAAACCGCGCAACCAGCTTCAAGAATACTTTGCCCTTGGTTGGGCTAACTGAAATGGATTTGAAGCACGCAGCAAGCTTTTTAAAGGATTTGTCGGCACGACAAAAGATATTACTCGCATAGGCCTTGCCGATTGAAAAAGTTTATCGATCTTCGAGGGGTTCTTTGATTACCTTGCTTTTTTGTCTCACTACAAAATAACTGAGTTTCAGAACTCAGCAATTATTTTAAATTCAACATCACTACGAAAACGAGCGCTAATTGAGATCAATCAATTCAGCTTCAACAAAGTTTACTTATTTTTAGACAATGACATAGCTGGCAATGCCTGCAAGCATTTTTTCAAACTTGGTAGTGAAAATGTAAAAATAATTGATAAATCGTTATTATACGAAGGCTATTCGGACTTTAATGATTGGCTTATGTTCAACACTGATAGCTAGCAATACCCACCTTGTTGAATTAATTTTCTTCAAGAATACTCTTCACTCTCTTTGCGCTCCAATATGGTGTAACAGAAGTCGAGAAAGCCATTGCAAAAATCAGCACTAAGACAGCTACTCCAAACACACTGAAAATTTGTATATTACCTACCATTGTTGTCAAGCCAACATATAGAAGTGATGCTGAATAACAATATAATAAAACAATGTAAGTCGTAGATGCCCAGTAACCAAAATGTTGCCATCGAGTGAACTTTACTGATAACCTCCTTCCAGTTAGCGTCAGGTGCTTATAGCTTTTTTTTAAATCAAACCAGCTAAGCTTTCCGTTAAAATCGGCATGGTACTTTACGAGAGTGTTGCGCATTGTCTTGCCAGCTTGAATTCCATAGCACTCCCTGAAAGAATACATTTCAAGATATTCCCGTATCCCTTTTTTCGAATCATCATCAAAAATATCACTCTCTGCCAACATTAATAAATGCTTTATATCATTTTTTTTTCTTTCCATTAAAAATATAAAAAAATTCAACGGCTTAATATTAATAAGCATAAGAAAACCTAATATTAGAATCCCGATAGCAAAATTCCCTGAACTAAAATGGTTCATAACGTCTTGTAAAATTTTACTCATAAGCCTATTACTTTAGATATTTTGTTTGGTATGTTTTTAACAACCGTGTTAACTCATTATTAGATTCATCATGTTTATCAGGGCTTCTAATTTTAGATAGGTGTTTGGTGAAATATTTTTGCGAAAGTTTCACAATAATTTTTTTATCGTATGTTTCGTAAATATCATTCAAAATATCGATCTCGTTTCTTTTTAAATTATTATCCTTCGATCTGTTGATTAGAAATCCTACTTTTCCACTCTCATCAGTAAGGTGCTGTGCTATATCAACATAATCCTTCTTACTCAAATCCGAGTCATTTACGATCTTAAATAGAACTTTTTTTGCACTGTAGGCCTCAAGAAATTTTATCCAAAAATCTGATGAATGAGCGTTGTTGGCAATAATGTCTCTAGAGAGCCCTTGTTGACCTCTTGCTAAGAATTGAATATTTGACAACGAACCAGCGAAAATGAGTTTTATTGCTTCTATACACCAGTCCTCATATCTAGAAGAAAAATCACCTTCTATCTCTATGTCTTTTACCTCCTCAAGTAGCTGACCTACCCTTTTCCTTCGTAATTCAGCACCACCATCATTTATCAACTTCACATCATATTCGTCATGAACTTCTGTCACGTTAGACGAATCAAGAGCTTGGTCTGTTATATTTAATGCCAACCAGTAACAAGGATGGATCATTAGTTGAGCCTTTGCACCAATCTCACTTTCCGACTCTCTGCCATCATGGCTAAACACGTAAAGTGACTCGCTTTCCTTAAATACGCCTAAAAAACCAATACTATATAACCGCTTAATAACCTGAAATGGCTCTTCAATAAAAGACAAATCACGTTGCTTACTCAGTTCATGATCATCTTTCATGAGCACATTGGATATAAGATCAGCGACTTGTCTACCTTCAAGCATTGATGACGCTGAACTAAAAACAGATGTTATTAAATCAAGAGCCGGGTACAAACTTCGATACTCTTTCTGTAAGTCTCTTAACCTTCCTGATGAAATAGATTTCGCCGAAACTTCAATGTCCTCTACAGCGATTCTGCTGCGAGATGGCTCACTAGAGTTAGCACCATAAAACGCATTATTTAATAGAACGAGGATATCCCTTGGTCGCAATAAAGTTAGCCTCAAAATAAGGCTAAACCCTACAAAACCCTTTAGGCTTTGTGACGTGTATATATTCCATAGACGAGTATTATTTTCTTGACTGCTTTCACCATAGGCAAATCGCAATCGATTACAAACTAGGTTAAACAAACTCCTCTTGTCCCAGTGCAACCTCAACACCTGCCCTTCGGTATTTCGGGTGAAATCAGGATCTTTATACTCAATTGATCTGAAAATATTGTCGCGTATAAACACAACCCCATTTATTACCATATGAAATGATAAATTGATTTCATTAACTGCTTGAAGAAACCCGTCAACTAACGAAACTCCCGTAGAATCTGGCTCATACCCTTCGTCGAGTCTATCTATAAAAAGCACGATCCTATATTTTTCTTGTGAAATTAATCGAACTTGTTCCTCTAATTCTTTTATTTCAATATTTCTTGCCAGCCCCGATATATTTTCTTCAGGAGTTACGCCAGAGTGCAATAGCCCTTGCAATCTGTTTTTTAATTTTTCAGCGATGTTTAATCCATTTCCACCACACTCGCGTATATGATGATTTACTACCTGCTTATCCATTAGGTTTAATAACTTGTAATGATTGCTCACTTTTTCAGCTATTTCCATATAAAGTGCATATTTCCAAGCTATTTTGGAGCCAGCCTTCAACAAACTATATTTTTCGCCGAAAGAGTTCATTAACCCTCTCAAGCCGATCATTTGATCTTCTTCAGGTGAAACACTAATTACTATGGTCTTTTCTTGTTTTCGCCAGTACTCGGCAAGTTTGTAAGCTAACGCACTCTTCCCTGTCCCTCTGCGCCCCACAACTACAAATCTATCAAAAGAGCCAGTTAATACTTTATAATCCCCCGTTTCATAAAACGACTCCTTGAGCATCAAAGTATCATTTTCTGCTCTAATATCCCCTAGTACATTAGCTTTCAATTAAAATTAACTCCATTAAATAATAATATTTACATCATAGATGAATTTTATCTAAGCAATTTGACGTTATTGGTTATTTTTTCTTTTTCATAGCTAAATTTTTTAGAAATTTTTAATATAGTTAATATATGGGAGATAAAGCTAAAGGATATAGTTAGGGATTATTAGACCCCCAAATTTCCGGCTAACCTATCTCATTTAAAAGTTTTGCAGCTCAACTAAAACTGACTAGCTTTAATGCATTTACTCACTCAGAACTAATTAATTTCGCCTTTTGGGAATTGTAGCCCACTCAGAACTGACTAAGTTTTTAACAATGTACGCTGAGTTTTTAACCAAACGTACTTAAAGCTGACTAAACTTTTAACAATCCGAGTTTGACCTTATTTTTTCAGTATTGTTAATACCGTTTTCAGCTCGCCAAAATCTTGATTTTTGCCTGATTTTTCTCTAACTCACTCAGAACTAACTAGTTCAGATCCCCTTGCTCACTTAGAACTGACTAATGACCTTGCTGTGATTTATTGTATTGTTCATTGTCTTTTTGAAATCTCTCAAAGTCGTACCGTGTTGGGTATTGGTCACGCATTGGTTTGATGATTGCACTCCCCTCTTTGGTCGTTCGGTGCTCAGCGATGTTCTTGTGATGTACGTTTGATCTGAACTGTTCGGTTTGAAAAGCTTTGGTGGGGTATACGGTCACTTTGAAGTCGGCTAATACTTGTCTGTTTGTCTCAGGGTTTATTGTGTATTGCTTTTCGGTTTTGGCATTTTCGATGATGTAAGCGCAGTCAGTGATGGCATCGTTAATTTTCTTGATATTAGTGGTGATTAGATCTTCTTGTAAGGCTCATTCCTTGATCAAGGTTGATAGCAAGAAATGGTAACCCTTGTGAGGGTCGGCTTGCTGAAAACGTGTTGTTAGGCGCAAAAACAAGGTTCGTCAGAAACTGGTTTTTACTTTCATGAATTTCTCATAGTTAAATGTTCGCCAATCAAGGGCGAGTATCCGTTTTGAGATGAGTTTATTAAACGATATATATAACTCAGAATGCAGTGGGTTTTTTCGGCTATGCCTTATGGTTAAGTCAATCGGTGAGAAAAAACTATTAATGTCGTACTCCTTACTAATTTCGCCTAATAGTTCGTATCGCAGTCCTGCAAGAATTGAAACGGCATCTTTGATTTGCTCATAGCTGTAGTTTTTACCCATACGTTTGAGCTCTTCACGTATGGCGTAAAAAGTTGTCACTAGGCTAAAACTATCGGGTTTGTTTTCATCTGCCGTGAACAGACCGTCAGAAATGGCGAGCTTGTGCAAAGCGTACTCAACAAATTCGGCGATAACCGTTTTATAAAAGGCTCGTTTTTCCTTCGCTTTACTTCCCTTGGCGAGCGTTATATTCGCTGGTGAAATGTCGAGCGTGTAAGAATTGCCGTTATACCTTCCATGACGCTGTAAGACTGGCAATGTACCGTCTTTGTTTCTAAATTTTTCTTGTTGTCAGCTAAATAGGTCGGGCAAGGTTTGGTAAAACTCAACACTGTTTGAATAGGTGTTGTTTATCAACATTTGGTAAAGGTCTAGCTGCTTTGGTTGCTGACTTAATACCTTGTCTTTATTCGTCGTCATTCTCTTTTAGTTAACGCTAAATATTATTCCCCTTCCCACTTACTCGGCTTTTTCTGAGACTGATGAAATACACGCAGTATTTCAATGTCGTCGCCTCTTACTTGGTATGGCAGCGTGTAATTTAGATTTGGAATGTTCCATTCTAAAATATCATCGTCCATCGTCGGCGCGCCGATCAGAGGCTGCTCAGCTAAGCGTGTGGCGGACTGAAATATGCGTTGTAACAAACGCGCGGCAACTTTGGCCGATGCTTTTTCGCTGTAGTAAGCTTGAATCTCAATCAAGTCTAACTTGGCTGCGTTGAGCCAAACTATGCTCTTCATACTGGCGCTTTAAAAACATCAACACTGGGAGCGGGTAATTCATCGTCTGTACCGAGTGAGTTAATCCACTCACCCATTGCTTCGTGTGAAATGAACTCGCCTTTTTCAGCTTCAGCTTTTGCACGCTTTAACGCTTCCACTTTCCAACTATTGCGCTCGACATATTCCTCAATGGCCTTAGAGGTCACATAGGCTCTTGAACGCTCGGTTAAGTCGCAGATTTTTTCGAGTTGATCTCGAACACTGTCATCGATTCGGATTGAAAAAGGGGTTGTAGCCATTGCTCACATACTCATTTAGTTAAAAAGTAACTTAATGACTACATTGTAGTCAAAAATAATCATATTACAAATCAAGTTACGAAACTAACATTGACAATTTTAGATTTTCTTTAGAATAAAGGTCACAACCTACCCTCTTGCTTTTCTCCTAGAGAAGATCAAGAAATGTGGGCTTGTGGACTACACAGGCAAAACTAACCAGTGCAATCACTGGTTAGACCCAGTGGATGCACCTTCAAACAGGAGGTGTTATGTCTTCAACATCGTTTATCAAAATCTTTGATAGCATCGCAAAGCACAATCACCGTTATACGATTTTTAGTGATTTTGTGACGCTATCAGCTATCTCATTGCACAACGCAGTCAATAAGTTAGAACATCTGGAAGCTGAGTATATGGAGATCATCGGCAAATACACCAAAGAAGAAGCCAATAAATTTAGCAAGCTTCTTGCGGAGCTTATTAATATGCTTGAAGCGGAACCCAAGGACGTACTCGGTGGCCTCTACATGGAACTCAACTTAAGCAATAACAAAACAGGCCAGTTTTTTACGCCGAACCACATCTCAGAACTCATGGCCAAAATTAGTTATGATGACGACTTACGTGAACTTAAAAAGCCATTTATTACTTTAAGTGAACCTGCATGTGGTGCGGGAGGGATGGTTCTGGCATTTATTAAAGTAATGCTATCCCATAACCTTAACCCTGCCGAAAGATTGTGGGTACAGTGTATTGATATAGACCGTATTGCAGCGCTGATGTGTTACATACAACTGTCTCTCTGGAATATTCCAGCGCAGGTATACGTAGGCAATACGTTGACGTTGGAGTTTCGCGAACGTTTTTTTACGCCAGCTCATTACTTATATGGCTGGCGCGAAAAACTTCTGTTTGAAAAAGTGGCCGACCTAAGCACTAACAAAGCAAGAACTGATGCCTCGAATGAAACTCTGCAAAAGGTAGATAAACAAACAATAACGCCACACATTGCAAATAACTCAGATCAACTTAATTTATTTTGATCTGTTTTGATATTGATTTACTCCCCATTTTTTGGGGAGTTTTTCCCAATTTCAGACAGTAACCATAAACTTATTCGAAAAATTTTTATCTATAGCTAAACTGGGTTATGATTTTTAACGATCAAAAACTTCAATCCTAATATAATTTAAAACAAAAAACATTTATGACCTCAAAGGATCGTCATTCTGTAATTTTAATACATGGAATTCGCACAAGAGCTGAATGGCAGGAGACCGTCGCGCGGGTCCTCGAATCTCAATCTCATATAAAAGCAGTACCAGCCAAATACGAATTCTTTGATGTCATCCGCTTTATATTGCCAATCAACTTATTTAGAAAAAAGCCAATTGATCGAATAACTAAGATAATTAGAGATGAAAAAGAACACGGAGGAAAAATTTCGGTTATTGCTCATAGCTTCGGCTCTTACATCATATGCAAAATTTTAGAGAATTGCGGTGATATTCATTTCCATCGAATAATTCTATGTGGAGGCATTGTTCGGGATGACTACCCATGGGATTTAGTAAAAGGCAGAATTGATAAAGGTGATTCAGAATCATATAAAATACTGAATGATTGTGGGATGAAAGATATTTTGCCTGTTTTAGCTAAATCGACCTCTTGGGGCTACGGATCTTCAGGGAGGTTTGGGTTTGGAAGTAACCGTGTCAAAGACAGATATCATGCCTTAGGGCATAGTGACTTTTTCACCGCTCAGTTCGCACAAGATTATTGGCTACCTTTCATTATTGATGGAACAATTAAAAAAGGCGATATCCCTTCTAGTACTACATCATGGTGGGTCTCAATATTAACGATCGTACAACCTAAATATCTTATCTTTATATGCCTATTATTGGCTTGGCTCGTTTATGCCGACATAATCCCGCTCCCATGGATAAGCGAACTCACTCTTGAGGGTTGGCTCAAAACTTAAACTACGGAAATAAAAATGAAATTTTCAATATTCCTTATCAGTACTGTTTGGATTGCTACAAGCCTATCATCGGAGGTAGCAATTGCTTCAGATGAAACCTGTATAGATACATTAGTTTCAACCGAAAAATCAAAAAGAACTCCAGACAAACTTCTTGCATGTTTACAAAAAATACAAGCAAAAATTAACTCGCTCGAATCAAATGAAACCGAGATACATTCGATACCGAAAGGCGCTGTGGTTGCTTTTGATCGAACACCCTCCAAGCCTTGTCCAGAAGGTTGGACAGTTTGGCGTGAAGCTATGTCGAGAGTAATTATTGGGGCAGGGAATCCCGAGAGTGCTATTGAACAAAAGTTCAATCGCGATAAGAACGGTATACCGTTATCAGCAAGAGCTTACAGAGAGCACGGCGGAGAAGAGTTGGTGACTCTAAAAATTTCCGAGATGCCGTCACATAAACACGATGCACTGCGGGTTCCATGGGGTAGTTTGAACTGGGAAGGCGGGAAGCCAGCTAAGTTTTGGGATCGGAATGGCGGGAAATATCAAAACTATAAGACAGGCGCAGCAGGTGAAAACGAGCCGCATAATAATATGCCTCCTTATGTTGCATTGTATTACTGCAAAAAACAATAACACCATTAAATCGCGCCGCTATTCTAAATTAGAGCTCTTTGGATTCGAAATACTAAAACGTGATACAGCTATATTTAGAGTCAATAACTGTCTCTAAATTAGTGGCTAAACTTTCTAGCGCCTCACGCCGCTCATCCAAATAGTCATAACGGTTATAAGTACCCATAACACCTTTAAGCTTGTGATTCATACAACGCTCAGCAACATGATCTGGCACTTTCAAACTGGCTAACAAGCTTCGGCATGTGCGGCGAAGGTCATGGATAGTAAAATGCTCGACGGGCATTTTGTCTTGGATGAATAGTTTTTTTAATGCTGTATTTATTGTATCTGGGCTCATGTGTGCGAACCGTTGTTTGGCTTTGTGCGCTCTTCTATTCGGAAATAGACACTCAGAGCCATTCGCGCGAATGTATAGCTCCTTGAGGTATTTCAGTGCCAGTGGAGGCAAAGGGATTGTGATAGCGACTTCTGTTTTATTTCGGTCTTTGGGTAGATGCCATACGGCGTTAGCTGAATCGAATTCGGTCCATTTGGCTGATACTAGCTCCATTTTTCTAACTCCCAGCATTAGCAGGAGCGCTACGGCAAGGTAATTTTCACGTGAGAATTGATCTGAATTATTACGCAAGCATTCAAAGGCTTGCTCAAGCTCTTCGAGGCTCAATGCTCGGTCTCGGCTTTCTTCGGCACCGCCTGCGTCATCAATGGTAAATGGTGATGCAGGGTTCCATGACATGGCATTCAACTTAACGCCATGTCTGAAAAGCTGCTTACAATACATCAGCACATCGTTCGAGCGAGCTTTAAGGCCAAGCTTAGCGACTCTAGCAATTGTTGCTCGAATATCAGTCGGCTCAACTTTGTCTAATGGCAATGCCCCCATTGATGGCGATATGTAATCTCGGTATACCTGCCTTGGAATTTTCGGGTGCTTAAGTCGTTTGATGCAATCATCTAGCCAGTCTTCAGCTAGATCATCTACGGTATTGAATTTCTTCTGGGTGAGTCGTGCCTTTTCGGCCAGCGGATCAATATTGTCTTTTAAGCCTTGCTTGATAATCGCGGCATTACCTGCTGCATCAGCAAGCGACACTTGCGGGTATTGGCCGATACTCATTTCTCGGCGCTTTTTGAAAATGCTGTAGCGGACGAACCAAAAACCAAGCCCTTTGTCATTAACTCGAAGATATAGGCCGTTACCCGCTGAGTGAATGCCTACCTCTTTATTTCGCAATAGAGATTTTACTTGTTTATCGTTCATTTTAGGTTCCGCTTTACAGTTAAGTATCAAATAACACTTATGTATTAGAGACTTATAGAATAAGTGGCGGGATGATACCTGATTTTAACGATTTTTCAATAGAGTTACGGTTCGACCCGCCACTAATCCCGCCACTTTTTTGAAACGTGACGGAACAACCTGAAACAATAAAAAACGCAATAAAATTAAAAAGCTATTAAATAACAACAATTTAAATTAAAACTGAAACGAGTTGAAACAGCTAAAAACATCATTCTATATTCTGAACCTGCTCACGCATCTGTTCAATCAACACTTTCAAATCAACACTGGCCTTAGTCAGCCGCTGATCCTGCGATTTAGACCCAAGGGTATTTACTTCACGATTCAGCTCTTGCATCAAGAAATCTAAGCGCCTGCCTGCGGGTTCTGGTTTTGCTAGCACTGCGGCTACTTCTTCTATATGTACATTTAATCGGTCTAGCTCTTCGGCGACGTCTGTTTTTTGTAGAAAGATCACCAGTTCTTGCTCTAGTCTGGCGGGGTCGAGTTGGTCTTTAATATTGACTAGCTTTTCATCTAATCTTTCTTTGTAGGCTTCGACAATGTCAGGTAGAAACGCTTCAACCTCTTTAATCACCTGTGACATACCAGCCAAACGTATTTGAATCAGTTCAGCCATCTTGTTGCCTTCTTTGGCTCTAGCTTGCACCAGTCCATCTAAGGCTTGATCGAGCGCGGCTAATAAATGCGATTTCATCGCTTCAGGGTCGGCTTTCTTGGCTTGCAGAATACCTGGCCATTTGAGCGCGTCGATAGCTCGAATCATTTGCATTTCGGGCAACCGTTGACGCATTTCGTCTAGCAACGACTGCAAATTGTCGGCGGCGTCTAAATTTGGTTCTAGGCCAGTGCTTTCTGACTCTTTTAGCCGTATAAATACGTCAATTCGACCTCTGGCTAACGTTGCCGCGACGGCCTCGCGTAATGCGCCTTCGTGTGCTCTTAGGTCATCGGGCATTCTTGGCGCGACATCTAGAAAGCGATGATTAACGCTCCTCAGTTCGCAGCTTAGCTCGCCTAACTCAGTCGAAATGGCGGCTTGCGCGTAGGCGGTCATGCTTTGGGTCATCGGTTTTGCTCCAGATTATTTGATTTGCGTTGAATGCGTTGCTGACAAAGATTGCCATCAATGACTATAATACCTCAATGAGCATCCTTAAACCCAAACCTACTACGATTCCGGCCCTTCCCCTACGCCCGGATACGATGGTAGAGCACTATAAAATCGGCAAGGTAATTGGTGTTGGTGGATTTAGCGTGGTGTATAGCGCGCTGGATACAAAAACTAACGCGGTTGTCGCCATTAAAGAATTTTACGCAACCAACTGTATGCGCCGTGCGCGTGATGGTTCGTTACATGTTTTCCCGAAAGAGCAAGAGCACAAATACCATATTGGTTTGAAGCGATTCTTTGACGAGGGTTTAACCCTCTCGCAAATCGATCACCCCAATATCGTCAACGTGTCGAATTTCTTTCGTGCTAATAACACCGCTTATTTGGTGATGCGCTTCGAGCATGGCAAAGACTTGCGTTGGTTTATCAAGAACACCGACTACGTGCCTGATGAAGAGTTCATCTTAAGCGTGTTCAGCATGGTCTTAGCTGGCCTCAAAGAAGTGCATAAGAACAGCTTTTTGCATCTGGATATCAAGCCAAGCAATATTCTTTTGCGGGCAAGCGGTGTGCCTTTGATTCTCGATCTAGGGGCGGCGTATAAGTTCCCTTCCAGCGAGCGGCATAAAGTTCATACTCTGACCCATGGCTACTCGGCACCTGAGCAACACGAAAAAACCGACTTAAGCTTATGCTCAGACCTCTACGCAATCGCCATGACCATGCGGGCTTGCATAACCCATAAGTCACCTCCGTCGGCCGTTAAGCGCTCGAAAAAAGACACTTTGCGACCATTGAAAGAAACCCATAGTCGACATTATCGTAAGAATTTAATCTTAGCGATAGACCGAGCAAGCAGCTTAGACCAAAGCCAGCGCCCGCAGTCGGTCGACGAATTTGTGGAGATCATGACAACCCGCTAATTGCGGATTAGTTATTACCATCGTGGATTATTCAGTTTCGCAACAAAGTTATCAAGGCGGTCGAGATTACAACGAAGACCGAACCGCTGTTTTCGAACGCAACGGCACCATTTTGTTGGTGGTCGCCGACGGGCTTGGAGGTCATGATGGCGGTGATGTGGCATCTCAGGCATTCATCGATGCGATGGGCGACTCGTTTACTAAAGCAACCGAGAAGCAGCTTGACAATGCTGATAGCTTTTTAACGCTATCAATCAACTACGGTCACCATACAATTCATCGTCGCGCGATCAATCAGGGCTTTAATGTTGATTCGCCCAAGACGACTTGCGTAGTGTGCTTGATTCATGATGATGTCGCCACCTGGGCTCATTCGGGTGACAGCCGCTTGTACCATATCCGCAAACGCAAAATTAAATTCATTACCGAAGACCACGTCTCGAGAAAGCTGGGGCATGAGAAAAACGCACCAATTAGCCGCTGTGTCGGTGGCTTGGAAAACCCGCGCCCACAAATTGGTGACCCTTATGAAATGGAAGATGGCGATATATTTTTTCTCGCTACCGATGGTGCCTGGGCACAGTTCAAGCCGGACGATTTAATCGAATATGTTGACCCTCAACACCCAAGCCTTGGCTTAGACAGCTTGCTACAAGCGCTTGAAAATCGAAACAAGGCACCAAGCGACAACCTATCGTGCGTGGTACTGTTTTGGGGGGTTAAGCAACTCGACACCCCGTCAATCAGTGACTTTGAAGAATTGAAAACGGTTCAGCTGTTAGAAAATTCAATTCGCGAGAATTCAAAGCAAGACGAAGAGAAAGAACCGCAAAAAGAAAGGTTTGATATGAAAGAGCTCGATAATGCGATTCTCGAAATTGAAAGCTTTATTACCGAGCTAGACGATAAGTTTTAGCCGCCAGAATTGGCATGCTTTACCAACCAGGCATGCTGAATACACCCATTGTTGGCCAGTGCTCACTTAGCCCTTGGCCCCATCAACCCAAGACTATCAACCCAAGTAACACACTATCAACCCGAGCAACAACTATGTCTAACAGTCCTTCTCGCCCCAGTGGTCGTGCCAACGACGAACTCCGTCAAATCACTATTGAGCGAAATTACACGGCTCATGCTGAAGGCTCAGTATTAATAAGCTGCGGCAACACAAAAGTATTATGTAACGCCTCAGTCGAAACTCGAATTCCACACTTTCTAAAAGGTAAAGGTCAGGGCTGGATTACCGCTGAATACGGCATGTTGCCTCGCTCGACTAACTCTCGCATGGGTCGTGAAGCGGCTCGAGGCAAACAATCAGGCCGTACTCAAGAGATTCAACGACTCATCGGCCGCTCTCTACGAGCAGCGATAGACTTAGGCAAGCTAGGTGAACACTCCATCACCTTAGATTGCGATGTAATCCAAGCGGATGGCGGAACCAGAACCGCCTCGATCACAGGCGCTTATGTGGCACTCGCGGATGCAATAAATCACATGATTGCCAATAAAATGATCAAAGAAAACCCGATTGCGCGGCAGATAGCGTCAGTCTCAGTGGGTATATATAACGGCATGCCAGTGCTTGATTTGGATTACCCTGAAGACAGTTCTGCCGAAACTGATATGAACGTCATCATGGATATCAATGGTAATTTTATTGAGGTTCAAGGCACCGCAGAGGGTGCGCCCTTCAGCCTAGATGAAATGAACGCGATGATTGGTTTAGCCAGCAAAGGCATTAAAGAGTTAATGCAAAAACAAGACGCGGCTCTGGCGACTTAGCCACTCTTTATGAATCAAGTCAGCCACTCTTTATGAATCAAGTCAGCCACTCTTTATGAATCAAGTCAGCCACTCTTTATGAATCAAGTTGTACTCGCAACCGGCAATCCAGGTAAAGTCGAAGAAATGCAGCGTGAGCTGCAAGCATTTGGCTTAACCGTGCTGCCGCAGAGCGATTTTAATATACCAGAGGCGATTGAAGACGGGCTTAGCTTTGTTGAGAACGCGATCAAAAAAGCACGTCATGCTTGCCTGCATACGGGCTTGCCGTCAATTGCTGACGACTCTGGTTTGGAGGTTGACGCACTCGATGGCGCACCGGGCATCTACTCAGCTCGCTATGCCGATGGACAAGGCGATGCCGCCAATAATGTTAAGCTGTTAGCCGCGCTTGATGGTCAACGAAACCGTTCGGCACAATACCAATGCGTGATCGCTTACATGCGTCACGCTAAGGACCCAACGCCGATACTTTGTCATGGCAGCTGGGAGGGCGAAATCGCACTTAGCCCCGCTGGCACCAACGGATTTGGTTACGACCCTATTTTTTACGTGGCCGAACACCATTGCAATGCTGCCGAGCTAGACGCCGAACAAAAGAAACGCCTTAGCCACCGAGCCAAAGCGCTGGCAATGCTGAAGCAAGCAATGTGAATAATTTCTTGCGAGCTACTTTTAGTTTTTCGTGAGTTACTTTTAGTCTTTTCGTGAACTACTTTGAATTTAACCTATTACTGTTAACCAGCGACTCTCTTAACCAACAACTCTTTTAACCAACAATAAGGTCACCAGCGTCATGAGCTTATCTCTTAAAAAACATTCGTCATTTTCTGGCCGTAAAGGCCCGGTCGTTATTCTCGTTGCCGACGGCGTTGGCGTGGCACCAGCAGGGCCAAGCAACGCAGTGAGTGAGGCGAATACACCGACTCTTGATGCCTTAGCGGCGCAAACCCTATACACCGAGTTAGCGGCTCATGGCACAGCGGTCGGCTTGCCTAGCGATGACGATATGGGTAACAGCGAAGTTGGGCACAATGCGATTGGCGCTGGGCGTATTTTTGCGCAAGGGGCCAAGCTAGTCAATCAAGCGCTTGAAAGTGGCGACGCCTACGATACTAAGGTATGGAAGTCAGCGGTCGAGCATGGTACCAGCAATACGCTGCATTTATTAGGCCTTCACTCAGACGGCAACATCCATGCCCACACCAAACACCTACATGCTCTTATGCAAAAAGCCGCCGAGCAAGGTGTTCGCGAATGCTGTATGCATCTATTGCTGGATGGTCGCGACGTTGCTGCCCGTTCGGCGCTTACCTACATTGAGCAAACTGAAGAGTTAATAGCCAACATCAATAGCGAATACTCGGCAAACTTTCGTATCGCCAGCGGCGGTGGGCGCATGAAAATCACCATGGACCGCTACGGCGCTGACTGGGAAATGGTTCGACGTGGCTACAATTGTCACACTCATGGAAAAGGCCAAGGTTTTACCAGCGCGGCTCAAGCGGTCGAAGCTTTGTATGAATCAAGCGGCAAAGACGATCAAAATTTACCGGCATTTGTAATTGAGAAAGACGGTTTGCCGGTTGGCAAAATGAACGACGGCGATGCGGTGATTCTATTTAACTTTAGAGGTGACCGAGCTATCGAAATATCGCTGGCGTATGAGCGTAATGATTTCGATAAGTTCGATCGCACCGAATTTGGCACGCACCCAAAACTGTTCTATGCGGGCATGCTGCAATACGACGGTGATGACCTAGTGCCGAATAAATATTTGGTCAATCCGCCCAACATTGATCGCACCATGAGTGAGTATTTAATTCAAGAGGGGGTCAAATCATTCGCAGTCTCTGAAACGCAAAAATTCGGCCATGTAACCTATTTCTGGAATGGCAATCGCTCAGGCTATCTAGACAAAAACTTAGAAGCCTATCTTGAGATTCCATCGGATAATATCGAGTTCAATCAAGCCCCAGCAATGAAAGCACGAGAGATAACCGATGCGACCATCGGTTTGATCGAGAGTGGGGAATTTAAATTTGGCAGACTGAATATTGCCAATGGCGATATGGTTGGCCATACCGGCGATTTAGCCGCGGCGATTGAAGCGATGGAAGTCGTTGATGAATGCGTCGCCAAACTGATTGAGGTTATCAAACGGCACGATGGCATACTTATTTATACCGCCGATCATGGCAACGCCGACATAATGTACACCGAGAAAGACGGAATACGCTCACCGAAAACCAGCCACACATTAAGCCCTGTGCCGTTCGCGATTATCGACCCCGGTTATGACGGCGAATACCAACTAACACCGCCAAGTGATGCTGGCTTAACGCATATTGCCGCCACGACAATGAACTTACTTGGGTTTCAAGCACCAGATGATTATCAGCCTAGCCTCCTATCATTCAAATAATCCAGATACAACATGACGAATAAACTGCTGCACAAAGGAAACTTGATTGAACTGCACTCTGAAAAAGTAGACTTGAAGAGTGGCGGCCATACATTTTTCGATATTGTTAAGCACCCAGGCGGTGCCGTTATCGCGGCTATCAATGAGCAAAATGAAATTTGCTTAGTCAAGCAATGGCGTCACGCGGTACAGAAATTCATTTGGGAAGTTCCAGCGGGCTGTTTAGAACCGGCAGAGCCACCATTATTAAGCGCCCAACGCGAACTTGAAGAAGAGGCTGGAGTAACTGCCGAACACTGGACGGATCTGGGCTATATCGCTAGCAGCCCAGGCTTTAGTAACGAGTTACTGTATTTGTTCGAAGCAAGAGGCATTAAGAAAGGCACCGCCAAGCTAGACGATGCGGAACAACTTGAAGCGTATTGGTTGCCGCTCGAACGAGCTTATGCCATGTGTATTAGCGGCGAAATTATTGATGCCAAAACGCTGGCAGTACTATTAAAGCTTAAGCTTGGTTAATTTAAACTCGGGTTAAAATAGCCAAAGAGTTAAACCAATACCCGCTGCAAAGCTAGATAGCGCGACCAACAGAAATGCCCCGACCTGCAACGGTGACGTAATGAGTCGGCTGATGTCTCGATTGGCATTATCAAATTGCTCGATACTAATAAGCAACTGACTTGCTTGTAGTTCAAAAATAGCCGCATAGGCTGCTACGGTTTCATTTGATGCCACACCGTCTTTCTCTACTCGTTGAATCGTTCTGAGGCTGAGGCTACACACGTCGGCAAGGTGTTGCTGCGTCCAGTTTTTCGACTGACGCAGTCGTTTTTAACTTTCTTGAATCTACAAGCATGGTTTCAATCTTTGCCTATTATAGCGCGCTGATTAATGAACCAACCAAGAGACCGATTGCCGCCATCGCCACAACAAAGTGTAATCGTTGCTTCCAACTTAAGGCAGCAAGCCGAGGGTCAAACTTGGTGGCAACTTCTTGGCCGTCTGCGTAAAGAGTTATCTCTTGTGCACTCGTAATCCAGTTGGTGGTTCGGCTGATCACACGATATTGGTGTCCATCATTTTCAAATTTAGTGTCGGAACCAAGATCCAACCAAAATGGATAGCGGCTAATCTCTAAATCGCCATTAATATAAATTTGCACACGTCCGATAAGGCTTACATTTACAAAAACGATTTCGGTGTCGTCGCTGTTGAAAGCAATACGAGACGTAGCGTATTCATAGCCGATCAGTTCTTTAAGAGTCTTCATAGTGCTGCTAATAGTGCTGCTATAAGTGCTCTAATAGTGCTGCTATAAGTATTATGTGAGCCAGTGTGGTGTGCATCAGAGTGGTGTGAGTCGTTGTTAAGAAGTTTAGTTGTGTTTGTCATGGTGTTTACCTCGACTGGTTAATGGAGAAGCCATTTGACCAACAAACCTCAATCTTGACGACGACAGTCTACCGCCTGTCGTATTTCTGGCTAACGACAGCGATATGACACCAACCCTAAGCCTTTGTTTTTGAAATACTTTCTATTAAATTATAATTCTTCTCTAAAGCACCTCTATGTGCTTCGATAAAGGCGACCCCCTTACTCCCCATCTCATCTCTCAAGCTTGGGTTGGCCAATAATTCAGCAACCGCCTCTTTTAGACCTTGTTCACCGTCAACCATTCGGCCTGCGCCTTCTTTGATTGTCCAACGGCTGATATCGGGAAAGTTAAACATATGCGGACCAAACACAACAGGCACTCCTAATGCACAAGGCTCTAAAATATTTTGCCCGCCTAATGGCTCCAAACTGCCACCAACAAAAGCAACATCAGAACTGGCGTACATTAGCGATAGCTCACCCATAGTATCGCCGAGGAACACATCAACATCGCAGTCTAATTCGGCCACGTTCTCGGTTCGACGAACGCATTTCAGACCTCGGCGTTGAATCTTACGCGCCATGTAATCGAATCGTTCTGGGTGCCTCGGAACCAGTACCAGCAGTAAGGTAGGAAACATCTCTTTAAGCGATTTATAAACCGACAGTATTATGCCCTCTTCACCTTCGCGCGTACTTCCAGCGATCCAAATCAGGCGATCTGGGCCTAGTTGGCGACGCATCACTTCGGCTGACTCACGCAAACTCGGCGGCACACTGACATCAAATTTAATGCTGCCGGTTTCCGATATTTTTGCGCTATCAACGCCAAGCAACTCGAGATGCTTTCGGTCGAGCTTTCCTTGCACTGCAAAGTGGTCAACCATCTTCAGAGTACGTTTCACTAGGTTAGGAAATTTGGCGTAACTTGAATACGAGCGCTCTGACAAACGAACATTGGTGTAAACCAAGGTTGCGCCGGAGCGGTGTACCGCTTCGATCATGTTTGGCCAGATTTCAGTTTCCATGATCAACACCGTTTTTGCCCCCACACTGGCGACGAATTTATTCATCGACCAGCCTAAGTCATAGGGAAAATAGCAATGCGACACTGACTCTTTTAACATCATCTTGACCATCGCCGAGCCGGTAGGCGTAGTCGTAGTCAGCAAAATATTACTGTCGGGCTGCTCTTGAAGTAAGCGCTTTATCAATGGTACCGCTGCACGAGCTTCGCCGACGGATACGGCGTGCAGCCAGAGGTCGAACGGAGCGTTTTGTTTTACTTCTGTATTAGCAAAGCCGAAGCGCTCGCTCCAACGTAACCAATACTGAGGATTTTTAAAACCCCGGAATACTAGGCTAACTAGGCCAAACGGTATCGCCAGATTCAGCAGAAATCGATAAAGCCAAATCACTTCATCGAACCCTTGGCAACTGTCGAGTCTTTAGCAACTAGCCAATCCTTAGTAACTAGCCAATCCTTACTAACTAGATAGTCTTTAAGTAACGCCGCTTCAGCCGAGCCATCATCAGGCTCAGCTCGATATTCCCACGCGACCTTTGGTGGCATCGACATTAAAATTGACTCAGTCCGACCGCCCGACTGCAAGCCAAACAAGGTGCCTCGATCAAATACCAAGTTAAATTCAACATAGCGACCACGACGCAGCAGCTGCCAGTCTCGGTGCTTTTGCGAATATTCAGTGTCTTTACGACGATTCAATATTGGCACATAAGCATCAACATAGTTGTCACCAACGCTTTGCATAAACTCAAAGCTTTTCTCAAACCCAAGTTCATTTAAGTCATCAAAAAACAAGCCGCCAATGCCACGCTGTTCATCTCGATGTGGGAGATAAAAATAATCGTCGCACCATTTCTTATACTTTGCGTAGGTCTGGTCACCGAAAGGCGCACATGCATCAGACGCAACTTGATGCCAATGCTTAGCGTCTTCATCAAAGCCATAATAAGGAGTCATGTCAAAGCCGCCACCAAACCACCAGATTGGCTCATCTGTTTCAGCACCAGCGACAAAAAAACGCACGTTCATATGCGATGTCGGTGCAAATGGATTTCTAGGATGGATAACCAAGGAAACACCCATTGCCTCAAATGGCTTACCCGACAGCTCGGGTCTTTTTAATGTCGCAGCGGGCGGCAATTTATCACCCATTACATGGGAAAAATTCACCCCACCCTTTTCAATCGCTGCCCCACCAGAGAGCACTCGAGTTCGACCGCCGCCGCTACCGCTATGGTGCAACCATTGATCTTCGATAAACTCATTACCATCGACGTCAGAAAGAGATTTGCAAATGCTATCTTGCAAACCCTTTAAGTAACTTGAAACTTGATCACGCATAAAATTATTTATTAAGTCTATCTAAATTGTTGGCCACTAATGGCATCGCGAATAGTTGACGCCTGAATTGCATCGCCTACCGGCGCATCAACAATATAGTCTAGCTGGTCGGCAAATTCTCGGCTGACATCAGCGGCCGTTAGTAAGGCATCTTGACCGTGCCGATTGGCACTGGTTGACACAATGGGGTGATTAAATTGACGACACAAAGACAGACACACGGGGTGATCTGAAATGCGCATCGCGATGCTCGAATGTTTGCCCCTAAGCCACTTCGAAACGGCCGGCTTGGCCGGAATCACCCATGTGTTTGGGCCGGGCCAGGAGTCAGTAATTTGACTTAATCGCGCTAAGTTTTGAAGCTCTGCATAGCACGATACTTGCTCTAGGCTTGCTGCTATTAAAATAACACCCTGCTCTGGTTGTCGCTGCTTTATATCAAGCAGTCGAGCAAGTGCCTTGACATTTCTAGGGTCGCAACCGAAACCAAAACAATACTCGGTAGGGTAAGCGATAACGCCGCCACTGCTCAGCGCGTCGACAGCGTATCTTATTGAGGCATCCACGGTCGTTTACTTACCAAGCAATCTACATCTAAGGAGATCGTTAGTGACAAATACACTGTTCATTTTAGAATAAAGTTCAGGACAATCAGGCAGATAGTTTAATGCCATGCGTGCAACAACGCTATGACAAATTAAATAAAACCAGGTGCTTGATCAAGTCCAGAAAGCCCGATCAATTCCAAAAAGCTTGATCAGGTCCAAAAATAAATCATAGACTTACTTGCGACTGACCGCAGAAACTGCAAAACCGGACTGAGCATCAAAGGTATTTAAGCCCCAATTATAGTCAAAGCTAATTCGAGACAAACCGTCCATAGCTTGGCGCATAGTATCACTTGTATTTTCACGTATATAAGCCAAGACTGCACTCTTATTGTCGCCAAAATCTGCTGCATACCATTCGAACACAGAGTTCAAAACTAATGAATTATCTTCAACTCGTACGGCTCTAGGGTGCTGCATAAATTCAGCTTTAGCCTTCTCTAAAAGCGCTTCATTATTAGCGCCGTTAAAGGCGGCTTTTTGAATATTAGCACCACTAAGTGCGCCAGTGCTAAGAGCAAAGTGGACTCTAGGATCTTTCCAAATCGGGCGCAAAATACCATGCTGAATATCATTTAAGCTAATTTCCTGCATCAGCAATTCGGCTGCGTCTCGCGATAGAGCTCGGGATTCGACTCCACCGTTCATCAGTCTGTTGATTGCTCGGCGTGAGCCGGATTCGTAAGCATCGACGATCTTATCAACCAAAATCGAGTTATACATATTTATCCAAAAGGCCTTTGCTTCCTCGCTATTAAGTTGCCGAGGCTCCAATTTTTGCAAATAACTAAGATAATTCTTCAGTTTAGCTGAGTCGCTAGGCGTTACCGAAGCGTAGTTAAAACGATTGACGCCGCTTGGGTGCTGATCATCAACGTAGGCGGTCAGTATATCTTGCCAGGCAGAGTGATCCACCTGCATTATGCTCAATGCCTCGCTATCATCCCAGAATTTAATTAATTCAGCCTTAGGTGCCGCGCTAACAATCGGCGCGTAAGCACAAGAAAGTGCTAAAAAAACTAAGACATTTACCCAAACTTTGCCCTGTCTTTTTGTGAAGTAAAACACAGTTTCATCCTCCAGTACGGTTGCCATGTAGTTATGTAGAACTCAACATAACGACCACAGCTATTATTTTATTTTTTTCGTAAAGAGGAAACGTTAGTCAAGCAAATAACAAGGTCTTGCTACCCCAAGCCTCGAAAGCTAGACAGTTTGTCTAGCACTCATTTCCCGCATTTACAATGACAGTATGAAACTTTTCTTAGTCCTTTAACAGTCTATCTAGAGCGAAACAGCCTTAAGTCTGAAGTAAAACCGACGTTAAGGCCATGATTAAACTAGCTTAAGGCCGATTCAACGCCCAGTCATACTGATATTCAAAGCTAGTTATAGTATGAATTTCGTCACTCGCGTGTCTATAGCGGTGGATATAGTCCATTACTTCAGATTCATTGACACCGAAATCATCGCTATACCAGTCAAAAATACTTGATAACGTAGCCCTTTCTCCATTTATCTCTACGCCTCGACGATGGTTGATAAAATCCGATGCGGCTGCCTCCATTAACTCGTCGGAGTTTGCCGCGCTAAACGCTTTGTCGATCAAATTTGGGCAACCAATGCTGGCACAATTTACCGCAAAATGAATTCGTGGGTCTTGCCAAATTGGACGTAAAATTTCATGTTCGATATCGTTCAAACTTAGGTTTTGGTTCTTCACCTTCACTAAGTTTTTATCCCAAGGGCCAAAAAGAGATGTTATGAAGCGAATACTGCGAATTGAGTCAACCGGATACTCTTGCAATACAACATGAACGGTAAGTGCGTTATAGAAATTTATCCAATATGCCAGTTGCTCGGCCCTCGAAAGCGAGCGCGGATCAATTGCTTGCAACGCTTCAAGATAGTCATTGAGTAGTCGGCGATCAGATTTTTTAACGGCGGCATAGTCAAACCGGTTGATCCCGGAGGGGTGCTCAGCGTCTAAGTATTTATCAAGAATTTCTTGCCACGTCTGATGAGAAACCTTTATCGTGCTTGTTTCATCATGCGTCATCCAGAATTCTTGAACCTTCGAGTCTGGAGCGGCAACCGCCAAGCTAATAGTGGCTGCTAGAGCAACCACTGCGACGATATTGGCAAGCCAGTTTGGATAAGGTAACTTCATAATTATTCTCTTTATAGAGAACTCAGCGTTGCCACTAAGCACTGGACTTATGCTGGGCCCTCATAATTGGCCTACGAGTTCGGCTCACCCGCTAAGGTGATTGTTTCCAATTAAACTAGAAATTCAACTTAACTACGACGCCAAGTGTGAAATTTTTCAACCCATTTTAATAGGCCATGCGGCTGGTTTTCACGCTTCCAATTACCGGCAACGAATTTGTTTGCCTCAGCCATACTTGGGTATAGGTGAATTGTGCCTAAGATCTTATTCAAACCAAGATTATGCTTCATCGCCAATACATACTCAGCGATTAACTCACCGGCATGACTGCCAACGATAGTCACCCCTAGAATAGTATCTTTTCCATTTTTCGGCGTTAGTACCTTTATGAACCCATGCGCCTCACCATCGGCAATAGCACGATCTAAATCATCAATCCCATAACGAGTAACCTGTACCTCTATTCCTTTCTCTTGCGCTTCTCGCTCACTCAAACCAACACGCGCGACTTCCGGTGCGGTAAAGGTAGCCCAAGGAATTACTCGGTAATCAACTTTGAATTTTTTGGCAAACCCAAATAACGCATTTACCGTTGCGTACCACGCTTGGTGAGACGCCGTATGGGTAAATTGATATGGCCCTGCGATATCACCGACGGCAAAAATATTTGGCACGTCTGTGCGTAAATATTCGTCGGTCTCGATGGTGCCATTACGACGCAATTTGATACCCAGTTTTTCCAGCGCCATACCATCGCTATTGGCTTTTCGACCAACCGCAATTAGCACTTTATCAAACGGTATTTCAACCGCGCCATTGTCGGTTTCACAATGCAGAACATTGCCGCCATCATTAGTGAATTTAACCGCTTTATGGTCGGTTAATACAGTGATGCCATCTTTTTTGAACTTATCGGTGATTAGCTCGGCAACGTCGGCGTCTTCTCGACCCATCAGCTGGCCCATCATTTCGACCACGGTGACCTGTGAGCCCAGTTTGGCAAATGCCTGACTCAACTCGCAACCAATAGGCCCGCCGCCAAGCACCACAAGTCTCTTAGGTAACTCGGTAAGCTCCCAGACATTGTCAGAGGTCAGATAGTCGATATCTTGCACGCCTTCAATTGGCGGTACAAACGGGCGTGCACCCGCGGCAATGATAATGCTTTTGGTGCGTATGTCTCGGTCGCCAACCCGCACCGTGTGCGGGTCTATAATTTCAGCTTCGCCAGTGACACACTCTACACCTAGGCTGGTAAATCGTTCTATCGAGTCATGTGGCTCAATGGTTTCAATAATCTTATGTACACGTTTCATCACCTTACTGAAAACCGGTTTGACGTCGACTGCTTCGATGCCAAATTCTTCAGCCCGCCCCATCAAACTAGCGACTTTAGCCGAACGTAGAATTGCTTTACTCGGCACACAACCGGTATTCAAGCAATCGCCACCCATTTTGTGGCGTTCGATCAAAATAACTTTTGACTTAACCGCCGCGGCAATTAGAGAACTAACCAAACCGCCCGAGCCGGCACCAATTACTACTAAATTTGCATCATATTTTGCCATGGCTATGTTCCTACGCTTGTCGGCGTTGTCGAAGGGTATTCAAGATGTATTTTGAAATGATGGGCAACACTCCTAAAGCAACGAAAGAAGCAATCAACCCAGCGGAAGCTATATCACCAATCGAGTTTATCGATGCGAGTTGCGTTCCTGCGTTTACGTAGACCACGGTTCCAACCAACATCCCCAACTGACTCGCCCAGTAGAACGTAATAGTCTTTAACTTAGTCAGCCCAAGAACCGAATTTAATACGACAAATGGTAATATAGGGACCAATCGCAATCCAAACACATAGAATGCGCCTTCTTTTTCGATACCCGCATTCATTCCAGTCAAGCGATCGCCAAACTTCTTCTCGATACTATCGTGAAATAGGAAGCGGGTCAGCATGAAAGCAATAGTAGCGCCAATTGAACTAGCGAACGACACTATTATAGTGCCTGTCACTGTGCCAAATATAGCGCCAGCGGCAAGTGTTAAAGGGGTCGCAAAGGGAATTGATAGCCCTGCCATGGCAGTATAAACGAGAAAAAAGATAGCGATAATCAGAAATGGCTTGTTTGCATATAGTTCACTAAGCGCAGACTGCTGTGATTTCAAATAATCTAATGTGACATATTCTTTTAAATCAAAGAAAAAGAAGGCTGCAATTAAGGCTGCGATAACCGCCGCTAGGATAAGTTTTGTTTTCATATTACTATTTACTTTAAGTTAGCCTTTCAATAGACACCGCTTATCGCGTGACTTACTCTGGCATTCAACAAGACCCACCATAACAGCCTTTTCTTTCGGGCAACGCAACAGATTCACTATTGATGATGGAAAAACTTGGACGAAATTTTAACTGGAATGACGCATCTTTGCAGGCTTTTCCGTATTTAGCCGCAAACGAGCTGCATTTATGGTGGCTTCCGCTTGAACTTGATCAACCACAGGTCAGACCAGCATTAGACCTCCTAAGTGATATTCAGCGTGATAAATATCATCGACGAGCAACCACTGAGCTTCAGCAAAACTATTTAGCCGGTCGCTACTACTTGCTAAATCTTCTTGCGGCTTACACTGAGCAGTCGCCGAGTGAGGTGCTATTAAGTTACAGCAGATTGAATAAACCAAGCTTAAGTGATCCATCGTTAGCGCTGGAATTTAACTTCACTGACACCAATGGCTGCGGCGTATTTGCCTTTAGCCGAGGTCGGCAAGTTGGTGTCGATATAGAAAGCCGCTCGAGAAAAATCAACTTTAAGGCAATAGCCGATCGACGGTTCACCCGACAAGAGCTCGAATTTGTTTATCAAAATGGCGAGCTTAATACCCAGCGATGTCTAGCCATTTGGACACGCAAAGAAGCCTATGGTAAGGCGACTGGGCAAGGGATTAACTTCAAAATGAACCAACGAAATCTTTACAGCGCTGAAAATGATGTTCACCAACATGATTTCCTAGACGGCAATGGCGAGCCTTGGCGTTGTTTGCAATTACAGCTTGGTGACCAATTGATCGCCAGCGTGGTTCATCAAGAGCACCAAGATCTGACGGTAAAAACATTTAAATCACTGCACATCAATGCGGGTGATACCGAGCGTTAACTCTAGACCTATTGCAAACGACTCTTTAACGCAGCAAACCATATCCCATAATATTCATGCAGTGCGACGGTAGTAAGTCTAAGCGCAGAAGACGACGGAATAAGCTTAAAAATTACTGGCGAATTCTGTTGGCGAATCAAAACGTCAGCCGACGCCGGCGTAATCTCAATCGGCAGCTTATAAAATAACGAGTAAGCGCGAGGCATGTGAATCGCAGAGGTGACCAATAGCGCACTTTGAATTCTATTTTTACTAATTAAATCAACCGTATTACGTTGATTCTCAGCGGTGGTACGGCTACCAACTTCAAGCTCGATAGCATCTTGCTGAACGCCCCATTGTTGCAGTAATTCGGAGGCATAGTAAGCCTCTGATTTTAGCCCGGGCTGTTGATAAACATTACCGCCGCTGATAATAATTTTGTCAGCCTTAGCGGCCCGATACAATCTAGCCGCGTACCAATAACGATCAGAGCCATGCGCTAATTGAGCGTATTTAGCAGGCGACGTAGGAATGCGCAGCCCTCCTCCGAGCACAATAATTGCGTCGTGCTTAGCAAAAGAGTCAACGGCTCGCTGAGGATGTTGACGTTCTAAACTATAGACCAGCTTGCTTGCCAGCATAGGATTACTGGCGAGCAATAGAATAACTACCCCGATAGTCGAGCAACAGCGAGCGGCTAATCTTCGGCCCCGTAATAACAGCAGCACGGCCAGAAAAACACACAATGAGACCAAGCCGAGCGGATATAGCAGCGCCGATATAACTTTAATAATCACGATCGAGTCCATACTATTTTTATTATCAATTTTGACATCGCTAAACAGCGGCTAGGATATCATGAAACCTGAGCTTAAGCGGTTACGCCAATAAGGCTCGAATGTTACGATACGCTTACAATTAAAGTCACTCGGCTCGACACCCAGCTATGTCGAAACGCGTCGATTTGACAAGACCCAAATTACTACCCAAGCATTATGGATTTATTCGATTTTAAAGACGGCCGAGAAGGCTACTACGGCGAGTATGGCGGCACGTTTTTGCCTGAAATACTCCACAGCACCATAGAAGAGCTCAAGGCAGAGTTTCGCAAAGCCAAAGAAGACCCTGCGTTCTGGCAAGAATTTATGCAGCTAATGCAGTCATATTCAGGCCGACCGACACCGGTTACCCATCTAGAGAACCTTTCTAAAAAGTTGGGTGGCGCACAAATCTATGTAAAGCGCGAAGATTTAAATCACACCGGCTCGCATAAAATTAATAATGTAATGGGTCAAGGCTTATTGGTTAAACGCATGGGTAAGACTCGCGTTATTGCTGAGACCGGTGCTGGCCAACATGGCTATGCGACCGCAACCATGGCCGCGCGCTTTGGCTTTGAAAGCCGCATCTACATGGGCGCGACCGATGTAGCGCGACAGCGGCCTAATGTTTTCTGGATGGAAAATATGGGTTCCGAAGTAATTGCGGTAACCGATGGTCAGCAAACGCTTAAAGATGCGATTAATGAGTGCTTGCGCGATTGGGTAACCAATATGGACGACACACATTACGTACTCGGCACCGCTTGTGGCCCACACCCGTTTCCTGAAATGGTCAGTTGGTTTCAATCGATCATTGGCCGTGAAGCACGTGAGCAAATGCTGAGCAGCGCTGGCAAATTGCCTGACCGCATTTATGCTTGTGTCGGCGGTGGCTCAAATGCAATTGGTTTATTTCAAGGCTTTATGGACGACAAAGAGGTTCAGTTAGTTGGCTGCGAGGCTGGTGGCTTCGGACCCGGCAAAGGCAATCACGCGTCTCGCCTTGCCTACAAAGATGCCTCGGTTGGGGTCGCTCAAGGTATGAAAACCTACTTTCTGCAGAACGATGATGGCAACATGTTAGAAACACATTCTGTTGCCGCAGGCTTAGATTACATTGGGGTAAACCCAGTATTAGTGCACCTTTGGGAAGAGGATCGAGTTCGATTCGAAGCGGTCACTGACACTCAAGTCACTGAAGCTTTAAAGGTAACGATGCGAAGCGAGGGTCTGATTCCCGCGCTCGAAACCGCACATGCCTTCGCTCAAGCAATTCTTGAAGCCGAGCAAATGTCAAAAGACGACGTGGTTCTAATCAATATGTCGGGCCGTGGCGATAAAGATATCTTCACGATTGCCGATGCCTTAGGTGATGACCACTGGAAGAAATTTATTAAACAAAAGGCTGACGCCTATTCATCGGAGGGCTAAGCCATGGCATTAAATAACTATCTTGCCGAGCGCAAGGCCGCACGCAGTAACAGCGCCCGCCCGGCGATGATCATGACACATGTGGTGTGTGGCTACCCATCGTTTGATGCAAACTGGAAAGCACTGGAAGTAATGGACTCCTTTGGCGTCGACTTAGTCGAACTGCAATTTCCCTTTTCTGAGCCCTCGGCTGACGGGCCTTTATTTGTAAAGGCCAATCAGCAAGCGATTAACAATGGCGTTCATGTTGACGACTGCTTTAACTTTATGGCCAAAGTGACGGCTAAGTTTTCATTTAAAGTGGTAATGATGGGCTACTACAACACTGTTTTTAAGACCGGCCACCGCCAATTCATGCAGCGTTTAAAAGATGCTGGCGCCGAGGCGTTTATCTTACCTGACCTTCCAGTTGAGGAAGCCGGAGAACTGCATGAATTGGCCAAAGAACTCGATCTATCACCCATCATATTGATGACTCCCACCAACACAGACGCCCGACTGAAGCAGCTAGCGAGCTGCGCCGACGGTTTTATCTATACCGTAGCGCGCAAGGGCGTTACCGGCTCTGACACCAATATGACGACCGACGTATCAGAGTTCATTCAACGTTGCAAAACGTTTACCGAGCTACCGCTTGCGGTTGGGTTTGGGGTAAGTAAATCGGATGACATCAAATTTATTGGAAAACATGCTGATATTGCCGTAATTGGTACGGCGGCGCTAAAAGCCTGGGAAGCCGATGGAGAGCAAGGCCTGCGAGACTTCTTCGACCAGCTACTGAATTAATCTAGAAGTAGTATAAGTTGCTGCTCAGCAATACCCGCTCACGGGCCGAGCGGGCGACCGATTCAGTTACCGATTACACTTATTTGTGTGGCACCGCGCAAAATAGTTGTTTCGCGACCTCGACAGGTGAAAAACGACTATTGACAGAAAATAGTTTGCCTTCTATCTGGATATTTTCAGCCACAATTGCCATACTTTTGATATCAATCAAACACGTTTCGGGCTGACGAGCGCTGTCTGCAGTTAGGTTTCAGGTAGAGAGTAAACTTTGCATGGCTGAAAAATCTATTAACCCGCTAGCCGTCAATTACCAGCTAGCCACTGGAGGGCGCAATGAAACGATGTTCTTTGTTCTGTGCAGGCGCGTGGCCATTTATATTTTTACCACTATTGCTGCTACTACCGTTATTACTCTTTAAATGGCACTCAATCGAAGAAGGCGTGGCGCTGAATGCTCGAGCCGAGCTTAGTGCGGCCGGAGTTGAGTGGGCGAATATTGAAACCATCAACCGTGGTCGTGACGTTCTAATCACCGGTACGCCGCCGAATATAGCAGCGATAGAACTCGCGAAAGAAAAAGTGATGGCTAGCTATGGCGTCAACTGGGTAGAAGTAAGCTCAGATGCTATTCCAATCCTAATGCCAGCGGTTGCGCCTGAACTAAAGACGATTATCACTGGCGAGTCTGTGGTGTTACGCGGCACACTCGCTGATCAAGAGAGCATTAATACTATTGTATCTCAGGCGGAACAAGGCTTCGGCGCCGGCAATGTAGCAAACACCTTACGCGTGGGCGAGAATATCTCTGCACTGCCTAATTTGGATGGCTTCTTTCTCAGCCTAGTAGGCAAATCGTTCGACTTAGACACTCTGACCGCCACACTGCGCGGCAATCAGTTAAGCCTCAAAGGAACAATAAATAGTCGCGAAGCCAATACAATGCTAGCAACCCAAATGGCCAATGGGCTCGGCTTGGAGGTGGAAAACTCCTTAACAGTCGCGACGCCTGCGTGCGACGTTCTGATAAATGAGCTCTTGAGTAGTAGGCCGATCAATTTCGCCAGCGGCCGGGCGATAATTAAAAATGAAAGCTTTGAACTACTCGAAAACATCAAATCGATAATGCGACGTTGCCCTGACGCAAACGTTGAAGTGTCCGGGCATAGCGATTCAACGGGTAAGCTTAGCGTCAATATGGAATTAAGCAAGCAACGCGCTCAAGCAGTAATCGACCATCTCGCAGGTTCATCGCTAAACACAGCTAAGTTTACCGCCACTGGCTATGGATCAAGCAGACCTATTGCAGACAACAACACCGACGAAGGTCGCGCGCTAAACCGGCGTATCGAATTCAAGCTCAAAAACTAACAAAATACAGGAGAACAGGTATGACATATTTATTTTTTCAGATATGGCTTTGGATTTTAGCGTCGTTCGCCTTAGGCTGGGTGGCGCATTGGTTTTTATGTTGTCGTGGTAAAGACACGCCTGAATCAGATGTTAATTTTTCTACCAGCGACAAATCAAACAACACTAGCAAGCAAAGCGCGTCGGTGGTCAATGCTTCGGATTCGACCACTGGTGATAAATGATCATATCGAGTATCACTAACAGGCTGCCAAGCGAATAATGCTCACAGTATTAAATTTTCTCATAATTCCAATTTTTCTATTGATTCCGATTCTAAATATCGGTTAGACTAAAGTCTGAACATTGAGGTTGCACAGGAACCCTGGCCCCTACCCTACCCAATAACCCAACCAAGGTTTCTGAGTAACTTCTCTGTTCTATATTTTCCTTCCCCAGGGCTTCCGCTCAATATAAAAACAACAAAATCAAACACTTGAAGGCTACATGCAAATCAGGCCAACTTACCTGTGGGCTAATTACTTCAGGCAAAGAATCGTATTTTTCTATTACGCCTGCGCATTAACGACCTAACTTGCCATCAGACTAAAGTCTGATGGCAAGTTCCGAAAATCTTATTTCTTGAACGCGGCTGCAAGTTTAGCCGCCATCGCATTATTGGTCATGGGCTTAGTATTTTGGGGCTGACGAGCTTGGTTTCTAGGCGACGGCTTCTTAGCTGAAGCTTTTTTATCCGCTGAGTAGTCACCCCGATCTTTACGGTCTTGTTTGCTCTCTTGCAACTTCATCGTTAATGCGATGCGCTTACGGGGTATATCAACTTCGAGTACCTTTACTTTAACGATTTGACCTGCCTTAACTACCTTGTGCGGATCATCGACAAATTTATCGGCTAGACAAGAAATATGCACCAAACCATCTTGATGCACACCGACGTCAACAAAAGCGCCAAAATTAGTCACGTTGGTAACGGTGCCCTCTAAGATCATATCTTCAGACAGATCCTTTAAGCTTTCGACGCCGTCTTTTAGACTCGCTGTTTTAAATTCAGGCCGAGGGTCTCGGCCGGGCTTATCAAGCTCACTGATGATATCGCTAATCGTCGGTAGACCAAATTGCTCGGTAACATAGTCTTCGGGGTTGAGTGATCGTAACAACGCGCTATCACCAACAATTGAATTGATGTCGCGCCCTTGTGAAGCCGCTATCGCTGCGACCACCGAATAGGCTTCGGGATGAACCCCAGAGGCATCTAATGGGTTAGTGTTATCAACAATAATGCGTAAAAAGCCGGCCGCCTGTTCAAATGTCTTGTCGCCTAACCTTGATACCGCCTTTAAGTCTTCGCGGCTGGTAAAGCGACCATGAATGTTACGATGCTCAACAATATTACCAGCAATGGTCTCATTCAAACCAGAGACTCGCTTGAGCAGGGGCATAGACGCCATATTTAGATCCACACCAACATCGTTTACACAATCCTCGATCACTGCATCTAATGAACGACTAAGCTGAAATTGGTTTACATCATGCTGATATTGGCCAACACCAATAGACTTTGGTTCAATTTTCACTAACTCGGCCAGTGGATCCTGTAACCGTCGAGCGATTGACACCGCACCTCGGATGGTAACATCCAGATCAGGAAACTCACGGGCAGCAAATTCTGACGCCGAATAGACCGACGCGCCGGCTTCATTGACGATGACTTTAGTCAGTTTTAGTTCTGGGTGACGCTTGATTAAGTCACCCGCTAGTTTATCGGTCTCGCGCGATGCGGTGCCGTTACCGATCGCTAACAGTTCAACATTGTGTTTTTTAGCCAACATAGCAATCTCAGCGATCGATGCGTCCCACTGATTTTTCGGAGCGTGAGGATAGATAGTACCTTGGTCTAGATATTGACCCGTGCTATCGACTACCGCGATTTTCACCCCAGTTCGTATCCCGGGGTCTAGCCCTAAGGTTGCTTTCGCACCGGCAGGTGCTGCTAATAGCAAGTCTTTGAGATTCATAGAGAAGACTCTGATTGCTTCAGCTTCAGCCTTTTCACGCAAGTTAAACATTAGGTCGCCACTGATGTGCAGTAGTATTTTGATACGCCATGTCCAGCTTACAACTTGTGCTAACCAAGCGTCGGCCGCTCGGCCTTGAGGTGTAATTCCCCATTGCTTAGCAACCATCGACTCACACGGATGGCCTAGTACACCACCCCAACCGTCTTCAGGAGCCTGTAAATCAAGCGTCGACATCAGAATGCCTTCATTACGCCCGCGAAAAACCGCTAACGCCCTATGCGGAGGAATGTTCTTATAAGGTTCTTGGTAATCAAAGTAGTCTTGAAACTTAGCGCCCTCTTGCTCTTTATTTTTAGCGACCTTGACTGAAACGATCGCGCGCTGCTCTAACAAAGCACGAATCTCAGCCAGGAGGCCCGCGTGCTCAGCAAAACGCTCCATCAAAATAGCGCGAGCACCATCCAATGCAGCCTTAACGTCGGCAACGGGAGTCTCATCGGATGTATTTAAATATTTCGCCGCTTCGACGTCAGGATCAAGCGTGGGGTCGCTGAGCAACGCATCAGCCAACGGCTCTAAGCCGGCCTCAATCGCAATCTGCCCTTTGGTTCTACGTTTACGCTTAAACGGTAAATACAGATCTTCTAAGGCATTTTTAGTTTCTGCTGAGGCGATCGCTTTACCCAGATCGTCAGTTAACTTGCCTTGCTCCTCAATGCTATTAAGAATGCTGGCACGTCGATCTTCTAGTTCACGCAAATACTTTAAGCGATCTTCTAGGCTTCGCAATTGCGTGTCATCGAGACCACCGGTCACTTCTTTCCTGTAACGCGATATGAAGGGCACAGTAGAGCCTTCATCTAATAGCGCAATAGCGGCAATAACTTGGCTTGCCTTAACTTCTAGTTCGTTAGCAATTCGGTTTTCGATAGACAGCATTTAAAATAATAGAGTGATAAATTTGGCTGCTGATTATGTAAGAAACGACTTACTAATTCCATAGATAATCATGGTTTGTAGCTGTAGTTTGTAGTGGCGGATACATAGTAAAAAGCCCAGATCACAAATCGTGCTCTGGGCCTTTTCTAACTCTGATTTACCAGCCATTTTTAGGGAATATTATTTTCCCCCTACTTGTCTACCTCGCCACCCTCATCTGGGGCGGGCTCAAGCTTATCTTGTGTGCGCAGCTCAAAGTCACTCGCATCGTGCCGCTCCCGCAGCTGTGAACTCAACTCGCCCCAAGCTCGATTGACCATTTTACCGCGTATAACAGCCTCACGCTGACCGATCTCTTTTACCCAACGATTCAGATGCGTATAAGTATGTGTCTGTAAAAACTCGGCCGCTTCATAAACGACATTGCTGACCACGCCGCCATACCAAGGCCAAATCGCCATATCAGCAATCGTATATTGATCTCCCGCCATATACTTATTGTCGGCTAGATGACGATCTAAGACATCAAGCTGGCGCTTCACCTCCATGCTAAAACGGTCGATACAATACTCAATTTTTGTCGGTGCATAACTGTAAAAGTGGCCGAAGCCGCCGCCCAAATACGGCGCGCTACCCATCAACCAAAACAGCCAGTTTAGACATTCAGTGCGTTCTCTGTGACCTTTAGGCAAGAACCCATCAAATTTTTCGGCTAGATAAAGCAATATCGCACCCGATTCAAAAACGCGTAGTGGCTGCTCACCCGAATGGTCAGCCAACACCGGAATCTTTGAATTTGGATTTAACTCTACAAAGCCACTGCCGAATTGACCGCCTTCAGTAATGTTAACCAGATAGGCATCATACTCAGCACCGCTATGGCCTAACGCCAAAAGCTCTTCGAGCATGATGGTGATCTTTACGCCATTCGGCGTCGCCATCGAATACAGCTGCAAAGGATGTCTACCAACCGGTAACGTCTGCTCATGAGTCGGCCCCGCTGTTGGTCGGTTGATGTTGGCGAACTTGCCATTGGCTTCGGCATCCCATTTCCAAATTTCTGGCGGGGTGTACTCGTTGTTATCGGTCATATCGGTCATATCGTTGTTCCGTGTTTTTATTGTTTCGACAGTGACCTGCTAATTATAGCCATTTGGATTTTTTCGTTGCCAATGCCAATGGTCACGCATCATATCATCAAGGTCGTGCTCAGCCTGCCAACCCAATGTTCGCGCACTCTTATCAGTATCAGCATAGCAACTCGCAATATCACCTAATCGTCGGGGCATAATTTTATACTCAATATTCTGACCGCTTGCGCGCTCGAACGCTTTCACGATTTCTAAAACCGAATACCCTCGCCCAGTACCAATATTGTAGGATTGACAACCATGCTCGTCATCGAGCGCTTGTAGCGCCTTTATGTGAGCACTGGCTAAGTCGACGACATGAATGTAATCACGAACTCCAGTACCATCATGAGTATCATAATCGTTACCATAAACAGACAAAAATTCAAGCTTACCTACGCCAACTAGCGAAATGTATGGGAGCAGATTGTTCGGAACACCACCAGAGTCTTCACCAATAAGACCACTTTGATGAGCGGCCACTGGGTTAAAGTATCGAAGTATAGAGATCTGCCAATTGGGGTCAGATGATGATATGTCTCGAAGTATATTCTCGACCATCAGCTTGCTCTGGCCATATGGATTAGTTGCGCTTAGCGGGAACGATTCCGTAATTGGCACCGAACTTGGATCGCCATAGACCGTCGCTGATGAACTAAAGACAATCCTCTTACACCCGTTATCGTTCATTACTTGCAACAATTGCAAAGCACCATCAACATTATTTAAATAGTAACGTAATGGTTGTTGAGCCGATTCACCTACGGCCTTGAGCCCGGCAAAGTGGATCACGGCATCAAACTTGTTGTGTTCAAAGACATTCTGCAAAGCCTGTCTATCGCGCACATCGGCGCTAACGACATCTAACGTTACACCAGTAATGCGCTCGACTCGGCGTAAAGCTTCGGCACTACTGTTGCTAAAGTTGTCCAACACAACAACCTCAAAGCCTTGTTCGATCAGAGATACCACCGTATGGCTGCCGATATAGCCAGCACCTCCAGTAACGAGAATTTTATTGTTAAATTGTTGCATCAATCGGCCTAGGCAAATGTAGTTGTGTTATTAGGTGTATGCTAACATTGCTAGACTAATTGGGTACAACGCCCAGCGCGCAAACACTCATTAATCTGATCATAACAGCTAAGTTAAAAAGCAAACAAATACGCTCTCTGCTGAACATTGGCGATGTTACCCTACACATTCGCCTGCTCAGCAAAACTCATACAAATAGTGTCGTCAAATTGGCCTATATAAACTCCACGATTCAACATTGATGTTCCAGTTCTAATGTATCAACTCTAATGTATCAACTGTATCGCGATCAACCGTTTCTATTACTGTGCATGGTATTGGCCAATATCGCACTATCACTGTGGTGCTTGAATATTGACCCGGTGATTAACAATGATGGGGTGACCTACTTAAATTTGGCCCAAATGATGCTCGACGGTCAGTGGTCAAAAGCGTTTGAAGCCTACAATTCGCCGTATTACGCAGCATTCATTGCAGCAACCGCGAAAATCACCTTTCTAGGCGTAGAAAACGCCGCATTCTTGCTTAACACCGCGCTTGCGACATCACTGACGCTCGCATTCGTCTGCATTGTTGGAGAGCTATCAAATAATAATCGGCGCATAATTCTGATTGCGATGCTGGTCATCTTGTTTTTCCCAAGCATCACCAAATATCGATCATTTATAATTCGAGATTTTGGCTACCTAAGTTGCTATTTGTGGTCGCTGTATTTCATTTTCAGGTTCTGCAGCAGCTTGGATAAACGCCACCTAATCGGCTGGCTTGTATTTGCCGCGCTGAGTTGTCTATTCCGTTTTGAAGGCATTGCGTTTTTGTTGATAGCGCCTTACTTTCTGATTTTATTTACCGCCACCCAAATACCCCACCGGCGACTGGTTCTAATAGCCCTATCGGCAACCCTGGTCATTGCTTCGGTGAGCTTAACCATTTGGTATATCACCGACAAATATGCAGGCTTAATTGAAATCGCACGAGCCTCGGGCCAAGACGTTCACAATGCAGTCGACTTATTTTTGCTCAACACCCGAGATAAATTAGGTGGCGGACAGCTAACTACGTTGAGTTACCTCGGTGTTATTTTCAGCGACCTCGGTAACGTGATCTACGAACTTCTTCGTCGTATGTCGGCATTCTATTTCTTCTTCGCGCTCTGGGCCTATATCAAAAATATAGGCTTTAAAAATACGCTAATTAAACGCGTTTGGTTGGTGTATGTACTTTCTAACGTTTGCCTATTAGTTGCCTATAGCCTATACAATAGTTTTTTAGTCAGCCGCTACACCATGGTATCAGCGTTAACATTGTTGCTACTGTCACCATTTGTAATCGACCGAATGCTTAACGGCTTTAAGAGCTTTAACTTTGCCAAGCGAGCAGTCGCTGTTTTCGTTATCTTACTGCTGACAGTAACCTCTGTTGAAGGCTTAGATGTAAGAACCAAGAAAAGTCATATTAAAGAGGCTGGGCTTTGGCTTAAGCAACAACTGCCCGATGATTCACGTATTTTTAGCAATGACCCGCTTATAATTTACTACGCTGGCCGTGGTCACAATGAGCGCTTGAACGATGCATACACCACCTTGCAGCTAAAGTCACATATGGACAGTAAGCACATTTATGATTTTGATTACGTAGCCTTATCAATTCAGCCCAATGACTACCACGAGGACCTTGCTCGACAAACCCTTTGGTATCAACATGGCGAGCCTGAAAGAATGATTAACGGTGTTGGTGAACGCCGAGTTTTTGTTTTTAAGATTCGCAAAGATTAGCAATAGGAAATTAGACTGATGACTACCCGCCGACAATTGTTGCGCTATTTAGGATCTGCCGCCTTTAGCCTTAGCGGCATAGCCCTGGGCGTTTACACCTATCAACGCGGCATCCGCTTGCCAACATTGCATTGGGACCCGCTAGCGCATAGTAAACAGTTTACTATCCAGGGGCTTGGTCAATCATTCGGCACAGATTTAATTCAGACGCCGCTAAGCGGTGCGTCAGATGAAAAAAGCGTTAACGCTCGATTCAGAGCATTCGCGCCCGAGCCCAGCCTAGTTCTCCATCCTGAGGGGCCTAGTGAAGTACATATTTCAATATCAAACATTGCCTCGGAGGCGGTTCTTAACTACTCACCTAGCGATCTGAAGATCAGCGAAATTTCGAGTAACAGCAAACGAACTCTGAGCATTGAAACTGAATCGAGCCGCGAAATTTCATTGCAATGGAGCTTGCCGCAATATGCTGACTATACCTTTGCCTCGATTGGCGACACTGGCGGCGACAAAGAATTGAATTGGTGTATCGAACGAGCGCATGCTCTGGGTGCAAAATTTTTGCTGCATTTAGGTGATTTTAATTATCAAGAGGGCGACTACCAGCGCTCGATCGACGCATTTAATAATGCGCCTCTGCCAGTTTATGTGAGTATTGGCAACCATGATCATCATAACAACGGTGCCATTTACCAACGTTTTATAGATGAGATAGGTCCGCTCAATAACGCTTTCTCTATAGGCCAAACACGTTTCGTAAATATTGATACATCGGCCAACATTTTGCCTTATGGCGCTGGCCAACGAGGCGAGCTACTAGAGCAACTGGCGGCGGATAACAACTACGCCGGTAACAACTACGCTGATACCGTTGCCTATACTCACCGACCGCTGCATGACCCGTCTGAAGACAACCATCACGATATTGGTAGCACCGGCGAGCGTGATTGGTTGGTGGCCTCACTTAAAAAAATAGACGCTAAGACGTTGCTAAGCGGGCACATTCATATCTACGACCGCAGTAACTTCGACGGTATCGACAACATCATTGCTGGACAGGGCCTAGGTCACCAAGACTTGCTGATCAACGGTGACGCGTCGAAAATGGTCTTAGGTCATGTTGATGAATCTGGCGCAGTTCGATACACCGCAGAGCCATTGGCAATGCCGATGGAGGCGCATTGCCACCCAAGAATAGACCCAGTTAAAGACAGCCTTCGCGGCGGCGAGCATCAAGCGCTTTTAAATATGCTGGAAAAAGCCTGCAAAGACTGATTGAGACTATAAATTTAGGTACTCATAAGACTCAATACTGAAATGTAGATATAAAAAAGAGCATCGCCGAAATGGCCATGCTCTTTTCTAACAACTGAGTGTTTTATAACTGGGTATTGCGAGTGCTTATCCTTAGCATCGAAGGCCCTGAACATCCAAGCTCAGAGCTCAGTAAGGGGCCTCAACTCAAAAATTTATTTTAGCGCTTCATAGAGCCAAAAAATTCGGCATTAGATTTAGTCGCCTTAAGTTTATCTAGCAAAAATTCTATCGCATCAGACTCGCTCATAGGATGCAACAACTTGCGTAAAACCCATACTTTTTGAAGCTCTTCAGGGTCCATCAATAACTCTTCACGACGGGTAGACGACTTGTTCACAACAATCGAAGGATAAACACGCTTTTCGGCGATTTTACGCTCTAAATGCACTTCCATATTACCCGTGCCCTTAAACTCTTCGTAAATCACGTCATCCATTTTAGAACCGGTTTCGATCAATGCGGTGGCAAGAATCGTTAAGCTGCCGCCCTCTTCAATGTTACGAGCCGCACCAAAGAAACGCTTCGGGCGTTGCAAAGCGTTAGCATCTACACCACCGGTTAGAACCTTGCCTGATGCAGGTGCCACGGTGTTATAAGCGCGAGCGAGTCGAGTAATAGAGTCGAGCAATATCACCACGTCTTTTTTGTGCTCGACTAAACGCTTGGCTTTCTCGATAACCATTTCAGCGACTTGCACGTGTCGTGCCGCGGGCTCATCAAAGGTTGATGAAATAACTTCGCCGCGCACACTGCGCTGCATGTCGGTTACTTCTTCTGGGCGCTCATCAATTAACAACACCATTAGTTCAACGTCAGGGTTGTTATGAGTGATCGCTTGAGCAATTTGCTGAAGCATTACTGTCTTACCACTCTTGGGCGACGAAACAATGAGGCCACGCTGGCCCTTGCCAAGCGGCGAAATCAGGTCAATGACTCTGCCGGTTAAATCTTCTGATGTGCCGTTTTCTTGCTCTAACTTCATCCGCTTATTTGGGTGTAGAGGAGTTAGATTTTCGAACAATATCTTATTGCGCGCTTCTTCGGGGCTCGAACCATTGATGGTTTCAACTTTTAACAATGCAAAATAGCGCTCCGAGTCTTTCGGTGGGCGAACTAGGCCAACAACCGTATCACCGGTACGTAAGTTAAAACGACGAATCTGGCTTGGCGACACATAGATGTCATCCGGGCCGGCTAAGTACGAGCTATCAGCCGAGCGCAAGAACCCAAAGCCGTCTTGCAAAATTTCCACCACACCTCCACCTTCAATGTCTTCACCTTGCTTAGCAAGAGACTTCAAAATTGTGAAAATTTGGTCTTGCTTGCGCATACGGCCAAGGCCGTCTAGCTCCATGGAGCGACCAATTTCGGTTAATTCGGTGGCTGTTTTCTTCTTAAGGTCGGTTAAAGATGCTGACATAGTGCTTAATGGTTTTTCAGTAGAATTAATATCATTATGAGGTAGCTAGGTAAAAAATAGCACCTCATGAATTATAGAACCCAATTGTTTCTATCATAATGGAAATGGTCGAGAGCAACTCTTTGCTTCTCATTCTTCGATTAGGATCCTAAATTAACGCTTTAGCCATCCGCAGTTAGAAACAAGTAATCGAGTTTAACTGGTCGGTGTCGGCGCGTTGGGAAACTTTTTGGAATGTGACTCGGCGACTGCGAATCTGAATAGACAATATCACGCTACTTGGTTCAATGTCTAGCGGATTAATGCCTGCATATTAGCTAGCCTCTAAACCTTGGCAATGGGAGCCCCGCTATTCTATTAGCGGTGACGATTTAGCAGGGCAGTGATGCGCGATCCAATTGCACACCACTGTCTCGAGCAACAACCAAGCTAGATGTTTTCGTCAATAAATGCGGTCAATTGAGACTTAGACATCGCGCCCACCTTGGTAGCAGCAACATCGCCCTCCTTGAATAACATCAGCGTAGGAATACCACGAATGCCAAATTTAGGCGGAGTATTCGGGTTGCTGTCTATATCTAGCTTCGCAACTGTGAGCTTATCGCCGTATTCGGCTGCCACTTCTTCTAAAATTGGAGCCAACATCTTGCAAGGGCCACACCACTCTGCCCAGTAGTCAACAAGAACCGGCTTATCGGCCTTCAATACGTCTGATTCAAAGCTAGAATCGGTGATTTCAACGGTGTTTTGGGACATAACTTATTCGCCTATTTATTTGGAAATTAGGGTATAGTGTGCTGATTATTTTGCATATTGCAAGTACAAAAATTCTGGAATTGGTCTTCGACTAATATCTCCGTTCGAATCTCAGAGAACGGCTGCTTAATAACAGCCACTGCTTAACGATTGGTGATTATCGCGCAAATCGCATGAGGCCAGTTCAACCCAAAATAGCCGTACCAAGGATCTCTCACAAAGTGTTTTTTAGCTAACTAATTTTAATTAGCTTAACATTCTAGCGATAGGGGGAGCATTTCTTGGGGGGCTTACTTATTAGTGTTCATAAAATCATGACCGATAAACATTTAAGCGACACTCGATTTTCCGAGTTAGACATTCATCCTAAGGTTCAAAAGGGTATCGATGATATTGGCTTCGAGTTTTGCACGCCGATTCAAGCGATTTCGTTGCCAATTGCGCTGCAAGGTAAAGACGTAAGTGGCCAAGCTCAAACCGGTACGGGTAAAACGGCCGCATTTTTGATTGCATGCTTTCATAAGCTACTTAACGATGAACCTCGAGAATCGAAAAAGAAAAACCCTATTCGCGCTTTGGTTGTTGCTCCGACCCGAGAGTTAGCTATTCAAATCCATGAAGATGGGAAAAAACTAGTTGCTCACACTGGCCTTAAAATGGCCTTAGCCTACGGCGGTACAGACTACGAAAAACAACGCAAACATATTGAGTCTGGCGTTGACGTATTAATCGGCACTCCAGGTCGCATTATCGACTATTTTAAGCAAGGAGTGTTCGCGCTCGACGCTCTAGAGGTAATTATTCTTGATGAAGCCGATCGCATGTTTGACCTCGGTTTTATCGCTGACATTCGCTATTTGTTTCGCGCCATGCCGGAGCCAAGTGAACGCTTAAATTTATTATTTTCGGCAACGTTATCAGCTCGAGTCGGCGAACTTGCCTACGAACATATGAGTGAGCCCGAAGTAGTTAAGATCGAAGCCGAGATAACCGGCGACCGAATCACCGAAATCGCTTACATGCCCTCCAATGAGGAGAAAATCCCATTATTAATGGGTCTATTGCGACAAGCCAATAGCGAGCGCTGTGTGGTATTTATTAATACCAAGCACATGGCCGAAAAAATTGATGCCTGGTTAACTGCGAACGATTTTAAATGCGCGATGCTTTCTGGTGATGTGCCGCAGAAAAAACGTGAAACGCTATTGCAGCGTTTTAAAGATGGCGACGTCAATGTTTTGATAGCCACTGACGTTGCCGCACGCGGATTACACATTCCGGATGTACATTTTGTGGTTAACTTTGATCTGCCGTCCGATGCAGAAGACTATGTTCATCGTATTGGCCGTACCGCCCGTGCGGGCGCTAGCGGTACAGCAATGAGTTTAATTTGCGAAACCTATGCGATGAACATTATGGATATCGAACAGTTCATCGGTCACGTTATTCCAGTAGAGCGCGATATTGCTGAGCTGATGTTTAAAGATGCAGTGAAACCAGATCTATCGAAACTCAAATCGAATCGAAAGAAGGATGTCCGCGGAAAAAGTGGCCCCAATAGAGACGGAAAGCGAGATGGAAAAGCCTCCGGTGGGCGCGGCGCAAAACCAACTCGTAACTCTACATCTGCTCGCGACGCTACATCTGCTCGCAACGCTATACCCGAAGGCGAAGAAAGCCGTGGTGACCGTGAGCGTCGTGAAAAGGGCAATCCAAATAGAATGCCTAAGAAACAACGCGAGTCGGCCGAAGAACCAGTGCAGTCGCCTGAAGAGCGTGAGGCCGCTAAAGTAGCCGCCTTGGAGAAGCGCATTAGCGAGCCTAAAAAGGCGCCTCGCATTCCTCTACGTGGTCGTCGCGCCCATGAAGTGCCGGCGATTGGCTAGAGCAATAGCTTAGGGCTAGCTCAATACAAAAAATATGCTTTAAGGTTGGCCGACATGGACTCAAAGAATCGCAGCAATCAACGCTCCGCCCTGTTACTCGGTGGCGGCGGAGCCAGAGCCGCTTATCAAGTTGGTGTGCTGAAGGCGATTGCAGAAATGTTACCAGAAGGTTGTCATAACCCATTTCCAATCATTTGTGGAACGTCAGCTGGCTCGATTAACACGGTAGCATTGGCATCCAATGCCTCTGATTTTCATCAAGGCGTTGATCGAATTATACAAGTCTGGTCAAATTTTGAGTTGCATCACGTGTTCTACGCAGATGCCAAAAATTTACTTAAGCGCATCAGTCATTGGGCGTGGGCAAATTTAGGGCCAGGTAATCGGCACAACGGCCCAGGTTCGATTTTGGATAATCGGCCATTACGCGAACTGCTTAGCAAATATATCGACTTCAGCAACATCGATAAGTCTATTGAAAACGGCGAATTGCACGCCTATTGCTTAACCGCATGCAGCTATACCTCGGGAGAGTCCACCACCTTCTATGATGGATCTCCGAGCATTGAGAATTGGAATCGCACGCATCGTGAGGGCCTGCGTGAGAAAATGAGTATTGACCATTTGATGGCCTCATCAGCAATACCGGTACTATTCCCGTCAGTAAACTTAGGTGACGAGCACTTTGGTGATGGTTCAATGAGGCAGACTTCGCCCATAAGCCCGGCACTTCATCTTGGCGCTGATAAAATATTAATCATCGGTTTACGCATGGAAAAGGAGCTTGGACTGCCAGAGCCGCCACGCTATCGTCCATCATTAGGGCAAATTTCAGGCTACGTACTGGACACCCTATTCCTCAATAGTTTGCAATCTGATATTGAGCGCATGGAACGCATGAATCGAACCTTGATCGAGGCGCAATCGGACAATCCTGAAAAATTAAAGGTGATTGAGTATTTAGTAATTAGCCCTTCCAAGGACATTGCCAATATCGCCATGAAGCACTTTCTAGAATTACCAAAAAGCTTTCGCATTGCGTTAAAGTTTCTTGGCATGGCTAAGGCTAACAGCCGACGCCTAATTAGCTATTTGATGTTTACCAAAACGTTTTGCCGAGAACTAATTGATCTCGGCTACGAGGACGCGATGGCAGAGAAGCAACAATTGATTGATTTCTTGGAAAGATAGCAAACAGGCTTGGGCGACTTTGCATACGTTTTTCTAACTGAGTTTCATTCTACAACTACTCACTTGCGCTACTCCTAGCACCTAGATATAAGGCTCTTCAGCGTTTGTAGTTGCGTTTACGCCCCAATAAGTGCCCAGAAACAATAGAATAAAGATTTTCTTCAAAACTCGACCTCGGTTACTTGGCGAGCTTATAGAGCCGCTCAAAGCCATCTTGACTAAAGCCATTCAGTCGTTGATCGCCGATTAAAATTACCGGCACGCCAATTCGATCGTATTGACGTTTGGCAAAGCGATCTTTTTCAATATTGTACTCTTTATATGCCATTTTATTAGCCGAAAAATAAGCTTTAGCTTTTTTACAATAGCCACACCAAGAGATTGTGTAGATCACAATGTCGGGTTTGCCAGCATAGACAGGTGTCAGCTTAGTCTCGGAACTGAGCGGGGCTTTAACTTTATTACCTTTTTGGTTTGCCGGAACTCGTTCGCCAAAATGAGTTTTGCCATCGGCATCTTTCCAATTATATATTTGCGCCGAGGCCGTCTGCCACCCAAGAGCGCTTACAAACAGAATAAATAATCCCTGAATTATTCTACTAATCATCATCTAGCATCTCCCTCGTGCTCGATTATTATACCGCCGCCTATGGCAAAACTATAACATCATCGCGAGTGCTGAAGCAGCGGTCATGATAATAACAAACCAACGAAACCCAGCCTCGGGAATTTTCTTAACAATACTAATGCCTAAAACGGCGCCAATCGCGATTGCGGGTATTAATGCGGTATTCAGCAGCACAGTATCCCAAGTAATTGTCTCCCACACCCATATGTGAAATGGCACTTTCAAAAGGTTTATGATCAAAAAGAACCAAGCAGCGGTACCGATAAATTGATTTTTCGGTAGCTGCATCGAAAGCAAATACAAGGCCATAACAGGGCCAGCTAGATTACCAACCATGGTGGTAAAACCGCCAGTGATACCGATGGCCGCGACGAACCAAAATGAATCGACAATATCGGCTTTAGCGTTGCTTTCACGCCATATCATAATCGCCAGCGAGACAAAAATAATGGCAATCATTGCGTGAGCAAACACCGTTTCGTTGATCACATTGCCGGTAATCGTGCCCAAGATAACCCCAGCAAAAGCAAATGGGATCAGCTTTTTGAGATGCTGCCAATTTGCATGTTTATTGTAGTAATAGACCCCAAATAAATCGGCAAAAATTAGTATTGGCAACATCACGCCAGTGGAACTCTTAGCACCGAACACCAGTGCTAACATAGGCACCGCGATCATACCCGCGCCTTGGAGGCCGGTCTTAGCCATCCCTACCAGTGCCGCTACAGCAAGTAGTAAGCCTAGATCAATAAGCGTAAAACTAAAAGAGGCAATTTCGAATACCATATAAACTCAAATCCTGGGGGGCTTATGCAACAAGGCTAGCGATGCAGCATCATAGCAAAGGTTATATAGTGAGACCTCAGCATTGCTCGACGAACGGATAAAAATGCCTATAACTATTTTTATTCGGGTTGAAACTCCTTCACTTTTTGTTGAAAACCTTGCCAATAGCCAGAGACCTTAGCATAGTGATGATTAGTAACCCTCGTCCTGAATTAGACTAAAATTATGACCACTCGACATGCCAGATAAGAAGATACCGCCGCCGCCAGAGAAGCCAAGCGCAAATGAATGCTGTGGCGGCGGCTGCGTACCTTGCATCTATGATTACTATTACGATGCGCTTGATAAATGGCATCTACAGTACGGCGAAACGTTAGCAAAAAAAGCCCCGCTAGAACAAGATAAAATCAACGACTAACACAGCACGAGCGGCGTCAAGTTCTTGGGCACCTTAAGACAACGCTAACCGGCAGGGCTAATCGACGATACAAAAGCCACCGGACTTCATTTGCGCGCCTATATCTTCGAACGCCGCAATTAACGCTTGATGAGTATCAACCCTCGAAGTTCGATAAGAACTCATTTTCTGTCTCGCTTGTATCTCTCGAGTCTTGGTTTTTAGTACCAATGCTAAATCCAGAGTGACGGCATGCTCTGAGTCCGATACACCGTTAAACATCTGGCCTTTGATCGCCAAAGTGGGATGAACCCGTTTTGCAAAGCGATGAGGTTGAACGAGGGTGTAACCGCAGGAGTTAAGCATCGATCGGAAATATGGCCTGATGTCAGTAAATTTACTATCGAGCTCAAGTACGATACCGCCAGGCTTTTGCCGTTTTCGATAGACCTCGAGCTGCTTCTCTTTCTCCTCTCTCGACCGCACTTTATCTTCTGCGGCTTTTAACATTAGCTTCGCTTGATCAGCAAACTCTCCATTCGGAAATTTTCTCAAGTAAACGCTTAACGCATTAACGGTTGAATTGGCCTCAGTTTGGCTCCACAAAGATCTATCAGACTCTACTGCCGCAGGCTCAGTTGTCAGGACATTTTTTGTCAAGGTGTCAACCGGCTCGGCGTCGTTTGCAGGTTCCATAATCTCACCTACGCCTGCCTCCGGCCCGCCTTGATTCGCGGCGAGCCCTTGTGAATTAGCGCAGAACGTCATTAAAAGCAGCGCACTGCCGACGAAGGGTAAAAGCAATTTCATCATATTTTGGAACCTCACGCTCCATTACACGGCATGTACTGCACCGATAAACCATTGAAAATAAAATTCTATTTTGAAATTTTTAACTAGATCATAGCAAGATTCATAATTTGCAACGACTACGTCACTGAGAAAGAAAGGTTTCGTTTTTAGCGATTAGCGTTCCAATTATGATCTAAAATGGCTTGGTGTCCGAGCCTATTTTCATCTTTGTAATTTTTGCCCTAGTGCTATCGGCCGTTATTAAGGGCTCTCTTGGCATGGGCTTTTCTACTATTTGTTTGGCCATATTAGCCAATGTCATTGAGCTAAAGACCGCAATTTCAATTGTCGTTCTGCCATCGCTGCTATCCAACGCGATAGTCATGATCGAAGCAGGCAACTTGAGAATCAGTCTACGGCTTTTCTTCACCATGATACTGGCAGCGGTACCCGGAATGGCAATCGGCTTACAGCTTTTACGACAAGCTGACAATACCTTATCTGTTTCAATATTGGCCATAGTACTTATAATTTATGGCTGTTGGGGCTGGGCTAATCATAAATTTAGAATTGATGATAAGCTAATACCTAAGCTCAATCCCTTTGTTGGCTTTACAACCGGGATAGTAAACGGCGCAACTGGATCACAAATATTTCCAGTGATGCCTTACCTTTTATCCCTGAATATCAGCAAGGACGTATTGGTACAAACGATAAACCTATCGTTCACCGTAAACAGCCTGATCATGCTAGGTTTCTTGTACCGCATGAACACCTTAGAAACCGATTCAATCATTACATATTCACTCGGAGTAATTCCGGTCGCGATTGGTGTCTGGCTTGGTGGTAAGATACGCAAGCAAATTCCCGAAACCCGCTTCAAGAGAATAGTAATGATTTTAGTCGCAACCCTCGGCTTATTGTTACTCGTCAACTAATTTACAGTTTGAAAACATAGTTTAAAAACATAGTTTGAAAGCATAGCTAAAAAACAGTTCAAAAACACAGCCAAGAAACATAAGCCAACGATAAAATGCTCTGAAAAGACAATTTACCTGACACATCAGTGCTTTTCAATTTGCGAATAATCAAGGCAAAATCTAAGCGTCCTAGAGCTATTAGCGGGCAAAAGCCTTAAATATTGACAACCATATTGACAACATAGGGAGCGCCTTAAGCAGTTATAAAAAGGGGGTTCACCAACCATTTCCAATTTGTCATATCAGCCAGAAAAGCTGACGTCGGTGCTAATCTTCCTAGATGAGAACGATTCTAGAATACCTTCGCTTAGCCCTATTTGTCGGCGGCGCACTGATTGGGGTACAAATACCCAGTTTCGTGGAACAATATGGGCACCGACTAGAATCACACTTATTGGAATCTAAAACTAGCCTTGAAAGCTTCCAGCTTGATGCCGATAAGTATTTTGATGGCGACATCGAAAATCTTATTCAGCACTATGCCAATAATGCTGACCCTGTAATCAACGACGGGGGCGAAAGTATCGCAAGTTTAAACTCTCGTTCGCAGTTCCTACAAAGATCGTGGGGCGAGTTTAACGCAGGCTTTCAGCAACGATACTGGCACGCTTTCGTATCACCGGTTAACACAATCCGCGCTGAAACATGGGCGGGCTTCGATTTCGCGCTAAGACTGGATGTCTCAGCTATTATATGGGCACTGAGTTTAGGCTTTATTTTATCAGCCTTAATCGAACTGTTATTGCAACTCACCGCTATCGTCATAAGGTCCATCAAGAGGTCACTGCTAGGCACGACCGAAGCGCAATGCGCGGCCAACGAAGAACAAGCATCGGGCGCCGACTATGAACGCTAATACAGGGAACGCTAATACAGGGAACGCTAATACTCGGAACGCTAATACTCGGAAGACTGATGCTCGCTTGGTAAAGACAGCCGAAAACATAGATAATTGACTTGGTTTTCGCCACTTTTTTCGCCGACTTTTCCTACGCAGCACCGAAGTGCCCAAACTAAACTTACAAGAATTACGGTAAAGAAAGTCGGCCGATTTACGCCAGTGTCTCAGCAACAATTTTATCGAGGGGCGGGGCGAACCCAAGTGCGTACTTATCGGACCCGCAGGTAAGTATTAGGATATCGCCTTTATCGCGCACTACCCAACCGTTGATGCTTTTTAAGAATGATAACTAATACTGAATACCAAGCGACCGCCTTTCATCGCCAAGCAGCGGTTAAATGCAGTCGCCTTACACGAATGGGCCCAGCAACTGTTCGTTCAAGCTTTTCTGTATAGTTTAAACTTAGAATAGTTTAAACCTAATTTGCCAGTCCCTGAGCTGTACCGACTAATAAGGTTCGTGTGAGAGCCCTGTCTAGGTACAATAACGTTTGAAAAATGGCCTTTAACTAGCTTTGCTCTTCAGCACATTTTTGTGCAACGGCAATAGCATCGGTTTGCGCTGACGCATCGCCTGCGGCTGTCTTTGCCATCAATGATTCATAGTCGGTATTTTCAACGGTGCATTTACAAATTTGAGTCATAGACCCACGCTGTGCTTCTGGGACTTGTGACGCCTGTGCATCACATGCCTTCATAGACATTTCTTTAAGTTGAGCGACATCTTGAGCGAAGGTAGTCACTGAGCCTAGTGAAGCAGTGGCGACAGCCAATAATATAATTAATTTTTTCATAGCTTAGGTTGAGTAGTTTTCTTATATGATTGTCCAGAATAACATGTGAAAAATGCCTGCGCCATTAAGATTTTGTTAGCCAAATCTACTATTTTAAGGCGTTTTTGGGAACACTTGATCAAGGCTTAACCGCTCAAAAGGACGCTTAGGCGCGTGACTCAGCAAGACCATTTTCTGCGCAACTTTCGCACCATTAATAGGCCGATAGCGTCGCAACATAGGTAGCTTACAAATGATCGGAAGCACTTTACTTGCCCAGCCTTCGGCTCTTCGAGATTGTTCACGCTCGCCAAGTAAAAGCGATGGTTGCAGAATACTAATATGCGCAAAAGCCAGACCTTGAACCTTCGCTTCTAGTTCGCCTTTCATCTTCAAATAAGCACTTAAGCTTCGTTGATCAGCTCCGCTCGAAGACACTAAAAGATAATGACTCACTCCCTGCTCAAAGGCGATTCGCGCGGCGGTGTACTGATAGTCTAAATCTACCACTCTTTGAGCTGCAATAGAACCGGCCTGCCCAAGCGTGGTTCCTAAGCATGAGAACAAAATGTCACCCGCAAAGAGTTCTTCATGATCACTTAGATGATCAAAATCGATTACATGATTTTCAACTTTTTCAGAATTGCACTCTACTGCTCGTCGCGTAATTACCACGACTCGCCCAACATGCTCGGCTTCAGCCAGCGATATGACTACGTTTGAGCCAATCAAACCTGTCGCCCCGATGACAATTGCCGTTTTGTTTACACTGATCTTCTTCATCTAATTAACTTAGCATTGAGGCTGTGTTAATTACAAGTAAACATCTAAACATAACAATGGCCCTTAGATAAGGGCCATTGTCATAACTAAGTACTGATTAACTAGCTTTCTACTTCACTAGTTCGGTTGATACTTAAGGCGCAAGTAACCGACCGTGCCAGGAACATCATGCGACACTAAACTCACACCTACCAAGCTGGTATTTAACACTGGGGGCTCTTCGTCAAACACGTTGTTAAAACCTAGCGTAATAGTAAGCGCGTCCTCAGCAAACGATGGGGTGTAACTAAGCTGAAGGTCGGTGAATAAAGCTGAGTCCAGCGTTTCACCATTCGATGCTTCCATGTCGTCAACATAACGAAAAGTCATCGAACCAACCCAGCGATCAGAAATAGAACGCCAGCCAACAGTCGAGGTTGCACGAAGTTCAGGAAAGGCTCTCTCGAAGGTTTCGCTAGTATGTGTTCCAGTCCGGTCTGTTGCCGTCTCAGAGCCATCAGGATTTGGCGTTCGTTCGATATACTCGTCTAATAAAGTCGCATTGAAACGAGAGCTGAAAATCCCCATGCTAGTGTCGTTTGACGTAAACGCGACACCAATATCGTAACCTTTAGATTCGATCGAGCCAATATTTTGTAATTGGTTATCAACTAAACTAATCCGGCCTGCAGAGGTTCGTTGCACTGCGTTACAAAAACCAGGGTCTGCGGTATTAACACAGGAGGTGATTAAGTCGCCTGGGCTACGACCTTGAACAGCATCGTCAATATCTAGGTCATAATAATCAGCGGTAAAAGAGATATTGCTAGCCCAAGTCACTTCCGGGCTAAAAACGAAACCTGCGGTAAAACTGTCTGACGTTTCAGCCTTCAAGTTTACATTACCACCAGAGCGTGCATTGAGTTGCGGATTCGTTTGAGCCAGTCCTGCGGCCACACCAAATGAAGCACAATTATCAATAATGTTCTGCGGTTGCGCTGAGTCACGGCCACCATTAGACGAACCAAGCTGTCCTAGGTAGTCGGCGCAGGGATCGGTGAAGGTGAAATCTTCTCGTGCTGAGCCACCAAATAGCTCACCAATGCCAGGTGCTCTGAAACCGGTTGACACCGTACTGCGTAGAGAGAAAGCGTCATTAACCTGCCATAGCAAGCCAGCTTTATAGGTACTCTCGCTGCCGGAGGTGCTGTAGTCAGACGAACGTAACGCTAGGCTCGCTTCTAAGCTCTTAGCAAAGCTAGCATCGGCCACTAACGGAATATTTAACTCACCATAAATTTCAGTAACGTCGAATTCGCCGCGTGTAGAGCCAGCGGGAATACCGGCTGTTTCAGCACGTTCAGCTATTGGGTCGGCGCTAAAGCTGCCCTCTTGATCTCGATACTCAAGACCGGCAGCAAAGCCAACGTCGCCCGCTGGGAGGGTGAAAATATCGCCGGAAATATTGAAGGCAAGATCAAGTAATTTTTGCTTACTTGAGTCACGTTGAGTGTAGGTTACAAAGTCCAACATTTCTTGAGTAAACGAACCTTGTCCATCAGGCCCCTGCCCACCAAAAAAGTTAAATGGCACACATCCTGGGGTTGCTGCACACACCGCTGGGTCACCTAAGGCTATTTGCAGGTTCAATGCGTTGTGAGAGTTTTGCTTTTCTTGTTTACCCTCATTATCGCCATAACCGACCGTAGCATCCCAATAGAAAGTGCGGTCACCGGCATCAAATTTTCCTTCTAGACCCGTACTCAAAAATAACGTTTCCGCTTCTTGAGAGAATAAACGCGGGCCAGACTCTATTGGACGGCGACCGAAAAATTCAAGGTTGCCATTAGCTACCGATAGGTCGACACCAAAAGGGTTAAACGGATTCAAACCAGAGACGCTGAAATTATTGGTGATGTCTGTGCCGCAACCATTACCTAAACAAAGCGGTTCAGGAGCGCCACGTGTATCTGAATCTCGTTTTGTATAAGACGCCTTGAAGAATAGATCCAAGTTATCGTTTATCTCATGACTAACATGAGTATAGAGATTAAATCGCTCATTCGGCGTACGTAAATAATTGAACTGTTGGCCGTTGTAATTGAATCGATCATCAGCCGAGAAGGAGTGAAAATCTCCGCCATTGGGGTCACCCGCGACAAAGGCGGGAATATTTCCGCTGCCATCGTTAACAGCGCCAGTATTGAGTGCCATATCCTGAAAGCCAAAGTTTGGACCTAGAATGAAGCGCCCCTGGGGCGTGAAAGACGAACAACGAGTCCCTGACACATTACAGCTTGAGGTGTTGGCAACAGGAAAGGCCGATACCGCTCGATCAGCGGTGAATATCTCACCTTCTTCCGCATAACTCCCACTTACAACAACATGAGTGCGGTCATTACCTGTGCCCCATAACACGGAGACATCGCTATCTTGCCCGTCACCTTCACTAAGATATTCGCCAACTTGAGCGTCAAATCTCAGACCCTCGAACTTGGTGTTGGTAATGATATTAACCACACCCGCAATGGCGTCAGAGCCGTAAACGGCCGAGGCACCGCCTTGAAGTATTTCGATCCGCTCAACCATGTTAGACGGAATAGTATTCAAATCAACCGTGCTTGGGACGCCAGAGGCAGACGCGCCGGCTACCCAGCGGCGACCATCGACTAACACCAATGTGCGTTTAGCATTGACATTTCTAAGCGCTATTTGGGTTGCACCCGCGCCAATGCCGGATCCATCTTGTGGAAAACCAGAGTTACCTGGTACGTTAAACCTTGAGTTAACAGCAGAACCAGTAATCGGTAATTGCTGTAGCGCTTGACCAATATTGGTTAAGCCTGTTTGATTAAGTTGTTCTAAGCCGATGTTCTGTATCGGTGATGCTTCTGACAACGGGTTTCGTCGAATACGTGAGCCGGTAACGACCACTTCTTCTAAGGTGCTAGCGTTGGTGCCGTCGTCGGTTTGCGCTTGTGCTGCCATCGGCGTCGCTGCACTAAGCACCGTTCCGAAAAAGGCGGCGAGTAGACTCTTCTTTTTTAGTTTTGGTATTATCATATCTGTCTCAGGTTCACTGAATATTTCTACTAGTAATTGTCCTGAGTCACCGGTTTTCGCTTTAAGGCCGGTGCCATCCAAAAGAATCTTGATCGCTGTGTTTAAGTCATACCGGCCACGTATCGTATTGCTGTAGCGATTGCTAACCTGTTTATTTGGAAACAAGATTGGCAAGCCTACTTTCCTCGCAAACCGAATCAACGCCTTGTCTGCGCGTTGCGACTTAATATTGAAGTCGTATTCGGTATTCGAAGCCATACCCGACCTTGGGCACATCAACACCACTAGTATGAGTAGGGTACACAGTGATATGGAAAGCTTTTTAGGCTCCCTCAGAACAACTAGACTCTGCCTATAAAACAAAGGCATTAACTATTAAACCGACAAGTATTCATTATCCTCCACCTATAATTTAAAAAAAACCATCGTTGCGGCAAACTCGAAAAACGTTGATATAAGTAGAACCTTTGATATAAGTAGAACCTTTGATATACGTAGAACCTTTGATATACGTAGAACTTTTGATAGAAATGGAACCTTAGAGATAAAACTCTGGCTTAAGCGTCTTAAGCTAAAGCGTTGGCTGGGAAATTTGACTGAGCACAAAGGTATTATTTTTTTGATAGTATTCTGATCGAATCTTAAAGTTTTTTTCTAAGGCCACCAATAATGCATCAACATCACCCAAACGAAAATAACCGGCCACTCTTATCTCGCCCATTTTTCTATCCGCCAGCAATACTTTCTGCTCGCTGTATCGCCCGAACTCGTTGATCACATAGTCTAGCGTTTCATCGTTGATCACAATCATGCCTTCGCGCCAAGCAAGATGATCTTCCATCTGCTCTAAATCATATTCAATCAACGAGGGCTCTTCATCGGCGATAACTAATACATCCCCAGCGTCTAGCGATGCTTTCAATGCAGGGCTAGACGCTTTCTGAGAATTTGAACTTAGCTGATAAACCGTCACAAGACCATGATCGACCGCAACTTCGATCTCCGTTCCCTTCTTTTTTCTGACGCTAAAGGCCGTACCGACGGCCTGTATCGACTTTCCCGACACTAATACTTTTAGCGGACGTGTGGAATCCTGAAACACCTTGAAATGCGCTTCGCCATGCAGCAAGTAAATAATACGTTGCTGCTTCGAAAAACTTACCGCTATTTGAGTATCAGTATTGAGTGTAGCAACAGAGCCGTCGTCTAACTTCACTTCAAGCCGCTGTCCAATGTCGGTTTTGAATACGGTTGCGCCAGGCTTATTTACCAGTACCCCTGATGCAGAAGGTAGCTTATCGATTACGCCAAAATCACTTTTTAAAGAGGCGAGTAAGTTATCCGAAGATACCGGCAGGTTGATAAGGAAATAGCCTCCCATCGCGACCACAACCAGTAGGCATGCAGCAAGCGCTAGAGGCCGCCATGACACGCTAGATGCAACAGCCTTGGCTCTAATGGATCGTTTGGCTAATGGCAAATTTACGCCTTCGAATAAGGGGGCTAACTCGGTTAACACCTCTAATTCGTCCCAGATCGACGCCAACTCCAACAGACTCGCTGGATGCTCGTCAGCATCGGCAAGCCAATCACTTAATTCCTGTTGCTGGCTAAGCGTTAACCCTTCCTGCAAGCGAGTAAGCCAAATACTCGCCTCACCTCTGACACGAGCTCGCTTGTCGAATTCTAATATCTCACTCATAACTATTAACGACTCATAAGGTTTAATGACTCAGCGCAGATTCAAGAAAAAGAGTGAACATCATCACTGTTCCTATTTTTCAATACGAATCGACTTTTTGAGTAGGGTGTTTTGACCGAGCACTAACTTCATAGCCATTTTCATTTAGATAGTCTGCGCAGCGCAATACGCCTTTGGCTATATGCTTTTCTGTAGTGCTTTCAGAGACATCTAGCTCTATCGCGATATCTCTTATTGAGAAACCAAATACACGTTTAAGAATAAATGCTTTCCGACACTGAGGCGGCAAATCACGAACCGCCGCACAAAATAATCGAAATTTCTCTTTGGACTCAAGCTCATTAGTTTTAGCGAGGTCTTGTAGATAGACATCCGGCTCGGAATAATCCTCTAGTTTTGAGGTGATGGTATTTTCTTTTTTAGCAATAAAATTCAGAGCCAGATTACGCGCCGTTTTATATATGTAGGCTTTTGGATGTTCGATTCGCTTTTTTACTTCGGCCTCGTGCGCGCGAATGAAGGTCTCTTGAACGATGTCATCTATATCCGCAGACGGAACAATCCGCTTGAGCATATGCTTAAGCACAGGGCGGTAGCTAATGAATACCTCTAAGATGCTAATGCGCTTAGTTTCTTTCATTGTTCACAGAGCATTTTTACCTTTATGCCAGATTGATGAATTAGGCAAAAGCATAGTAGTGAAATTAGGTTTAAGCAATAAAGAACAAGCGGTTAATGGTCAGTTTGAAAAAATGCTGTTCAGACAGCCAAACCGGATGCTAAAGACTGTTAACACAGCACTCATGTAGACTCGATACCATCGTCATTTTTGAGTTCAGCGAACTTCTCTGCCATAGTCGGATTTTTTTTGGTTAACTTCTTAACCGTGAGGTCATCGGCTTTATTGTTGGCAAGTCGCAGATTGTTTTCAGAACCAAGCAACGCTTGCTTGGTCTTTTGAAGATGATCGATAGTCTTGTCTATCTCCAGAATAGCTGTTTTAAACTTCTTCGATGCTAGTTCGTAGTTGCGAGCAAATCCGCTTCTAAACTCATCCAGCTCATTCTCAAAATTGGTGATATCAACATTCTGCGCTTTCACAATAGCCAGTTCGTTTTTGTATTTAAGTGAGTTCTGCGCGGCGTTTCGCAACAAGGTAATCATCGGTATAAAAAATTGCGGTCGAATTACATACATCTTTTTATATCGGTGAGACACATCAACAATACCTGAGTTATATAGCTCGCTATCCGGCTCAAGAAGAGACACCAGAACGGCATATTCACACTGCTTTTGATTTCGATCCTTGTCGAGTTCCTTAAGGAAATCTTCATTTTTCTTCTTCGTCGCTGTTTCGTCATTTTCGTTCTTCATTTCGAACATTATCGACAAAATCTCTGTTTCTGAATCAGTTGAATCGCGAAAAATATAGTCGCCTTTGCTGCCCGCTCGCGCATCATTATCTTTTTCAAAATAGGCTGTCGGAAACGCCGTTGCTCTAATACGGTTAAACTCAGTTTCGCAATGTTGCTCTAGGGTTTCTCCAACCATTTTGGTCGACAGGCGGGCCTTCATATCCTTGAGGCGCTCAATCTCATCTTCACGATCTTTGAGCCGTATCTCGTACCTCTCTTTGAGCGAGTTCTCAGCAAGCTGCTTATCTGACTTTGCTCGATCAAGATCATATTTCAGCTGGCTGCTTTCTCTCTCAGCTTCATTCAAAGCCAAGGTGACCGCATGTTTCTGAGCCGTTTCGTTAGCGCTGAGCTCTGTTCTTAGCTGCTGAATTTCAGAATCCTTCTTGGCCGTGGTTTCTTGAAGTTGGTTTGAATAGTTTGCTTTAGTAAGTTCCGAGCTCGTTTCGCTCGCTCGCTTGGCCTGCTTTAATTCGTTGGCGATTTCGTCTCGTTCACGTTCGACAGCCTTCAACGCCTCTGCAACAGCCAGTTGTTGCGCAATCTCTCCAGCGTTTAATGCGGCCTTCAGCCGTTGGATTTCAGTCTCCTTGTCAGCGGTGATTTTTTGCATTTCACTACCGATTTTTTGTTTAGCAAGATCAACGGCATTAATTTTTTCTTTCTCCGCCAACTCAAGCCGATCATGCAGCTGTTGCTCAAATTCAGTATCGCGAACTTGTTTCAGAATATTGGCATACCCAGCCTCATCAATCTTAAATGCTTTCTTACAATGGGGGCAGTTAATTTCATGCATGGCTATTTATCCTTTACTTTCATAATTTGCCTGAGTGATGGCTAAGCGCAGTTTATCCGACAACGCGTCGCGATACGTTAACTTTCTGACAGCCTCTGTTGCGTTACGCTAGAGCAGCAAATGATCACAATGAATATTCGCCAAAACGGAAATTATTTCGGGCTCAAAGACGTTGTCAGACTATGTAGTCTGCAGCGCTAACGGTTCTTAATTTCTCTGCTTAACCAGACAACCCTTTAGCTCAATCGGGCAAAATGCCCATAAATAGCTACTGTAGCGAATCAAAAATAGCCATTGTTGAAAAATATACAATTCTGAGGTGAGATGCCTCGCTCTGTATGCAACGAATTTCAAATTACCGCAAAACAACAACTAAGCGTTATTAACTGCGCTTCAGTTTAGCCACACTTGTTGTTAGCCGGTGAAAACTGCAGCGGTTCACTGAGAAGGTCTGTCTGATAATTCCGAAAAATATTTTCTGCGCTCGTGTATTTTAAGCTAAATCATGAAGATCAACTGGCTTTAATTTTTTATTGCGACATCAGCATAACTCGGGGACGAGATAAATTAGAATGTCTTACATTGAGGCGGAAAACCCGACCAATAGCAATCGTTGGTGAGGGACAACATATAACAGCGCTGCAGGCGTAATTGCCGAATTCTTCAAAGAAAAGTGATGCCATCACCGATATTTTAATCCGCTCGTCGAGTTATTCTAAGACCTTTTTTATTAACTGGTAGACCTGAATAATCTCTGAACTCGGAAGAATCCGCACCCGCATATTTAAATCTAACCATGATGTTGTGAGCACGAATTGACACACCTAATGTACGATCAATATTGGGAGCACGACGAGGAGCACTCAAATACCATCATTAATAGAACATTAATTAATAGCAATTGTTGATTAATAATGGACAAATGCCTAGTATATTGAAGCTCTAGGCAAATCTCAGTCAAGGTAGAATAACTTAACCGCCGCGGGAATAGCGAGATACACACTCATAGACCAATACATAATGGCAGGTTTTAGCCATTTTCAATCTTTTATGAATTCGTGTCTGTTGGCGCAAAAGTCTCAAGCACTATTTTTCCTTAATTCAGTGATGTTGGCATCGTCGACGGTGTTTTTTAAACTCTATATTTTTAAATTTATTAGAGAGTAATAAAAATATTCGTTCTACGGCTGCTGAGTCACTTTGTTCCAATGTAGTAAATAGAGGCAAGTAATATGAAAAATGAGTTAAAAGCGGATATCGATAAATTATCTCGGCATTTGATTTACAGCGGTATTGAGGATATGGACGATTTGCGTGTTTTTATGAGTATCCATGTGTTCGCTGTTTGGGATTTTATGAGCTTGGCAAAACGTCTTCAACGGTCACTGACGTGCGTAGAATTACCTTGGCAAGACCCAAAAAACTCGGCTGCTGCACATTTGATAAACGAAATAATATTTTACGAAGAAAGTGATGTAAATCTTGATGGCGAGCCGGTAAGTCATGTCGGTATGTATTTGGAAGCAATGGAAGAGATCGGTGCCGATACATCCGAATTTTATAAATTTACAGCGGCATTGGCGAAAGGCGTTGGCCTCCAAAAAGCGTTGGATATTGCCGATGTGCCGACATATGTTAAACGCTTTGTAAGCAACAATGTCAATTTAGCCATACATGGGGCAGACGAAGAGGTTGCTGCTAATTTCCTTTATGGTCGCGAAGATGCGATCCCAGAAATGTTTACTCAGATGCTGAATCAGTGGGGTCTGGATGAAAATGCAGCGCCTCGAATGACTTATTACCTCAAACGCCATATCGACTTAGATGGAGATGAGCATGGCCCTGCAGCGCACAAAATACTTGAACAATTGATTGACGGTAACGAAAGAGCACATTTGCGAGCGAAAAAAGCAGCTCAACATGCGATTGCAGATCGAATCCGATTATGGAATGGTATTTTACACTCTATTGCCGAGGAGAAAGCTGTTCTAGCCTAATTAAAGTTGGTCTCTTTACTACCATCGACCCGAGTTTACAGACAAAAATCAATACTAATGTAATTAGTCGCCCATAAAGAATTACCGAAATGGGTTGGATGCCAGCAGCGTCTCTTTTTATTATTGAGTCGGCAGCAGATTATCATGACGATGTTTTAAACAGGATGTTCGGGGCTAAGGTGGAAGTCGCCTAAAGGCGACTTCCACCTCATTGCAACTCAAATTCGAGCACAATTGAACGATGCGAATGGTTCGGCTAAATTTTTACCTAGCTGCCGACATCGAGGACCCAGCAAGACTATTAAGAAATTCCATACCTAAAAACTATAGCTACTAGAAACTATAGCTACTAGAAACTATACCTAAATGAAAGCATTCCTTCACTCCGGTCGTTGTCGAGCAAGGTAAACCCATTCAAATCGACTTGCGCATCGCTGTAATTTAGCCCTGCGTTTAACGACATGCCTCGAGCAATATCATAGCTGAGGCCAGCGGCATATGAGGTCTCATCATCGCCATCCGTATCGCCAAAATGCGCTTCAACAGAGAAGGTTAACACCCCGACCTTATGAGCCGCTCCAAACGATACATACCTGCGATCGACAGAAAAGTTGTTGATACCTATTTTCTCTAGCCCTACCCCAATGTCAAAGACACTGCTGGCATAGGTAAGTTCAGCGACTACGCCTAGGCCTTTGGAGTCAAATTCAATTACTGTAACATCGCTGCTTGACGTCGAATCGCGGTACTGTAACGAAAAGCGGTAGTCTTTATTGCCAATCGGACGCTGAAAAACGCCTCCTATTTCATAGCCACCATCGTCGCCAATAGCGGCCATCAATCGCGTCGCCCCAAAACGACCAACATAGGCTAACCCGGTGTCATCTAATTGACCCAATTGATCATCAAAATCAAGGCCTGCATTGCCGATACCTCTTGAGCGTCGAGTTTGCTCCCTGACCAAACCAGTTACGTTACCAACCGAAAGCGTGCCCCAGACGCCGCCAAGATAGACTCCCGCATTGTCAGAATAGTTATCGTTATCGTCATTATTGTCGCTTGAATACTCTGCGAAATAGGCCGCGCCTAATGTCCAACTATTGGCTAATTGGGTTTCAGCACTGACTTGAAAATTACCAAGCAATGACGAATCGTCATCATTGCTACTGTAATTTAAGGCGGCATCGACTAATCCTGTAAGGCTAAAGGTGATATCAGCGTATTGCGCCGCTAGCGGTTGCTCTAAAGACGATAGACTGTCGTAATTTAGGTTCAACGCACTGGCTGGAAGCGAGGCTAGCAATAGCATCGTTGCTGATGTCTTAGCGACAAACTTAGCGACACTATTTGAGACACTAGGAGTTCTCATAATCACGCCGCCTTGTGAAAAAAGTTACTGTGCGCTTGCTGCGCGATTTTTCGGCCAGCAGCCGTAGCTTGGGTATGATCAAGCTGCCAATGCACGCCGCCATAAAGTCGGCTCATACCGTTTTCCTCAGCTATCTGACTAAGACTAGTCCAGTGTCGGTTTATGGCTCGTAATTGTGGCCATATTACTAAGTCGGGCGATTGCCCGGAGATTGAAATCTTATCGTTACCTCGCAGTAAGGCAATCATCTCGGCGCCAACGGCTCCAAAGGTTGAATGACCTGAAGTGTAAGACGGAAAACTGGGAGTGGGTATATAACTACGCCAGTTAGCCTGGGATTTTACTCGAGGATCGCTGTTGCCAAAGGTTTCGGCTCGTTGCCGTATTGCGCTTTCAGGACGCACAATATCGTAATAATACTTACTATCCCAAGCCGCAATTGAGGCATCACACTGAGTCATGCCAATTAAAGCAAAGCTGCGCGCCAATTGTATAAAACTCAGGCCCTGATTTTGCAAAACTTGCATGCCGATATAAATAAAATGTCCCGCTGGTGTTAACCCCCAAGGGCCGTCTTCCCAGAATAAAGCAATCTCGGATTGATCTTCGGTTCGTACGCGGCTATCGGCACTGCCTAAGAGTCGAATAGTTTCAAATTCTTCGGCGAATTCTGGACTCGCAGGGTGATAAAATTCGCTGGCTCTAAATTGCGACCCCGATGTCATTGTCCACGGTTTAATCTGACCATGACCGGGGAATAGCGCTCGGTCAAACGAGTCAAATCTAGGGCCCGGCTTAGCGCCGTAAAATGGGCCAGTTGGACTCCACTTTAGGCTGTCATCTCGACGCTTATATCGACCAAGATAGAAATTCACTTCGCTCGGTTCAGCGCCATCATCGTTACGCATTTTTACCACGTGACGCCCCACCTTTTTACCCCACTCAATGGCAGACGACTTTGCTTCACTATTGGCAAAACGTTTCAAGAACGCATGTCTCTCGACAATAAAGGGTTGCTGAAAGACCTCAGCCGCAGCAACCGCGAAGGCGACACCATAGGCTACTTCAGGGTCGGCGTTAATCGGGCCAGCGCCGAGACCAAAGGGTTCTTGATAGTCTTGGGTAATACCGTTAGCGGCTAAGAAGCCCGCTGTCATCGGCATGGCAAAGTTATAAGCGGCACGCGGCGGGGTAATTCTTTGGTCGCGCACTTGTTGAAGCGTGATATCTATCCAGTGAAAAATCGTATTTTGATTCTGAGGTTCAATTATTTGACTCAGGTACGAATGCCGACTACCGAATGGTGAGGTACTGCACGCCGCAAGGTTAGCCAGCGGAGCCGCCGCCATGAACTTCAAAACTTGTCGCCTGCTTAATGGCATTTGAATTCTCCAAAGAATCACACAGACGCTACTTTAAATCAGTGTGAGCGAAAATATTTCTTCAAATTAGATGTTTTAATCAATCAATTGATTTTAGTTCTTTTCAACTAAAAACCGAACCGGCCACCGGCCTTTAGTTGTGAACTTATAGCGAGAATCTAAGACTAATGACTAGCAACAAGGTTAGACATGCAATAGCTCTAATAAAAGGCTGCGAATACGGTTTAAGTCCTCAGGCCGAGATAATCGGTGATCTCCAGATTCGACATTCAGCAAGCTTACTTGATTGGAGGTCAAAAGGTCCGACACACGTGCTGAACGTTGCACCTCGACAACCTTATCCTCAAGCCCATGAATCAACCGGATAGGAATATCTAAATCAATCGGCCCGTCTAATAAAAAGTGTGAGGCGCCATCATCGATCATTTTTTGATAAATGGGGTATGGTTGCTGATCATCATATTGATTCGCCACTGAATAATAAGCTCGCGACTTGTCATCGACTTCTAATGGCAACCCTTCGAGGCGTTTCGTATAGGCCTTTGTCATATCGGCAGCGCAGGCAATTAACAGTAAGCCGGTCACACGCACGGGTCGTTTAAGCGACGCGAGTAATGCAATCCAAGCGCCCATTGAGCTACCGACAAGAATCACATCACCGCTTGTGACCTGGTCGATAATCGCCATCGTATCGGCTAGCCATTGAGTGATGCAAGCATCAGCAAAATCCCCACCAGACTCGCCATGACCACTGTAATCGAAGCGCACAAACGAGAACCCTTGCTCTAAGCAAAATGCGTTTAAGTCGTTCGCCTTATTCCCCTGCATAGTAGAGTTGAAGCCTGGGCAAAAGACCACACATGGACTACGGCCAGAAGTCGCCTCATAGGCCAATTGATAGCCATCCATCTGTAGCGTCATACGCTAGACCTTTGCTTTAAACTTAAGCCGATTATTAACGTCTCGACTGCTTAACACAATTGAGTCATCTCGCTTACCGCAGCTTGTTTTAGCCAAACGGTCATAAAGTAAAACGTTAACGCTTGCAGCCAAATTCATACAACCAATCGTTGGCACATAAACAACATGATCGGCAAGGTCAACGAGGTGCTGTGGGATCGATCCATCTTCTGGGCCGAAAACGTACATAGCTTGCTCGGGGTGTTCAAACTCGGGCAGTGGCATTGCACCCTCAACTAACTCAACGCAGACCAACTGCATTCCCTCAGGCATCGACTCAAGCAAACTGCCAAGCTGGTTGAGCGGCACCTTACGATTCGTATTGTTGGTATCTGTTCGATACCTCTCAGCACGATCAAAGCGCCCCCCTGTATAATACACTTGGTCAGCCTGATAACACCCAACCGCTCTCATTACCGCGCCAACATTGCTCGGACTCTTGGGGTTGCATAAGCCAATAAATACCATCGTTACATTGAGAAGTACGATTCAGTCATTAGCATCTTGCGGCGACAGCTCATCAATATCGCCCCAAGGCATATCCAGAGCTTCTTCTATACGCGCTATTCGAGCTTCAAGTTCAGCCAGTTTATTAGACTGCGATTTGCTGCTGCTTGGCGATTTGGTTTCTTTAACCACAATAACCGACAAATCAGGCTCGCCACTGAGCAAATGAGTATAACGTTCTTCTCGCTGGCCGACCGCTACCGGTAACTCCATCACCAAAGCCGGGCTGCGAGACATAAGCTGCTTAATCGAAACGGCAACTTGCTCAAGATCATCAAACCCAATCATTTTTTCGGTTCGTGCTTTAATGTCGCTTAGGGTAAGCGGCTCGCGCAGCATAAGCATCGCCAAAACCGCCTGCTCCTCCCGCGTGATCTTCAACATGCCAGGGGCACGGTGTGAAAATTTTACGATTCGATCACCGTAATCAATGCTCAAATACCCGAGTTCTTTAAGCTGTTGCGCACTACTCACAACCTTACCCTCATCCATATTCATTACTGGTGAACGATTGGATTTTTGATTACATGCCAAAGTTAACGAATTAGGCGTGAGAGGATAATTCTTCGGCGTCGCCAAGTGTTTCTCCATCAGGCTTGCAAGCACACGCACTTGCTCATGGGTTAACAATTGAGATATTTCTTCAGTCATGTTCCTTCCATTTATAGAACTATTTATTGAACTATTTATTGAATTGTTTATTGAAATAGGATTATCCAAATAGCAAGAATAACAGAAACCTGTTGTCTAAAATTCATTTGGAATTGTGAGCTTTAGCCGACAATGTATCTAGAAAACCCATTGCAAAAGCTGAAGCGACAAAGGTTATATGTATCAACACATACCACATCAATTTATCATTCGGTATAGTCTCCGCCGCCATGAACTTCTTCAATAAATGAATTGAAGATATCGCTACGATACTAGCCGCAATTTTCGCTTTTAACGAAGATGTATCCATCTTCCCCATCCAAGCCAGCTTTTCATCACCTTCAGCAATATCCAAACGCGAGACAAAGTTTTCATAACCGCTCATCATCACCATAATCAGCAAACCGCCAACCATGGCTATATCGACTAAGCTCAACACGATTAAAATCGTCTCGGCTTCCGTCATCGCGATAATACCGCTCATTAAGTGTACTAACTCAACAAAAAACTTTATACCCAACCCAAAGATAGCAACGCTAAGGCCTAAATAAATTGGCGCCAGCAACCAGCGAGAGCGATACATTAAACCTTCAATTAATTTTTCCATGCGTCAGTGTATGTGTGAACTATCAAGCTCGCTATCTTAAGCAAACTTAGAGCTTAATCATAGCCACTACTTAAACAATTCTATTAGCCTCTCAGTTGGCTAAATAGAAGAAGCTCATACCTAAGGGGCACCTACTCATTCGTTTCACTCGATATACAGGTTCACCCGTAACGAGCGGTTCAACACTTAAGCAAGTGTCATTCTACTTTGGCCCGATGGCTTTGTGCGAGCGCCTCAGGAATTCACAGCATGACTGCTAATATTGATCAATAAGGTAGCGAATCAGGTCAGTACTGGTGATCATCCCGACTAACTCGCCCGCATCATCCGTTACTGGCAGAGAGTGATATGCGCCAGTCGACAATGCCTCGGCTGCATCACGCACTACGCCAGCATGATTCAACGTTGTTGGGCTAGCTGTCATTACATCTATAAGTTCGTGTTGTGCGTCGATGGTTGGCCACAGTTGATCTAAGTCATAACCTTGAACGCCCAAGCTGATCTGCATTAAATCGGTGTAACTGATCACACCGACCAGTCTTTTGCCGTCCAGAACAGCGACGTGGTGAATATTGTTACTCTGCAATATCTTAAAGACTTCGCTGAGGGGCTGACCTTTTTGTACCGAGTGAATGTCTTCACTCATAAGGTTTTTGATCGGATCATTTTTGCGCATATATTCCTTTTTATTGGTGTGGTGTGATTGCGTGATAGTCAAGTTATCATTGCAGCGCAATCAATAAACCGGACCCAATAAACCGGCAATAAACCGGCAATAAACCGGACAGCCATCATAAACCTGTTGCGGTTTCGCCCCTAAACTGACATTCTGTCTACATTCAAGGATGAATAGAGAGACAAGGATGCCTCGAGCTAGAAATACGATCATCTCGTTAGATGACACACCTTATTACCATTGCGTTGCCCGCTGCGTTCGACGCGCTTTTTTATGTGGCGTCGATCAGTACACTGGCAACGACTACGAGCATCGCCGCCAATGGTTAGAGACGAAACTGCATTCGACAGCGGCGGCTTTTGCGATTAAATTATGCGCCTATGCTGTTATGAGCAATCATTATCATGTTGTTCTGCACGTTTGTGTCGATTTAGCTAGCGAATGGTCTGATCGCGATGTCGTGACCCGATGGCACTCACTTTTCTCCGGTAACCTACTCTCTCAGCGCTTTCTTTCGGGGGAACTATTAAGCGAAATTCAGAGCGAATTTCTACACAAGGACATAGAAATTTGGCGTGCCCGACTCTGTGACATCTCTTGGTACATGCGCATTGTTAATGAGGCAATCGCGCGCAGGGCAAACGAAGAAGATCAGTGCACTGGACGTTTTTGGGAGGGTAGATTCAAAAGCCAAGCGCTACTCGATGAACGAGCGCTGCTCGCCTGTATGGCCTATGTTGACCTCAACCCTGTACGAGCATCAATGTCTGATTCACCCGAAACATCGAATCACACTTGTGTAAAACAACGCATTGATGCTCTTGAGAAAAACCAACCAGAGAAAAAAACAATCGAATCATTCGTCGACAGCAAGGCCGATAAAACTGGTCTGCCATTCAGATTGATCGACTACCTAGAGCTGGTCGATTGGACTGGGCGAGTTATTAGAGACGAGCAGCTTCCCTCGGGGTATAAGCGTGGGACAATCGATGATACCTTACCGCCTATATTAGAGCGCTTATCGTTCACTGGAGAGGCTTGGAGCATACTCACCACAACGTTCGAACAGCAATTCAATCACTGGGTTGGCTCCGAAAACATCGTCAAGCAAACTTATTCGGATAAGCATTATCAACGCATCCCATCGACCGCCAAGCACAAAAACTTATTTGGCTAGGTAATACGCCAAAATCAGCATTGCCAGCTACTAGCAAGGCCTCATCTCGCCTAGAAATCGAGAATTAAGCAAATTTAGGCTTGGCTCGATCAAAAAAATTAATAACACCTCAATGCATACTACTTCGCGAGTCTGAATGAATCGATTGGCATAGGCTGACTGAGTACCTCTTATGATGGATGTCTATTTAATTCTAGCAAGAGGTTACTATGACTAAAGCAGATAGTACGCCAGTTGATGGCGCAACTTCAACTTCTTTACCTGTGCAGCGTTTAGCACGGCTTGAAGATCAACTAAACCAATTACTGGCGTGTCATGAGTTTTATAACTTAGCTATCAGAGCCATTACCAGCCCAGATTACCATGAAGATATTGACGGCCATCAATGGCATTTTGGTTTGTTTTTACAGCAACAGTGGTTACAAGACCAAGGCCAAGCCGCTATCAACGAACTGCAGAACATTCGGCGGGCGCTTCATGAGTAGCCGCTGGAGTATTATCGTAAATCCATGATTCGAGCCATTTGCTAAGCTGTGGATCAAAAAATTCAGCCCTTATTTCTTCCTCCTAAATTGTCGCCTACCAGTTGCCTATGTCCATATTCTTAGAAGTGCCACCTACTTCACCATCGGCACCATAAGACCATAAATCAAATGAATCCTTATTTATCTGACCAGGGTACTTATAATTTAAAGAATTACCCCAAGAGTCTATTGGCGCTCCCCCTTGAGATACATTTTGTAAAAAATATTCGCTAACCTCGATAGTTTCATTAAGAGTATTAAACCAATAATTTTCTTTGGGAAAGTAACCACGTAGTTTCTGATACTCAATTAAATATTCAGAAATAGCCTTGATTCTATTTTTTGTAACTAACTCCATCGCTATCTCGGTTTTTGACGGTCGGGAAGCAGAGTAACTTATTAATACAATTAAAAAAAACACCACAAACAAAATTATTTTTTTCATCTAAATCTCTTCTTAATTGGCCGTGCACTGCGATTTAGCTAATGCTCTACAGCTTGCTATAACATCATCAACCCAGTGTATACAATTATTTGATACTGCATCATAACTTGCACATATTGATTCATTTTTTTTGGGAAAGTTATTGAGTACACACTGATCTATTGCTTGCTTTTCACAATCTGTTTTTCCAACATCATCGTCTCTACAAGACGATGATGATCGATCTTTCTCCTCGGATGAAAGCATTCCTCCACCAGGACAACTTGGGTGCCCCCCTTGTGTTGGCCAAGGCCACTTACCAGCGCATTCTTCTCCTACGCATAAAAATTTGTGTGGCCAAGTACCATTCCAGCTCCAACAAACCTGCGCTAAACCTTCTGGATCAGTCGAATTCAATGGATTCCCACCAACATACCCATAAGTATTCAAACCCCCACCTAACCCAATCGGATCGGAGGTGACATAACGCCCAATCTCACTATCATAATACCGATTCCAGTTATAAACCAGACCACTTTCTAAATCTTCATACTGCCCCGGAAAACCAAGGTTAAAGTTCACCTGATACCCATCACCATCCGGGTCATCGTTCGCCGCTTGCCTACCAAACCCGTCGCTCGCCCAACGCCATGTGAGTGCTTTCTCATCGTCATAGATAAACCGAGGGGTATCCAGATGGTCTGCTACGATATAACTTCGAGTTATCTGTTTTGTGGCGGGCGTTTTAGCCTCAGTCTCGAGTTCATAATCTTCGTAGACCCAATCGCCGTTTGCTCTTTTAGACCAAACACGCACATAGATATTGGTGCCGTTTAACGGCAAGTTATTAAGGTGCACACTGGTTTGACCTTGTTGGATGCAGTGCCTGGCTATGTCGGGGCCATTATTTAATGATCGCTTGGTGGTTGCTACGTCTACGATGTAATCAAGCACGTCGCCTTCAGGCTCTGTTGGAACTACAATTTCCACCTGAGTATCACCGAGTTCGATCGGATCAGCCGTTATGTCGATCGGATTGGATTCTTGCTCTGAATCATCAAGCAACCACATTAGGATGGGAATAAACCACGATACGTCTGCGCTGGGCGGTGGTATCACAACTATATCGTCCCCAACCGGATCGATTTCTAACGAGTTATCGATAAATAAAGCATTACTATTGGTTCGCTCGGCTTCAGTGCGCTCATAGCCCTCGCATTGACCTTGGCTGTTGACTGGATCAGCAATCAACGCTTCACTCTTGGTTAGGGCTTGTCTTGATTCAACGGTGTTGTCCTCAGTGTCTTCATACAATCGATGCTGAATCGGGGTTTGCTCGAACTCATTGGCATACACATATTCTTCGTGCACGGTTCCTTGGTCATCTAGGGTGGCGACAAGCCGGCCATTAAGGTCATATAAGTAATGGCTGACGTCAACGCCTTGTTGTTTGCTGAGGCGCTGGCGTTGATGATTGTAGCCATAATTAGTAACGATGCCGCTTCGTGTTACCTCGGCGAGATGATTTTGCTGATTGTAGCTTAAGGTTAACGCGCCGGTTGATCTTGGCAGGCTGGTGATGTTGCCGGAGAGATCAGACAACACCGGTGATGCGCCAATATCAACAAGCACATTACTTGCCGTGGCATAGGTAATGGTTTCGGCTGACTGTTGATCTCGCTTTTGGGTCTTTCGATTACCATTAGCATCGTAGGTGTAATGCCAATCGTTACTCAGTAATCCGCCTAGCCAATCATCACTCTCTAAACGATCCAACACATCGTAGCCATAAGTTCGCTGATGATCAGCATCGTTTTTCTGAAGCACATTGCCATTGGCGTCATAGTCATAGCTGGCAATCTGAATGCCATCAATGCTTTGGCTTTCTAATCGGCCTTGTAAATCATAGCTGCGTTGTGTGACTTGAGCACTGCCTAGTCGGTGACCTTTTATCAAGCCATCGGCGCGATAGCTAAATTGATCGGCAATGATCTCAGTTCGGCTTGATGATGGCGAATGCACGGCTTCGATTCGACCAGTGGCGTCTCGAACATAATCAATCACTAAGCCTGATGGATAGCTTATTTGACTGACTCGATTTAGAGCGTCATAGGTATAACTTGCGGTGACGCTGCGGGCATCGGTCATGGTTAGTAGGTTACCAGCATCATCATGCGAGTAAACCAGCGTGCCTCGATCAATACTGATTTCCTTCGTTTGATTGCCTAAGTCATCGTATTCGTATTGAGTCACTGAGCCGTTGGGAGAGGTGACTTGTGAGAGCTGATCGGCCACATCGTAGGCGTAAGTGCTGTTATTGGTTAGGGCATCAACCGTATTGCTTAATCGGTCTAAGGCATCAAATGTGTTTGACGTATCTGGGTTTTCTTTTGGATCAGTTTGAGTAGACAGATTGCCTACCGCATCATTAATTAACTGCGTGATAGACCCGGCATTGTTAATCGATTGAATAAAATTTCGATGATTGTAAGTGGTAATAGTGCGTCGCACTAAGGTGCTATTGGGGTCTCTAATCAGCGTATGAGTTAGGTTGCCCTTGGGGTCGTAAGTGTATTCAACTTTGTTACCGAGGTTATCAAACACCTCCCTTAGGTCATGAGCGGCGTCATAAACGTAGTTCTGCTCGCTTCCATCGGCTAAGGTTACTTTCTTCAGTTGCCCTGCATTATCATAGTCATAGGTCGTGATACGAGCTTGGCCAAGCGGTGGCGTTTGCGTTGTCTTTAGCAACCAACCACGTGGATGATAGTCGTAGCGGGTAACAACACCATTCGGATCAGTGCTTAATTTTAGCCGTGATGCGGCATCGTATGCATCATACGTAGAGACGTGCCCTAATGCGTTGGTCACCTTCTTCAGTTGCCCACATTCAGCGCCTGTATTGCAATCGTAGTACTCAAGAATGGTAATGTCATCGACATCGGTTCGTGGACCATTGATTAAGTCGACTTTGCCGTATTGGTCATGATCAAACGTGGTTACTCGAGAGATCGCGGCTCCTCGTGCATCGAAGCCGTTAATCGTAACCGCTGTGATGTTTTGATTCGCATTAAAACTATTAATTACGTCTTTGACATTATTCGCATAAATACTGGGTGATGTGGTTTTGGTGACTAAATCAATATCGGCGCTAAGGTACTCATAGGTCGTGGTTCGCGCTTGAGGCGTGTCAAACGCTTCGGTCATTGAATCACGTTGATTAGTCGCGTTATAGGTGTACTTAGTGGTTCGGCCTTCGGCATCTGTGCGGGTAAGCTTGTTGCCGTTGGCATCCCACGTTTGGATAATGCCCTTACCATCAACTTGATTGATCTTACTGGTGAGCTTTTGGGCACCTAGAATTTCTTTGAAGGTCCAAATTTCTTCAACAGAGGTCAGTTCTTGAAATGTTAGAGGGTCCTTAGTGCTGACCGCATGAGTCACGTTGGTGCTGGTCACCATGCCGCTGGCAGCCATCGCGTTTTCGACAAGGCCAGCGCAAAGAATGGCTGTGATCAGAGTAACTTTAATAGATAGGGGCTGTTTCATTATTGTGCCCCCGCTTGAAAATCTAACTCTATTTTGCCTTGGCCCACACTGTTTGTGGTAATTCCAAGCTCCGAAAGAATAGCTTGTCCATTCGCGTTATAGGCAAATTTGGCATACCGATTGCCGTTTTCATCGGTAATCCCCGTCAGATGGTTAGGATGACTTGCATCTTCGTAGTGGTAGATCTTACGAGGGTTATCAGTGGCATCACCTGTTGCATCAGGAAAAACCACCGCCACAAGATTGCCGTTTAGGTACTCATACGCATAAACCGCGCCCAGGGTATCTGTTACGGTGGCTACCTAGCCGTTCAAATAGGTAAAACTGATTTGATGGCCGTAGTGATGAGTAACGTTTATCAGTTGATTATCATCGTTATATTCAAACTGGGTTTGATGCTCATTGGTATCTGTTTGTGAACTCAGCTGACCCTCTAAATTGTAGCGTTCTAAAGCACCATTAGTCTTGGTTAATAGAAAGCCATCAGTCACTTCAGAAATTAAAAAGTCGCTATCAGCATCACCTTGCCATACGCCATTGGTTTTCTCCCACGGTTCACTGCGGCCAGCACCAGACTCTGGCCTTAACACATCAACACCGACAATCAATAAGTTCTGAAAGTTACTCTTCCAGCCTCTGCCAAAACCAAGGTTAACCAAATTGTTACTATTGTAGCTACGAATCAGACTTAAGATATTGCTTGAAAAGTCAGTTTCTTGCCGATACTTATTGCCGGTGGATACATTACAGGGATTATCTGTATTGTTAGCGCTACATCCATCATCCTTGCCTTCGACTTGCTCAACAATGGTGCCGGTTGCCGGGTTGCCGCAATCGATCGAGCAACGATGCCTAATGACACGTTGATATCCACTTGGGCACGTTTGTATTGTTTCTCTGTGAAGAGTCAAGCTATCTCTTGTCACGCGGCACTCTTCGCCATATTTTCTTGGAATGAAAAAGGCAAAGTATCCTCGCATATTAGCCGCTGTAACACTCTTGACGTCCCCTGATGGGGTGCTTTCTAGATTTGTATAAGCATCACAAACATTAAAATCGCCCCCTGGTTTATAATGATTGGCCGGACACGAAGGCTCGTGAGAATATATTTCTGCACCGCGAATCTCTAATGCAGTTTGAGCTGAATCAAAATATTGGCCGCTATAGTGAATTCTCTCGACCCGATACTTCGCTGCTGAGACCTGTGGGGCAACATCACTGACATCGTAGTGATGATGCATAACGCCTTTTGATACTAGCTCTCTATAATCTTGCGTTAATACGCTATGAAAAGTGTCAATTGCTTTTAGTGCTGCTTCGGCTTGAGATAGAGTCGAATAAGTACCCGGCAACCCTTGAACGGTAAACCGCCCTTCTGTCTGAGCGTGACTTTGGCTCGACAATAAAAACAACCCGACAAGCAATGATACTGCCGACCGATAATTTGCCAGCCTATCGTACGCCAGCCCGCTATTAATTTTAATCACTTTTTTGCTCTACCCTTTGGCTACCCTAAGCCACCCATGTTTTCTAATAAAAACACCAATGCCTGCTCGCTCTTTTATCATAAAAACGCGTAAAGAACGTTAATACAGATAATGGACAAATACAATGCAGCTGACATAATAGATGCAGACAGGATAACGGGGATTCAAGAAAACCACAGTCAACAAAAAAATAATTACGGCAGCATAATCGCTTAACCTAAACCGAGAAGCTCGTCGGCGCGAAACACTGTTAATCTTATTACAGGCAAAAATACCGCTATGAAAAATTCAGTTAGAATCAAAGTCGGTTGGTTTTTTATCGCATCTCTCATTTTGCTATTGATCGTCTTCGCAATAAAACGGTCATTCGATACTTACACTGGCATTGCGCAAGAAAATTTATTTGAACTGCGTTATTTAGAGCACCCGATTGTGACCGCCTTGCACATGCTCAGCGGCATCCTATTTATAAGCTTGGCACCGCTTCAATTTGTAAAACGAATTCGAATCAAAAGGCTTGGTTTGCATCGGCAGCTTGGCCGAGTGTTAGTATGCTGCGCTCTGGTATCTGGAACTTACGGCTTGATATCGACTATTGTTCTACCGGCCTTTGGCGGTCTTCCGAGTGAGGCCGCGGCATGGTTCTTCGGACCACTGTTTCTATTCGCCATACTGCGCGCTTTCTGGTGCGCTAGGAATAAAAAAATCACCCAACATCGGCAATGGATGATCAGAGCGTTTGCATTAGGCCTTGGCGTGGGCACGCAACGCATCATTCTAATTATCTTAATGATCAGCACTGGTTATAGCTTTGAAGAGAGTTTCGGCACTGCTTTATGGCTAGGTTTCGGCCTTAATCTGCTGATTGCAGAAAGCTGGATTAACTCAACACGAAGCAAGTGATAGCGTTTCACAATCAACCATTATTCGAGAAAACACTATGAGTGCAGAACTCCTATTTGATCTATGCGGCAAGCTGGTTTTACCGGCTTGGCTCTTGTTAGTTGTATTACCTAAGTGGCAATGGACTGAAAAAATAGTCTTCCATGGGTGGATTCCATCGTTATTGGCGATTTGCTATATCTTTTGCTTCTACTCCGCTTTTCCTTTGCCTGAAGGTTCGGGGTTCAACTCTCTAGCTCAGGTGATGATATTTTTTCAATCGCCGTATGCTGCTTTAGCTGGCTGGATTCATTACCTTGCGTTTGACCTATTCATCGGTGCTTGGGAAGTGCGTGACTCACAAAGACGAGGCGTTAATCATCTATTGGTAATTCCCTGCCTGATTCTTACTTTTCTTGCCGGGCCGGTAGGCTTATTACTTTACTTTATTATTCGATTTATCAAAGACCGTTCCTTGAGCACAGTTGAAAATATAAGTTGAGAGCCAAAGTTAAGTATGAATAGGAGTCATCGGCCTAACTTAACTATTTTCACTAATAATAACGCCCAAGCGATCAGTAATAAAAGACCACCGATTGGTGTGATCGCGCCTAGCCAGGTGACATTAAGTAGTGCCAACAAATAAAGAGAGCCGGAAAATATTAACGTGCCTAGAAACATCAATACACCAAGTACTTTGAGCGTTGGCTGCGGCTTAGCATTAACGCTGTTAAATAATGCAGCAATCAAAATCAAGGCTAAGCCATGGTAAAACTGGTAACGGTTAGCAAGATCGTAGACAGCCTCTCTCTGGTTGACGACTAATATATCTTTAAATGCGTGCGCTCCGAAAGCGCCGATTGCGACCGCTAAAAGGCATAGAAGTGCGCCAAAGAAAGCCATTGTGCGTAATTGTTTGTCGATCATAATCTGTAATATTGCCTTCTGTAAAATCGCCTATACATGCCTGCTACAGCTGATCTCTGGTAACAAAAAATTGTGCACAGGCCGTCGAACTATTGAGGCTCGGGAAATCTTTGTGAGAGCCTACATAGGCTGTGTCCAACTGCACCGTGTCCCAACGCGGCAGTGCAAGGTCATGGTTTGGGGTAAGTCGAAACTTATGTATTACCGGTAACGTGGTTTTATCTCGATACACTAAGAAAACGGTAATGCCGCCGTGTTCGTCTGTGGTATCAATAGTTGCCACTTCTACAAAGTAAATGAGATCGGTCATTGAATACGCTCGTTGGTCGGCTGCCCTATTCGCTTGGCTGATCACAATGCTTGGGCGCATATAATCTGCATCGCCTTTTGTATCAAGTTTGAGCCTTAATACTCGCTGCTCTATACCAACACCCTGCCCCGCAAGATATTTTGCTTCACTCGCTTGTTCAGGGTCGTTAACAAAATCAGGTTCACAGGTCAAAAACTCGGTGACCGACAGCCGAAACTTAGGTTGCAGTCTCGATTTCTCGATTAAGTACTGACGCTGCGCTTGCTCGTAATCAAGTACCGACTGACGATGCTGCCGCTTGGCTAATTTATTACGTTTACGCGCGTGCTTATTGCTCTCTTTGATCAGTGCCGTCGCTTGAGCGATGTCACTGACGTGCAGTTGGGGGCCTAATAGCTGATTGTTTTTATTATCTTTACTCATGCACTAACCATATAACGATTCTAACCATAGGCATACCGTGATGCTCAAGCATACTACTTAATCGAAAAATTATTGGTGAGGCTCAAATCGCAATTACATCAAGATAGTTGACTCAATGCCTTGTGGTGCTACCTTCTTGCTAAAATAGTGGAATAAGTCTTAGCCTCCCGCATCAAAAGACCAGGTATTGCTTAGTTTTGATTGCTTAGTTTTGAATAATAGTCCCTGCTATCCTATCTACTTAACTGACGACAAGCGAAAACCAAACGTAACGCAGACCGATGACTAATTTCTACCGACTCAGACAAAAAAATCTAATTGTTTTATTTTGCCTAGCTCTTATCAGTCTAAACGGCTCAATAGCAATGGCTCAGGTCGTATCAGATGCACCCGTGGCAGACCCTCAACCACTAATCGAAGTCACTGAAGATACGCCATTAGACTCGCGTATTGAAAATCGATTAGAAAACATTTTTGAAAAAATCGGTGGGCTTGAGGGAGTAACGGTGTCGGTTGATGCTGGGGTTGTAAAACTAAACGGCGACGTCACTAATGAGCCTATGGCGCGTAACGCGCTGGATATCGCTATACGCACGTCGGGTGTGGTAACAGTCACCGATGACATTAATCGGACACTTGATGTCAGCGGCAACCTAAAACCATTATTACATGATCTTCAGGGTGCTCTATCGGCCTTCACTCGCGCGTTACCACTGATTCTACTCGCGCTGGCTATCGTGTTTTCTTCATTGTCATTACGGGTTTGTTAGCCCGATGGTCAGCTCTATGGAGACGTATCGCGCCGAATCCGTTTCTCTCGGAATTACTCTCACAAGCTGTACGAATCATCGTTATTGCAATCGGCGTGGTAATCGCGCTGAACCTTCTCGGAGCGTCAAAATTCATTAGCACAATACTCGGCGGTGCCGGTGTATTAGGTATAGCAATAGGCTTTGCCGTTCGAGACGCATTAGAGAAGAATGGATTCACACTGCCTGAACCAATCTATCGCCTACGCTTTGACCAAACAGCAAATCAGCTGACACTAGCGGTTACCGAAATATCAGCTTCAGATGATACGAAAGCGAGGTCTGTGGAGGAGCAAAAAACAGATGAAAAAGCTAACTATGGAAAAACTAGGCTCGTGAGCACGGTTATAGACGTCTCAGTTGATGAGCACCTGCAAGAAAAAATTAATCAAGAACGCGCTAAAGATCCTGAGGGAGACTTACTCGATCAGTCGCAGCCAATAGAATAATTACCTAGATCAAGGAGAACAAATGGGCAGAGCTAAGCGAGATAATCTTGCTTGCTTGGCCCTAACTATTTCGCTCTTCGTACTCTTCAACCATTTTACGAGTAACCTCTTCAATCTCAGCACGCAACTCTTTAGCGTTTGTTGGAGCATAGACGGATATACGTGAATAACCTTTAGCGGCCATTAATTTTCGAAACTCAGCTTTATCTTTAGAACTCATGCGCGTCATGATTGTCACCCTCGAATTAATTGAGGCACATCATAACGCCTTTATCCCAACTCGGTGCATGAACTTGATCAAATAGGCTTACTCATCGGCACCCGTTTCTGTCTTATAAACCTTAAAGCCTCGACTTTGATAATTCGCTAGTGCCGCTTTATGATCAAGCGAACAGGTATGCAGCCAAACCCGTTTAGTTGCTGAGATACTCCAAGCTGATTCAATCGCCTTACTCAAAAAATAACCACCGAGTCGTTTGCCAATAAAATTTTCGGCAAGACCAAAGTACATTATTTCGGTATTACCATCTGCATCGGTTTTCAATTCAAAATAACCAGCGATGGAGCCTTTAAAGTAAGCAACCCAGGTTCTCAATTGTGGGTTCTCGACATACGTTCTCCATTGATGATCAGACCAAGGAAGTTTATCGCTCCACTCCCAGGGCTCTCCTATTAAGATGTATAAAAACTTATTCAGTCGGAATTCATCTATCTCAGCCTCTACAACCAGTAAGCCATTAGCATCGATTTTCTCGATCAAGTTATCTGGCGACTTCATTTCTAAATAGTAGGTTATAGTTTCTTGCATAGCTTTGCTTCTTTAGTACGCTTAAGAGTGGACACGCGGAATAGCTTGATTGCGATCTATAGGCAAGGTTTGCTGTAGACGGAAATCGTCGCGCTCGGGTCCCGCCTCAAAGCCTCATCGGCTGTTAGGCTTGCTTACTGAAAGCCTAGCATTGGTTTTTGCTACAGCGCGCTCCTCTAAACGCTTAAAGCGCGCTTGCCTCAATGGCAAGGAACTAGCCAGTCGGTTATAGATAGCCTTACTTACCGCCCCTGCATATTGAGTGAAGCTTCCTCTAAACGCTTCTAACGATAACGTAATGCCAACACCTTGATACGAAGCACAATACCAAAAGCCCGCAGGAATATACAAAGCATCGCCATAATCTAATTCAGCAACGTAGCCAGATAACTGTCTAAGTGCCGGATATTTCTCCAGGTTGGGCTGATCAAAATTAATATCTCTAACACTATTTTGGCCATGACCTACTCTGTACATGAATTCGGATTGGTCGGGCGGAATTAGTAAAACAGTGACGCGGTCACCGAAATTACACCGCACCGTATGCACGATACTTGATGATTGAGTAACTGGCTCGATAACACCAGCGCCGCCAATACTAAGCGAGCCGCTATTTATGTTGAAATCGAAACCAAGTCGTGGATATAAAAAGTCGCCTTGCAATTTCGGCACTGATTTAAGCGGCAGTTTCGAGACCCTGAAATCACTTTTTCTAGATCGCAATTTTTCTAAATAGGCCTTTAGGCTTGAATGTAAAACAGGTTGATACGGCCTTCCGTGATTTAGGCTTACCGAGCTACTATAGATTGGAACCTGCAGACTCCCCGCCTTAGTGGCTAGGTAGTCTTGCGACCATTTCTTTGAAGCCTGCCAATGCTGGGTGAGATCCCCAAGCACTACTGGAGTACCCGTGGCTCGATAGCGGGCATTAAAATCAGCTACCGGCAGCGAATTTTTTCGATCAACTGCGATACTTTTTATTAACTCGAACACCTACTCAAACCCTACATAAGTTACAAATTCAGAATTATCGGCACGTGTAGAACGTACACCATTGGCTTGAAAATCAGCGTCAGGGTAACCCATCGCAATGCATATCATAATTGCTTGGTCGTGCGGAATATTAGCGTGCTCGTGAACAACGTCAGATTGCATAATGCCTTGCCCATTGATAACGCAACCTATGCCGCGCTCCCAGGCGGCAAGAACAATACCGTAAGCCAATGAACCTAGTGAAAATTGGCTGATCGCGGCCGGCTCCAATGCCTTGTCATAGGTCAATACTAGGGAAACCGGTGCATCAAATTGGCGAAACCCGCGCAACATCCAATCGGTGCGCTTTTCTTTGTCATGCCGCTCAATACCCATAATATCGAAGAGTTGAACTGCGACATCAATTTGCCGCTGCCGATGTACGCCATCGTATTCTTCCTTGTATGGAAAATCACGCACTTGCGGCCTACCCGCTAGCGTATTCTCAGTGTTGCCTTGCCTAATTTTATTTAATGGCTCTCCTGCCACCGCATGCACGCGCCATGTTTGCGTATTGTAGGACGACGGCGCCCACTTCGCGGCATCAATGATTTGATCAACAATTTCTTTGCTGATCGGCTTATCTAAAAACCCACGTGCACTTTTCCGTGATTTAGCAAACTCGGTGAATTTCATATCAATTTTCTGGCGGTGATTGGTAAAAAACAACTAGCAAGCGACCTGGCGCGTTGCAACTGACTGCCTAGCGCGTTGCAACTGAATAGGCGCTTGGTCAGAAACGCAATTGCGCACTTAGCTATAATGGGCCTGTCGGATAATGATATTATAGCTAAGGTAAAGGCACAGCACAGTATTGATACTAAATAATTTTATTACAGAGTTTATTTAGCCGGCTTTTTAAACCTGAGAGTCATCCGGTCACTTTCGCCGATAGTCATATATTTTTCTCGATCATGATCACCCAAGCTTAACGTTGGTAGCAAGCGCCAAACTCCGTCATCGTGATCCTTTAAGTCTTTTGAATTGGCATTGATCTCTGATTTAGCATCCAGCAAAAAACCGGCTTTCTCAGCAGCTTGGATCACCCGCGCCTCAGCAACATATCCTTTCTTCGCCCAAGCAAGAACATCGCCATCAGCAGGTGCACGATGCTGAACCACACCGAGCACACCACCGGGTTTAAGCACTTTAAAGAAGTCTGAATAAACATCATCAATCATCCCTTCTCTTGTCCAACCGTGACTACTCCTGAAGGTAACAACCATGTCCACCGAATTTTGTTGCCAAAGGTTTCTCGACTCGGGCGGCGAATAGCTGGCTACTTTAATTTGCCCGTACAGTTCAGGCTGATCCTTGATTCGGTCTAATAACGCTTGATGCTGCCGATATCGATATTTAGCTTGGCCCTCTATTTCAACATCGTAACTACCAGCAATATAAACACCAGTATCACGCATCGCAGGCGCAATGACTTCAGTGTACCAACCGCCACCAGGACCAATCTCTAATATGGTCATATTTGGCTGCAAACCAAAGAACGCCAGTGTTCCGATTGGATTACGGTATTGATTTCGAGCTTGATTCTTATCGCTACGATGGTCTCCATGGCTAGCAGCCTCGAGTCGAGCAACTAAGTCAGCGTCCATCGCCGACACTAATTGAGCTGAAAGAATTGTAACTGCCGCTAGTACAGGAATAATAAATTTCTTCATCTGGCACCACCAAAAATAAATGTATATTAAATAAGGGCCTAGTTTATATCCAATAATCGCAAGCTCCAATCTTTTTCAACAGCAATGAGCTTCTTATGCCAGCGACCCTTTCTGTCCGCTTGCTTAGACCTAGCTATTAAGAATAAAGCCAAGCAAACGGCCCAAGCTCAGGATAAACAATATTTAATCACACACTACCGATAAACGAAATGAATACCCTTCATGACATTTACGCATGTGACATGCAGCGCAAAGTCAACTATCATCTATGTAATATTGGGTTGTAGTCGTCGACCCCAAAATTCAACCAACGCCGGTTACCATACAACCACTAACTTATCGTGATGCAGCCATGCATTGAGTTAAGTAGTTTCGCAACAATTTTGAGCTCAAATTTTTAGTTCACTTCTGAATAATTGGCCTCCGCTCTCATTCTGAAACGCTGCATTGCGGCTAATTGTGGCCCGAAACCAATCTAAATATCGACCGCGAGCAAGGTATCATGAAAAAAACTCTAATTCTCATCGCCCTATTGTCAGTTGGCTTTCAAGCTACAGTAAAGGCTCAAGATCAAGATGAGCAAGCGATAATTGCCAACGCAACAACCAAATTTTTTGTGCTTTCTTCGCAAGAAAAATGGTTAGAGGCCAAACCTTTCGTACAACAGGCTTATGAGCTTGGTGTGACCATTTATGCTGACTCAGATCCTAAGTTTGGTCAAATTGCTTACCATTATGGTGCTGTTCAAGTTGCCTTGAGAGAAGCATCCTCGTTACTACCGTTGACCCAAGCGAAAAATAATTTTCAGCAAAACCTTGGCAATGATTCCTTACAGCTTATCCCAGTATTGGGTGATCTAGCCTTAGCACATATACTCTCTGGCAACTTTGAACAAGCCGAGAGCCACCTTGAACGTGCCATCGAACTGGCTTCTGACGAGTATGGCGAGAACTCAACAATGGTAGCCAATTTAAGCAGCCGAGCTGGAAGGGAATTTTCTGGGGCTGGCAACTATACCTTGGCGGAAGAACTTCAAGACCAAGCTTATGAAATTTATCAGGGTGTGCTTGGGTCGACATCACCGACGACCGGTCAAGAGGCCTATCAACTATCAGAGACATTTAGGCTTAAGCAGAATATATATGGTCAGGTGACCTTCCTTAAAAAGACCGTTGAATCCTTTGATCAACCAACAAAAGCCGAAACCGAGTTCGAGCGTGATGTCCATACCAAGTTGGTTGACGCGTATCAGTCACTTGATAAGCCTAAAAGAGCTACAAAACATGTTCTTGCACTTGCCGCATCAAGCGAATACAAGAACAAGTCAGAGCCTACACTGCTGGTTAAAGCAAATGCGACGTATAGCAGTCGGGGCGAAAGAACAGAATTGGAAGGCTTTGTATTATTGAAATTTGATGTCGACTCGAACGGAATGGTGCGAAACATTGATCTACTAGAGCTTGAAGGTGACCGAAAATTAGTCAGATTAGCCATCGATGCGCTGGAGGGTTATCGCTATATTCCAATTGTTCGTAATAACAAAGCCGAGGGATCCAAGGGCTTAGAGACTAAGATTGTGTTCAAGTGGGGTGCCTAAAACATCGCGGCAAGAGAGCCTGCGCCACCTGTTAGGTTTAAGTAACAAGTGACGCGAGGCAGTTTGGCTTTTTAGCGGCGAATAACGTCCATCTCATTGATTAAGTATTGGGCGTTATCGACTTTCTCCATTACCCAAAGCATATAACGACTGTCGACGTGAATCGCTCGCGTCATATCGTTATCAAAATCCCAATCTGAATTGACGCTCTCGATAGTTCCGTCGAATACTAGCCCCACTAATTCGCCCTTGCCATTCAACGTAGCCGAGCCTGAGTTGCCGCCGGTAATATCAAGATCGGACATGAAGTTGACCGGCACCGACTCGAGCGACTTCAGCTCATAATCCCCGTAGTCAGCCAACTTAATCAGCTCAAGCTGAGACTTTGGCGCATTAAATGGCGCTTCACCGGTATCTTTTTCAACAATACCTTCAAGGCGAGTAAACGCCGTGTAGCGCAAACCGTCTTTGGGTGAGCCGCCCATTACATTGCCATAAGTCACGCGCAAATTTGAATTGGCATCAGGGTATGCGGTAAAACCTTGCGCCTTTTGCCATGCAATAATAGCCTTCATATACTGCGGTTCAAGCAAGGCGTAGCGGCCATCGCGGTCCTTGCTAGCATCCTCTTGCGCTATGTTTTCATCGTATAAGGCAACAGCAAGCTGGATAAATGGGTCTGGGTGTTTTTCAAGCTCATCAGTCGTTGCCGTCATTAATTTTAATCGGGTTTCAACTTGGTTTAAAACTGTCTTGGCGTAAAAGTTATCAAGCTTTTCTGACAGTTGACGCTCGGTTGTGTCGCTGTTTATCATCAGGGCCTTATCGAAGGCAACCACTCGTTGAGCTTTGGGCTGCGCTAGGTAAGCTTGCAGAAACACCATCCACTCAGCTTTGTCGACCACTGGGTCATAACGCCGTTCAATTGCGTATAAGCCTTGAGTAAAGAATTCCATATCGCGTTGTTGATAGCCTTTCTCACGTTCGGCATCATCCTTTAGGTTTTCTTTAGAGAGGCGATAGAGGCGTTGTGCAGCAGAAAACAATGCTGGCCTAGTAACTTTATTGTACCAATAGGTTTTTCGATATTGCTGCGCACTCTCTTGCGATAATTTATCAAGATCGGCAATCGCAGGCGCAAAACGCCCACTCTTGTCATTCGCGGCAACCCAATCATTTAAAGCGTCTTCACGTTGCGCGCGGCGTTCAACCAAACCAACACGTTCAGCGCCCTTAATTTGACCACCCAAATTTTTCAGATAGTTATTTAAACCAGCTAAGCGCGCCTCATATTTAATACGAGTATCGCTACCTTCGGGTGATGCCTGCTCGATCGCGGCAATCCAGTTTTCCAATAAAGAAATCCACGTTGGGTAGCTCCAATCGAACACATTTTTAACTTCGGCTAAACGCGAATAGCGCGATGTAGAGCCTGGGTAACCCGCTACCATGACGAAATCACCTTCCTGCACACCTACGGCTGACACTTTAAGAAAATGTTCAGGCTTATACGGTACGTTGTCTTTGGAAAACTCTGCCGACCCGCCTTGGGGCGATACATAGGCTCGATAAAATGCAAAATCACCGGTGTGTCTTGGCCATAACCAGTTATCCGCATCGCCACCATAACGACCAATCGCATCGGCCGGTGCATAAACTAAGCGCACGTCTTTAATTTCTAAACGTTTATTCAATTTATATTGAGCACCACCAAAGAAAGACGACACCTGACAACGATGTCCTGCATCATTTTCGCACCCGGCTATCAAGGCCTTTCGATTCTTCTCGATCATTTGATAACGAGCTTGGCCCGACATCGATGCCTGCACACCCGCTAGCACCTTGTCGGTTACATCGGCGACCTTCTTAGTCACATAGACACGCGAGCCCGGCGCAGCTGGCAGTTCAGCACTAAGGTCTTCAGCGAGAAATCCATCTTGCAGGTAATTATTTTCTTCACTAGAGTTGAATTGAACCGAACCGCGCGCGCAGTGGTGGTTAGTAACGACTAAGCCTTGATCTGAAACGAAAGACGCTGAGCAACCTCCTAAGGAAATGACCGCCCCCATAGGGAAGTCGGTTAAGTCGGCTAACTGGCTGGCTTTAAGTTTTAAACCAGTTTGGCTTAATTCTTTACTGATTTGCGGTAACTGGTCGGGCGTGAACATCCCCTCTTTGGCGTTTACAAAAGTAGCCGGTGTTATGCAAAATGCGGCAAATACACCCGCCACTAGCATGGTTGATTTTCTTAATAGCATGAGATCACTCCTGTGGTCAGAATTATTTTATTATGTGTTGTAGTGGTAACTACCTGATCATAGTTTACCTCAACGACTTCGATATTTGGCTACAAAACACTGTGCTGCTTTTACCGAGTTAAACGGCAATAGCATTACAATGCATCACGCAGCTAAATGCCGGCTGATGGAATGTGATAATATTTTTATTATCACATTCAATATCCTTAATGTCGCACGCTCACTTGGCTTTGAGAATGGAGGCAATTCAAACAGATGAGATATCTATATGCCTTTATTGAAATTTGAAGACTTCGTTTTTGATTCCACTAGCCATCGCCTTACGCGCAATGGGGCTACGGTATCGATTCGGCCAAAAGCCCTGAAACTATTCAGTTTACTAATAAACAATAGACACCGTGTTGTTCCTAAGACCGAAATTATGTCAGCGGTGTGGGGCTGCGATTACGCGCGCGATCACCTTTTATTCCAACTCATAGGTGAATTAAGAAAATCGCCGTTGAAGAATGAATACGTACGAACCTTGCCTAACGAAGGCTATCAATGGAATGTTACCACCAGGGTTATAGATAATAGAATATCATTTCCAAAACTGATTGCTGCCAGTGTAATAACCACCGTAGTTGGCCTTACTGCTTTGCTATCAACGACCTTGAATACGTACGACAGTCGTGTTCAAACGGCACACTTGCCAGCCTATAGAGCACTCTCTATGGGCATAGTGGCTTTGGAGAATGGCGACAGAGATGAAGCCATTGAGTGGTTTGAATTCGCGCTTGTGGAAAATCCGGACTCGATTGAATCATCGCTCTTTTTAGCTGAGACGCTCTATCAGCAAAATCGGCCCAAAGAGTCTTCAGAGCGTGTGCGACATGTATTGCAAAAACCAAGCTTAAGCGCTTACAACAAAGCAACTGCAACTAATATTTTGAGTCGCATCAGTGAGCAACAAGGCCAACTTGATGATGCGCTACGATACGCTCAGAACTCATTGCCAACAGGCACAACAGGCCAGTGTTCGGTAGACTTCGTAGAGCAGCGAATTGAGATGCTAGAGAGTGGCTTGGCAATGTCACCGAACCCATCAAACGGCAATGATACTAAGGTTAAACACGCCCTTCCTTTATCAGCAAACTATGTCGACCAATGCCAGAAACTTAATAACCGCGACGCCCAGTCATCGTCTTGCCAAGCAATAGAGAATCAAGCCGTCGTCTTAGGGAGCATAGCGACACGGTTAGAAAAAATAGCCTAAGCCTCTGTTGAAATAGCCTAAGCCTTTGTGGAAATAGCCTAAGCCTCTGTTGAAATAGCCTAAGCCTCTGTGGAAAGACAGCTTAAGCCTCTGTTGAAAGCCAGCTTAAGCCTTTGAAAATAATAAATTTATAGATTTTTATAGTTTTTTTTACTTTAATTTAAGTACTAAATCAGACGATGCTGCGATCTCAACATAAGGAGACCCGCCGTGAAAAAAATCAATTTTACAGTTTCAATGCCCGTTACGTTACTAAGGCCGATACTAACCCCGACAATAGTCTCGATAGCCGCCTCGCTTGCATTTATACAAAGCAGCTATTCATCAGACAACGATGCATCAAACATCGAAGCAAAAATTCAAAGCGCCTTTGGCGATAAACCAATCGTAATAAGCGACTACGATGGCCAACTCAAAGAAGTGCTGGTCGACTCTAAGGTCTATTTCACCACTCATGACGGGCGCTACCTTTTCGCCGGCCCGATCTTCGATACTGAGCGCCGCACAGATATTATCGCGCTAAGAGAAGACCAACTTCGTCAGGCCTACTTGAGTTCACTACCTCAAGACGTATTCGTAAACTACCCTAGCAGTATCCCCAGTAAATATAAAATAACCGTCTTTACCGATATTGATTGCCCCTACTGTCGCACCTTGCATAGCCACATGGCGAGCTTCAATCAGCGAGGCATTTCGGTAAATTACATCATGTTACCGCGCACCGGTATTGGCTCTGAATCATACAAAAAAACGCATGCGGCTCTATGTTCTGCTGATCCGGCGGATTCAATAAGTCAAGCGATGCAGAATCAAGCTCCGGCACCTAACCGCTGCGAACCCTTGCAAGTCGCTCGACATATGGACATAGCCACTGAGCTAAACATAAACTCCACTCCGACGATCGTGTTACCAAATGGCCAGATCAAGCTCGGATTAGTCAACCCAGATCAGTTGATTGCCCTATTAGAGGCTAGCAAGCAAAAGAAGGGGGGGAATTGATGAACACGCTAACGCGATTAACCAACAAGTGGCATAAAACCTTAGTTTTTTGCACAGCAATACTGCTTACATCACAGGCCAATCCCCAAGCGGTTGCGCAACACTTCATCGAAGGCACTCACTACTCAACCGTGAAGGGCACAAGCCGGGCCGCCAATAGCAACGAAACGATTGAATACTTTTCTTTCAGCTGCCCTGGTTGCTATGTAATGGAAACGCATATACAAACATTAGAACACGCCTTGCCATCACTAAACCTTCGCCGAGTTCATTTGCCGTTTGGCGGTAGAAAAGCAAAAATCTCTCAAAAAGCATTTGTGTTAATGGAGCGGCTCAATGCGAATCAATATTATCAAGATGTATTCAATTACATACATCTTGATAACGGCGCGTTCAACGACGAACAAGACCTAGTGACTTTCTTTCAAGGCCTAGGCTATAAGAAGCTCGACATAACAAACACTTTGAGTTCATTCTCAGCCAATACTATGCTTCGAAAAATGAATAACGAAGCAATAAGAAACAAGATAGCAAGCGTTCCGACAATTATTGTTAACGGCAAATATCAAGTTAATTCACAAGCGATTTTTTCCGGCGTTAACTTGGCAAAGCTGATTCAATACCTAAACAGTTTACCGTAGCCGGAATTTTAATAACAAGAGTGCTTGCTTATAGATTAATATTCCAACACGATCTTGCCAAAGTGCTGCCCTGTATCTTGATACCTAAATGCGTCGGCTAATTCATTAAGCTCGAACGACTTATCTATTATTGGCTTCCAGCCAGTGGTATCAATCGCCTTGACCATGTCCATTTGCATTGCTCGACTACCAACCGCAATACCGTGCATATGAGCATGTTTAAAAAACATTTTCGGCAAGATGAAATCAGCTGTTCGCCCACCAAGAATCCCGATTAATGAAATGTGACCGCCATAACCGATAGCTTCTACCGATTGAGAAAGAGTTGATGAACCGCCTACATCCAAGACATGGTTTACGCCACCGCCAGAATGCTTGTTGACCGTTCGACCCCATTTTTCATCGGTGCGATAATTGATCACGTGATCTGCGCCTAGCTCAGTGAGCCGCTCGGCTTTATCGTCGCTTGAGGTGGTAGCGTACACATACGCACCAGCCGCTTTAGCAATTTGCAATGCAAATATAGACATACCACCAGTGCCTTCTACCAGCACACTATCACCGGCTTTGAGATTACCTTCAACGACAAGAGCACGCCAAGCCGTGGCCGCGGCACAAGGCAGTGTAGCGGCTTGCGCATAACTGTAACCGGCGGGGATAGCGGTGATCGAACGTTGATTTACACATGAAAATTCTTGCGCAAAGCCATCCATTTGCTCACCATTTATTCGCGCAGCATTGAATTGTGTCGCAGAGCCTTCAAGCCAATCAGGGAAAAAAGTAGACATTACTTTATCGCCAACTTTCCACTGAGTGACATCTTCGCCAATGGCGGCAATTTCACCAGCGCCATCAGACATCGGAACACGTTGATCTGAAACGGGTATTGCCCCAACCGCAACTAAATAGTCGTGATAATTTAACGATGTAGCATGCCAATTTACCAACACTTCATCGGCTTTAGGTTGTTGTGCTTCACGCTCAACAAGCTGCACGTTATCTAAACCGCCTGGTTGTTTAATGACGACAGTACGCATAGTAATCCTCTCTTAAAAATATCTTTACCTTACAGAGACCTCAGCATAACGCGACGAACGGATAGAAATGTCTGTAACTGTATTATTTGGGTTGAAGCTGTTTTATCCACTGCTTGAAAATAGCCCAAGGGCACTTAGGCCGACCGATAGACAGCTTAGGCTCAATAAATGTTCAACTTAATTCGGGTCATTGCTAATAGGAATCGAAGTAAAACTATCTCTAAGCGCCTCAGACCAAGCTTCTGACATCGCTAAAAACTCTGGGTCACCAGCTTCAATACGAGTTTGTTCTTTGAATGAGAATTCATTATTTTCAATAATCGCCAAATCAAGCGGCATACCCACTGATAAATTAGAGCGCAGCGTACTGTCCATTGACAGCAACGCCGCTTTACGCGCGTCTTGCAAAGTCGTATTTCGCTGAATTACACGATCTAATATCGGCTTACCATATTTATGCTCACCAATTTGAAGAAAAGGCGTATCCGAGGTCGCTTCAATAAAGTTTCCTTCTGGATAAATTAAAAATAATCGTTGCTTGCCACCGGCACTTTGGCCAGCAACTATCAAAGAAGCACTGGCTGACTGCGCCATACCATTGAGCTTGGCTCTAAAATTAACGCTAACTTCAGACAACAAAGCGCCAATCATCTCGGCGACCTGCAAGGTAGTACCTGGCCCGAATACGGAGTTCTTATTTTCTGGGCCACTTTCGGTAGCCTCTTCGAGTTTTGCTAATACAGTTTGAGTCACAGAAAGACTACCAGCAGTGAGAATCACAATGATTCGCTTGCCTGGGTCCTCAAAAGTAAACATCTTTTTATAGGTAGAGATATTATCAAGCCCTGCGTTGGTGCGCGTGTCGCTCAATAAGACCATGCCGTCGTCTACCATTAGTCCTACACAATATGTCATTGTCTCTTAATACGAAAAAATCGCGCCTGCCGTTACTGTAATTGTTATTGTTGCGCTTGACTGACTTCGACGTTAGTTAGCATCGACTCTTGCCCCGCACCTCGGGTTACACCACGAATTAATGCTGCGTCTAAGCCATCGAGACCGCTGCCAATACGAATATAACGATCGTCAGGGCAGCATCGATTAGCGGAATCAAAGCCTATCCAGCCCAAGCCATCGATATAGAGTTCGGCCCAAGCATGGCTTTCGCCGTGATTATCACCTTTTTCAGCATCATAAAGATAGCCTGTAACGTATCGCGCGGGAATATTATTGCACCGGCTAATTGATAGCAGGCAGTGAGCTTGATCTTGGCAAACGCCTTTTCCTTGCTGCAGCGCCTGTGCCGCAGTAAAGGAGCTATTGGTCGAGCCTGAAATGTAGTCTATTCGATCGCTTATGGAATTCATCATGGCATGCGCCTTGTCTAGCGAACTGCCGCCTATGTCCTGAATCGATTCTAAAGCCAGTTCGCGTAAACTTTGATCAGTTTTAGTTAGGCTAGTCGAGTGTAGATACACTTGTCTGGGCATCAAGTCTCGCTGAAGCTTAATCACACCGTTCTTATCATTGGTTTCAACTTCACCAACAACGCTAATCTCAAGCCCATCAACGTCGTTGTTAATACTCATGGTTCTTAAACGATCACCCGCTCCGTCTTCAAAGTACTCGCCAAATAAAGCGCCTTCGGCAAATACATCCCAAGACAATACCTTCTGTGTGTCGCACCGAGAGGGGTATAAACGATGGCTCTGCAAAATCATTCGTTGAGTTTCGCTGTAGCTGTACTTAGTGCTATGTTTTACTTTCAACAGCATCATTGAACTCCAAAGAGAAACGATTGAGAAATTTTCTCAGTCAATTGATTATTACTGGAAATAAAGCTTTGCAAAAACTCATGCAAACCTTCGTCAACGATTTCAGCTATGGAAATGGTACCAAGTTCTTCTCGGAGCTTAAGCGCTAGCATCTGCGCATCGCTATGACGCCCATAATTGGAACACAGCATATCTAAATGATGCGCCACTTGAGTGATACAAAACCTCAGTGACCTTGGGCAAGCACTATTCAGTACCAGAAAATCAGCGATTCTATCGGCACTGTAATCGCCACCATAAATCCAATAGTAAGAGCGATATGACGATAGCGCGCGGAGCAAGGTAGTCCACTGATAGCTATCGACGCTGCCGCCAATCATGTCGACTGTAGGCAAGAGCACGTAATACTTGATATCCAAAAGCCGAGCCGTGTTATCGGCCCGCTCGATATAGGTGCCCATATTGTAGAAATCGTAACCATCAAGGCGCAATTGATTGCCTTGAAAGCTGCCCTGCACAGTGGCTGTTTGCCGTTTCACCCAATCACAGATAGTCGGAAGATCTATTTCGTCCGCGGATTTCTCAAACTTCTTAAACTCGATATAGGCCCGATTTAATGCCGACCAAACGTCGCTGGTTAGCGCAATTCGAACTTCTTTACCACTGTTTCTTGCCGCGCGTATGCAGTTACGGATACTTGATGGATTGCTGTGACTGTATATCAAGAAGTGTTCGATATTTGCTTGGTTAACCTCTGAATACTCAGCCTTAAAATCCTCGAGCAAGTTAGACGTCGATAAAATAGACTGCCATTCAGAGCGATTACCAGCGCTGGTATTGGGCACCAAAGACATGCGATAAGCCACTTCAAGGTTTCGCGCCAAGGTGTCTGCACGCTCGATATAGCGTGCGGTCCAAAATAGTGATTCTGCGGTACGACTTAACATTGGGATGTTCTCTTTATTCTGTGTATTGCGCTCATTCGCTGAGCACCCAGGTGTCTTTAACGCCACCGCCTTGTGAGGAGTTAACCACCAAAGAGCCTTCTGTCATAGCAACTCGAGTGAGACCACCCGGACATAGCTCAATATCTTTGCCAACTAAACAATAGGGGCGTAAATCGACATGCCGCGGTGCCAAGCCAGACTCCTGATATATAGGGGTGGTGGAAAGCGCTAAGGTGGGTTGCGCAATAAAGTCATCAGGGCCTTCGAGTATACGTAACCGATAAGCTGCGATTTCAGCCTTAGTCGCGGCTGGCCCAACGAGCATTCCATAACCACCGGAGCCATGAACCTCTTTGACAACAAGCTCAGCAAGGTTGTCTAGCACATAAGCCAAATCATCTTTTTCAGAGCAACGCCAGGTCGGCACATTATTTAGAATAGGCTCTTCACCAAGATAAAAACGTATCATCTCCGGCACGTAGGTGTACACCGCCTTATCGTCGGCAACTCCAGCACCGGGTGCTGAGCAAATTTGTACGCCGCCCGATCGGTACACATTCATCAATCCAGGCACACCCAACATCGAATTAGGGTTAAAACATAGCGGGTCGATAAACTCATCATCAATACGGCGGTAGATCACATCGACTTTTTTCGGCCCCTGCGTAGTACGCATGTAGACAAAGTCACCATGCACGTATAAGTCACGCCCTTCTACCAGCTCAACGCCCATTTGATCGGCCAAAAAACTGTGCTCAAAATAGGCTGAGTTGAATGAGCCTGGAGTCAACACAACGATGACCGGAGAGCCTTCGCATTTATCCGGTGCCACTGAACTTAAGGTGCGCCGAAGCATATTCGGATACTGATCGACCGGTCGAATTCTATTTGACTTAAATAAGTTCGGAAACAATCGCATCATTGCCTCACGATTCTCCATCATGTAGGAAACACCCGATGGCGTTCGACAGTTATCTTCTAATACATAGAAGTCATCGCGCCCGGTACGTACCAAATCAGTCCCTATGATGTGTGAAAAAATCTTTTGCGAAGGAGAAAATCCAACAACAGAGGGCTCATAGGCTTCATTTTGATAAACTAGTCGCGCTGGAATCTTGCCACTTTTAACAATTTCACCACGATTATAGACATCCCATAAAAATGCATTTAACGCGCGCGCCCGCTGCTTGATGCCTCGCTCTAGTTTGGACCATTCAGTGGCGGTAAAAACTCGCGGCACAATGTCAAAAGGTATCAGACGCTCGGCATCTGATTCATCACCATAAACGATAAAGGTAATGCCCAGTTGATGGAACAAGGCATCCGCTTGCTCTTGCTTTCTAGCAAGGCTTAAATGGGATGCGTTCGAGAGCCATTCATCAACCTTTTGGTACGGAATTCTTACCTCGTCTCCGTCAAACATTTCATTAAAAAAGGTTTTTTCTGTCATAGCTTGGGAACGTATTCATTAGTGGTTAAATTAACCAAGTCGCAATCGCGGCATAGTACGGTTAACGTACTAGCTCTGCGATAGTAGGTCTGGCGATAGTAGGGCTAAAATATGATGGTCAATTTGGATGATATACAAATCAAAGTCAAAAAGGTTTGCAATATGAATAAAGTGTGCGCTACAACGAATAAACGATATTATTTTATCTCAATGTCTAGATACAATCTTTAGCAAATAAGCCGATGTGCCGAAATTTACACCGCTATCAGAGTAAATCATTTATCAACACCTACTCTTACCGGCAAGTGGCGGAGCCTTAAACTATTTTATCTCTTGCTGAATTTTGATTAGCGCTGATGCAATCAACTTTGGCTCAGATCGGTCATATTAAACATGTCAAAATTGCTTCAGTTGCTACGCACACCGATTGTTAAAAGCCCCGTTATCCGATGGCTGATTTATACTCTTGTCTCTCTCTTTGCATTCTACAAACTCTCGCTATATGCCACCGATCCGCCAGAATTAACAAACCTTGTTAGTGCGCATAACAGCTCAATAATTGCAGATGACATGATCACAATTAGTCGGATCACCTGGAGACGACAACGCCGCCCCAGCGTTTAATCATTCCCAAGCAGTTGGCGCCAATCAAATTGAATCCCTCGACGCACATAATCGCGCTCTGCCAACATCGGATACAATACGATTGGTAAGTCGAGCGAGAGTCACTAGGATAAGCGATATTATGAAATATATGCCGCCATTGGCTAGGTTCAATACCTAAGCATCGCTGCGGCGTATTGCAATGGAGAAAGTCATCCTTTTACTGCCATCACTTGAGTTAACTTGCTAGCGCTACCTTACACACTCGTAGCCGCTTAAAAATACTCACCAGACAGAACTTCGCTCCCTGGTGAGCATGGTAACGAGTCTCCTTTACCACGTTGATTTGCCATGCCGGTCAAACACTAAGCAGGCATGACAAGACAATAAAGCATTCGAGACTCGCACTAAACTAAGACTACCTTAGTTTGGACAGATTGATACACTGTCTATACCTCCCTCGATTAAGTCTCCAGCGCTACTTCCATCGCTGGCACTAACTCGTAAAAGCACACTAGAACCGGCTGGTATCGTTGCGTTTGCCGCGTTCCATTGAGCTTGTGTACGAACATCACCGATGCTCACTAGTGCGTTGTAGCTAGAGCCACCATTGAGTGAATACTCAACTCGGAAGAAATCACCTGAGCTGTCATCACCACTGTCTCGCTGCCCGTGAAACCAATCGAGTGACAAGGTCGAATTGTCAGACACAGTGATCGCCGGCGATATTGCCACGCAGACTCCGCCGTCGACATCATCACGTCCTGCTGATGAGTTAGCCGCAGTGAACAAAGCGAACCCATCGCCTTGCGCATCACCAGCAACTTGTGTCACCACACCAGAGTTAGTCACTAGAGTCGGATTACTGCGTATGTAAGCGCCAGTACTACACGTTGATGTTGGCGAATTCGACCATCCTTTTGATGTGGTGAAGTTGTCTTCAAACGAACACGCTACTGGTGGCGTGTCGGTAATATTTAAAAACACCGCCGAAACCGCTCCCCAAGCACCGCTTGTATCACGACTGCGTACGTAGACAATATGCTTGCCATTACTGATGCCGCTAGTATCAATGCTCGCATTGACAGTTTCGGTGCGTTGATTAAACGACCCATCACTGACTGACATTGATTGAGCTACAGCGCCGGCTTGCCATGGCGGCACGTCTATATAGTACTGCGCGGCATTAATGTTTTGAGTACTTTCCGAGCCATTGCTATTATTAAAGCGCGAATCATTGGCGATTGCCGTTAGTAACACTTGCGTTCCAGCGACGACACCCGCACCACTACTAAGAGTTAGGTTGGTACTGTCGGGGCCCGATGGCGTAATATAGGGCGTTCTAACCACCTTGGCGGCATAGATAAGAGCCGGCAAATTGTCTGGCTTGATGGTATTTTCATAAACGCTGCATTGTTGAAAAAACTGAGTGCCTAGCTCGAAGGTATACGCAGCCACACCAAGTTCGCCGTAACTGACATTGTCACTGGTGCCATCGGTCGGGTACAAACCAATCGACTGCTGCGGACTATAGCCATTAAAAAAGGCAAATTTTCGGCCTAAAGTCTGTAGCGCTGAGCCATTCGGAGCAGCTTGGCTAACGTCGCCCCAAGGCCACAACACAAGCTCACTAAAGCTATGTATATCTAAGTGAATACCACTGGTATCCGATGGCGCGGCGTCGTTTTGATTCGGGCCTCTACGATCTGGCCATAGACTGCGCACATAGGCTTGCATCGCTTGTACTTCAGGCTCAGAGCCGGGCTGAGGGCCGCGGTAAGTTGCCGAGCACGTATTACCGCTAGAGCCAACGCCATTTGTGCTGTTCCAACTGAAGCTGAAATTACGATTTAGATCGACGCCCAGGCTGTTTCCATTTGGACCACAATAATTTTGATTGGTATTTTTACGCCAAGAGATGCCTGATTCAGCACGCTTTCGCCCATCAGGGTTAGTATGCAACATCAGGTGCACTTCGTGGTGGTCGAGAATCCATGTCGCATCAGCATTATTGTTGTAACCTTCCAACAACCAACGTGCAAAATCCAAATTGAGCGGCGCTGTAGCATACTCGCGGGCATGAATTGCGCTATTGATAAAAAGCTTAGGTTTGCTACCACTCGTTGCTTGGTTAGTTATCTTTAATACGTTGATATCATAGCCGCCAAGACCCACTGTTTTACGCCATGAATTACCAACGTCTATCCATTGAGCAAGTTGTGGATAGCTTGTCACCAAACCCTGCGCAGCAGAGAACGTCTCTTCGACTGTTTCATAACAAGGGAAGTTTGGCACGCTCTGAATGCCAATATCATTAGCGGCTTGAGGTGATAAGCCAGATTTAATTTGGCGTTGTTTTTGCTCGATTTCAAGCGTTCGTTTCTGCAAGTATTGAGTAGCAACTTTAAGCTTAAAATCAAATTTCTCTAATTGCTGCATCTCATTTGGCGACAACTCAAAAATAAGATATCCGTCGTCATAGTTCGCTTCTAGAAGTTGCGCATGAAACGAAATGGCGGCTTTTCGCGCCAGTTCTTTCGAAGGAAAATACGCTCGATATACGTTAGTGGTATTTTTTTCTTGCTCCAATAGTTGCAAGGTTTGGTTGGCTTTAAGTTCAACATCGCTGGCATAGCTTAGGTGTGTATTAAAAATAAATACACTCACTAAGGCTGATAGCAGAAGTTTAGGGTTCTTCATTTTTTACGCCTCTATTTAATCATTTAATTTTGTAAACTTGGGGGGCGGGGTTTACGCTTGCGCCTTAATTAGACCCAAGCAGAATATAGTCACGAAGATGACATGTCCACAGATAATGGACAATTGACCTTAAACATGGAGAGGCTATGCTGTTGATTTAAAACGGCATGGCTATAATTGGCGGCCACTTGTCAACTTAAAGTGCCTGCTCATTTCAAATATTAATAAAACGTTTGTCAGTCAAAGCGCTCCCTCGTTATTGTATTTTATGTAACGCAAAACGAGTCATCGCTGAATATTCTAAAAGAGAATAAAGCCATTCTGGTACGCCGCTATAGTCTTGTAGACTGTGCACCCATTACTTGAACGTCATCAACCAACGTTCAATCATCAAACATCAGGAACTGGGTCCCAGATGAGCCTAATTTAGGGCACTAATTTAGGGCACTAATTTAGGGCACTAATTTAGGGCACTAATTTAGGGCACTAATTTAGTGCACTATATTAAGCACTATATAATTCCAATTTCAAGCGCGCGCAGGACCGCGCGAGTTCGATCTCTCACACCTAGCTTCGACAACACACTTGAGACATGGTTTTTGATGGTGCCCTCCGACTTACACAAAGCATCCGATATCTCTCGATTGCTGTAACCACTGGCAACCAAACGCAGTACTTCAGTTTCTTTAGGCGAGAGTGATTGAGGCTCTGGCAAGGAATCGAAATTTCCTTTTTGAGTTTTTAGTCCGCGCAGCAGAGTATCGGTAATAGCGGGTTGCACAATAGTCTCGCCGTTATGAACGGCTTCAATAGCATCAATCAAGCTCTCTAGTGACACGTCTTTAAGTAAGTAGCCCTGAGCACCCGCCTGCAAGCCTTGCAGTACCAACTCATGGTCATCAAAGGTGGTTAAAATAATTACCGGGATTTCAAACTCAGCTTTTCGTAGGCTCTTGATCGCCTCGATGCCATTCATCCGCGGCATTCTAATGTCCATTAAAAACACATCGGGTTGGTACTGTTGAGCTAGACCTACAGCTCGCTCACCATCATCGCCTTGGGCCACAACGGTTACCTTATCAGACAAGCTTAATAAGCTTTCGATACCGCTGCGAACTAGGTTTTGGTCATCGATAATCGCTACCTTGATTGTCATATCAGCTCGGTGTCGTTACTTGCAGATTAAAATTTGGTTTCGACTCAATATGCAACTTACCGCCGAGCCGTTCGACTCGCTCGCGCATGCCAATCAAACCATTGCCCACCTTCAGATCATCACAGCCATTACCATCGTCGCTGTAATTTAACAAAATCTGCTCACCTTGCGTGTAAACCTGAATTGTCGCGTTATGCGCGCCGCTATGCTTGAGTGTATTGGTAATAGCTTCTTGAACAAGGCGTAGAAAAACCTCTGCCGTATTAACATCGTCGAGTTGTAATTGGTCTTCGATCTTTAACGAAATTTTTAATCGTGGAATATCGCGAACAGTTATTTCCAGTAATTCGCGCAGATCGAGGGAGGGCATATCGTGCAACTCACTGACCGCTTCACGAGCATCGTTTAATAGCAATTTTGAAAGCGCATGACACTGATCAACTTTTTCTTTTGCCTCGCCACTCTCCCCACTAATAAGATGGCCAGCGACTTGAAGGTTGATTGTTAACGCAGTTAAGTGGTGACCGAGCAAATCATGCAAGTCTCGCGCGATCCGCGTACGCTCACTTTCACGCGACGCTTCACCAAGTAGGTGTTGGGTTGCCAAGAGTTCGCGGTTAAGCTGCTGCGTTTTTTCATGAGCTTGCTGAGACTCTTTGGCCGTAGTCGCCGAAAGCAGGGCGAAGACATGAAAAGTTCCCACCAATAATGTCTGTATTAACGGGTTAGCGTCTTGCCAAACCAGCGAGCGAACAAAATACCAAGCAACATTGATAAGGAGCAACCAAGCCCAGCAACTTTTGGCCGACAAATAGAACGGCGTGCAGGCTAGCCAAATGATAGTATAAATGAAAAAAATATCGGTTGGGACACGCCAACTCAAACTAAAAATTAGTAATAGCATAATCCACAAGGCCGCGCGGCGAATACCGACTCTATTCTCATCAATCCGATCATTGGTGACCATAAATATGGCGATAGCAATCAACAATTGCCAAACTATGACTTCGGCAAACGCCGGCTTTTGCCACATCACCATGCCACTTATAACGGTAACCACGAGTGCGGTGCCAACCCCACCGAGCATCTGATAAAAATCGTTTCTGCTATTCATGCCGCCATTATTCCTTATTCTTGATCCCGCCGGATAGGCCAAAAGTCATGGTTTCAAATCATTACCTTTCGCACTTATGCAGAGTGGCGAGCCTGATTAATATGAGTGCATATCATTTACGGAGGCACCCATGTCATTTACTTACCAAGCTCTACTTTTTATTCACGTTGCTGTTGGCTTTATTTCACTGATACTTTTTTGGATACCGGTTGTCGCAAAAAAAGGCGGCCCATTGCATATCCGCACTGGCCACTGGTACGCCAAGACGATGTATTTAGTTGGCTTTAGCGCACTTATATTGGCGTTGATGCTAATGATCGACCCGATCTCATTCAAGTTCCCTGATAACGACTTTAACCCTGATTTGACGCTTAAGGTCGCCGCCGAGTTGCGCGCTGGCGGTTTGTTTCTTCTAGCCATTTCAATCTTGGTATTGGTTGGCGTCAGGCATGGCTTGCAGTCTGTTCGTGCCAAAGGCAATCAAGACTTGATGCGTCGCACCGATAGCTTGCTAATCAACATAGCGTTGCTGGCAATCGGTGTATGGCTTGGATTTACCGCGGTCGGAGGTTCACCAATGAGCGTTTTGTACTATATATTCTCCGCCCTTTGCTCAGTAACGGCTATCACTAACCTGCGCTTTTGTCTAAAACGCAAAGTCACCCGCGGCGAACAAATAGTCGCTCATATCAGTGGGATTATTGGCGCGGGTATCGGCTCACATACGGCATTCTTTGTGTTTGGCGCGAACCGTTTTCTAAGCCAATATTTGACCGGCTACGCGGGCATTATTCCATGGGCATTACCAGGAGTCGTTGGCACGCTTATTATTTTCCAACAGTCGAAGAAATATCGCCCGCGCAAAGCTAAAGCAACGGCAACGGCTTAGCGCTATACAATGATAGCTAACGTTACTCTATAAAACCGACCTTTAGATTGCGGCAGGCTGAGCCTTAATAAGTATTAGCATACTGCCATTCTGGCACACACAGGCGCAATGCATAGACTTCTTCACATGTAGCAAAACCTCTTAACAAGACATCTGATAGTCTTAATGCAACCAATCAGAGGTTCTAAAATGAAAAACAAGTTAGGTAGACGTTCATTCGTCAAATTCACCGCTGGCGCTCTACTGGCGATTCCCGTATTAGCCAACATAAGGTTAGTAGCCGCCAATGACGCCGAAAAGTTAACTGAAGACGACCCAATGGCGAAAGCTCTTGGTTACAAAGAAGATACCGCCACCGTCGATGCCACTAGCCACCCGAACCATAAGCCAGAACAAAACTGCATTGGCTGCGTGCTTTATCAGGGTGATGATCCGGATTGGGGTGGCTGCGGCGCTTTCCCAGGCAAAATGGTTGCTGGCAACGGCTGGTGCGTGGCGTTTGCTGCAAAACCCTCTTAATCATAGCGCTGGCGAAACTTTAATCTTGTCGCAAAGCTTTCGAACAGAAGGCTTTGCTTAGCTTAGTTAAACGACAAACTGCAAGAGTTCTAATCTACTTATGAGTTTTAGATAGTTATAATCAGCCCTGCAATGAAGCGCGCAATGTTTTTGAGCGCTTATCGTCACCATCGTGGCTCCAACCTGGCGCTAGCACCAAATACTTTAATTTGTCTTTCCAATGGTCTGCCCGCGCCACATCTCGTACGATCGATCTATACTCATGCGTTGCAACGTAAATAGGATTTAACGATATAATGTTTCGGGTCAAGCCATACTCAACTTTTTCGTTGCTCATCTCCCTAGAAAAACTCCCAAAGAGTCTGTCCCAGATAATCAACACACCTCCGTGGTTACAATCCAGATACGAAATATTCGAAGCATGATGAACCCGATGATGTGACGGCGTATTAAACACAAACTCAATCCAATCGGGCAAACGACCAATCAGTTCAGTATGTAACCAATATTGATAAAAAAGATTTATCGACATCATGGTAAAAATCATTAAAGGATCAAAACCAAGCAAAGGCAGAGGCAGCCAGAAAACGTATTTATGCACCCTCTCACCTACTCCTTGTCTTAGTGCCGTGGCAAAATTCATTTTTATCGCCGAATGATGAGATACATGTCCAGCCCAGAAGAGTCTCACCTGATGATTAAGCCGATGAAACCAATAGTAAATAAAATCATCAAGGAAAAATAGTAAACCCCAAGCCCACCACTGTCTTTGCACTACCTCAGCAAGTGGACTGAGCTGCGCCAGATAATAAAAGGCCATGAATGCTAAAAGCTTAGGTGCAATATCGACAAACCCAACGAAAAACATCATCCATAAAGATGCCTTGGTATCACCAACGTCGAAAAGATTTAAGTTTTTGCTACGGTTATGCCGCCATTCCAATATCAAGGCCAAAAAATATATCGGTAAGAAATAATAGATTAAATCGTCTTTCGAAAATTCCGTCAAAATGTCCTGAAAACTCATAATGTAACTCATAGTCTTTATGAGACCTTAGCATAACTCGACGAACCGATAAGTATTTAGCAACAAAACCTACAATGTGACAAGCGAAAGCGAGTACAGACTCTTTAGAAACCAGACCATTCTAGTCAAAACACGAATTTATTCACTCGCTACTTTTTTCTCAGACAAGAGAGCAAATACCACTTTGTTAAATTTGGTAACTTATCAATCTAGTTGCTAGATAACTAAATATCCCTAGTCTGTCCTCCGTCCAACCAAAATTTGCGTAGACAGCAATGCCCAGTAAGAACTTTTGGTAAAATATATTTTCGAGCCCAATATTCATAACAGGCCAATAAAGATATGACTACTTTGTTAAATTCTGTCATTTTCAGCCTAGTCACTAGATAATTAGATCTTTCTGGCCTATTGTTGACAGCGAAATCGGAGGTAAGAACGTTTTGGTAAGAACGTTTTGGTAAGAACGTTTTGGTAAGAACGTTGGGGCAAGAACGTTGGGGCAAGAACGTTGGGGCAAGAACGTTGGGGCAAGAACGTTGGGGCAAGAACGTTGGGGCAAGAACGTTGGGGCAAGAACGTTGGGGCAAGAACGTTGGGGTAAGAACGTTGGGGTAAGAACGTTGGGGTAAGAACGTTGGGGTAATCGTCGGATAGGGTCCACTAGTTAGAAAATGGGGGTGGACCCTTGATTTGGAAAATTAAGGGGTTATCACCCTTGCATAAAATTAAGCGATAAATGCATGAAATCAATAACAATATTACTATCGTTTATTGTAAACGACCACGACATCGTGCACCAAGTTGTGTACGAAACACAGTTTAAAGATTGCTACCAAGCCGAGCGGGCAGCATTAAACAGGGCTTGGATCGATTACGTTGATACGGGCAAGGTTGACGAAATCAGCATTAAGGCTTGTGAATGATCTAAGCACCGTGGTTAAAAATCGAATCTAATCAGCCGTTTGTCTTGCCCCGCATGCCTGTTAGCAAGCGTGAATAAAGTTTGCCCCAGAAACTCTGTAAAAACTCTGGAATAAACCTTCGGTTGGAAGCTTACTAGAGTATCAATATAAGAGAGCCCGTAGACACCTAACTTTTTATGCACCTAGCCTAGGCTGTGTTTCTCTAAACCATCATCTTCATTTATTCATAACTGTGAGATCAGCTCAATTTCCGACATCGCCCATTAAACAACGGTGCTTCTCTCCAGTGTTTAGCCATTGATGCCGTCCCTCCTCATCTAATATTTGCTGGACAATGGTGCAGCTAGGTTTACAGGAATGTAAACCTGACGTTGAAATACACTAGCGCAAACATAAGTAGAGCTAAGATTAACCTTACGGAGTGTAATTAAAAAAGATCGCACACTCATAGACACGGAAAGAATCGCTCGAATACTAGGGATTAGTTCAACATGGTCGATTGTCGATATTTCGAAATGGATAGTCTTAAGAATACAAACCTGAATCGAGATTGGAGGTTTGATGCTGGTAGCTTTTGAGTTCAATTTTTTTGAACCTGCTGACTAAACTCGCCAAATAGAAAAAGCATTTACTGTAAGCAAATAACCTTTAACTATTTATTGGAGATCACGGTATGTTGAAAATATCTGACGTATTTACTTTATCGGCCTTAGCCGTCTCATTTGTAACCTCTGGGCCCTTTTGCTTTAGTGGCTATAAGACTCAAGCATTGCTCACAACAATTTCAGCATTTGGAATTTTTTTTAAGCAATCGATGCTGCATGCACGGGGAGTAAAAACATGAACGGCCCTTTTTTTTAATAATCGAGGGAATTGTAACTTCGCTGATATTTATAGGATTGTATTTAACCTATAACGAATTCCACCAAGGCTCACCGAAACAGCAGGAAGATGGAAAAGAAGAGCTGGCGGAATCACCGCATGGTCATGTTTAGTAAAACGACGCTTAACGGTTGATCGAAACCACATCGTCGGACCGCTCAATAACTGGCTTTTACCTAGTTGCTTTGCGTCACGAATAATGAGCATGAGGATTCAAAGTAAGGCTCAGGTTCAACTCTATTTTCACTCGCCGGTTCTAACCTTATTTAGGTGATAAATAAGTTGCGGGCACGCTAGCGCTGAAGAGCAGACCTTATACGCCGCCCTAATCGAGAAGCCTGACGGCCAAGAGCAAGCTCAACACAGCGTGTCTGAGCATAAGCAGTTGGCTGACCTGATCGAAGATCTTGAGAATACCTATATGGCACATGGTGCGTGGCTTCAAAAATTTGAAAAACTCGACCACGAAGTAGTTCATCATGTAGATGAAGAAGAGGACGACGTTTTTCCATTGGCTAAAAAGTTGATCGATGACGAAAAGGCAGAACACCTCGCCGATAAATTTGAAAAACGCAAAGCAATGCAAAGCAGCGACTAAACACCCATGCGCTCAAGCTACGATCGCTAGCGCCTAGAGACATAAAGCGTTAAGTGGTAATGCGCGTCGAAAACAAATTATTTTATGCTCAGACCTCAGCATAAAAAAGCGTTTGTTATCGACTATTTCTATTTCCTTCGGCTATGCTATGTACAAGATAGCCTTCCAGAACGCTATTTTTCTGAGTTCTGGATAAGACATATTTCGAAGAAAAATAGTTAATTTACCTTATGCCAAACATTAATCGACGCACTTTTATAACCGGCCTGACTGCGATTAGCAGCTTAAGTTTTTTGGGCAATGCGAGCGCTCATCAGAACTCGCCATTTACGCTCAGTTACCAACACGGCGTCGCCAGCGGAGACCCGCTGCAGACAAAGGTTATTCTGTGGACACGCATAAGCTTCGAACCCAGTCTCGAACAAAAGCCAGGCACCAGAGGACAAGCTATAAGGGTGCAATGGCAAGTCTCCAACAACGCACAATTCACTGACATTGTCAGTCAAGGTTTCACCAGTACCAATGCAAATCGTGATTACACGATAAAGGTCGACGCCGACCATTTAAAACCTGACAGCCGTTATTTTTACCGCTTTATCTGCAATCAAGTTATTAGCCCGATAGGTCGCACCCGCACCCTTGCAGCCCATGGCAGCACAGATAATGATGACAATGACGTCAGTCAAACGCAACAGGCTGAACTGGCGGTAGTATCTTGCTCTAACTACGGTTATGGTTATTTTAATGTTTACCAAGAAATTAGCCAACAGACTAACCTAACCGCCGTATTGCATTTAGGCGACTATATTTACGAATACGCCAATGATGTTTACAGCGACCCAGAGCTCGCTAACAAGCAAAGAAGCATACTGCCTCTGACTGAGATCACCCGCCTCGAGGATTACCGCAAACGCTATAATATCTATCGGCTTGATTCTCAGCTTCAAGCGGCTCACGCGGCGCACCCGTTTATCTGTATATGGGATGATCACGAATTTGCCAATGACAGCTGGCAAGATGGCGCGCAAAACCACCAAGCGGACGAGGGTAGCTGGGAACAGCGACGCCAAGTTGCGATTCAGGCCTATCGAGAGTGGCTACCAATTCGAGACCCGCTCGATAACGACCACTCTGAGATTGCATACCGCCGGTTTGATATAGGCTCACTCGCTAGTCTAATAATGCTCGACACCCGAATCGTCGGTCGTAGTAAGCCAGTCGACTATCTGAGTGAGATAATCTGGCAACAACACCCGTTTGACATTCGGCCTTTAAAAAACGAACAAGACCCAGTGGCAATTACTAGTGAAGCGTTGTTAGCATCGCTTTCAGCCGACGAAATTAAAATGATCACCGTGCCTTTCGATATGTCGAAAAACCCACCTCAGCCGGTGTTAGATTGGGCGCTTCTATCAACACTAGATTTAGCCAAATTGGAAAAACCGTATGCCCTCATACCTGATGCCAAGCGTATTCAAGCCGAATTACTTGATGACCCTCAGCGGCAACTATTAGGCGACACGCAAGAACAATGGCTAAGCTCTGAACTGCAAGACTCCAAGCAAAAGAACATACCGTGGCAAATACTTGGCCAACAAATTTTAATGGGCAATGTTTGTATGCCTGATGTAACTAAGTTAGTTAACTATAAAAAAGGCTTATCGGCCACCACCATTAATGCAATCGTTGGCCTAGGAAAACTTAACATACCCTATAACACCGATGCCTGGGATGGCTACAACGCTAATCGCCAACGAGTATTAAAGAGTTTCAAACAAGATGCCAACAATGTTATCAGCCTAGCTGGCGACACGCATAATAGCTGGGCATTTGATTTAACGCCCTCAGGCGAGAGCAAATCAGTTGCAGTCGAAATGGCCACTGCGAGCGTTAGCTCGCCCGGCCTAGAGAATTACCTATCTAATGACAATCCGGAGCAATTATCAAGCTTATTAGTTGAGCATAACCCCCAACTTATATACCAAAACTCTCATCAGCGCGGCTGGCTAAAACTAACTATTACAGCTGAAGCCACAACGGGGCAATGGCGTTACGTAAGCACCGTCAAAAGTAAGCAGTACGAAAACATAATTGGCCCTTCATACACCGTGGCGGTCGGCAGTCATAGCTTAAGTTTAGTAGAGGCTTAACATCGCAAGTATTGCAAGGCCATGAAGCCCAAGCGGCTTGCTTCTAGGGGAATTCGATTATATTGACGCAGAGCGTTGGCTATAATCGAATTGCCTAAAACAAGCCGACCAGCCACGTTAAAATAGAAAAGAACGCCCAGAGGCTAGCAGCAATAATCGATATAACGCCAACCACTACCATCGCTACCCAGAGCCGACTAGCGCGCTTTACTTCGACCGGTTTATCCAGATAACTTCTGAGTAGATTGACGTTTTTATAGTTCGATCGATTAACCACATCGAATACGTCACCGAAAAAAGGTATCGCGCCAATCACAGTATCGACTAGTAGGTTAGCTAACATTTTCAAAATAACCGATTTTGGCGCGCCATTACGTACACCCTCACCTATAACATAACTCGATAGCAGTGCTGTTATACCATCACCTACCACCGGCACTAAGCCGATCAATCCGTCTAAGCCTAGACGAAAGCCGCCCGGTAACGGCACTACGCTGTCTAAGGCCCACGCGAGGCTGTCTAAGCGTTTCATCGCTTTCTGTTTTTGTTGCTCTGTAGCTAGTTCTGAAGCAATTTCTGGTCGGCTATCTGACATGTTTCGGTAATTGAATCTATGAAAATGGTTAGATGAAATCAGCGTCACTAATCGGCGACAATACGTTCATTATACATTTCTAGGTAATAGGGCAGACTCTGATCCACCACCCGTTGCTGTTGTTTACTAAGTTCAAACTGTTTAGCTTGATATGGCCCGAACCCAGTTGATTTCTCAACGTGATGATACCAATGGGCCGCCCAGACACCGTCACTTTCACGAGGGCCTGCTGACCAGCTCAGCATATTTTGATCAAATTCTACGTCCAGCGCGTGACACAATTTTTGTAACACGTTTGCCGGGTTGCTAAGCACATCCTTTGCATCGATCACCGGCGGCTTTTGTCCGCTAAGCGCTACGACCTTATCGTATAACTCTTTTTGTTTTGCAAAGCCGATGTCATCCGCTGTTATCGACTCTCGCTTAGCCCCATAAGAAACGACAACTTGCTCAGGACTGCGAATTAAAAACGCATGCCTTAGTGATGAAAACCAATCATGATCAAGGTCAGTAACCATATGTTGAGTCATGTGCTTTTGATACTGGATAGACTGCCCCGCTAGTAATTCATTCTGTAACTCATTTTTTATCACCTCGGCCCAATCAGAAGATTGGCTCGCCAACACCTCGTCTTGCATGGGATGCACCATTCCAGTGACGCTCAAGTAGGCCGCATAGAACGGCTCATCAATCACGGTCGTATCTGCTCGGCTTTCCCACGAACGCATCATCGCAGTAGAAATATTGCGTGGCCCAGACCACATCGCGATACGAATTGGTGCCTTTTTTTGATTAGTCACTGCGGCACTCCTCATCCAGCAATTCGACGTATAACTTTTGCAAGCGTTTCACCATGGGGCCCCGATTATCGCTTGTGCCTACTTCTTGACTCACATCCGCGTATGCGCCTGCATCCTCATCATCACCGATCGTACGACCGTCAATACTAGTCACTGGTACTAAGCCAGCAAAGGTGCCAGTCACAAATGCCTCATCAGCGCTATAGACATCCATCAGCGAAAAATTAGTTTGTGCGCTCTTAATACCCTCTCGCTCACAGATGGTGAGCACCGCCCCTCGAGTGACTCCATCAATACAAAATTGCCCCGTAGAGGTAATAACCTGATCATCTTTAACAATAAAGAAATGGGTACTATTACAGGTTGCGACGAAACCATGAGGGTCTAACATCAGCGCTTCTGACGCCCCGGCCTTAGTCGCCTGAATACACGCGAGGATGCAATTTATCTTAGAATGGCTATTGAGTTTTGGGTCTTGTACGTCAGGAAACCCGCGACGTACATGCACAGTGAACAGGTCAATCCCCTTGGTCACTGTCTCCGGCAATGCTTCTTTATATTCCGGAACAATAACGATAGTCGGTGGCGTCACCGTGACTCTAGGGTCTTGATACGGCGTTGACTTTGTACCTCGACTAACCATCATGCGCAAGTGCACTCCGTCGTGCATGTTATTGGCTAAAAGCGTTTCATTTAGTCGTGCAGCCAACGCGTCTTTACTGACCCCAGGGTGAAAATCAAGAGCTTTTGCGCCTGCGTACAATCGGTCTAAATGCTTCTTCAAAAACGGAATCTTGCCATGGTGAACTCGTAAACCCTCCCACACGCCGTCACCCAGCATAAAGGCTGAATCAAATACTGATACCTTAGCCTCGTCACGAGGAAATAGCTCACCGTTGATGTTAATTAATATCGATTGATTGCGGTCGTCGCCTTGATAGGCGTGCGTAGAATGTCCCATGATTATTTATAAGCCCCTTAAATTAGCGAGTGCTTAACTTAACACTTACTAAGAGACCTCTGCAAAACTCTAGCAAAAAATAAAATATTTCAAGTTAGTCGTTAACAAGGTAAGGTTCCTAAGTGTGCTTCGGCCTTGTAGAGTTATCATTTGAACGCTACCAACTGTGTAGCTACTAACTATGGGCTTTGATCTATTATCCATAAGGGATGTTCGCGATGTTTTTTTTATATGGCTTAGTTTTTATCTCGGCAATGGTGTCGGTATATTGTCAACTCAATCAGCTTGATGGGCTTTTTATCGTGTTTAAGCCGCTGACCACAATTCTGATTATTGCAGCCCTGCTTATCTGGGGGAACAGACGTGTACCGCGTTACTTGGTGACTCTTTTACTGGCTTTAGTCGCCTGCTTATTCGGTGATGTGTTTTTGCTTAACGATGACTATTTTGTCTATGGCCTAGTCTCTTTTTTAATCGGCCATCTCCTATTTTGCTATGCCTTCGTATCACTTGGCGGCTTTAAATTTTACCTTACGCCGCTATTTATTCTAGTCGGGGTTGCGTTGTCGTTTTATCTTTACCTGCTGCCATCACTAGGTTCTTTCGCCGTTCCTGTAGCAATTTACAATAGCGTGATTGTGCTAATGGCGTGGCAAGGGGTAAATTTACTAATATGGAATAAAAGTTTCTTTACTGGGTGCATTGCCCTAGCAGCCGTTCTCTTTATGATTTCCGATTCGGTGATTGCCATCAATAAATTTATAGTGCCATTTAGCTGGTCAAGTGCGATTGTTTTGCCTCTCTATTGGTTATCTATCTCGATGTTATCGTATTCTGGAATAGCGATTAAGGATTCTCAGCTGACAAAGATTAGTAACTAAGTCAGCCAATAATCGCCATAGCAGCCCCCTTATTTTGTTACAAAAGGCAAGACTGCCTGCGTTCACTATACTCAAAATCAATTAGTCTGTAGACTCCGCAAGCTTAATTCTCAACCCATTCGGACCCCGTTTTGATCTCCACAGCAAACATCACCATGCAATTTGGCTCAGAGCCTTTATTTGAAAATATTTCAGCCAAATTTGATAAAGGTAATCGCTACGGTTTAATCGGGGCTAATGGCTGTGGCAAATCGACGTTAATGAAGATTATGAGTGGTGAGATTGAACCAAGCTCGGGGAATGTATCAATTACTCCCGGCGACAAACTCGGTACTTTGAGTCAAGATCAATTCGCTTTCGAACAATACAGTGTTATTGACGCGGTGATCATGGGTGATAAAAGGCTATGGGAGACCAAGCGCGAACGCGAGCGTATCTATGGCTTGCCCGAAATGTCAGAGGCAGACGGCATGAAAGTGGGCAACCTTGAGGCCGAGTTTGCCGATATGGACGGCTACACCGCAGAAAGCCGCGCCGGAGATATTTTGCTTAATGCCGGCATAGAAGAATCGCTGCATTTCGGTTTAATGAGTGACGTAGCGCCAGGCCGCAAACTTCGAGTGTTACTCGCTCAAGCGTTGTTCGCCAACCCAGATATTTTATTACTTGATGAGCCAACCAACAACTTGGACATCGACACCATTAACTGGTTGTGCATTGAGTTGAATAAACGTACTTGCACCATGGTGATCATCTCGCATGATAGACACTTTTTGAATTCAGTCTGTACCCACATGGCCGACATTGATTACGGTGAGCTGCGCATCTACCCCGGTAACTACGAATTTTACCTAGCCCAATCAAGTCTGATACGCGAACAATTGCTCGCCGGAAACAGCCGAAAGAGTGCCGAAATTGAAGAACTACAAGACTTCGTTAACCGCTTTGGCGCGAATGCATCAAAAGCTAAGCAAGCCAGTTCTCGGGCGAAAAAGCTGGATAAGATTAAGCTAGATGAAGTTAAGAGATCGAGCAGAATGACGCCGAAGCTTAACTTCAAGCAGCATAAAAAGTTACACCGTAATGCCGTGGTACTGGAAAACCTGTCTCACGGTTTTAACGACAAAACCTTGTTTACTAGTAACGACGTGATCTTCGATGCAGGGTCGCGCTGGGCGGTGCTGGGCGAAAACGGTTCGGGTAAAACAACCTTCCTACGTTGCATGCTGGATCAAATAACGCCAAACAGTGGCAGTTATAAATGGTCTGAAAATGCGGTTATTGGCTATTGCCCACAAGATAATACGCGCGATTTTGATACCGACATGTCGTTATTTGACTGGATGATGCAATGGCGTACGCCCAAGCATGATGATCTCAAGGTTCGAGGTTTATTGGGCAATTTATTGTTTACTGAAGACGACTTTAATAAGAAAGCCAGAGTCTGCTCGGGTGGGGAGAAGAATCGCCTTTTGTTTGGCAAACTGATGATGCAAGACACCAATGTTTTGATCTTAGATGAGCCAACCAACCACATGGACATGGAAGCGATAGAAGCGTTGAACAACGCACTAAAGACCTATGAAGGAACGTTAATCTTTGTCAGCCATGATCGCGAATTTGTCTCGACACTGGCTAACCGTATACTGGAAATCAAAGACAAAAAAATGATTGTTTATGAAGGCACCTACGACGAATATCAAACCAGCAAAGGGCTATCGTAAAGGACCATAATAGATCGAGAGATTTCAACTATTTACAGCGGCGACGATCACGGAGAACTCCTAGCCGTTACTTATTGTCTATATAGACATCAAAACCGGCGTCCCTGAATTTTGTTTCTAGACGCATTAACTTACTTAGCGACTCACTGCTCTTAACGCGCTTACGTGTACCACTGAGTAAACGCTCCTCAATCTGCTCACAGCTTTTGCTCGTCATTGTTGCTATTTGCTGTATAGCAGCCCGTCGGTCGGCCAACTCCAATAGCTTTCCTCGCGCATAAAGTACATGTGTCATAGTTTCTTGGTTAGCGAAATACATTTGCCAACAATACGCCAAAAACGTTTTATCGTCCAAAGGGCGATTTTTGTCGTTATGATACAAAAAATGTCACGGCTAGTATGCTGATAAAATAGTAAGTTTAAATGAAGTGACTTAGCTGTTTTCCCCCGAAAACCGCGACGCTCTGTACCCTAAGATCTACTATACACGGCGCTACTGCCATAATCGCTTAGGTATCAGACGAGACCTTAGAGACTCTTGATTACAAAAAATGTCACCTCTGTCATGGCTAATTACCTTAGTTCAGCGCTCCTTCTAAACCACTCTTACAGTAATAAATTCTGGTTTCTGTTTCATCATGTTCGGTGACAGACTTCGCGTTTCCGATCGAGGTATCTGAGCTTCCTATACATCGATTAAGAAGTGTCATCGCCGGGCCTTCCAAGCGACGCCTAATGTTCATTCAAAAAGGTCGGTCACTTAGAAAATTACGACTGAAGGCCGAATTTCAATAATGACAGGCCAATCACCACAACGCCGTCATTAATAAAAATAAGAGCCGACCTAAAGGTTTTTATTCGCTCGCCGATACTCGATGGGGTTAACCCCAAAGTGGGCATGGAATGCTAGATTGAATGAGGATATCGACCTAAAACCAACATCTAATGCAACTTCCAATACATCCTTATCGCTTTCCACTAACAAGTCCACACAGGCATCGTCCAACCTAAAACGATTAATAAACTGATTAAAACTGCGGTAACCTAGATCTTGATTCACTGTTTGGCGTAGCCTACTCTCACTCCAACCGATCTCCTGCGCTAGGGTTTTCAATCGCAGACTATGGTTGGAATAGAGCCGCTCAGCAGATACTCGATCAATTAGATACGCCGTTTCGCCATCAATTGATGTCTGCGCGAGTAAAACCGGCTGTCTGACAAGTTCAAAATCTGGATTCAGCTTAATAAATGCGATGAGAAGTGCTGATGTATTAAAGAAAATTGCACCATCTACTAGCATGTAGGCCGCTGCCGAAATATATGAAATTGAGAACAACTGAGCCAATAACAACGGCACCGTGCTCCAGGCAATACTCCAGATTAAAAATAACCTAAGATCAGCTCGTTGGCGAATTAAGTCGTCCGTGCGACCACGTAATACAATGTAAATCGATCCGCCAACCATACACAGTTTGATTACAGCCGTAATAGATCCGGCGAAAGCATAATCTGCAAACCCAAAAAGGTTCACATAGAGCAACAACGAAACGGCAATATCAATCATGACCGCCAACTTAACCCACAACGGAATAGGTAGATCATCTTCAAACAAAACGCATACAAATAGCAGTAATCCCGAGACGATCAAGCCAGCGGGGTACATAAACCACAAACCGAAAGCTGGTGCTATATCCGAAACAATAACCGGCACGAGCATGTCCCATGAAAACCCGATGAACAGAGTTGCACCCAAAACACGCACTCGTTTAGGGTTTGCAGAGAAGCCGATCAAGTAGGCCAATATCAGTAATTGTAACCCAGCGGCTACCCGCAACATTGTCAGGGCAATCTCGATCACTAACGTAGCCTCCTTTGGCGCGGGCGTGACAAAAGGGAGCCACTACCAATAATTAATCCTTTGCTCTAAATTCCGAGTTGCACAATTTTAAACCCGAGAGCGTAAGCTGTTTGATTGATTCGCCACGGCGTCCCTTTTTATAGTCGCTATAACTTGTCTGCAAGCAATAAACAGTGCAGCAGCCATATTAAACGGGCTGTCTTTTCGCTGAACAACCATCACTTATACTTGGCGCTATTTACATAGTCTATGTATGTTTACATTCCACCTAGACTGTAACATCATTTTAAACAACAAATATCTAGAAATTAGGCTCGACAACCACAGAAATAGACGTATCGCCAGAAAGCACTTACGACCTTACTGAATAGAGATGCAAGGCGGCAATAAGTGAAAACAAGTTGCCTATAATCTCGCCCATGTAAGCTCCCTGCCAACCTCACAAAAGCAGCTCTAATCACAGACTTATTTTGTCATTGCATCAATAAAATTTTTCGACTCATTAATCGATGCTTCCATTTGTTGAATCAATATGGCGACTTTATCCTCGATAACCAATACCTCGCTAGACAAGCTATTAACCGCACGTGCATTCAAATTGTGTTTAAGATAGAGAGTGTTATCTTGTAAAACTCTTAGTATCGGCTCGACACGTTGTTGAGACGCTTGCATCTTACTGTAGATAACCGCATAACGCTGCTTGGTGCTGTTTAGATTAGCTTCACTGGTGCGGCGCAAAGAGGCGCTTTGATATTCTATAAGCTCCTGTTGCCACTCTTTAAATAAGGCACCCGCCACTTCATTGACCGATTTTATTCGATCATCTAATTCCTGAGCTTGCTCTTCGCTAGCACTTACCGCTTTAGCCATACGCTTGTATTTCTTCTCTAGGCTGCCACCATCAACATTTACCAAACTGGCTAATTCCTCGTAAGCTGACTGAAACTGCTCTTTGGTCTCTTGTTGAGTCTCTGAGGTTTTTTCAATTCGATCAACCAAGATATCGCGCTTATGTATGCCAGCTTTTTCGAGCACTGAATACTGAACCCTTTGAACCGTGCCGCATGCCGACAGGCTGAGGGCAAGACAGATAGTGACTAAAATTTTCATGACAATTTTAAAACAAGTTATGAGAGTAATTTGCCAATGGTAGCAAAAACACATCACCCTAGCGGTTAAACCATGTTAAATTTTTATCTCATAACATCGAGATTTAGCAATGAACCCACTGGTAAAATTCTTACCGCTTCTAAGCAATACTAGAATGCTCTCTAATCAAAAAAAGTGGCTAGTGTTAGTGGCGGCTGTCGTCAGCATGTACCAACTGTTTAGCCCAAACGGCGTCGGCGCCAATTGGGGAATTCCAAGTTTTGATACGTTTTATGCTGAACCGAGAGATATCTTGATCAACCGGGTAGAAGCAGCCAGTGACGCGCAGCAAGAAACCGCGGAGGAGTTTAAATCGGCGCTGGCAAAGTTCAAACAAGTAACTAACTTTGACGGCGGTGAGCTGGAGAGAAAACTCAACACGTTAAGTAAAGCATACGATCGCAGCGAAGATGCCTCACGCAACGTCACGCAACGCGTTGACCGCGTAGTAACGGCCACCAATAACTTACTCGATGAATGGCGCGATGAACTAAAGCAATATCACGACGACTCGATCCGAGGTCGCGCTGAAGCTCAGTTTGATGAAACCCGGGTAAAGGCTGAAAAATTAATCGCCGTTATGCGTAACGCCGAATCAAAGACCAAACCCGTATTAGGCGCGCTAAAGGATCAAGTTTTATTCGTAAAACATAATTTGAATATGCAGGCCATCAGTTCAATCAAACAAGAGACGACTCTTATCGAACAAAATGTATCTGCCTTGATAAAAGAAATGGAAGCGTCGATTTCCGAGGCCGAGTCGTTTATTAAATCGATACGCAACTAGACTCAAAGAAAGTAAATCAACGCCGAAAAAGTAGAGGTGAAATAGCCGCGAATAAGAACGCTTCACAACCGCTACTCTGAGTAAACTTAGCGAGCGGCGACTTAAGATAGCGCTTAGGAGGCCTCTGCATAACTCTAGTGCAAAAGGAAAATGAAAAAATATTTTCAAGATTTTTATCAAAATTGAGTGTAATAGCGGGATATTTTGGTAAAAATATTGGAAACTATTAGCCATTTTATCTTGTACTAGAGTTATGCAGAGGTCTCCTTAGGTAACTATTAATTCTTTAGGTAACTATTAATTCTTTAGGTGATTCAATTCCGACTCAACCGAATCTGTATACCAGCCAGTAACGGTCGAATTTAAAATCCTCATCACTTAGCTAAAATTATTACTAAGTCAGCTGTTTAACAGGGCGATACCGAGACGCAAGAATTATGCATCCGCCTTTCGACGCCATGCTGTGGCAAGTACCTGGAGCTCTAACGATGAATGTGCCAGGAAGGTACGTCTGCCCATTTTCGATGTAATCTCCTTGCAAGACCAACACCGTTTCATACCCCATATGCACATGACCTGGCACAAAAGCATCCGACTCATAACGTAGAAAAGCACAATCTGCGCCATTAGGGTTGTCTGCAGTTTCATCAAATAAGATCGCAATATCAACACCTACTCTAAGGCCTTTTTGGTAAGGCTCAAACTGTAAGTCATCAGGAATCGCTATATCTTGGGCGAAACCAAGTTGGTGAACACGATCATTTGTTTCCGGTGGACTCTTAAATTCCATTATACAATCCTTATTTTCTAATTTTTTCTGTTATCGGGTTTCCCCGTTATAATCCGAGTTTGTATTAAATACCTTTTGGGTATTAACCAATACTAGGCGATTTTGACAGCGATGGTTCTTGCCGTAGCTAACACAAAACACTATGTATCCAGCAGATTTTCTTCAGCACTAACTAGCCCTTTATTGATTAATAGAGGGTCTCCTAGCATGCTTATTCACTAAATCAAGTTGTACTATCGTAGAAATAATTTTACTAACGTCTGGATTTTATGAGGTTTTTAGCTATTAACTCCTAAAATTATTTTTTAGTGATTGATTAATAATCTCATCACTTTAATCATCATGTTTAATATGAAAGTGCGTTTCTGTTACCTCTTTCTAGAATTTTTTTCTAGAAAAACCATGCCAATACACTGGCCACTTATTATCTAAACCAATGTTATTTATAATTGCAGCAACGCCAACTAAAAAGATGCTACCGAACAACACGGGAAAAAGTAAAAAATCAAAACCAGAAATACCTGCGATGATAATCACTAAAGGATTCGCACCCGCTGGTGGATGAACTACACGGAAAAATTGCATTGCAGCGATAGACGCACCGACGGCAAACGCCATGACAACCGCGCTGCTACCAAATAGGTATAAAGCCAAGAGGCCAATGAACGCCGACACCAAGTGTCCACCGATGACGTTTCTCGGTTGCGCCAGAGGCGAAGCAGAGGCCGCATAGAGTATTACGCAGGTTGCGCCAAACGGAGCCATCAACATAGGATATGTTGTTATATCGGTTAAAAGGGTTAATCCGAAAATGCTAATGAACCCTCCCACAAGCCCGCGTAACATCTCTTTAAACTCGGGCCTTTTGGGTAATTGGCCACCGCCGGATAGCTTGCTCATTTTGTATATCCTCAAATGTTAGATTTGAAGCACTTTATTACATGCCGATGTTACGAAGCGCTATTATGTAACCGCAGGTCGGTTTTTTAACTGAGTAACCAAAGGTAACGACCTGTATCTTACCTCAGAATAGTACAGATCTGTACATTTCTGTGCAAGCTGTTATTTAAGGGTTGGTAAATGAAAGTTGAAGATCACATACTCGATACTGCAGAATCCTTGTTTAATCTACATGGTTATATTGCTGTGGGAATTGATTTGATTCGAGATGAAGCGGGGGTATCGAAAACCACCATTTATCGTCACTTTGATGGCAAGAGAGGTTTAATTGGGTCTGTATTGTACCGGCGGCATCTTTGGTTTCGAAAATCGATCGCAAGCGCATTGGATTCAGCTACAAATACAGATGAAAAATTAAGTGCAATTTTAGATTGGCATTTTAATTGGTTTGATTCTTCAGACTTTGAAGGATGCATGTTCATGCACGCATTTTCAGAATTTAAAGAGCAGGATGAAAAAATAAGCCAAATTGCTCTGGATCATAGGGCTTGGTTATTACACCAGTTGTTAAGTACTCTTGATATCAACATTGTTGCTAGAGAGCAAAAGGCTGAAATGCTCATGACCATACTAGAAGGCATGGTTGTCAGGGCCGAGAGTTCTACTCTATCCAATGACCGCGAGATTTATAAAACGCTAGCGCTAAATATTTCCAATTGCAAGAATACGATAAAAAATTAGTGCGATTAGCTTGTTTATAAATTAAATAGCTAAAGCTCTATGCCGTATGGCATTTCATTCTAACAGGCTAGCGGCAACCCGCCGAGGGCTTAAGGTCCTAGCTCATCAGCAAGCTTGATTCTATTGGAATAAACTCACTTGCAGAGGCAATTAGTGACGCAGCGGTCAACATCTCTACCCCATACACCTCTACCGTACAATTTTTCTTAGCTCTAACCCTTTGAGCCAGTAAGTCAAAATCGCCGTCACCTGAAAGCAAAACAATCGTATCGCTTTGTTCTGCATACTCCATAGCGTCGAGTGCGATACCAACATCCCAATCCCCTTTTGCTGAACCGTCTGAACGTTGAATATACGGCTTTAACTTTACCTCGAAGCCGATTGCCTTGAGGATATTTTGAAATTGCCTTTGCTTTTCGTCACCTCGATCTATTGCATAGGCAACAGCATTCACAACCTGCCGACCGCTGGTCGCAATAGCCCAAAATTTATTGTAGTCGAAGTTCCGCCCGTAGGCCTGTCTGGTGGTGTAATACACATTTTGAACGTCTACTAAAATTGATATTTTTTTCATCGGCATTCAATTAGGTGATACGGGGCCGTTGGGGATAAGCAGGTCATTCTGCGGCGGCTAGATTAGAGTTTAGACGACTGCGTAACTCTTGTTCGTCTGCGGCAATGAACATAACACTGAGTGGCTGGCCATCGGGCTTTAAGAATACCGCCTGACCATCGACGAGCTTAAAGCGACCGGCAAGCGAGTGCCCCTGCGGAGTTGACAAGTCAGCGACTACAAACTCAAGCCGTGAATCATAGTCGCTGCGAACTTTGCGTAGTCGATTAAGCGCGTCACCCCCTGCGGGTGAAAAATTTTCATAGGCGAGTACCAACACCGGCTTACCTTTCCCAATAACAGAAAGGTCAGTGCCAATGGGCCTTCCCCCGCTCATGGTAAAGAAATAGCCAAAACCAACCAGGATTGCTAAAGATACAGTGATTACTGCGATTGTTTTAATCATCAGGGTACAGACTCCTATGTCAACTGCGATTGACTATACATAAACTACTTTGGCGATTCGGAGCATTTCAACTCTAGCCTTGGCTAAGAATAATAGGGTTATGTACGTTGCCTGGCAATAGCCAACCTCAACGACATACTCGCGAAAGTCTAAATAACAGTCATTTGAGCAACTCCAGCTTGACTAAATACTGCTTGCTTTAATCAGCTCTCGATACTCTAATAATGACCCTAGATGATCTCACTTAGTTGGCCTATCAGGCTAGTGCGCCAAACTGGATCTAGGTAGCACCTAAATAGGTGTGCCCGTTTTTATTAATTCGAATGAAAGAGATAGTTAAAAAATGAAACCCTGCAACGTGAGTTCAAGCATTCTTATTCTTGAAGACGATCTTGATCAAATGGAGTTTTTAGTCAGTTTGATACGCGCTGAGATCAAAAAAGTCATGTCAAATCAAAGCACTAGCGATAAGTAACGAAACATACTAAAAGGCATTCAGACTCTAAACGTAAGCAATGCCAATTCCTTACAAAAAGCCGTATCGGTGCATAAAGACCTGCTATTGGCGGTGTTAGATTGCAATGCACCTAACACTAAAGGTGGCGCTGCTCACGATCAGTTGGTAAAAACCAAGCATGTCATAGCCGGGCAACATAGCGCGGTTGATATCATGATCACCAATTTGCCTGATACGCCAATCACCTTGATATCGTCATTCTATAGGTTCCATAGAACGGTGAACCGATACTATGAAAGTAAACATGATTTAACCATCGGTTTTGTTGGTGAAAATGAACCGGCTAAGATTTCAAACAATATCAAGCACCACCTGACACAATATTTGAGCTCAATAGCTTGATTTACATCTCCTCAACCTAATCGCGCTTGCCGCTTTGTTCAGCAACTCGCTTCGCGCGCTGACGTTGATACCAAATAAGCCATCCCCGATAAGCAAGTTCAGCGAACCAGCGAATAACCGGCCAAAGTAAAATACCCGCCAATACTCGCCACTTAGTGTGCTGCCAAGCCGCCACATTAGCCTCAAGACCTACTAGCAATTCGCCGTCAGCTTTCAACAGATGTAATTGAGAAAATAGGGCCTGCCTATCAATCGGAACGCTAGCCTCCGAGTGGATGTCGACACAGACTAGGTTGTCGTCAACATGGGCCTCTAAACGTGCTATCTCAGCGGTACAAATAGGGCATTGCCCATCATAAAACAAAGTATCTTTTGGCATGCGGCTAATCACCAGGGTTGCTCCAGCGAGTTACGCTGAGTTTTTGCAGTTGGCTTGGGCCTTGCGCAATACCTTGCAAGTGCAAACCACCATCGTTGAAAAAGGCGTTAAAGTATAAATGCCGTTTTCACCTAACTTCATCAATCGATCACACGCTGTGGTCTGTGGGGAAATTAGACGTTTATGGAATTAGCCAGCGCCAAGACTTTTTTTCGAGATTCGTCATCAATTAATGACTGGTTAGCATAATTCTCAACAACCTCATTTATTTGTTTTAGATAAGGCATCAAACGCTCTTTATCTTTTGCATTAACATCGAATTGATTAATCGTTCTGAGCAAGGCTATCGACGCCGCATTTAGGCTTTTATTTTGTCTAGGTGTGGGGTTGTCGTGGGGCGTTGCCAGCCCTAATTTCCGACTGACCTCTTGCACCACATCACCCTCGTAGCTAAACACAGATACCTTATTTTGACCAAATACGGTTTGGCATTCGGTAACGAAACCTTGATAGTTCAAATGTTGAGAAAACCACTCAATATCTAACATTTCAGCAAAAGATAGATCGCGGCCGTAACATGGGTTGTTGTCGACTTTTGGGTTACGAATACATTGTTTGTAGTAGCTTTCAATAAAACCAAGTGGCTCTCGAAACCATACCCAGACTTGCGTGTCGAACAGCTCAGCTAATTCACTTAAAATGGCTTTCGATTGCTCAGGAAAATCCCACCAATAATTATAGATACCTTCAGATGACAGAATGATCGTATGGGTATCTTTGCTAACTTGCGAGATTATATTCTTGAAGTTTTCCAGCAAGTGTCGCCGATGTGTCGTGACTAAGTTTTTCTCAAACCACTGGTGTTTAGGTGCCGACGGATTTTTTAGCTTTTCAAGGTTATGTGGGTAAAGTACCCCTCTCTTCCTAAGCTTGCTTTGCTTTTTATCTAGGTAGGTTTGTAAACTTGTAGTGCCGGTTTTCGGTGTGCCCGCATGAATGATTAACTTAAGTTTCTGACCGCTGAGTTGCTCAATTGGCCTTAATAGCTTGGCCAGTTCGTCAGTAAATTGAATATTTAGTTTTCCCATTGCACTAGGTAAAAGTCTTTGAAAATATCGGCAATGAAGAATACTCTACTTTAGTCTTGGCTTATCCCTGACTTAGCCCTGGCTTAGTTAAGAAGTGATTAGTTATCGCGGTGTTATCTAGGTTAATAACGTCATTGTCGTTATGCGCCCTGGCATTCTATCGCTGACTGGCGGCAACTTTTGCGGCCATATCTTTATTCATTATCTCGTAAGTTTTTGCACGCACTCCCGGCGACTTATCCTCGAGCTCTCGCAGGGCCGGCGTTTTCCACGAAACATAGACAGAACCTTTTTCAATGATCGTTGTGGCGCTGGCTCCTGAACGCAAAAAGTAACCGACCTCACCGATAAATGTATGCGGGTTTAGTATTCGGGTTTAGGGTAAATATTTTATCGCCTTTGCTAACCTCAACTTTGCCTTGGAGTATATAGAATAAGCTATCACATACGTCACCATCGGTAGTCAGGGTGGTATGTGCCGTAGGCGTGTTCCAGGAGGTTATTTTCAGCAGATCCCTAAACTCATCCGCTTTTAAGCCTTTAAAAACTTGATACAGAATTTTTTCTTTTTGAGAGAATTTTGATGTCGACTCTAAGCTCAGCACTTTGTGCAGTAATATTGCATTAACCAGCGCTATTAACGCCGCCAAAATGCCCGCGTACCAATAATCGAGATTATCGCCTATGGCAAAACCGACGAGAAAAATACCAGCGCCAATCATCATGATCAACCGCATCTGTATTTCATCTCGAAACATAAGTGCTATAAAAACAGTTAAACAGCCGATATTGATTAGGGCAAATGAGGCAATTGATTGCATTTTTATTAGTCCTATTGCTTTTTAGACACTTATTATTAGATCAAACTCGCCAGAGACTTAATACGACCGCAAGGCTTAAAAGTAAATATATCGCCCTTTGATACAAAGGATTCAATAACAAAGCTAGAAATATATACTCTGAATTCGGCGTTTTATCGCCCTAACTCGGCTTAATTTTCACTGGAAAATTTCCGACGGCACTGAATAAGATTGACCACCTAGACATATGTCTGCTAAGGTTCATGCGTGTACTCACGTAGGGTTGGGTCATTGAATGACAAAACATGAGTTGTGTTTCTTTCACCAAAAGGGAAAATGTTTATGTCTATAAGTTACCGATTTTTCATTTCGCGCACGCTCTTATTAATACTAATTGTCGTGTTATTCAGCAATCTCGCTAGTGCGGCAAAGCCCGATCACGGCAAAGCTGAATATCAATCTCACCAAGCGCTCTCAAGCCTTGAGCCTCAACATCGATTATTGCGCTTTCTAAGTCGTTATTGGCACTGGAAATATTGCTGTAATCGAGCGGTGACTATTACCGGAGGCGATAGCTTCGAGTCAGGCGAAGCCATCCATTTAACCGCTGAATTACGGCGCCAGAAACCCGGCGCACAATATTCATGGTCTCAATTAGCTGGCCCAGCCGCCGAGATTACGTCGGGGCACAAGCAAAAAAAAGCATCCATTAGGTTACCCATAACCAATCAAGAAGAGACGCTGATATTTAAGGTGCGCGTCAAATACGCACATCGATGGCCACAATACGCATTTAAAAAAATCATAGTTAAAGAGCCCGAGGTTCCTGTATCTGTGATTTCAGGAAGAATTCTAAGTGTCGACGGCGTTGCCATTAGCAATGTTGTGATAACGGCTACCAACGGCTCGGGCTCATCCGGCGCAGTGCTGACTCAATCCGATGCAAATGGTGAATTCTCACTGACACTCGAACCTGAAACGCAATTCGTGCTGCAATTATCAAACCCGGATTTTAGCCAGCAAGTGATTCCGCTAGTCTCTCCGTCAGCCAACGACGAATTTAATCTGGCTAATATAGTAATGATTGCGCGCGGCAGTGTTCACACAATCGCAACTAATGGCCAACAAACCATCGCCGCCACAGATGGCGCTAGCGTCACCTTTGATAAAGCTAATTTTGTTGATGCCGATGGCCAACCGTTAAGCGGCGATTTGCAATTAAGCATCACCCCGTTGGATGTATCAAACAGCCGCTCAGTAAACGCCTTTCCGGGTCTTTTCCTAGGGGTGCCCGATGGCGGCGTTACGCAAGAGATGATCGTCAGCATGGGCACAGTCGAATTTCATTTCACCAGTAATGGCGAATCAGTGAGTTTAGCCTCAGGTGCAAGCGCCGAGATTTTAATACCGATCTACGTGAATCAATACCCGAATGGTCAACCAATTGAAACCGATCAAACCACACCACTACGATCGCTAAATGAGGCAACCGGCATATGGAACCAAGAAGGCATCGGCACGGTTGTAAAATCGGGCAATTCGCCCACCGGTTTTGCATACCAAGCAACCGTCTCGCATTTCTCATGGTGGGGCAGTGATGTAGCCATAGCCACCACACCAGGGGACACAACCCCAAACACCGGTGTAGCAACTGCGATCATTACCGTCAGCGGGCCAGCCGGGTTAAGCGGCGTTGCGGTGATTGAAGCCACCGCAACAGGCCTAGTAAACTGGCGAGGCAGCAGCGTCAGCACCGCAGTGACTATAGGCGACTCGTCACCCGCACTGCCGATACCCGCCAATAGAGAGGTTTGTTTCATTGCCTATTTCTACTTTGATTCAGGCACAATCGGCACCAGTAATCAAGTGTGTGTTAATGAAGTCTCAGGAGCGACGTTTAACCTCAACCTAGCGCTAGGCCAAACTGGCCCAATAGATGTAAGCGTGGCTCCCGAATTAATCGATGATACGGCGTTTATTCAAGGCTTTGTTAATGTGCAATCGCCGGCTCTACGCATCGGTGCAACAACCATCGAAACCACAATTAGTTATCAACTCCTCTCAGGATCATTGCCGGTAGGCTTGAGCTTAGATATATCGGCAAACGTGGTAAATTTAATCGGAATACCGACAACAGTCGGCGAAGAAACGTTTGTGATTAGAGCCACCGATGCCGACAGCAATACCGACGATATAACCGTTACCTACAACGTTTCTGCGGTCAGCCCACCACCGATAATTGAAGCTGATACAAATCGTTTTTTTAGCGGTGCAATCACCCCTCCTGGCGGAACGGTCTCAGTGAATCTGAATGACCTAGTATCGAACATCGGTGGGCCAATCAGCGAATGGCGTGAAGTAACTTCCGGCTCAGATCAAACCGAATGCATCAATATGTACGCCAGCGCCGGCTTAAAAGGGCCGTCTGCCGACTTGCTATTACCCAGCTCAGCTACCCTAGCCGGGGCCACTGGAGAGATAACATTCGACAGCGCCGAATTTTGGCTTGGCTGCCTCACTGCATTTAATAACCGAGGCACGTCTGTGTTTATGTTTGGCTTTGAAATTATTGAGTAAACAGGGTGGGGCTTAGGTGACTGCGATTTGGGGCAAGTTAGACTTGCCCCAGACATCTAAGGGGTCAAAGCCCTTTTCTTATTTGGCCCCGGTATTCTAGGCCTCCCTCGATGCGATTGCCCAACTTTACAAGCCAACTGACTCTCCACTTTCTCTAGAAAGTAGTCATTTCCGAGTGGCGTTCCAGTCTGCCACGTGTCTCGAATTAGTCGCATATCTTGCGCACAAAGGTCGTATTGAAATAATTCAAGATAGGCGTTAGTCCGTTCGCTCTTGGATAACCCTAGCCTTAAGTAAACATCATGAAATGTTAAAAACTCAATCGACTTAGTGCCACCGTTTTGACAAAAACTGGACCAGCGATAAAGGTTTGCTGCATTAACCATACAAGCCCTCACCGGGTTAAGTTCGATGTACTTCATTACCTTCAGAAAATAACCCTCCTCTTGCACTAGGCTAGCTTTATATCGCCCCTCCCAAAGTGAACCGCTACGCCCATATTTATGGTTGATGTAAGGTACATAGCGCCGGCCAATGTACTGCATAAAAAGACTGGGACCACTTGCCTCACTGGGTGTGAGCAAAAAATGCACATGATTCGTCATCAATACAAACGCATGCACCGAGATTCGATACTTGCTTGCCGATTCTTTAACCCAATGCAGATACGTAACGTAATCCTGATGATCAAAAAAGACAGGTTCACGACAGTGACCACGCTGAACAATATGAACCGGCACACCCGGCAGATAAAACCTTGGTTTCCTTGGCATAGAATCCTCCTTGATTCTCTACTCTTGACTGTATCACATCGTGATTCGTATTAGAAAAGGGCTTTGACCCCTTAGGTCGGTTGCAACAGTCGCGCTCGACTCTGAGCTAATTCAGCTTGAATCTTTAGGTTCTCTTGTATCACCCTGAGTTTAATTCTCTCGGGAGTCACGTTAACAGCGGCTATGCTCGACGGCGCGACCTCACAAAACGCCGAGCTCGTCTCCGCCAACTGACCTTTACGCATACTAAAATACTTCGGGTTAATTGACTCACGGCGACAAAATTCGGCCGCACTTAATCCGCTCGATTGCTACTGTATAATTAACTCAACCCACTGCGCTTTGCTTCGTCGACTCATCGTTATCTCCTCATTGAAAACAAAGACGATAAACCTGACGTTCTTACATGGCTAGAATGCCTTTTACTATTCGCTTACGCTTCAGCATCTAAGAAATCATTCTTATTCGATTTTAGGTATGGCTTTACAAATTTGGGCGCCATTAGCTTAGGCGTATGCCCAAACTCCTCAGCTTTACGAGCAAGGTAGTGCGCTCCGCCGCAGGCCTCCATACCAATTAGGCATGGCTCTAAATTGCCTAAAAAGAGAATTAGTTCTTTGCGCTTTAACTTCTTGCGCGTGATGAGAACTCCGTTCTTATCAACAGCATGTACATGGAAATACCGTTTGCCTAAATCGATTCCTAATACTTTAATGGTCATGGTGACTAGCCTCGTGTGGTTGAACTCACGACCTAGTTTATTAGCCGAGGTGGGGCGAGTCATCTCATTAGACACCGCCCCTGTAGTTCTTTTAAAACAATCTAATATTTCCTTCCAGAGTAAGTCTAGTTGATGGTGGAATTGGTAAGTCGGTAGATCTATAGGTATTGTTTAGCAATATTGTTTTTGAATTACCTGAGTATTCAAGTGTCTTACCGCCTTTGAAAAAGAAGTTCCCTTGTATTACAAACTGCAGGTTAGATGCTGAATTTGTGCCTTCTATGAGAATGGGTCTCTCATTATCTGATTGCATAGTAAATGTGTTGCCATTGATATGGTACAGTCTTGCCGATGAACTTGTTGCTGTTATAGATATAGCTTCGTCCGAACTTGGAGCTGTAGATGAAAAATTATTGCCACTAATGTTTATTTCTCCACCTATATCATTAAGGATTAGCGTAGTTCCATCAAACGAGTTCCCAGAGACTATGCCTTCTGCTCTCAAATTTATTACGGTATCTTGAATCTCTCGATTGCCTACTACAGTGGATGTATTTGATAGAATTGAGTCGCTTACCGTTGATGCGTAAATTTCATTTACGGTGATTTGTGAATCTGTGATGTCGGATGTCTTAATGATTGCCGCTGTGTTAGTCGTTACAATGCCGTCCAATTTTGAACGTTCAAATGTTGAGCCACCAACGTATGTAGTTCCATTTTTTAATTCGCAGTTAATGAACGTCGACTCAACCCCTTGAATATCGACATTGGAAAAAGTCATATTGGTAATAATTGCATCACTTCCAAAACGGATGATCGGTTTCGGTGTGCCTGTACCGACAAATGAACCTCCTGTGAATGTGGATTTAACCGTTGTATTGAATGCAAAATAGTCTGAACTTAAACTAATCGTACCCTCGATGCTCACGTAAGATGAGGGGGGAACCGACACCAGTGATGCAAAATTTGAATTATTAATTCTTATTCCACCCGGAACACCCTGATCACCAGTATCACCTTTCGATCCAGCAATACCTTGTATGCCTTGGTCTCCAGTGTCGCCTTTTAATCCAGCAACACCCTGAATACCTTGATTTCCAGTATCACCTTTTAATCCAGCAACACCCTGAATCCCTTGATTTCCAGTATCACCCTTTAATCCAGCAACACCCTGAATACCTTGATCTCCAGTATCACCTTTCGATCCAGCAATACCTTGTATGCCTTGGTCTCCAGTGTCGC
>JBKEFT010000014.1:0-121750 GCA_046709645.1 Arenicella sp.
TCACTCACATTGCGCATAACGCGCAAGAAATTGGCGACAGCCGACGACGCATTAAGGCGCTTTATTGAGAGGACGTATTTTATAAGATAAGCAACGAAATATCACATAAAGAGCGAGGAAGTTGCTCACCAAGCTTACAGCGTCTAAGTCAATCACTGGGCTTGTTCAATAATAAGATACAGTCCCAGCTGCGCACGACTTACCCTTATTACTTATGTGTTTTTTGCCGAAAAATACTTTTTATGTACAATTAAGCTGCCTACAACTACCGGAACAACGTAGATTGCTAAAGGTAATAACTCTACAAAAGCGTTAAATTTAAAGTCAGAACTCCACAAGGCGACCCCGAGCAAGCTAATTATAGTAGCTAAAGATGCACTAATAACATGCAACTTAAATGTATATTCTTTGCTACGGGAGATGACAGCAAAAGCGGCAAACCATAGCCCAGAACCAACAATTCCGAACATAATGAAACCGACAGCGGCAATAAAGAAAGGGAAAATCATTCCTTGGTATTTTCCACCGCCAAAGAGTTCCACTAAACCAATTATTACCGCAGCTATTGACGCCAGAATCAACAGCGATGCAATAATTGATAGTAGTATTTTAAAATATTCTTTCATCGAACTGATGTCTCATGATGCCCAACAAAGAGGCGCGAAGTCTTGAGCGTCCCGCCGCAGGCGTGCTTTCGTGTCTTGTTATGAATTCTTTTCATCATCATATTTACCTGATTTATAAAGTCCTAAGACAAAACCTATGAATATTGAAGCAGGCAGTATAAAGTTTGGAATAACATATAAGGCCTCTGCCGCTTCGCCAGAAAATTTGTCAGGAAAAACACCAGAGACTATGAACATAGCAGTAAGACTTAGTACTGCACCGATCAATAAACTACCTAGTAAGCAACATACAAAAATGAAGGCTCTCACCAGCTTAATTGCTCACTATTGATTTTCATGTCGCTGTGCCAAGAAGCCGCGCGTTTTATTGCCGTTCTGTGCGGTGATCACAGTAAACTTCGCCCACCTATTAATTCTTTTTAGCATGTAAAATTTTAGTTTAACTCGACAATCAATTTCTCTTTGAGATACGCAACCTTCGTTTGATTATAGCTTTCTTTATCACAATGTATATTCTCAAATTGAATAATAAGAGATACATAGCTTTGTTTTAGCGCGACCAAATACAATATGAATATGACGCTATCTTGTATAACGTATGAGGGAATCCATCGACTCAACGCCGACAAAACGGGCGCTCGTTCAGCAGACCTTCGAGCCTAGGGCGTAACCCTTTTTGTTCTTATGAGTTTTTGTTAATTGCATTGCTAATGCATTCTTTTAACCACTTTTTGTCATTTCTTGAAAACCATTTACCTAATTTCATCAGGCCAATAGCAAAGCAGAACATAAGCACCCCAAACAAAGGGAAAAACCATGCTTCTGAGGGTTTTAAAAATGTGGCGACGCTTGCCAATACTACCCACAGAAAAATAAAGCCGAACCAAAAGGTCATAAAGGCTTGAATAAAAAGATTGAAGCGAAAGACACCAGAAAGAACAGTTTTGTTGCCTTCTTCAGAGAAAGAGCCAACAAGAAATGGTTTAAAGGAGTTTTGTACCCTCGGAATAACGCGTTGGATTTTGACGCTTTGTCTATTCACGCTCCCAACCATTCTTTCAGATTTTATACGAGAAAATGATGTTTTGTTTACGTTGGAATTGAGACGCTCAATAGCAGTGTCGATTGGTACCTCGAACACTAACTTGAACTCTTCTGAACCATATAGGAATTCGCTAACTTTCTTCATTGATTACTCTGACTCATAGGGGAAATGACTCTCTAACGCAGTCGCGCTGGTCTCCGAGCCGTGTATTAGTCTAGCCAGAGCCAAAGTATAGATTCTATTAATTTTTATTTTTGAGGTCAGCAGATAAACAAAGATAACATAATTTTTATTCCAACAGATACCCACAAAGTAATTTTTGAAAATGCCTACTGTGGTGATTCGCGTTAATCAGCATCACAATCTTTAGCTCGTATCCCACCCTAAACAAGCCATCACTAAACTCGTAAGGCAGCTTCAATCTAAATACCCTAAAGCAAAATTACAGTTTGTTTGCCAAGCCGAGCCTCGTGAGTCTTGGATTTTCCGGATACGTTCTAAGCTTGGGTTGAAGTGCTGCATCGTCGCACCATCTCTTATTCCTAAGAATCCTTTATCGACCACATCATAAATCAAAGACTTGACCACCTTGGTTGCTGCCCCCCTTCGTTGACCTTCTAATAGCAAGCCGAGGTATCCATATACGTACACTATCGTTATTGCTTTTCATCGATGCTTGGACGCGGCTCCGAATGGAATTCGAGAGTTTATGATAGAGATGGATGTCCAGAATTATCGTGCCTATTGAAAGTAAGATTCCTTCCCAACAAAAGTTGGAAAGGAATAGGTTTCTTAATTTAAATATTTATAATGTTCATTATGGTATTTGACACCCATTACATAGCTTAATCCATACGTCTTCAAATCGGCAAGAGCCCTCAATGACAACCGTTCTTGGTTTAGTTTCGGTTGTTTTAACATTACTGGCTAGAAAGGCGTTTCCACTAAAATTACCCGTGCCGCTTACCGCGGAACCATTGTATTTATGAAAAAATAACAGCCCTGATTCGCTGAAGCTTACGTATCGAGAAAAACTACAACTAGGGTAAGTCGTTGTGCTCTTTGATGTAAAAGTTTCGTCAAACTCTGCTACTCTGGGCATATAATAAAAGCCATACGGGTCGGATGAAGGGAAAGCAACGAAGTCCCCTTTATATCGGCATGCACTAACATATGTCGTATCAGTAATAGTTTGGTAATCACAGACTCGCTGCGTATCCCAATATCCATTTGCCAATGCGTTTGATGTAATTAGCGTAAGCCCTATTAATACAATTGCTTTAATACTCATTTAAATATTATTTTTCCATTAGTTTAATACTATGATATTGAAACAAATTATCGTCTAAGCAGTCGATATTTTAATTCAAAATAAATTTGCAGTGGTAGAGTTCAGTAAAGTGAGAAGTATTGAAAAACACCATTTGCGAATCAACTTACTGGACAAATGTCCAGAATGTAGATACTACTATAGCCACTAATAATAAGTCAATCTAAAAGTATTCCCTGATGAAATATAGGTTCAAGACGTGATAACCCTAATTCAACCATGAATTTTATCGCCCAAATCAGAGTTGAAATTCACGTGAACTGGCAACAAAAACATCGTTTTATAAATTCTAAAGCCTCAACGCCTTTCATACAGGCGCCTTGAAAACGCGTCATAGCGAATGCTAGTTTTTGACCTTATGTTTCAAGCCGAGTCCTGACCAAAATAGATAATTTTTCACTTGAATCTAAATATTCACGATATTTGTTAACCGCTTTCGCCCATGGATTGGTATACAATTCTAACTGCCATTCCTTTTTGTTAAATTCGCCCTTCAGATGGAAACTCCCATCCCAGTATCTATTAATTCGTCCATCGATATTTTGTTCAATGAACTCTATTTCAGCATTCGTAGAATGGGTTATTTTATTCAGCTAGATCTCCATTCTTTACGCAGAAATCTTGAATCATTCTAAGTTTGACAGCAGATTCAATAATTGAATTACTAACAAACCCTTTTAACTGGCTTCAATATTCATCGAAGTCATTTTCGGAGTTTAGATGTTGTTCATTGCAGAAGTCATTTGAGGCGAGAACCAAATGTCTTGAAACAAATAGGTTCTCGTACAATGCGCCTATGTTAATTAAATGAGCCAAATGCACATACCTCTAGAAAACATAACGCCCGTGCCAAGGGGCGGCCCGTTTTATTGCCGTCCCGCGGAATGATCGCAGCGAATGGAGCTTTACTTTGGTGCCTTGTAAAGTGTTTTACTCTGACCATTGCTCAAGCTCTTCTATAGGGTTAGGTAAACGGCCAATGAGCCATTCGGCACATGTGCCTGGCCTAAATTCTGGGTCATGACATTCAATAATCCAAGACAAAAAATCATCAGGGCCACCGTTCATATATGGTGGTGGTGAAACAGGATGGAATGATGTTGGCAGACGCTCATTTATAGACATGTAATTTAAAACATGACCGAGTTCTTGAACTGTCTGCCATGCAAATTGATGATGGATATCTATATCGAATTTCACCCACCAACGCCCATTATCATCTGCCCTTTACCGATGGCACCATCTATTGCAGGAACCTTTTCAAGGAACTCAACTAGTTTTGTAAATGCTCGATCATTCATACACTTAACAGCTCATTATGGCCAAGCTCGGTGCACAGCTAGATATGCTCTAACCAAACTCCGATACCCAACTGTATTTGCTGATTTTTCTTTGATTTAAGTCCCTTTTGATAGAGCGAACCGAGCCGGCTCATTTTCCATCATAGTATTACGGGCAGGTCTTCTTAAGAAGCATTGCAAGCTATTGTTTTTCAATACAAAGCTATAATCGTTAGATGCTAAACGCGCAGTATCCAGTACAGTAAAATGTCTAACCGAGTTGCACTTCAAATATACACCGTATATCCATGCAGTTTTCGATGATTCTCAAAATGACCGAAACCAAGCGTTATAAACCGCCGCATACTGGACTAGTAAGTGCTCAGCGTCCGCTTTGAACACGGTTCTGCCTTCTTAAAAATAAAACCCATCGGTTTTTCTAAAATTTCTCCACCTGACTGACAATCACTGAACCGCCAACACCCGATCAACTTCCGAACGCATTTCGTCACTCATTGGCCTGACTTTCGAGGCGAAGTGTTTAACGGTTTTACCGTCAGCCGAGACTAGGTACTTATTAAAGTTCCAGCCTGGTTGCTCGCCGGTTTGCTGGCTTAGCATTTTGAATACTTTGTTGGCGTTTTCACCGCGCACTGAGCTGGGCTCAAGCATGGTAAAAGTAACCCCATAGTTGACGTAGCAGACGTCGGCGACCTTTTCGCTGTCGCTGTGTTCTTGTTTGAAATCGTTTGACGGGAAGCCAATAATGGCAAGTTTATCGCCGTAGGTTTGGTGGAGTTTTTCTAAGTCTTTGAACTGTGGGGTAAAGCCACATTGGCTTGCGGTGTTTACCACTAATAGTGCTTTACCCGAAAACTGCTGACAGAATTCAATTTTTTCGGCTGAGCGTAGCTTAGTGGCGCTGTAGTTAAGCAGCTCGTGGCAGTCACTGCTTGCTGTCGCTGGCGTGCTTAGAAGTGACGATGCTACTAGCGCTATCGTGGCGATTAGTTTGAGACGAATATTTGCTTTCATGGTTTCTTACATAAAATATTTATAATGGCTCTACGCTATCACTCGTTTGTCAGCGTTGTGTAAATTTTGACCTCAGCGAGAGTATTAAGTTTGCATATCAAACGCCGTTTCTAAGCCTAAATATGCTTTTAACCCTGAATCTGAACCAAATACCACCATATGACTAAGCTAGTAAAACCTGAACTCTCTGAGGGTGATATTTCACGTGTTATTGAGATGGCATGGGAAGACCGTACACCGTTCGAGGCGATTGAAACCAACTATGCCCTGTCTGAGTCGCAGGTGATTAAGTTGATGCGCAAAGAGATGAAAACCAGCTCGTTCAAAATGTGGCGTGAGCGGGTTACCAGCCGCAAAACCAAGCATCTTTCTAAGCGCTCGTTTAAGGTAGGGCGTGCGCATTGCCCGACGCAATATAAACGCGGCTAAACACTTCTTAGCTAAACCCAAATCTAGGTCGCTAACAATTCATCTCGCTCTTCTTGTTCTTGTGAGTCTTGCAGCTCCTGTGGGTCTGGCTTGTGTTCAGAGGCAAGAACTAGATAAACCGCAGGTAATACCACTAAGGTAAAGAATGTGCCAACCAGCATGCCGGCAACCAAAATGATACCGATGCTGTTACGCGCTTCGGCACCCGCACCTGAGACTAACACCAGCGGAAAGTGACCGAGTACGGTTGCGCCGGTGGTCATCAATACGGGGCGCAAACGTGTTTCAGCGGATTGTTTGATTGCGGTTAATTTGTCGGCGCCTTGTTTTTGTAATTGGTTCGCAAACTCAACGATTAAGATTCCGTTTTTAGCGATCAGGCCTACCAGCGTGATAAAACCTACTTGCGAATAAATATTGATGGTTGTGAAGTCTAGAAATGCGAACAACATAGCGCCTGATAAAGCTAATGGTACCGAGCCTAATAGCACCACCAAAGGGTCACGAAAACTGTTGAATTGAACTGCTAAGACTAAAAACACAAATACTAAGGCAATAAGCAGTACGCCCTCTAGGGTGTTACCTTCTAACCTGATCTGGCGGGATTCGCCAGCGTAGTCAATGTCGTAGTTTGCCGGTAAAATTTTTGCGGCCGCTTGCTCTAGAGCGGCTAAGCCTTGTTCTTTAGTGGTTCCGGGAATTACTTCTCCAAAGATACGAAAGGCGTTTTTTTGCGCGAACTTTGCCAAAGCTCTGGGCGCTGTTTCAGTTTCTAAGGTGGCGATGCTGCTCAGTGAGATCAATTCCCCAGCCGGTGTTCGCAATTGAATATTGAGAATGTCGTTAGGGTTAACCTTTTGCTGATCTTGGATCATGGGTATTACCCGGTAGGCGCGGCCTTGCTGATCGTATCGATTAACGAAGTTGCCAGAAAGGTAGGTGCCAAGCTGGCGACTGACTCCGGCTAGATCCATGCCTAGGTCGGCAATTAATTCACGATTCAATTTGAGCCGGGCTTGTGGTAGATCGATTTTCAGGTCGGTGTCAGCGAACAAAAATTTGTTACTGGTCAGAGCTGCATCGACCATTTGCTCTGCGTAAGGTCTCATGTCTTCAAAGGAGTCGGTGCTTAGCACTACCAGCTCTACCGAAAAATTACCCGAGGTCGGCAGTGCTGAGTCTAACACTGGGAATGCTTTTAAACCGGGTATTTGCGACAGTGATCCAAAGGCTTTCCAGAACATCTGGTGTACGCTCTCGTCTCGCTCAGCTAAGGGCACGAAGTCTACGCCACCAAACGCACCGCTTGGGTTGACTACTTGCCACATGAATTTCGCACCTTCTAGTTGCTTCATTGTTTGCACCACTTGGTCCATATGATGGGCGGTGTATTCTAATGACGCGTCAGGCGGTGACTGAACAATGACGTTGATACTTGATTGGTCTTCGGTTGGTGCAAGTTCTTTCAGTGAGAAAAGGTAGAACGGTACGGTTAGTAGGGTAAAGAAGATGGCGATGCACAGCACTTGAGTTTTATAGTCTATGGCGAGATCAAGCACCTTGCTGTAGCGATGCTGAAGGTTAGCGAACATGGCATTAACTTTCAGTGTAAAACGGCCTTCTTCACCGCCTTCAGGGCAGGCGTAGGCGCTCATAATCGGCGACAGAGTGACCGCGACAAAGCCTGATATCAAAACCGCTATCGCTAGGGTGAAGGCGAACTCTTTAAACAGCGCACCGGTCAAGCCAGAGAGCAATCCGATCGGTGCGTATACTGCTGCTAAAGTAATTGTCATGCTGACTATCGGGGCAAACAATTGCCGCGAGCTGGTGAGCGCCGCTTGCAGTCGGGTCATGCCGCTGCGCATGTGTCGTGCTACGTTTTCGACCACCACAATCGCGTCGTCTACGACTAAGCCCACTGATAAAACAATCGCCAATACAGTGAGTAGGTTAAGGGTAAAGCCCATTAACGTCATTGCCGCGACGGCTCCCAATAGTGAGATAGGAATGGTAATCAGCGGCACCAGCGCGGTTCGTATTGAACCCATCATCAATAGTACGACTAAGCCGACTAATAGTATGGTTTCGATCAGGGTAATAAAAATTTCTTTAAGCGCGCTGCGCATATACAGCGTGCCATCAAAACCATCGGTGATACTCAGCCCTTTTGGTAGAGTGGCATTAATCTCTTCAAGCATTACATAGAGCTGATCACCAATAGCAATTTCGTTGGCGCCAGGCAGCGGCCATACTGAGATGTAGAGCACTTCATTTTCATCAAGTCTGGCGGTTACTTCGCCCTCAGCTTCGTCGACCAATATGTCAGCAATATCGGCCAAATATATTTGTGTACCATTGCTTTGTTTAACCACTAGCCTTTCGAAATCGGCGACTGAGCTGAGCGATGTATCGGTTAATAAGCTGATTCGTTGATACTGGTTTTCAGCTTGGCCTACTGTGGCGATTAAGTTGTTTGCGCGCAATGCCGCCGAAACTTCGTCGGCGGATAAATCATAGGCGGCCAGCTTTAACGGGTCTATCCATATGCGCATCGCTGGTTGGCGGCTACCTTCAAGCCCGATTCGTTGAACTCCCGGAATCGCGGTTAGCGCCGGGGTGACATTGCGAGACAGATAGTCGGTGGCTTCAAAGCGCGAAATATCGGCCACTTCTTGATCATAATTAACCGTGAGATAGAAAATTGCGAACGGTCGGTCAGCGCGCACCACTTCAACCGATGGGTCTTGTGCGCCTTGCGGTAATTCGAAGCGGATTTGATCTAACCTTGAGGAGAGCTCGGCCAAGGCTCCGGTGCTGTCTTCATTGAGCTTTAACCAAACGGTTACCGAGCTTATACCCGGAGTGCTACGTGAATCTATGTAGTCGACGCCTGGCACGGTAGCGGCAACGCGCTCGATAGGTTCGGTAATAAAACCCTTAACGGTCTCGGCCGACGCGCCGATATAGGGAGTGGTTATTTGTAATGATGCACTGGAGATACGCGGAAACTGCAGTATTGGCAAGTCGAAGGCCGCACGTATTCCAATTAACACCAGTGCCAATGACAACACCACGGCTAATACGGGTCGTTTGGAAAAAACGTCCATGACAGATGCTTTGGTCTTATTCACTGGTGCTGGCCTCTGACTCTGTCGGCGCTTCAATTGTGGTGGGTACTGGTGCTGAGTCGAAGTTCGGTTTCGTTTTAGATTCGGGCATCAAGTCAGGGCCGGGTTCATTGCTAGTTGGTTCGAGTATCTCGATCGAGGAAGCTGGTGTTTGCGGTGATTCGCTGGACTCTATATTGCCCGGCTCTATTTTGCTCAATTCTAGTTCGGCAGCGGAGCCTTGGTTGTTGGCGGTGTTTGGATTGCTAACGTTTACGTCGACGGGGTTCTCAGCGGCGGGGCTGAGAACCCCGTTACCCGACAATTTCACCAGTAGACCTTCTCGCAGCTTATATGCGCCGACCGTGGCTACGGTCATGCCTTCTGATAGGTCGGCTTGCAAAATCGTTTGATATTGCTCTTTAGCAAGCACCGTAACTGGCTGTCGTTTTGCTCTCCATTGCTGAGATTGTTGCTCGAGGAAAAACACATAGCTGCCAAAACTGTCAAAGCGTACTGCGGTGCTCGGTAGGCGAATAATAGTTTGTTCTACTCCGGTAGGTGCTGATACGGTGACAAAGGACCCTGGTGTAATCGTATTATCTTGGTTGGCTATTACCGCCCTCACGGCTAGGCTACGAGTAGCGCGGGAAAAGGCCGGACCGACTACCAATACTTGGCCGACGCGCTGGCCTTCAAATAACTCAGGAGCTTCGGCCGTAATGGTTTGGCCAGTCTCGATTTTTCCGTGTTGTTGCGGCAGTTGAAAATCTATCCATAACTCTTCGGTATTGCCGACCAGCCAAGCGACGAGAGTGTCAGCCTCGATGTATTCACCAACTTCGAAATCATGTAAGCCGCTGTTGCCGTCGAACGGTGCGACTATTGTCTTATTGGTAACGCTCTCTTTTATCGACGCCGCTTGACCGTTAACAACGCCGAGCTGGCTGCGCGCTTGGTCGATCAATTGCTGGCTTACCGCCTGCTTGTTTTTGATGCCTGACAAACGTTTAAAGTCTTTCTCGGCCAGTGCAATTTGCGGCTGCAGCGCGCTAAGTTGTGCCTGCTCTTCGGCAATATCGAGTTGCAGCAGTAGTTGGCCTTTCTCAATTGATGCGCCTGATTTAAAGCCGATCTTTGCAATAACGCCTGCCACCTCATTGCGAAGCTCAACTTCTTGTGGAGCACGGACTTCTCCACTGACTTTGATCTGAGGTTGCCAGGAGCTGTAGGCAACGCTTTGAAACTCCACCGTTTCACTAGGCTCAGGAAATGACTCGCCGAAGGCAATGGCCGCTCGGATCTGAAAAAATTTAACCAGCGCTAGTATTAAAAAAATACTAAGACAAATTGCCACAACAGCTAACCAACGTTTTTTAAGCATGGGGTTTGTACGACCTATAGGGTTAGTGGTTAGGGTTAGTAGTTAGGGTTGCTAGACTAATATTTTCGACTATGTGATGTAGCCACAAGGTAAATCTCAGCTTCGCTGCAGTATTTATTCATGACATTTATATATGGGGAGGTATTAACGCTTATCAATCGCAGATAAGTTTAGCCTTTTGAATAAACTTGTATGTGGTTTGATTATACCAAAACAGTCACTGTATCTTTATCGGACTATGATAATTTACACTGACAAATACCTACCTTACATTGAATGTTTAGCATAACAAATCGACGGATCTAAGTTATGTTGAGATTTTGTTCCTTTAGAGTCTCAACGCTATTAGGTAAAGTCCCAACTTAACCAGAGTCGCAACTTAACCAGAGTCGCAACTTAACCAGAGTCGCAACTTAACCAGAGTCGCAACGCTATCATTCAACTAGGTTGACCGAAAAATAACACTGTTTCTCTGTAAGCAAAATATTATGAAAACCTTAGCCTCTTTTTTTCTGCTCTTATTTACTCTTTTCTTGGTTGGCGGAATCAACTCTCAACAAGCTAATGCTCAGCAAGATCGCGGCAAAGCGACCGGAGTGTATGTTTCCGCAGCTAAACAGTTAGATATGGTTGATCAGGTAGAAAGCCTTGGCAGCTTGCGTGCTAATGAAGCTGTGTCGCTGGCATCGACTGTTACCGAGTTGGTTACTGAAGTAAACTTCGTTGATGGCCAGCGTGTGATTAAAGGAGATTTACTAGTACAGTTGGATGTCTCCGAGGAATTGGCTCAGCAAGCCGAAGAGCAGGCTCGCTTTCAGCGTGCCAGTCGACAGGTCGAACGGTTTAAGCCTCTGATAGGTCGCGGAGCGGCGTCGGAAGCAGCATTAGATGATGCTAAAAGTGAAATGCAGGTAGCTGAGGCACGTATAAACGCGATCAAATCACGTATCGCACAACGCCAAGTGTTGGCCCCATTTGATGGCCTCGTCGGCTTGCGAAACATCAGTGTCGGTGCCTTGACCCAACCCGGTATGTCAATTACTAATATTGACGACGATTCTATTATGCGCTTAGATTTTTCGGTGCCCGAGGTCTACCTTGGCTCGCTTAAAAAAGGCATTCGCGTCACCGCTACTACCAGCGCGTTTCCAGGCCAGTTGTATGAAGGGACGGTCGACAGTATCGATAGCCGGGTAAATCCAGTGACCAGAGCCATTTTGGTGCGCGCGCGAATCCCTAATGGTGATTTTAGCTTAAAGCCGGGCCTACTGATGCGGGTTACTCTCGACCGCAATCTGCGAGACGCTTTAGTGGTGCAAGAGGAAGCAATTATCCCGAATGGTAACAAGGCATTCGTATTTGTCGCTACCGCAGAGCAGGGGCAATATAAAGCCGAGCGCCGCGAAGTGGTTTTGGGCGCACGACGTAAAGGCGAAGTCGAAATCCTTAGCGGGCTAAAGCTGGGTGACCGAGTGGTAACCCACGGCGGGCTTAAAATTAGTGATGGTTCGTTGATTACCATATTGGCTGAAGAGAACAATAACGAGACTTTATCCGAATTGTTGCAAAAGCCAAATGCGGATGAAGCCCAAGTTGACAAAGCCAACCCTGCCGCTGAGCAGCCAGCCACTGCCAAGCCTAGCGAGACCAATAAAGACCAAGTCAAGGTTGATACTGGTGCAACTAGCCTAGCCAGTAGGTAGACCGATGCTAATCTCAGACATTTCAGTTAAACGCCCGGTTTTTGCCGCCGTAATTTCAATTTTAATCATCGTTTTTGGCATTGTCTCTTTTGATAGGCTGACGCTACGAGAATATCCTGATATTGATCCGCCGGTAGTGACCGTAGAGGTAAGTTACCCAGGCGCGCCTGCTAATATCGTAGAGACGCGCATCACTCAAATTATCGAAGAGCGGATATCTGGCGTCGCTGGAATAGAGTTCATTCAATCTACCTCACGCGACGGCCAATCAAATGTGGTGATCGAGTTCTCAGTTAACCGAGATATTGATTCTGCTGCTAATGATGTTCGCGATCGAGTAGCGGGTATTGCTGATAACTTGCCTGAAGAGGCTGATCCGCCTGAAGTTCAAAAAGTTGATAGTAGCAACGATGTGATCATGTGGTTGAATTTGGTTAGCCCGAAAATGACCGTGCCCGAATTAAGTGACTACGCTGATCGCTATATTGTAGATCAATTTTCGGCGGTGGATGGCGTTGCACGCGTGCGTATCGGCGGTCGACAGGCCTATGCAATGCGAGCCTGGTTAGACCGCACTGCGCTAGCGGCTCGAGGTTTAAGTGTTGGTGATGTTGAGAGAGCGCTACGATCAGAGAATTTAGAACTTCCCGCCGGTGCTATTGAATCGGATGAGGTGGTGTTTAAAGCGCGTATAGACCGTGCGTTTAAGAAGCCAGAAGATTTCGGTCAACTTGTGCTGGCTCGAGGTGACGACGGCTACTTGGTGCGTTTGGGCGATGTTGCTCGAGTCGAACTAGGCCTAGTCGAAGATCGAACTTTTTTCCGTGGTAATCAAGAGCCTATGATTGGCTTGGGAATTGTTCGACAGTCGACCTCAAACACTATTGATGTGGCTAATGGCGCGAAAGAATTGGCCGCTAAATTGAACAAAACCTTGCCCGACGGAATGTCGATCAAGCAAAGCTTTGACGCGTCGATATTCGTACAATCTTCGATCACCGAAGTCTATACCACCTTACTCATCAGCATTCTGTGCGTGGTGTTTGTTATTTACTTGTTTTTGGGTAGCGTGCGAGTCATGCTGATTCCAGCGGTAACCGTGCCGGTGTCGTTAATCGGTACTTTTATAGCGATCTATGCGTTCGGCTTTTCGATTAACCTGCTCACTCTGTTGGCGCTGGTGCTGGCGATTGGTTTAGTCGTCGATGATGCGATAGTGGTGCTCGAAAATATCGTACGACGGATTCAAGAAAAGGGCGAAACGCCATTGGTCGCGGCCTACAAAGGTGCGCGGCAAGTTGGCTTTGCGGTGGTCGCGACAACCTTAGTATTAATCGCGGTGTTTGTACCGATTACCTTTTTAGAAGGAGACTTAGGCCTGCTGTTCACTGAGTTTGCCTTGACCATCGCGGCAGCAATCGCGTTCTCCTCACTGATCGCGCTGACCTTGTCTACCATGCTGGCCTCAAAGATGCTCACCGCCAGTACTGAGCCTAATACCAAACTAGTCGATGCGGTTAACACCGTATTCCGACGACTTCGCAGGCGCTATCAAACCATTTTAGTTAATTCATTGCGCTCACCTATTAAAATGTTCGTCGGCTATTTTTTGGTCATCGCTATCGCCGTATTTTCGTATAGTTTCATTGACCAAGAGTTCAGCCCTAAAGAGGATCGTGGGGCTTTTTTCTTGTTGGTTAATGGCCCTGAAGGTGCTAGCTATAAGTATATTGAAGAATATATGACTGAAATTGAGTCGCGTTTAATGCCATTGGTGGAAAATGGTGAGGTTAATCGTTTGTTGGTACGAGCGCCACGAGCCTTTGGTTCTATTGAGAGCTTTAACTCTGGTATTGCCATCGTGATTTTGAACGACTGGGCAGAGCGTCGTTCCGCTTGGGACATTATGGACGACGTGCGTGAGCGAGTATCTGACTTGCCAGGCGTGCGTGCCTTTCCAATCATGCGAAGTGGTTTTGGTGGCGGCACTCAAAAGCCGGTTCAGTTTGTACTCGGTGGTTCAACTTATGAAGAGCTAGCCGAGTGGAGCCAAATTATTATTGATAAAATCAATCAAGATAACCCAGGCTTTAACGGTTTAGACAGTGATTACAAACAGACCCGTCCACAAATAGATTTTGTCGTTGACTACGACCGTGCTGCTGACCTTGGCGTCACTATTGCCGAGATTGGACGAACACTCGAAGTAATGATGGGTGGTCGCCGAGTCACTACCTTTCAACAACGTGGTGAAGAGTATGACGTGATAATTGAAGGTGAGCGCGCGCAGCAAAGTTCATTTAACCAGATACAAAATATTCAGGTGCGGTCGCAGCGCAGCGGCGAATTAATTCCGATTTCTAACTTCTTGGTGATAAAGGAATACGCGGCCGCAGAGCAGTTGTCGCGTTTTAATCGCATACGCTCTATCACACTCGATGCAAATTTAGCAGACGGCTATAGCCTTGGCGAGGCGCTGGCTCATTTGCAGGGCTTGGTTGACGAACATTTACCCGACGAGGCGGTGGTTGATTACAAAGGCGAGAGCCGTGCATTTGTCGACTCAGGCGGTTCAATCGCGTTCGTATTTGCACTTGGTTTGTTGGTGGTTTTTCTAGTCTTAGCGGCCCAGTTTGAAAGCTTTGTGCACCCCTTGATTATTATTACTACGGTGCCGCTTACCGTCGGTGGCGGTTTGCTGGGTTTATGGTTAACCGGCCAATCACTCAATATCTATTCGCAAATTGGCTTAATCATGCTGATCGGCTTGGCGGCTAAAAACGGTATTTTAATCGTCGAGTTTGCCAATCAACTGCGCGACGAGGGTATGCGCTTTAACCGCGCGATAATCTCAGCATCGGTGATTCGTTTTCGTCCTATTTTAATGACCGGTGTCACCACTATCGCAGGTACTATTCCTTTGATTCTTGCTAGTGGTGCCGGCGCCGAAACTCGTTATGTGGTCGGCACGGTGATTCTATTTGGAGTATTGGCCTCAACGATCTTGACCATACTGGTAGTGCCGGTGGTGTATAGCCTAATGGCTCGAAAAACCAACTCGCCAGAGCAAGTGGCTAGAAACCTTGAGAGTCAATTGAACGGCAATACCTTGGGCTAGAGTTGACGTTTGGCGTATTGAAAAAGCCAACTATTGATTTGCTTATTGGATGGCGCAAAGTGTTAGCAACAGCGGCTATTGGTTTATAGCCGCTGTTGCTAAATAGACTAAATTAATTCAGCTAAAAGTTAATTTAGCCAATTCTCTAAGCCGATAAGGCACGTAACATCCATGCGGTTTTTTCATGCACTCGCATGCGGTCAGAAATCAGTGCTGATGATGACTCGTCGTCAGCTTCTTGTGCCACCGCAAGGGCCGCGCGGCAGGTTTTTACCACCTGCTCATGCCCCTTGGTGAGTAGTATTGTCATGTCTTCTGCACTAGGAACGCCATCGACTTCTTTAATTGAGCTTAATTCAGAAAAGGCTTTATACGTTGCCGGTGCGGCAACATCTAAACTACGGATGCGCTCAGCGATATCATCAACCGCAATAGCGAGCTCGGTGTAGTGTCCTTCGAACATTAAATGCAGTTGGTTGAACATCGGGCCGGTCACATTCCAATGAAAGTTATGGGTTTGTAGGTATAGCGTGTACGAGTCGGCTAATAAGTGTTTGAGATGTAACGCGATGTTAAGTCTATCTTGTTCTTTAATGCCAATATCGATGGTGCTCATGGTGAGGTCTCCCTGATAGTTTATTGCAGTTGTAATCAATTAGGCTTAATAATAACGTGAGCCAGTCGATCAGTATATTGATATCATGTGATGGCTATGTTCTAAAAAATGAATCATGCGTCATGCGTGTCTTTAGTGCTTGGTCGAGTTATGCCCAGATCTGAATCAAAAACTAATCATCTGGCTCTATAATTATGTCGCCAATAGGCGCTGCGAGACCGTCGGCAACCAGTGTTCTCACCTCGCTACCGGTAAGTGTCTTTAAAAAACTAACAATTTGGCTTTGTTCCAGTTTGCTTAAATTTAATCGCCGTATTAGCGCGCTTAATAACGGGTGCTCGACACCGCCATCGCTGTAGAACGCTAACACATCGTCTAAGCTTTTAAAGCTACCGTCATGCATATACGGTGCGGTCAGCTCGACATTTCTTAGTGAGGGTGTCTTGAATTTCCAGCGATCACTTGGTTTGCTGGTTACTTCGTAGCGCCCGAGATCATTCTCTTTTATACCGCCAACAGACTGAATAACACTTTGCTTGATTTGGGTAGTAACGCCGGGTGCCAACTGAACGGTTACCGTATCCGAGGTTTTAGTCATTGAGTTTGAATAGCCGAGCCCGGTGTTGTGTAAATTTTGATCGGTAAACAGAGCGTCGCTGCGATTGATCGTGTGGCATGACGAACACCCTGCTTTGCCAATGAATAATCGGTAGCCAGCTATCTCTTGTTTGTTTAACGCGTCGCCAATGTTGCCGTAAAGCCATTGGTCGAAACGTGAGTTAGCGGCAATTAAGCTGCGTTCATACTGAGCGATTGCTTGGCCGATATTTAGCATGTCGGGGGCCTGGTGAAATGCTTTGTTAAAAAGAGACCGGTACTCTGGGTCATCATTGATAACCTCGATCACCGCTCCGATTGAAACGTTATTCATCTCATTGGCGGCTAATAAGGGGGACCAAGCTTGTTGCGCTAGTTGGTTTTCACGAGCATCCCAAAATAATCGCTTGGCAAAAGCAATGTTAAGAATTGTTGGTGCATTGCGTTTTATCGCACGACCTTCAAAGCCGATTGGTCGAGAGACTTCATTGCTGCTGAAACCTTGTTCCGGGATATGACACATGGCGCATGACATGGTTTTGTTATGTGATAGGCGTCGATCAAAAAATAGTTTGCGACCGAGTTCAATTTTGTTGCGATCAACCTGCTCTATTATATTTCTAGGTAATGCCGGAAGCCCCAGCTGAGGGGTTTTTGCTATCTCGTGTAGCTTAGCGACTTGGCCACGACGCATAGGCAAGCTTAGTGAGTTAGTTTTATAGGACGATTGTTGGTAACGTGTTTTATCGTCACCGGGAGCGAGGCGGATGTGGTCTAGAGAGGTGTTTGCCTGTTCCGCTTTGCCAATCGAGCTGGCCATCATTAGACAAACAAATATCCGCCAAAATCTCATCTATTTTTTGTTGTTTGCCGCTTCAGCAATGGCATCTTCGAGTAGCAATGTTTTAACGTCATTAATCAAAATATCCGGGTGTAAGAAAGACATACTGTAGATGTTGCGAATCTGCTTTTTTCGATCAATCAGGTAGACGCGTAAAATATGTGAGAACTTATTGCGCCCTTCTCCCTCGTTAGTGGCATCAGGCACCACCGACTGCTGGTACGACTCGAGAATCGGCTTGATCGCTTGATCTGATTGGCTGGTTAAAAAATGCCAATCGATGGTTTTGCCCGCATTGATCGATTGGCTAAATTCTTTCATAACCTTAGGCGTATCAAACTCCGGGTCGAAGCTAAGAGTGAGTATTCTAAGTTTGCCTTTAAGGCCTTGTTGCTCAGCTATTTTATTACCCGTGGTGTACAGCACCATGGTCGATAGTGGGCAGCCGTTAACATCATCGCAGGTGCGATAAATAAAGCTTAACAGAGTGACCTTGTCGTACATTAGCTCAGCAAGCTGTTGTGACTCACCGTCGCTATTCAACACTGTACCATCAGCCGCTTGACTGATTACCGGCAATGAGTATGTGCCTACAGCGGGTGCTTCAAACGAGAGCTTACCCCAGCCTGGTGCTAGGTATACGCCTTGGCGGTCGGCTTTGAGATCAGACGCAAAAGCGCTGACGCTAAGGCCGCAGAGACTAATCCCACAGATAACGGCGCACATCAGCTTTGTAACTACGACAGCCTTGAGCATGGTTAATAAGTAGCCTTGAGCATGGTTAATAAGCAGCCTTGAGCATGGTTAATAAGTAGCCTTGAGCATGGTTAATAAGTAGCCTTGAGCATGGTTAATTAGCCTTGAGTATAGACAGTTAGCCTAAAACGTCAGTAAGGTGTTGTTACTGTGAAGCAAGCTCACTACCGGCGCTTGGGCTGGCTGACTGCGTAGTAGCGCTAGGCCGCTGCATTCCATACAGACCGTAAGCACCAAATCTCATTTGGTGGGCACTACCAAGTTTCTCAGCTTTAAAGTCGATCTCGAATTCCAGCTTTAAGTCTTTTCCGTTCCAGGTGTATGACTTAAAGAATTGTTCATCGGCAGCGCCTTTCTTGTCCCAGTTTTTTAACAGAGATGAGGTGAAGTAAGCGCGTTTGCCATCCCAGCTTTGTGAAATCATATTTAGCTGTGAGCCAATAACTTTCTCGTACACCTGCTTCGGTGCAAAAGGATCAGAGATATCAAAGTATCGAGTTTTTCCGTCCATAAAAGTTTGTACCCAAAGGCCTTTGTCATCCGAGGTAATTGAAATGTCGACGGGTAATGGTATTTTTGATGGGTCACCGATATCGGCGACTGCTTTTGAATGCCACTCTCCCTGGTCATCTTCGTAGATCAGCCAAATTTTCGAGGTCAACGCGGTGGTAGTGAAGCAGTAGTTGTGATCTGGCTGCCATGCGCAGCGTATTTCAAGTGGTGCACCTGGCACGTCGAGGACTTTTTCGGGTTTGCGAGAATGAAGGTTCCATTTCACCATGGTATTGCCAAAGCGTTTCATCGCCTCGCCGTCTTGTAGCATGGTGCCAAAGTCCATCATGTAGTTTGACCAGCCGGTGAACGACGAGGTGAACATCGCATTGCGGCGAGGCAAGACTCTGACATCGTAGCCATAGCCGTCGGCATAGTCACCTGACTTTACTGCTCCGCGAAGGTCTTGGTCGGTCGGGTTCCAATGAGTGGCGATGTATTCACCTTGGTTCGAATACTCTACCAATGCAGTACGACCACCATGGTCAGCATTGTTAGACAAGGCGGTAATCATCATTCGTCCAGCGAGAGCATAAAAGGTGTGCGGGCCAACTACGCCGCCACTTTTAGCAACAAAGTTATTAATGGTTTTATGTAGCGTAGGTTTGGCTGGGTCGGTATGCACGTCAAAGATAAAGATCTTATTGCTATCGAGGCCGCCAGCCCAAAGATACTTTCTATCGTCGGTAAAACCAGAGTGATGAGCTTCGTTGCGGCCGCCAACTGAGACAGAGTTAATGACTTTGCCATAGTGAGTCGAGATCGGGTTGACGTCAATGGTGACCATCTTGTCTTGCTCGTCACCTAAACCCTCACGACCCAGGGTCCAGACATAAACAAAATCTTCTTGGCCTACGATTTTTGCCATATATGGCGACATACACGTTTCATCAGCGCTTAATGTGGCGCTGGTGCCAATGGCTAGAACGGCTAAAAAAGAGACAACGATAATGCGACTAATACGATTCATTAAATCCTCCGAATACTACTATTTTTTATTACCTGCTTATAACTCACAGGCTGCACTCTTAATAAAAAATAGTCAAGCGTCTGTTATGGGATTTGAATATTGTATATGCGTTTAACTTATGCCTTTAATAATATCGGCCTTACATCATGATGCGCGGGCCTTTGATGGCCTCTATTCAAGCGTTTTAGCTCTTGATGTTGCCGCCATCGCGACCGCGTATGCCGCGACCTGAGAGCGGATTTTTTGATCGCTGATTGCCAGCATTCTAATTGCCAGTAGAGCCGCGTTGGTGGCATTATTTATTGCCACCGTAGCGACCGGAATCCCTTTCGGCATCTGCACAATCGATAGTAGTGAATCCATCCCGTCCAGTTTTTGCTTGCTACCGGCTATTGGTACGCCGATCACCGGCAAGGTAGTGCACGAGGCAACCATGCCCGGCAGGTGGGCAGCGCCGCCAGCACCTGCGATGATGACGCTAAAGCCTTCGCTTTCAGCCGATTTTGCAAATGCCACCATATCGTCAGGTGTGCGATGCGCAGAGACCACTTTAGCTTGATGCTCGACCTCGAATTCGCTTAATATCTCGGCCGCCGCTTTCATTATCGGCCAGTCTGAATCTGACCCCATTATTATCGCAATTTTCATTTTTATTTTAGATTACTAAATTTTCGATTAAGTGATCGGCTCGTCGTTTTTGTTCGGCACCCCACAAATTGACATGCCCCATTTTACGCTTAACTCGAGATTCCTGCTTGTTGTAAAATGTGAATGACAAGTTTTCGTCTGTGATCTGAGCCATTATTTGATCTTCATTAAATGAACCATTACGTGTGCCCAAAAGGTTCGCCATCAGCATTGACTGGTATTTGGCTAAAGGCTGTATGAGTGGCAGGTCAGCAACCGCGCGCATGTGATTTTCAAATTGTGAGCAGTCCATTAAATCGAGCGTAATGTGGCCTGAGTTATGAGGTCTTGGGGCAGACTCATTTAATATCAATTTATCATCTTGGTCTAGAAAAAATTCGAATGCGAAAAGCCCTCGAGTATTCAGGGCTTGCATTATTTTTTTGACTTGGTTTTGTGCCGAACGCTCTACTTCAGCCGAGACCCCTGACGGATAACTTACGTAACGGCAAGTGCCATCTTCCTGATGAGTCTCGAACAGAGGGTAGAAAACAATGTCGTTGGAGTTGGCGACCGCAATCAGAGATAGCTCCTTATTGAAATCGACTGCATATTCAAACAAAACAGTGCCACTGCTCTTTATCTTCTCAAATACTTTAGTAGCCTGTTTGATATTGCGAACCTTATAGGTGCCTATACCGTCATAGCCGCCCTTGGCAAGCTTTAGGTAACCTGATTTGTTAACTAAGTCACGTGCATTACTAACTTCGAAAAAGTCTGCAATATTAATATCAAGGCTTTCAAAAAAGAGGTTTTCAGAAAGTTTATCTTCAATTAATTGATAGCGTGCAGGGTGGGGAGCAACCTGCGTATCACTTTGTGCCGAGGCATCAATTAATAGCTGACTGTCGATAAACTCGTTCTCTAATGTGACAATGTCTGCCTGCTTGAAGAATTCGGTTAAATCTTCGATGCTGTTACTGCGGCCTATAATCAATTGGTCGGCAACCATACTTGCAGGCCCGCCAGCACGCTCTGCAAAGACAATCGTTTTACCTCCTATTGCTTGATAGGCTTGAGTCATCATCATGGCTAGCTGACCATCACCTAAAATGCCTATCAAGGGTAATGGCTTGGCATTGAGGTTGTTAATTTTTGGTGTTGGCATATTGAGGTTCTGGGGGGTGATTGAATCTAATCGCTAAATTTAGTAGGTCTAAGCACTTCAACGTCACTAGTGAAGGTAACCATTGCATAGTTGTCGTAGTATTTTCGTTGTAGATGTTCGGCTAGTTGGTTTACAAGCTCTGGGCCGCATATAACTTCTATTCGAATGTTTGCGTTTGCTTCCCAAGACCCGCTACGCAAGCCTCGACTGCCTTTTCCTCGAGCATTGGTGATAGTGTAACCGAGTCCGCCGAGTTGTTCTATATCATTGATTAAGCGAGATTCCAAAGCCGCTTCAGTAATAACGGTGAGCAATTTGGTTTTGTGATTATTCATAGCGACTTAATGACCTATATTTTTTTATACGATTTTGTTATACGAGTATATTTTGTGCACTGCTGGCAAGCCAATGATAGAGTGGTATGCCGAGTAATATATTAAATGGAAAGGTGATGCCTAACGAGGCGGTAAGTGACAGTGTCGGGTTTGCTTCGGGCACTGAGATCCGCATGGCCGCTGGCACGGCGATATAAGAAGCACTCGCGAATAGGGTTGCTAAGATGGCAGTGCCGCCGATAGATAGGCCTAAGGCCAAACCGGTAGCTGTACCGATGACGGAAAAAAATAGCGGTGTGACAATGCCAAATATTACCAAAAACAAACCATAGCGTTTCAAGCTACCAAGCTGGCTTGCCGTGATTAATCCCATCTCTAAGAGGAAAAGAGCGAGAATGCCTTTGAATAAATCGAAGAACAGCGGTGATATTGATTCAACCCCTGATGGCCCGCTTAACCAACCAATGAACAGCCCGCCCAATAGGAACATCACGCCTTTACCGAGTAAAACTTCATGCCCGACAGTCGACCATTGGGTATCTTTTGACAAGCCTTTAGCCAAGACGATACCGACCAAAATCGCGGGTATCTCTAATAACACTACAAATAATGCCATGTGCTCTTCGAACTCGATATTACGAGTGTTCATATAGGCGACAGCGACTGCGAACGTACCCACACTGACCGAGCCGTAATGAGCCGCGATTGAGGCTGAATCGGCTTTATTGAATTTGCCCACGTGTTTTAAAATTGGGAAGACTAGTAGCGGCAATAAAAAACCCATTCCAACGACTAAGGCCATTTGCGGTAACAAAGTTGCGAACGGTTGATTTGCCAGCTCGATGCCGCCTTTTAAGCCGATCGTGAGCAGCAACAGCATTGACACGAAGTCGTATATCTGGCTAGGGAGGCGCAGCTCAGATTTCATTGCTCCTGCGAATAAGCCGAAGAGAAAGAACCAAATTATGGGGTCGATAGAGTTCATTGGGCGTAATGTTTCGTTAGAGACCTCAGCCTAATTCAGGGGCGAGATAAAAAGTGTTTGTAATGTATTCAACCGCAATCTATTCAACTAAAGGTGGCGGCATTGCAAACATTTTAGCTCTTTCCTCGAGTTAGGCTGAGGTCTCTGTTAATAAGAAAAAGGCTCGGATACATCCGAGCCTTTTTAGTGCAGCTATAATAGCTAATTCATAGAAAAACTAATTCATTATAGCTAATTGATAGAATTTAAGCAGTGACTTGATTGTCCTAGGCAGCGATGCCTTGATCGGCTTGTTGTTCTAGGTAGGCAGAAAGACCTCTGGGAAGATCTAAGGCGATCGCTAAATTGTTTAGGAATGTTCGTTCTGCTTGATCATCGACTTCAATAGCAAGATAGCCAGCAAGATAAACTTCGGCTTTATGATGATCTTGGGTGATGCCCGCGGTGATTTCTTGGATCGGTATGTCGCGTGCCATCAAATCAAATACACCGCCTTTATCACTGGCACTTAATTGAGCGCCCTCGATAGCGTCAAACAAGCGCTTATGCTCGACGGCATCGATATTACCATCCGCTTTTGATGCAGCAATCATCGTTTTGATTAAGGTCATGGTTAGTGGGTTTTGAGTGGCCTCAATCAATCCATCGTTAAGTTGCGGCTGAGTTTGCGCGGCCGATTGAATGTCTTGATCGGTTACCGGCAGAGTTTGTCCCAAGGCTTTACTTTGTTGCCAATTGCCATAAGCCTTATAAGCCAAGCCGCCCAAAACAGCGGTGCCGCCGAGAGTGGCAACTTTTTTAGCCATTTTACGAGTCGATTTACTGCCAAGCAGTAAAGCCATAACGCCACCTGCTGCAGCGCCTCCCATTAAACCACCTGGTATCAAGGAAGACAGTCCTCCGGGTTGCTGCGCCGACACCTGATCGTTTTGCGGCGGGGTTTGATTGGTGTTTTGCGTGAGGCTATTTAAAATATTCTGTAAGTTCATTGTTTTGTTCCTGTATAAATAAATTCGAAGAGTCTGGTAACTGAGTTTTGCTATTCTGTAGTCTCAGTGATTTCACTCTGTAGTTGCTGTTCCACCTGAAGAGACTGTGCAGAGGCCTTGTAGGCGCGGCGTTTACCGAGTTTACGTAGGGTTATTCTCGATGCGCGGCCAAGTGCTTGGCGAATGCTTGCATAAGCATCCGAGCTGCGCTTGCGGACTACGATTGGTGCATGTCTTGCTAATTTGACTTCTACAGAGCACTCCTTGTCGACACCACCTTTGGGTCCGTTTACGTCTTTTAAACGTATAACCACGCGCTCTACTCGGTCTGTGCAGACACGCATGGATTTAGTCGCGTGGTCTTTTATAAAAGAATCTAAGGCGCTGGTGATAGCGAAGTCATTCGAGTGAATTACAGTTTGCATTTTATTACCTCCTAGTTTCAGTGAGATAATAATAACTAAATCAGAGATTTATAAAATTCGAATATTATTTAAAAAACATTCGGAAAATACTTATAGAGACTTCAGCATAACTAAAAATTAGTGTGGTTTGCTTATCTTAATGTGACTCGAAAGAGGTATAGAAGATTAAGATGAGCCAGTTTTCTTGCTGGGCTCTTTGCTTCGTAAATAGTGTCTTTTCTAGGGATGTCGCTACTTAGAAAGTAAGCGCTCGGAGGTTCTTAATACGGTATCGACGGCCGGATGTTTTATTTTTCGTTCTGGCGAAATTCCATAGTAGCGGTCTGAAACAGACTCAATTCTACCAATGATAGCGACCTCGAACTGCGCCAATACATCGCGTTCAACCGCAGTAGCTACGCAAAAAATACCTCGGCCTGTTTGGCCAAAGAATTTCAGCAGCGCACTATCATCAAACTCAGCGACTATTTTTGGTGCGATTTTTGTCTGAACGAACCACGATTCTAAATTCTGATGTAGCGCGGAATTGCGCCCAGGCATAAGAAACGGGGCCTGATGCAATGATTCTGGAAAGTTCGATTGATATTTCGCACAGTCTTCTTTGCGAGCGAAGAAGGTAATCCCAGACTGGCCGAGGTAGTGATTAATTGCTCTCACACTGACCCCTATCGGCAGAGGTTGGTCAGAAATTATCAAATCGAGTTTATTCATTGATAAATCGGCTAGCAGGCTTGGTAAGTCGCCCTCGTGGCACTCTAGAATGAAGCGACTGTCGATATCGAAGCAATCGTTCAACATCTCGAAAACCATCACTTTTGGGATAGCGTCGACAATCCCGACATTGAAATTGGCAACCTGGCCGACGTCATGCGACGCTAGGGTTCTTGATAGCTCATTGCCCAAATTAAAAATATCCTCTGCATAGCGCAAAGTAATTTGACCTAAGCTATTAACTTCCAAGCGTTTGCCGTGCCTCTGAAACAAAGGCGCACCAATATAACTTTCAAACGTGGCTATCTGTCCGCTGACGGTTTGCGGGGTCACGTGCAAGGCTTCCGCCGCCCGGGTAACGCCGCCCTCTTTAGCAACTGCGTAGAAATACTGAAGGTGATTAAAATTAAGTTGCTTCATGTTGGCGGCTTCGAATATTCGATAAAACCTGATTATAGTTAAATATAGTTCGAATATAATTAAATTCTCTTAATCGTATACTTGGCCTCCCTATTTTTCGAGGTTGTTATGAATTTAACTAGGTTGATTCACCATGAGTCTTTTGGTGGTGCTCTACTGGTAGCTGCTGCTTTGGTAGCGATGGTGCTAGCCAACTCACCGGCTAGTGTCTTGTACGTTGGCTTTTTAGATGTGCCGGTTGAAGTTGCTTTTGGGTCGCTTGAAATAGCCAAGCCCTTGCTGCTCTGGGTTAACGACGGTTTAATGGCGCTGTTTTTCTTACTGATCGGCTTGGAGATAAAACGAGAAGTTTTAGATGGCAATTTGTCATCCAAAGAACAAATTATATTGCCGGCAATCGGGGCGGTTGCCGGTATTGTATTTCCGGCCCTCATCTATGTGTTTTTTACCATTGATGACCCGATTGGAATACGCGGCTGGGCGATCCCATCAGCCACGGATATTGCCTTTGCGATTGGTGTGTTTACCTTATTTGGAACGCGCTTGCCGTTATCTTTAAAGCTATTTCTATTAAGTGTCGCAATCTTTGACGATATCGGAGCGATCGTTATTATTGCCTTATTCTACTCGGCTGAGCTTTCAACGGCCTCGCTAATGGTTGGCATAGCTGGCTTAGTGATTTTATTTTTACTTAATCGCTTTAAGGTCAATACATTGTCTCCCTATGCGGTTGTTGGAATGATCGTTTGGGTGGCTGTTCTGAAATCTGGAGTGCATGCAACGCTGGCGGGTTTTGCCATCGCATGGTTCATTCCACTAAAGCTCAAAAACCAAAATGGTAAACCGATGTTGCCCGAGCTCGAGCACGCGTTGCATCCTTGGATCGCCTTCTTCGTACTTCCTTTGTTTGCATTCGCCAATGCTGGCATCGATCTCAGCAACATTGGTGTCGGTGATTTATTTAGCCCGATTACCCTTGGCATTGCATTGGGTCTATTCGTCGGCAAACAAATAGGCATATTTGGTATGTGTTACTTGGCTATCAAGTTGAAATTGGCAAAACTACCTGAAGGCGCATCGTGGCCTCAGTTCTACGGTGTTTGCTTACTGTGTGGTATTGGCTTCACGATGAGTTTGTTCATTGGAACTCTCGCCTTTGAAGACCAAGAGTTGGCCTATCAAACGACCGTGAAGCTTGGCGTTATGATTGGATCAATCGCGTCTGCATTACTCGCGGTTACTGTATTAAATACGTCAAAAAACAAGCCGTTAGTTGTAACTGACTAACCTGAAATTAATCTAAACCAATTTGAAACTTAAGAGGATACTCATGAAATTTACTATTGCTCTACTGTCGCTGCTTACTCTGACACTGTTTAGCGCGAGCGCCGCGCACGCTCAAAGCCAGCTAATTGCTAAACCCAAAGAGAAGGCTATGACTGAGGTTATCGTGGTCGTGGATAAGCTGCGTTGCTTGGATGACACGGATGCGATGGAGGATTGCTTATCTTTCATTAAAGGTTTTTTGCAGGGGGCCATACTAACCGATATGGCAATCATTAAATCGATTGATGAATCTGAGCCAACCCTTGCGGAGCGAGCATTTAAAACACGCCTCGGCACAAGGGCCTCATCGCCGACCGCCTTGGCTGGCTTTTGTTTACCAGAGCAAAGAACAGTTTTGGATATTGCTGAAGAGACTTTAGATCATGTAAAAGACTCAGAGCGAAATTCAGTCCAACTAGCAAGCAACGTCTATCGTTCCTTAAAGACAGACTATCCTTGTGAGTAGCGTTGCTGATATTTCCTTGTCTAAGGGGTTCAATTGTCTATTTGGGTGTTGATACATGGGTGATTGAACTCTTATTTTGCCAAAAATAAAGGTTATTCTCTGAATAAGTGAAAATACAAGGAAAAATGATGGGCATTGTTGAGCTAGACTTTTAGCAGACAATTATCAAACGCTTATTCCGCCATGACAAACTTAGAGCAATTACGCGACGCGATTCGACGGCTACATACAGCCAACGAAGAGACGGTACTTAACAAATTAATAGATCACGCGCAATTATCCGCAAGCTTACTGGCGGATGCATCAAGCGCCGGCGCCGATTTGGTTAGAGCCGTGCGCGGCGACGACAAGCCTGGTTTAATGGAGGTGTTTTTAGCCGAATACGGTTTATCGACCGATGAAGGCGTGGCGTTAATGTGTTTAGCCGAAGCGCTATTGAGGGTGCCAGATAGCGAAACGATTGATGACTTGATTGAAGATAAAATTGCACCTTCAAGTTGGGGGGAGCATTTAGGTAAGTCATCGTCGTCATTGGTGAACGCAGCGACCTGGGGCCTTATGCTGACTGGTAAAGTGTTGGATGAGACTTCAAGCAATGCTATTTCATCGACTTTACGAGGCGCTGTTAAACGTGTTGGCGAGCCGGTGATTCGGGTTGCGGTTAAACGCGCAATGAAAGAGATGGGTAACCAATTTGTATTAGGCGAGACGATTCAATCGGCGGTTAAGCGCGGCGCAAAACGGGTGGCTCAAGGCTATAGCTATTCTTATGATATGTTGGGAGAGGCGGCGCTGACAGCTGATGATGCTACGAGCTTTTTTAAAAGTTACCAAGTGGCCGTTGAGGCGTTATCAACAGGCGCAACTAACGACGATATTCGGGGCAATCCTGGCATCTCAATTAAGTTGTCTGCATTGCATCCGCGTTATGAAGCATCGCAGCGAGAGCGCGTGTTGAGCGAGCTTGTGCCGCGTACCTTAGAGTTGGCGTTGCAGGCCAAGAGTGCCAATATGGGCTTGAACATCGATGCCGAAGAGGCCGACAGGCTGGACTTGTCACTCGACGTTATTGACGCGGTTTTACAAGACCCGAGACTGGCGGGCTGGGACGGCTTTGGCGTTGTGGTGCAAGCTTATGGTAAGCGTGCCAGTGCCGTGATCGAATGGCTTTACGCTTTGGCCGAGCACTACGACCGAAAAATTATGGTGCGTTTGGTTAAGGGTGCCTATTGGGACTATGAGATCAAACGGGCGCAGGTCGAGGGTTTAAGTAGCTTTCCGGTATTCACTAGAAAGTCGGCTACCGATGTCGCTTATATCTGCTGTGCTAAGCAGCTGTTGGCCGCAACTGATCGAATCTATCCTCAATTTGCCACGCATAATGCGCACTCCGTTGCGGCAGTGCAGGCACTTAGCGCAGCGGCTGAATCTGACTTGGATGATGCCTACGAGTTTCAGTGCTTGCATGGCATGGGCGAATCGCTTTACAAGCAGATCACCGCAAACAGCGATTCACGTTGTCGTATCTACGCGCCGGTCGGTGAACATCGAGACCTGCTTGCTTACCTAGTTCGGCGCTTGCTGGAGAACGGCGCCAACTCTTCCTTTGTAAATCAAGTGATTGATGAAGATGTTAGCCCAGAAGAAATTGCTGCTGACCCCATAGCAACATGGCGTACCGAGATTAGTACTAATCTCAGTAACAAGGCATCGCCGATAGACATGCCAAAAGATTTATACCAACCTGAGCGTGCGAATTCAGCCGGCTGGGACTTAAGCGACTTCGATGACATCGATAAGTTTGATCGAGCGCGTGACCCATTCAAGCACACAAAGTGGCACGCCAGTCCGTTACTTGCCCACGCTCCGATTGGTCAAGCGCCGATAGAGGTCCGCAATCCTTATAATCCAGAAGCGCTAGTCGGCAGCGTCGTCGAAGCCTGCCTCAGTGATGTCGAAGGAGCTATTGTTGCCGCCGAGACTTGGTCATTTGTGTCCGGCGCTGAGCGCGCGCGCGTGCTAAATAAAGCGGCCGATTTATATGAGAAAAATCATGGTGAACTGTTTGCCGTATTAACTCGAGAAGCCGGTAAGTCTCCAAATGATGCGGTTGCTGAACTACGTGAAGCTGTCGATTTTCTGAGATACTACGCATCACAAATTGAACAATTAGGCAGTCGTAAAGCGCGTGGTATTTTTGCCTGTATCTCTCCTTGGAACTTCCCGTTGGCAATCTTTACCGGACAAGTCGTAGCCGCGTTAGCGGCTGGCAATGGTGTCTTGGCTAAGCCTGCCGATCCAACACCAATAGTGGCTTACTTGGCCGTTCAGCTATTGCATAAGGCGGGTGTACCGAGGTCGGTATTGCAGTTATTACCAGGTAGCGGGCAGCTAGTCGGAGCCGCCTTGGCGGGAGACTCTAGGTTACAAGGTATTTGTTTTACCGGTTCAACTAACACCGCACAGACGATTAATAAAGCGCAAGCTAATAATGCCTCGGCGGGCGCGCCCTTAATCGCCGAAACGGGTGGTCTTAACGCCATGATTGTTGACTCAACAGCACTGCCTGAGCGGGCCATTAGCGACATTGTTGTCTCAGCGTTTCAATCTGCTGGGCAGCGCTGCTCGGCATTACGTTTGTTATATCTTCAAGAAGACATTGCCGATAATTTCTTAACCATGCTTTATGGTGCAATGGACGAGTTGACGCTGGGTGACCCTTGGCAACTAGATACTGACGTTGGGCCGCTAATCAGTGATGACGCGCGTCGTGACATTCAAGCTTATGTCGACAACGCAGAACAGCAATCGCGCTTACTGAAGAAACTTGCGGCACCGAGTGTTGGTCACTTCGTTGCACCAACGGTTATCAAGGTCGATGGTATTGCTGATATGGAGAAAGAAATTTTTGGGCCAGTACTTCATGTGGCCACCTTTAAAGCCAATAAAATCGGTCAGTTGGTGAAAGACATCAACGCTAGCGGCTACGGACTTACCTTTGGCCTGCATACGCGGATTGACGACCGTGTAGAGAGAATTACTACCGGTTTACAGGTTGGTAATATGTACGTTAACAGAAATCAGATTGGTGCAGTGGTGGGTACACAGCCTTTCGGCGGTGAAAACCTTTCTGGCACTGGCCCCAAAGCGGGTGGTCCACACTATTTAAAACGCTTCGTCAGTAGTGATGATCATCAATTTATTAATGTGGTCGCTGGGCCAGAAGTGACTATTGATGTGGCACAGAATGCGCTCAATGCATTGAGCGACCAACGCCAGCAAGTTTCGAGTCGTTACCTTCCTGGGCCAACCGGTGAGTCGAATAAATTATCTGTGTTCCCGATTGGACGGGTGCTTTGCTTGGGGCCAACACCTGAATTAGCCAAGGCTCAGGCAGAAGCAGCTCAAAGTGTTGGTTGTCAAACTCTAATTATTTGCCCAAGTGCAACTGACGAGCATGCGATCAACGGCTTCTTGTCAAGAGAACTGTTAACCGACCTTAATGGTTTTGCTGCGGTGGTCTGTAGCAGCGATGCCGCTGACTTGAGCGAAATTCGTAAGGCATTGGCGGCTCGCAACGGCGCTTTAGTGCCGCTAGTGACTGAAAATAATATCGCCGAGCGCTGTGTTATTGAACGTCACCTTTGTATTGATACCACCGCCGCTGGAGGTAATGTCGCTTTGCTGGCAAGCATGGGCTAGTTGGGATCGTTTCTATTCGGTTAATTCCAGATTAAGTAACAGAACTATGCTGCGCCCCCAAATAGCGTTGAGAACAATGGCTTGCTCGACTATTTTTACTCATCGTGGAACGACGATGGCTCGCGGCAATAGTTTTGCACGAGCCCTTGTTCGCGTTGATTTTTTGATCCTCGTTGCGATCTTTACTGCATCCTTTGACTTAAAAGCGAATCGCGCAAGCTCGAGGAAAGGCCGGTATTTACAATATTGTTAAAAATTCGAGGTTCGTCTCAGGTTTGGTTAAGCGGTCCGTGCCGTTATTGTTGAGTTTATGCGCGATTACTTTGTTATAGCTCGGTGTGCCACGGAGCAAAAAACACATTCATTCTCAATATTAACCGTTGGCAATGACCGTTGTGCCTCATCTGTGATCGGAGTATCAGGCATGTGAGCATAAAGTTTAGGTACAAACTCAAAGCCCTTTATTTATATCGTCTAAAAGCGGATGAACGGTGCAGATTTTCATTTTAAGTCACTATATCTTCATCGAAGGGCTATCTGGCGAAGTCCTCCTTACATTATTATGATGCCTAACGGAATTGCAGCAATATTAGTGTTACGGTTTTTGTGAGTTAAGCAACTCATCCAGTGCGGTTGCTATAGTGGGCAAAATCTCGTTGTCTTGAACTGCTTTTGAGAGTACAAAGCCGCCTTGAATGGTGGTTAATATAAGTAAGGAAAGCGCTTTCGAATCAATAGACTGTTTCAGTTCCCCTTCCGCTTGAGCTTGTTGGATAACCGTCTCAATTAACGCTTGTGAGCGATTGAAATACTCAGTGATTGGGCCCAACAAGCTGGATTCAATAACGCTACGTTCATTCACTAAGCGGCCTAGCCGGCAGCCCATCAATGCTTGTCTTTCGAGTAATAGAAATTTTCGAATGCGATCCAAGGGAGAGCCCGATCCTTGTAATATTGTTTCGGTCAGATGATTCAGTTCATCTTGAACTTCAATGATCGCAGTGTGTGCAAGGTTTTCCTTGCTAGTGAAATGGTGGTAAAAGCTACCTTTGCCTGCACCACTTCGCTGAAGCACTAAGGCTGGGCTCATTGATTCATAGCCTACTTCCCACAATAATTCGCGCGCGGCGTTAATTAAATTCTGCTTCGTTGGCATATAACCCCCTTGGTTTTAGTTTGTTTTAAATAAGATATTGTTAGACAGAAAAGTATTGAGTGAACGATATTTTTACCCAGCTCATAGCCATACGCCTTTTCCATTTAACAAAACTAATATTTAGATATTCTCTTTGTTTCGCCATTAAATTCAATATAAACTGATTCAGACTGTATTGTTTTCGCTGGGCATACCCAGAAAAGAGACTTAGAATTTGTTAGAACGATTTACTTAGCTTAAGTTGTACCTATGTGAAAATTAAGACTTCGCAAGTTATACAGGTTAATATTTTTCATCAATATATAGTTACTTGTGTGGTTGAATAATTAAGTTTTGCTTGTCCATATAAATCAAAAATAGCCCAAAATCTTAACGGCCCCTGCGTATAGTGGCAACCGTTAGTAACTTGCACTAAGCGCGAAGCTATTGCAGAAGAAATAAACCCTCGCCGTTCGAGCATCCCAGCAGCAGACGCGATGTAACTGTATTCGGCATCTCTTTGCTGTCAGTTTTCACTTAGTCAGGCAGGCTTGATTGATGTTTACTGCTACAGTATAGTATACAAAAGGATTTAGAATTAGCGCGTTAGATGGAAGCTAGATAGATACGCCCTGTCCTTCAACTATAATATATCAATCGCGATAGGAGCAAACCCATTTAAATTGAACGATGCAGCTTTTGAATGAACTTTAAGCTTTCGTCAATCATTGTCGGCCTCCAGTTAAGGTGGCGAATACAAGTAAATAACTACTTTTATTCAGCTCAATATGCCGTTAGAGCGCAGCCTAAGTTATTCAAAATAAGCTAATAAATGGATCCATCTAATTGCTCGGTTGGTACATCTAGGCCTTAAAGTGAGTTAATGCTGTGCTGAGTTAATTGGATATTGCAATGATGCGTAGTTTGATTTTTATTGAATTCAATGGCTTATGCTAGGTAATGCAATATTATATTCTTGATATTTTACCTACTGGTATGTATAGTATTTCTGTTATTCCATTGTGAACTTCGTTTCATAAGAGTTGTTTGGCTTAGACTGATATGAATCAATTTTGAAGATGAGTGTCTTTTGAATCGAAAACACTCATTGATTCATCTGTCGAGATTGTGATGTGAGTTTGTTGGAATAACGTGCTTAAAATGTAAGAAGCAGACTGGTTGTCGGGCTATTGCAATCGAAATTTATTTACCATCAGGTAAAATTAAAGTTGATTGCTGGCATAAAGGTATTTGACCGTTGTATTCAGTCAGCAAGAGAAAATCAAATGGAGAGTAGACACCAAGATGGGAACACCAATATTATTTTATTCGCCTTCGTCGCCGTATGCGAGAAAGGTGCTAGTGCACATGTACGAGCTAGGGATAGTTGAACAATATCAAATAGAAGCGGCTAACCCGCTGAAGGATTCAGAACGAATTAGAGCGCATAACCCATTGGGCAAAATACCCACATTGGTTACTCAAGAAGGTGAGTTAATAGCTGATAGCCGTACTATATGTCATTTCTTAGTAGAGTCTGAACTGGGGCGCGAGGTGGCTTATACGAGTAGTAAATATCGCACTTTCGAGGCGGTGTGCGATGGAGTGATGGACTCAGCGTATTTGTATGTGATGGAAAAAAATCGCCAAGACGCAGAACAATCAGAATTCTGGAAGCAGCGTTGGATTGATTCGATTGAAAGCGCATTGAATTATTTAGAAAATAATATACAGCATTTTACAAATCAAGCTGATTGTAACTTTAGAGAAGTTGCGTTGGGCTGCGCGCTAGGCTATTTAGATTTTAGGCTGATTGATCTTCCCTGGCGAGACTCTCGAGAAAAGCTAGCCAGTTGGTTTGTTGAGTTTTCTCGAAGGCCATCAATGATCGCAACAATACCAGCAGATCTGACATAAAACAGGTCTAAATAATTAGACAAAAACAACTGGTGAGCATTGCTCACCAGCATAATCACGCCAAATTAGTGCAAGGTGCACTCAATGCGTAGGATAAAAAGCAAGCCAAAGGGTAGGACGGCCAAGTAAGTGTGTACTACTAAGACATAAGATTCGTGAATTTTGCTTTAAGGAAGGTGGCAGTCACATGACATTTATATCTATGAAGTCAGAGCAATCATCTCATGTTGAAGATGATTTAGGTGTGGTCGAAGAGCTCCCAAGGTCTGCGGCTACTATCAGCGGAGCACTGGCAAATGATGCCCCAAGTATTGGTTGCAACTGTTGCCTTCAAAGCACTCAGCAACAATTAGAAAGCGGCTGGAACACTCTTCGCGTCGGAGCCGATGCTGTTCGAAGTAAGGATGGTTTTATCAGTACTTATATTTTACGTAGCGTACTAAATGAACCTTGTTATGTTACGGCGCTAGCGACAACGTTAGCTAGCCAAATGGCAAATCGCGACGCTTGTTTTGAGAGTCTAAAAGAGTGCTTTTCTCTGATGTATTCACGTTGCCCTGAGTTAGCGATAACCAGTATGTGCGATCTATTTGCTTATGTCGAAAAAGACCCCGCATGCAACGAAATGGCCGAGGCCTTTTTGTTTTATAAGGGCTTTCACGCTGTTCAAGTGCAGCGCTTAGCCAGCTGTTATTGGCAAAGGGATGAAGTGGCTGAAGCCTACTGGTTGCAGAATCGCGCTTCGGTATTGTTTGGGGTCGACATTCACCCCGCTGCGCGTTTAGGCGGCGGCTTATTTGTAGATCATGCGACCGGTATTGTCATTGGCGAAACGGTTGAAGTGGGAGATAACGTCTCTCTCTTGCACGGGGTTACCCTCGGTGGAACTGGTACTGAGGTTGGTGACCGCCATCCTAAAATCGGCAACTCAGTTACGATCGGAGCCAATGCAACTTTACTTGGCAACATTCGAATTGGCGATAACAGTGTAATTGGCGCATCCACAGTGGTACTGAAAGACTTAAAACCAGGCTCAATTGTTGTTGGTAACCCTGCGCGCCATTTGAATTGAGCAAGTTATTGATAGTGTAATTAGTAACGAGTGTAAGACTCTAACTTCGCTGACAAATACAGCGACTTAACCAAGGATTTAGATACATGAATGATTTAGTAATTAACAGTGATACGTCTGAGATGAATCAGGTGCTTGATCGCTTGATCAAGCTTTCGGCAAACGATGAATATGACCCATTTAAGGAGCTGATTTGGCCCAAATCCGTGACAGAAGAAAAGTACTGGATGTCACCAGAATTAATGTCTATTCACGGCACTGAGTTAGAACACAGTCTCAGCGAGCAACAAAAAATCATCTTAAGCAAATGGGAGTTCACTAATTTTTGCAGCCTGAATGTTACCGGCATTCGAGAGTTAATAATTGAGATGACTCTACGTTTGCATACTCCAGGCTTTGAGGAAATGTCGGAATACATGCATGTACTTATTGGCGAAGAGAATGAGCATATGTGGTACTTCTCGAAATTTTGCAATGACTACGCAGGTAAAATTTACCCAGATCGTGCGATATCAGCCAATTCAATAGATGAAACCGACATGGTAAATCTGATGATTTTTATTCGTGTACTTGTGTTCGAAGAAATCGTTGATTTTTACAATCGTAAGATGGGTAAAGATGATCGTTTGCCAGAATTTATAAAAAAAATAAATTGGTTACATCATCTTGATGAAGGCCGTCATATTAAGTATGGCCGCATGTATATCGAGTTGTTTTTTAAACAGTTGCAAGCGAAGTATTCCCCTGAGCGCTTACGTGATCTAGAAATGACGGTTAAAACTTTTATGCAGGTGTCAGTGCAAAAACTGTATCGCCGAGAGATGTATCGAGACGCCGATATTAGTGAGCCTGGAAAAGTTCGCAAGGTGTTAATTAAAAACCCTGCGCGCCATGAGATTGACCAAAAACTTGTAGCTGGAACCGCACGTTTTTTCACCAAAATTGGTTTGTTTAGTAATCCTGATGCGTGGGAGAACACGCACTAGATTGTCGATTAAGTCCTAGGGAGAGGCCAATGCTGGAAAATCAAAATATTTATGAGTTAGTGCGTCATCAAGCAATGGTATTGCCAGCACGCAATTTTGTCTCTGATTTTCAGAGTTCGTTGAGCTACGCTCAGGCACATCAAGAAATTGAGCAATGCGCTGCATTAATGTTAACGCACGATGTCACCATCGGCGACCGAATTGTTATTGTCGATCGCAATAGCGTCTCAATGGTAAAGGTGATTTTAGCAGCGCTAATGATTGGCGCCGTTCCTGTGATTTTGCATCATAAAACCTTACCGGCAAATATCACTAAAATAGCAGATGAGGTAGAACCACGTTTTGTAATTTGTAGTTCAGATTTAGCGGTTGACTGGGGAGCTCATCGCGGAGTGGCGGTTGATGAGTTATTACAATTGAGCGACACGAATATAGGTTCGGTTGAAGTTTTTGTGCCAGCAGTAGACGATCTAGCGTTGATTATTTATACCTCTGGATCGACCGGTAAGCCTCGTGGTGTATGTTTAACTCATCACAATGTTCGCTTTGTTGTAAAACAAATTCAGCAACGATTGAATTATGTTGCTGATGACGTAATTGGTCTCTTTTTACCTATGTCATTTGACTATGGGCTTTATCAACTTTTTCTTACGGCTCAAGTCGGGGCGCATTTACTTATTCGAGATGCTGATTCTGCTGGTCCCGCGTTGATTAAGCAGTTGCTGGCTAACCATGTGACTGTTCTGCCAGGCGTACCTAATATGTTGGCCTCGCTATTAAAGTTAGGCTTACGGCGTAAAGTGATTTTGCCTAATCTACGTTTAGTCAGTAACACAGGCGCACATTTAGCCGACTCATATAGAGATACATTGTTGGAAATTATGCCTAATGTTGAGGTCTACCCTATGTATGGCCTAACAGAATGCAAACGTGTGTCTATTCTGACACCAGGTGACATGGGTGCGGCTGGCAAGAATAGTGTAGGGCGTCCATTAGACTGCACCGAAGCTTGGGTTGTTGATGAGAAAGGACAGCGCTTAGAGGCTGGCAAGGTTGGCGAGTTAGTTGTCGCTGGGCCGCATGTTGGTGCAGGCTATTGGCGTGCTCCTCAAGAAACATCCTTGCGTTATCGCTATGATTCCCAACGGGGAGAAACTGTATTATATACCGGCGATACATTTACCATTGATGATGGTGGTTACCTTTATTATGTCGGGCGCATGGATGATCAAATTAAACGCTCTGGCTTTCGCATTAATAAATTAGAAATTGAACAAGCTGCGCTCACAATTCAAGGCGTACTTAGTGCGTTTAGCTTATTAATTTCAGACGATGACTACCGGCTTTTTATTAGCGTAACTGACAGTGACATGACTAAGCATGGAGTGCTGCGAAAACTTTCTGAAATTCTGGAACCTTACAAGGTTCCAGATCAAGTTCATATTCTACCGGAGTTGCCTAAAAACAATAACGGTAAAGTTGATCAGGCCGCGCTGAGGGCCATGACATGAAACAGACACAATCAGACCAGACGGATATGCATAGGCTGGCTGAGCAGTATGGCTCGCCACTTTATGTGTACCAACTGCAAGCCGTCACAGACCGAGTTAATGAGTTGCGAAATCGCTTGCCTGAGGCCGCTCATATTTATTACTCACTTAAATCAAATCCATTGCCGAGCATTGTCGATCATATTGTTAAGCAAGGGTGTCGCTTAGAAGTGACGTCTGAAAATGAGTTAAATGTGGCATGTGCAAGCAAACTTAATACTGATTTAATTTTGTATGGTGGTCCAGGTAAAACACCTGAGGAAATAGATTATGCCCTACGTCAAGGAGTACGAAATTTCTCAGTGGAGTCTTGGGTAGATTGGCAGCGTATTGCTGATTTAGCATCTCAAAATAAAGTTGAGTGTAAGGCTTTGTTGCGGGTAAATCCTTCGCAGGCTTTAAGTACTGGCTTGGCAATGAGTGGCACCAAGTCACAATTTGGTTTCGAAGAACATAATCTGATTAAAGGCTGGGATAATATTCAGCAAAACTCCAATTTAGTGGTGCAGGGTTTCCATATCTATTATGGCTCGCAAATGAAAGATACGGAAGAAGTTGCGAAAGCGATTACTGCGGCATTGGCGTCTGTGACTCGGATCTGCGAGGCAGCGCATTTTACGCCTACCGTTGTAAATTTAGGTGGTGGTTTCCCATGGGCTTATGCCGCACCACAACAGACCACAACCCTCAAAGATTTAACCCCATTACTCGAGCCTGCATTGGCACAATTTCCATATCGAGATACTGCTGAGTTGTGGTTTGAATCTGGGCGTTATCTAAGCGCATCTAGCGGAACTTTGGTGTCAACAGTGCTTGATATTAAACATAGCAAAGAAGACAGTATCTTTGTGGTACTTGATTCGGGCATTAACACCCTCGGTGGAATGTCTGGAATTGGCCGTTTGCCGAGAGGCTATACCTTCACACACTTGATTGGCTCGCAAGAGAGTAAACATGGAGGTTTGGCAACGCCGCAGGAAGAAGGAAGTCTCGATGGTGAAATTATTGAAGGTGAATCGATCGAGGCCACAATAGTCGGACCATTGTGCAGTCCACTTGATTGCCTGAGCCGAAAACAAAGCTTGCCCAACTCGATAGCCATCGGAGACCTAATCAGTGTGCCCAATGTGGGAGCGTACGGATTAACTGCCAGTCTAGTGTCTTTTTTGACACGGCCCCCAGCAATTGAAGTTGCCCTACTAAATGAATCCGTGGTCGGAGTGCATCGCCTGCGCCAAGGCCACGATACCCTAACTAACTAGATTGAATTTAAAGAGGAAATTTGTAATGAGTGAACTAATGACGAAGATAAAGGGGTTAATGATCGAGCACCTGAAGATGATAAACAGTATCGATGAGATCGATGACAATGCTGAACTCACCGCTCTAGGTATGGATTCAATGTCGGCGACGAACCTAATGATCGACATTGAGGATGAGCTTGACGTGGTGTTTCCTGATGAATTGCTAACGCCAGAAACTTTTTTTTCCCCCGCGACACTGGTTAATGGTGTGCAGGGTTTGCTAAAAGAATCGGCCGCAGCATAATGAAAACGGATAATGGCACAGGAAAAATTGCAGACCCGCCGGAGTCAGAGAGTGTTGGGTTATTGAGTAACCATGGTGTAGAGAAAATGGTGGCGCTCAGTCCCTTGCAGCAAGGATATTTGGTGGGTTCGAGACCAGATTTTCATTTGCATGTGCACCCTCATTTATACCTTGAATTTGATTTTCCTGAATTCGACATAACTATGTTTAAGCAGGCTTTAAACAGTTTGTTTAGACGTCATTCGATTCTATCAGCAACAGCGAGAATTGACGGACAGCTCGCGCTCTCCGAAACGCCAGTAGATTGTAATGTGGTTGAGCGAAACTATTTAGGACTCAGTATATTAGCGCAAACTAAATTATTAGATAAATTGCGTAGGAGGTTGTCAAGAAAGACATTTTCATCAGATGATGCTGTGGCTGGGGTCTACGCTCGAGTTTCTAATTTTGGTCAGTTTTCACGTGTTCACTTGAGCCTCGATTTGCTATTGCTCGATGGAATTTCGGTACGCTTGTTATTAAGTGATCTCTCACAGCTATATGAAACTGGCCGTTCTATGATCGACGTGTGCGCGTTTGATACGGTGAAAATCAGTACCATGCAACAGCTCAAGAAAAATTCGTCGAGATATGTCAGAGCTAAACAGTATTGGGTTGATCGCTTAGCGTCATTGCCTGATGCACCAATACTACCTCTTAATCAGACGAGTCAGAATCAATGTGAGCGTTCGCATATGCTGCGTCGCAAGCACTTACTTAGTAAGCAGCAATGGGCGAAAGCTAGCTTACGTTGTGAACAGCTGGGTGTGCCAGCATCAACGGTGTTACTTACGTTATATGGCATAGTAGTAAGCTATTGGTGCAAGTATCTGCATTTTTATATGACTATGATGCTGCAAGGTCGTGAGCGTGATCAATTAGAAATGCCTAACTTAGCGGCTAATTTTGCTAAAATCGTATTATTAGAAATGGATTTTCGCGAGCCTTACACGCTAAAAGAACAAATCACTAAAGTGAATACTCAAGTGTTTCGTGATATCACTAAGTCAATTGTTTGCGGCTTAGAGGTGATGCAAGAACAAAATCGGGCGAATCGTTCAACGGCCCGTGCAGCTAGTCCGGTTGCTTTTGTAAGCATGCTAACAGACGGTGAAGAAAGCATTGAGGATCGGTGTTTTCAACTTGAAAGCAGTCGGCTTCGTTACGCCTCTTTAGAGACCCCGCAGGTATTGCTGGACCATCAAGCGATCAGCCGAACAGACGGCGGTGTTGCACTAATTTTCGACTCGGTTGATAGTGAATTTGAAGAAGGTACAGTTGAGCAAATTTTCACTGCTTATTGCAACTTGGTAGAGTCGTTTTGTGATAGCAGCGATGTGGAATTTGAGCGCGTTATGGAAACTCGATGCTTCGATTTCCGTCCCGGCGAGCAAGTCTCGATCGATTTAGAATACAATATCAGTGAGCAAGCTTTACCCAAATACTTATTGCACGAGCACTTAGCAATTGCGGCGAACAAGCACCCTGAGAAACCGCTGTTAATTGATGTCGATGGTGAACACAGTTACCAAGATATTTTCAGTCTATCGAATCGACTTGCGCATAAATTGCGCCATCAATTGGGAGTTGCCCGCGGTGAAGTCGTGGCAGTTTGTTTACCAAAAGGACGACAGCAAATTGTGGCTGTGCAAGCGATTTTATCGGCTGGCGGTTCTTACGTGCCGTTAATGCAGCAATGGCCGCAAAATCGTAAAGATCATGTTCTTGAGCGATGTCGATGTCGGTATTTGATTAACCTAGACGGTGACATTTCGAGTTATAGTGACAATACTTTAACCGCACTCAAAGTCGATTCTGAAAGTTTGCTTGAGTTTCCAGAGAGCGCCTTAAATTCTGTGCAATCTTTTGAAGACACAGCCTATATTTTATTTACATCTGGTTCAACTGGAGCACCGAAAGGCGTCGAATTAGACCACTTGGGTCCGGCGAATACGATTGACGATATTAACCGTCGTTTTAGTGTGCGAAGCGATGATCGGATTCTTGGCCTTTCAGATCTAAGTTTTGATTTGTCAGTGTATGATATTTTTGGAACGATTGCGGTAGGCGCGACATTAGTGTTGCCCCAAGAAGGAGATCAACAAGATCCTGCGGCGATTTTCAATTTAGTACAACAGCATCAAGTAACCGTATGGAATTCGGTGCCAGCGCTCGCACAACTTATGGTGGATTATCTTGCTTTGACTAAGCAAGAGGTACGTTTGCCTATGCGTTTGATGATGTTCAGTGGAGATTGGATTCCGCTGGGCTTACCTAAGGCTCTTAGTGAGTATTGTGACGCCGATTTATACAGTTTGGGCGGAGCTACTGAGGCGTCTATTTGGTCAATTTATTATCCAATTAAAGAATCGCATACAAGCTGGAAGAGCATTCCCTATGGTTTCCCATTGGCGAATCAAAGCATGCATGTATTGGATGCTAATTTGCAAGCGCGCCCAAGCAATGTGCCTGGAGAAATCTATATTGGAGGCATTGGCTTGGCAAAAAGTTATTGGCGAGATCAGGCAAAGACCGATGCCGCGTTCATTAGCCATCCAGTTACTGGGCAACGATTGTACCGTACAGGTGATTGGGGAGTACGTCGTGCAAAAGGCTGTATTGAGTTTTTGGGGCGCGAAGATGGCCAAGTGAAAATTCGAGGTTTTAGAATCGAGCTTGGCGAAATTGAAACGGTGTTGAATCGACATGCTGAAGTGAAAGCTGCAGTGGTGACTGCGGTGGGTGATAAATCCGAATCACGTCAATTGTGTGCGTTTGTTGTGCTTAATGAGCTTGATTCATCTAATGATGCCGCTGTTTATCAAGAACAACTTAGAGTGTGGCTGGCTCAAACAGTGCCTTCGTATATGGTGCCAAACCGTTTTATATTTTTAGCGCAAATGCCGATCAATGCGACAGGCAAGATCGATCGCAAACAGCTTAATAAACTGAGTCAAGATGTCGCGGTAGTGAAAGAGCGAACAGTACAGTCGCCAACAACAGAGCTTGAGCAGCACCTTGCTACTTTATGGTGCTCTATTTTGCGATGCGACGTCGTTAGTCGAGATGATGATTTCTTTCAATTGGGCGGCACTTCGTTTGACGCGGTGCGATTGATGGTTGCAATAAAAGATGAATTACAAGTTGATTTACCGCTCGCTGCGTTAATCCAAACCCCGACACTCAGCGAGTTCAGCCTCTTAGTCGGCGAGTCACCGTACGGCGATAAAAAGGCATTAATGAGTGTTACCAAACTGTCACCGAGCAACGCCGAACAGAATTTGTTTTGGTTTCCTCCATCAGGAGGCAATGTCGTCTGTTATCGAGGGCTGGCGATTCACATGACTCATCAACTCTCTTCAATGGGAGTTACTTTGCCAGAGCCCGAGCCAGAATTGAATCAGAGCGTTGAAGTCTTAGCTGAATACGCTGTACAAGCACTCAAAGAACAGCAGCCAGAAGGGCCTTACCATCTAGCCGGCTGGTCATTTGGTGGCATTTTAGCTTATGAAATCGCTTCTCAATTGATACGACAAGGAGACAACGTTGCGAGTTTAACCTTGATCGATAGTCCGGTTATTGATGCCGCAAGAAAGCCCTCGGATGCGCAGCTTGCTGCATGGTTTGTGAGTGATCTTTGTAACATTGGTGAGTCTCAGCAATTTAGTAACGTAGCCAATGATCTGGATTCGATTGTCGTCGATGATATTTTGCGTGCAATGATCAAAAGAGCTGAAGAGCAACAACTGATTGAAAATGCGAATGAGTTACCTATTAGGCACTTATTTGACGTTTTTAAACGCAATGTAACGGCCTTAGATTCTTACCTCCCACTCCCGCTGGCTGATGGTGCTGAAATGACGAGTTGTAATGTATTTATGGCTACGCATAGCTTAGAAGACAGAGTTGACAAAGGCTCAAAAGCACGATGGAAAGAACTTCTTCCGAATCATGCCGCTATCGTAGAGTTAGCTGGCAATCATTACTCAATGCTGTTGGGTGATAATGCCGCTGTTATCAGCGATACGATTTTAAAGACAATCTCTACGCAGGTGTCGGAACGCGCCACTTACTCACTGCTGGATTCTACCGGCGCAAGCAACCTAAATAATACTCAACTTAAAGAGGCAGTTAAATAATGAAACACAGATTAACAATATCTATTAAAACCCTATCTTCGAAGCTTGTACTCTCGGCTTTTTTATTACTGAGCTTGAGCTCAGCGAATGTTCAAGCAGAGACTAACCAATGGCAACAAAATCACTATAGTCCGAGTACAATTGGAGGCCATGAAAAAGTAATTTTATTTATGGCAAACGGTGCGTTTGACCCCGCCGACGCAGATTATGTTGCGCCTGATTTTGATTTTTTTGCGGATCAAATAATGCAATGGTCTGAAGCGGAAAAAATTCAATTTGAAGAGAGTGCTATAGCATTCTTTGAATCAAAATTTGGCGTTAATGTGAATGCACCGGAGTACGCGGGTCGTGTAATCATGGTGCCATTTATGATTGATCCGCGTTGGGAGTATCGAATGTATTGGAATTCTGATAGACGGTCACCTCGTCGTGGCCGTGTGGTTCGTGATGGTGGTTTTCAGTTAGTTGTTGTTGACCCCAATGGCGTTGAACTAGGAGGTGAGTTTGCCGGTAGTCAAGTGCCCCAAGGATCGGCTGCAGCTTATGGCATCTATAATGTAAAAGCACGTCGCAAGCATCGTCAAGATTTGATTTTGCCATACCAATCACGGCAACCCGTGTTACAAAATAATGGCTTTCCACTCAGTGTGAATAACCAAGGATCTTTAATTGCACCGTTTGAAGTAATGCACCCCCATTTTGGCGAAGGATGGGCTTTTGCTCACATTTTCACATCGACCTCAAGTGATGGTATGTTTCAAGCAAATATCCGTAATGTTTTGACCTTTTCTAAAGGTGCATCATACTCGTCGGATTGATTGTAAGGGCTTACTAAGTACTTTTATCCGTAACCACTCCACAAAATAATAATATGCTCAATCATCTAGCCACAATTAGGCGCAATAAATCTACTTTTTATGCTTTGCTTTTAGGTATCTGTTGTACCTTTTGTGGCGTTGGTTTAGCTCGTTTTTCATATTCGGCGATTCTGCCAACTCAGGTTTTGGATGGTTGGTTCAGTGAACTGCAATCGGCTTATTTGGGCGCTGCTATTCTTTCTGGTTATGCGATAGGGGCAGTATTTTCAGGCAAAATTAGTCTGCGCTTTGATGTCCTCCAAACGCTACTCTATGCCGTGGTACTCATCATAATTGCATTTCTTCTATCAGCATTTAACAGTGTTTTTGCTATCCATTTTATCTTACGTTTTATCACCGGGTTTGGAGGTGGCGTGCTCATGGCCGTGGCCCCGCCAGCGATGCTCACTTTTATTCCTCAAGAATTAAAACGTTGGGCAGGAGCTGTGATCTTTACAGGTATTGGCCTAGGGATATTGGCATCATCATTAATAGCGGTTGTTGCTAACAAATTTAGTTTGACTGTGGCTTGGTTGGTGCTAGCTGTGCTGGCAACATTACCATTGTTGTTGACGCGCAAACTGGCGGAGGTTTCTGGCAAGCATAAGCAAAATGAACCGACTGTGTTGAAAGCAGATGAACCAAAATCGCCGTTTAAAATTAACACTATTATTCTGTTGATTTTGCTAGCGTATTCATTGGATGCATTTGGCTATATTCCGCACACTGTTTTTTGGGTGGATTATCTACAACGTGAACTGAGCTTTTCGGCTGATTTTGTCGCGTTTCAATGGGGCTTGTTTGCGTTTGGTGCGATAATTTCCCCCTTTTTCATCGGTTTTCTTGGCGCAAGAATTGGCTATCAAACTACATTGTTATTAGCCTTCATGTGTAAAGCATTCGCAATCTCGTTGCCACTAATGTCGAGCCATATACTAGTTCTGTCACTTAGCTCAATATTGGTAGGTGCTATGGTTCCCGGTGTGGTTGCCTCGGTTGCTGGGCGCGTCAGCGAACTGGTACCAGCAGAAATGCAAGTGTCCATCTGGGGTATTGCAACCTCAACGTTTGCCATTGTTCAAGGTATCTCGGCCTATGTTGTTGGTTATCTTTACGTTGAAGGAGCTGGCCCCCACTTTGTTTTTTTCTTGGGGGCGTTAGCCTTATTTATAGGTGGCTTAGTAATTGCGTTATCTACGTTTTTGAATGCACGGCAGCGCGCCGCCTGTTGGCATTGAGAAATTAAGGTTTTGACACCTGAGCTTAAGTGAAAAGCGAGAGTTAAAACTGAGAGTCAAAATCGAGGAAAAAAAATCGCATAAGTCATAACCCAAACCAATTCTGCTGAGTGTGATGATTGACGATACAGGGGTGGTAATATAAATTTTTGTCTCGTCGCTTAGATGGCTTGCCAAACAAACTTAGATAGATTTTTTCGACATTAATTTTGGGAGTAACAAATGAATTTTGACTATGTGATTATCGGGGGCGGTTCTGCTGGTTGTGCCTTAGCGTATCGTTTGGGTGAGGACCCGTCGGTTAATATTTGTGTATTGGAAGCTGGCGGTAGTCATAAGAACCCGTTGGTCTGGATCCCCTCCATGGTCATTGGCTTGATGCCTGGCAAGATTAAGAACTGGGCATTTGAAACAACACCACAAGCCAAGCTTAATAATCGCACTGGCTATCAACCTCGGGGCAAGGCACTAGGCGGCTCATCATCTATCAATGCGATGATTTATATCCGCGGTGTTAAGCAAGACTACGATGCTTGGCGAGAGCAAGGCTGTGAAGGCTGGAGTTTTGATGATGTGCTGCCCTATTTCAAAAAATCTGAACATCGTGAGGCCGGAGCGACTGAGTTGCGAGGGCAAGGTGGGCCGTTAAACGTTGCGCCTATTACCGACCCTAGCCCTATCAACCAAACCTTTTTAAATGCAGCAGATGAGTTAGGCTTGCCTCGCAATGACGACTTTAATGGCCCGTCACAAGAAGGTGTTGGCTATTTTGAGGTGACACAAAAGAATGCTGAGAGATGGTCGGCGGCGCGTGCCTATTTGGAGCCGGCGGTGGCTCGCGGTAATGTAACCGTTTTTAGCAAAGCTCATGTTCAAAAAATCAACCTCGATGACACCGACGGCGTCAAACGAGCGAGTAGCGTCGAGGTTGATATTAAGGGAAGTAAACACACCATCAGTGCTAATAAAGAAATCATTTTATCGGCCGGCGCATTTGGTTCACCGCAACAACTTTTGTTGTCCGGAATTGGCGCTAAAGAGAAGCTAACCGAGCATGGGATTGCGCAAACTCATGATTTGCCGGGCGTTGGAGAGAATCTTCAAGATCATGCCGACTACTTACTAGGTTTTAGATCAAAGTCGTTAGATACGGTTGGGTTCTCGATCCTCGGGGGGCTGAAGTTTGCCTGGGAAACGCTGAGGTACTTCGTCAAACGGCGCGGAACGCTGGCCACTAATTATGCCGAGTCGGGCGCGTTTTTAAAAGTCGAGAACGATGCGGTATCTCCTGACATTCAAATACACTTTGTACGAGCGTTGGTCGACGATCATGGGCGAAACTTACACTGGGGGCATGGATATAGTGCGCATGTTTGTATTTTAAGGCCAAAAAGTAGAGGCTCAGTGGCGCTAACTAGTGCTGATTACAAGGATGACCCCGCGATTGATATAGCCTTTTTGCAAGACGACAGAGACATGGAACTGCTCTATAAAGGCAGCCGATTAGCACAGAAAATTTTACGCGCGTCGAGTTTTGATAAGGTTCGTGGCGTGCCGATGTATGAAAGTGATAACGATGATGAGGCGGCCTTTCGAGAAGACATCCGCCAGCGCTGCGATACCGTTTATCACCCAGTCGGAACTTGCAAGATGGGTCATGACCCAATGGCGGTAGTGGATACCCGACTGCGTGTTCATGGGGTTAAAGGCCTGCGAGTTGTTGATGCCTCAATCATGCCGACGCTAATCAGTGGCAATACTAACGCGCCAGCTATGATGATCGCCGAAAAAGCAGCGGACATGATCAAGCAAGATAACAATTAGATTAGCGCGGTGTTCCGACGCTAAGCTGTCTAAGCTTTAGAGTTCGCCACTCCTATTTGCTAGCGAGTGGCTTAGTCATTTATCTATTTCAGTTGGTTTGTTCTAGGTAAATATTGCTTTCAGAATAAAGAAGAAAATAATCGCGAAGCCCGCGCCGGCAGGTAAGGTAACAATCCATGACATAAAAATATTGCCGACTACTTTTAAGTTTAATGCGCCAATTCCGCGCGCTAAGCCGACACCTAAAACAGCACCGACTAAGGTGTGAGTGGTTGATATCGGCAAGCCCCAGGTAGAGGCAAAAACAACAGTTGATGCTGCGCCGAGTTCGGCAGCGAAGCCTCGGCTAGGCGTCAGTTCAGTGATTTTTTTGCCGATGGTTGCCATCACTTTGAAACCGTATGTCGCAAGACCGAAAACAATGCCTATGCCGCCAAGAATTAGAATCCAAGAGGGCAACATAGATTGTGTAGCAACTTGACCGCCGGATTTAATGACGCTGGCAATTGCCGCGAGTGGACCGACCGCATTAGCAACATCATTTGAACCATGTGCGAATGCCATTGCCGCGGCGGTGAATATCATCAAAATAGCAAACAAGTTTTCGACGCTTGCAAAGCGATTCCCATTGACTGGGACTTCGGCCTCTTTGACTCGTGATAGCATTATGCCGCCAATAGTGGCAACAATTAGGCCGGCAATCACCGCCAATGGCATAGCGTTTAAAAACTTACTACTAAAGCCAAAGTCAAAATCTAAACCGGTGTTCTTTAAGCCCTTGAGAATGGTGACCATGGCGATCATAAAGCCGACAAAAAACATGTACATCGGCACATATTTTTTGGCGTTTTTAAATGGATCACTGGTATCCAAGATTAACCGTTGAACGCTTTGGAACAGCGCGTATGAAATTGTGCCAGCCAATAATGGAGAAACGACCCAGCTGGCAACAATAGTACTAACCTTACTCCAGTTGACTGCATCCACCGAGATGCCAACCGCAGCGAAGCCAACTAAGGCTCCAACAATGGAGTGCGTGGTAGAAACTGGCCAGCCTTTCATACTGGCAATCAACAGCCAACAACCTGCGGCTAATAGCGACGCCATCATGCCAAATACCAATAGCTGAGGCTGGTTATTTATTAATGCAGGGTCAAGAATGCCTTTGCGAATTGTCGAAGTGACTTCGCCACCGGCTAAATAGGCGCCGGCGAATTCAAAGATTATGGCGATGAAAATAGCTTGTTTTACCGTTAATGCGCCAGAGCCGACTGAGGTACCCATGGCGTTAGCAACGTCGTTAGCGCCAATTCCCCAAGCCATAAAAAATGCAAAGATACAGCCAAGAATAAGCAGTACATGCCCGTGTTCAGCGATGATTTCCATAGAGTGTTATCCGATGAAATGAGTGTTGTTTTAGTTTGAAATGTTGCAGCTCTGACGGCCGCTTGAATGGAATCGAATCGAGTCTTTAGCTGTAAGATCGTTAGCGAGCAATTAAAAGTTGTAGTTTTCCACCGGCGTTTTGTGCGGCATCGGCCAGTGCGCCAACCCATTCAATCACCTTATATAGGAAAATCACGTTAACCGGTGGTAGATTGCTTTCGATTTTGAAAAGTGCGGCTCGAACGTCAATTTGCAGCTCGTCATTCTTGTGCTCTAATCGATTCAACTCTTCAATTAGCTCTTCGACCACGTTTAGCACGCGGCCTTTAAAGCCCATTTCTAGCAGCTCATCCATTTCATTGACGGCTTTAAGAGCCTGCGCCGATGTCTCTACCGCTTCGTTAACGAACTCTTTCATTAGCTCGGCGATTTCTGTCGGGATTTGCATTTTTCGACCAAGCATAATGCCGGCGATGTCTTTGGTGCAATTTGCAATTTCATCTTGCCGAGAAATCATCACCAGTAGGTCGCCGCGATTAACCGGCATCATCAAGCTATTCGGTAGGTTGGTTCGCAGCTTTGTTTTCACGTCATCGGCCGCATTCTCAAGATCGCAAATCAAGTCATAAATTGATTCAACTTTGGGCCAGTCGTTTGCTAGTGCGGCGTCGATTAATAAGGGTAGTTGCTGGGCACATTGATGTGCTAGCCCAATGTGTTCCTGAATTGGGCGAATTGGCGATTGCCCGAACAAGTTGCTAAATGGATTTCCCGGCATGGTAAGTCTCCTACATCACAGTCTATTTTTGTTATTTCTAACAGTATATAACAGAGCTATAGTCCAAATGGTTTTTCTCTGTAGGCGCTTAAAGTACGGCTCTAATCAGAGGTTCCCTAGGTAGAAATCGACAACACCGGTTTCAATCGAGTATTCGGCGCCAACTATCTTAATTTGACCACTATCGACTAGCTCTCGTAAAAAGCGAGAGCGCATCTGTAAGCCATTGACCGACTGCTCAACATTGGCGCGCATGGCTTGATGGATAAGGTCTTCTCTGTCTTTGAATTGATTGCGCTTCACGATTGGGTGAACGGCAGGTGTTACTCGGTCAACAATTGACGCAACATTCGGCGACAGCTTATCCGGGTCGTCCATTAGTGAGTCGACGGTGGCGTTAATTGCACCACAGTGAGAATGGCCTAATACCACTACAAGTTGGGTGCCAAAGTGCTGGCAGGCAAATTCGACGCTACCAATTTGAGAAGGTGCGACAATATTGCCGGCTACTCGAATTACGAATAAATCGCCAAGTCCACGGTTAAATACCAGTTCAGCGGGTACTCGCGAATCTGAACAGCCTAGGATTACGGCAAACGGGTTTTGTCCATCTTTGATACCTTGGCGGCGAGTAGAAATGGTTAGCTCAGCACCGTCGGCAGTCCCTTCGATATATCGTTCATTGCCTTCAATTAGCATTTGAAGGGCCTTTTCTGCATTCATCATGTTTATTTATTATTCTTGTTTGTTCAACAATCTAGCTTCTTTATAGTAGCGAATCGCGCCAGGGTGTAACGGGATAGAAATGCCAGCATATGATAGCTCTTCTTTATCTAAACCCTCTAACGAAGGGTGTAAAGACTTGAAGTCTCGAAAATTTTCTACTACTTCTTTAACGACATGATATATCGCTTTAGGTGATGTTGATTCAGAAGCGACAAAGGTTGCGCCTAAGCCAAACGACATAATATCTTGATCGCCGGAATACATGTTTTTGGTGATTAGACCCGTTCGATAATAAGGCTTGGCTTTAATAGCGGTTGACACTTCTGGGCCATCGACTGCGACTAAGCGAATCAGACAGTCGTCAGCCACACTGCGCAAGTTATCGTTGAGGCTGCTAGTAAGCAAAGTGATTGCCTCTATTTCACCGTTGCACAGTTGTGCAACTTGTTTTATGTCGCTCATTGGCCGCACTTCTTTGAAGTTATTGTTGTTCCAGCCCTTGGCTTCGAGTAAGTCGTTGACTATGCGATGTTGTAGTGAGCGAGTGTAGCCAAAACTAACGCGCCGATCGGCGAGGTCATCAAAGCTATTGATGTCGCTATTGTCACGCACAATGATGGCTAGAGGGTCGGCCTCGAGTGCAAAAACAGCACGCAAATTTTTATTCGCTCCTTGCTTTTCGAAGGCGCTAGTACCGTGATAAGCGTGAAACTGCCAATCAGATTGTGCAAACACTAGATCAAAGTTTCCGTCGCGCAGCTCTTTTAAGTTATAGATTGAACCGCCGGTACTTTCGAGTGAGCAGCGAATCTTGTGCAAATCTTTGTGTCGGTTTAGTAGTCGGCAGATTACCCCGCCGATCGGAAAGTAGACGCCTTGTACGCTACCCGTGCCGAGCAATAGATGCGACATGCTATTTAGTGAGTTAGGTGTAACCGAAGCCTGGTTCGCGTTTGCTTCAGCTTCACTCTGATTGTTAGGAAGGTCGCACGAGGTTAATAAGGCTAACAATGAAAAGGCAATGAGAGTTTGTGTAACGCTGCGCTGCGCTGCGCTTAACTTGGGCATGATTATGGCGATCTTCAATATGTTTATAGGCATTACACACTATAAACAATCTAGGCATTTATCTCCACATTGGGGTTGTCGGATAATGGTTTGCGTCAGAAGAAAGTGGTACAACTCGCTAGCTGGCTCCTCGGGGAGGATAGTTTTTCGTTTATTTGAGACCTGTCAAAGACACTAGACGATAGACTCAGGCAAGCGGCCTAGCGTATTATGATTAGATGACTACTTCCTCTAAAGAACTGGTGTCAAAGTTTAATGACATCGTGCTAAAAACGTATGGCCAACACCAAACGTTCAAACAAACTTCCTGCCCGTTGTCTTGCGAGGCCGATGATTTAGTCTTTGTCTTCGAGTTGAGCTCGGCACCGGCAGCGGCCGCGGTTATCGTTACTAGTCTAGAAGTAGCTGATCAAATAAAAAATTGGTCTAGTGCCTATATCGTGGTGGTAAGCGATGTGCGTTTGGCGCAGGCGAAAATCAAGCAACACGTTGACGATTATCAAGCACATGATCTTGAGTGGGATGCGATACACCCAAGTGCAGTGGTACACCACACTGTTCGGCTTGGCGAGGGGTGTCGAGTTGGGCCTAATGCCGTGGTCGGTGCTAATTGTGACTTTGCTGATAATGTTACCGTGAGAGCTGGTGCGATAATTGAGCACGGAGTAGTGATTGGCGCTGATTCAATTATTAATGCCAATGTTAATATCGGCTATGGTAGTCAACTGGGGCAGCGAGTAGTGGTTCAGGCTGGAGCGGTTATTGGCAGTGAAGGCTATGGTTTCGCGCCTGACAAACAAAACCATTATCACCGCGTGCCGCATACCGGGCGAGTGGTACTTGGAAACGACGTACACGTCGGTGCCAATAGTTGCATTGATCGAGGCACTTATGGTGACACGACGATCGCCGCAGGGGTTAAGATCGACAATTTGGTGCATATCGCCCACAACGTAGAGGTTGGCGAAGACACCATGTTGACCGCACAGACGGTGATCGCCGGCTCGACTAAAATTGGTAAGCGTGTGATCGCCTCTGGTCAGACTGGAGTTTTGGACCACTTGAGCATTGCTGACGATGCTATTTTAGTTCACCGCTGTGGCGTTACAGAAAATATTACTACTGGCGGCATGTGGGCGGGTTCGCCAGCCAAACCTTTTAAAGAGTTCGTTCGTGGCTTAGCATTACATAAAAAAGTGGCTAAACTCGAACTGCAAATTAAACAATTGAGTAAGCAGTTTTTAGTTAAGTAGCGCTTCGCTTGTGCTGTTTTTTGCTTAGCCTTTTATTTACACCTTTGTTTCCCTTATAGTAATACTTACCGTTGAATTCGTAACGTGCGTACTCCATTAAAATTCATTATTGTTCCACTTTTGCTTAAATGGACAATGACTCTAGTTACCGTGACCTGCCGCGTGCGCTGGCACGACAGAGAGATTGCTGAGCAGTTCGAGCAAACTGGCTCGCCAGTAGTCTTTGCTATGTGGCACAACTGCTCAACGTTTTCTCCGTGGGCGATGAAAGGCCGGAATTTGACCTGCATGGTGAGTGCCAGCCGCGATGGTGAGTACATTGCTCGATTAGCCGCATTATTTGGCAACCGAACCATCCGTGGTTCGAGTTCTAAAGGATCGTCGTCGGCGACCCGGGCGGTGCTTAAACTACTTCGCGGTGGCGAGTCAGTAGCATTGACGCCTGATGGCCCTCGAGGGCCCAAGTATGCAGTGCAGCCGGGGATTGTTTGGTTGGCGGCTGCGGCACACACGCCGATTGTGCCGTTTCACATCGAGACCAGTCGGCAATGGGTGCTCAATAGTTGGGATAATCACCGTTTTCCGAAACCTTTTTCAACTATTCATATTGGCTTTGGTAAGCCGATCACGATTGATCGGGTCTTATTTAAACAAGATCCTGAGCAAGCGGCAAAGCGTGTTCAGCAGACCATGATGGACAACGTTAACAAGCTCAAAGCGGCGGCACGCGGCTAAACCAAAACACATGAAATTATTATTTATCTGCACACATAATCGGTGTCGCAGTATTTTAGCCGAAGCCATAGTCAGGCATATTTCTGATGCAACAATTATAGCCAAAAGTGCGGGTAGCTCGCCGCAAGGAGAAGTGCACCCTTTAACGCTAAAGTACTTAAACGAACATAAGATATCGACCCACGGCCTGTGCAGCCAGTCTTGGGCTCAATTCGAAGATTACAATCCTGATGCAATTCTGACTCTCTGTGATAGCGCAGCGCAAGAAAGCTGTCCTGTTTGGTTTGAGCAGTCAGTGCAAGTGCACTGGGGCCTTACTGATCCCTCGAAAGAAGTTGTTGATGAAGACCGTCAGCGTGCCCTGTTTGATTCCACTATTAGCCTATTAGAGCGTCGCATTCGGGCGTTACTTGAGGTCGGTCAGGCGTCATTGGCTGGCGATGGATTGCGGTCAAGGCTCAATCAAATTGCGGCTCAGATTGTTTAAGCTATACTTATGTCTACAGATGTTCATAGCACCCTACACAATAGAGTTTTTTCACTCAAAAAATTCTTAGTGAAACTATCAAAGGTATCAAAATGAAAGCGAATAATATTCTCGACACCATCGGTAACACCCCTCACATACGTATTAATAAATTATTTGGTTCGGATGCAAACGTTTGGATTAAATCTGAAAAAGGTAATCCAGGCGGCTCTATTAAAGATCGAATCGCACTGGCGATGATCGAAGAGGCTGAGAAATCTGGCGCGCTAAAGCCTGGTGACACTATTGTCGAACCAACCTCAGGCAACACAGGTGTCGGTTTGGCAATGGTGGCCGCGATCAAAGGCTATAAGCTGATATTGGTAATGCCAGAAAGTATGTCGGTCGAACGTCGACGTTTAATGTTAGCTTATGGCGCGTCGCTAGAACTCACGCCTAAGGAAAAAGGAATGGGCGGAGCGATTGCTAAGGCGCAGGAAATGATCGACCAAACGACGGGCTCATGGATGCCGCAGCAATTTGAAAATCCAGCTAATGTTGATGTGCATGTGCAGACAACGGCGAAAGAAATTATCGCTGATTTCCCTGAAGGCGTTGATGTATTAATTACCGGCGTTGGTACCGGTGGCCACATTACCGGCTGTGCTCAGGCGCTGAAGAAAGTGTGGCCGAACCTCAAAGTGTTTGCCGTGGAGCCAACCTTATCTCCGGTCATTAGTGGTGGCAAGCCTGGGCCGCATCCTATTCAGGGTATTGGTGCTGGCTTTATTCCGGCTAATTTACACACAGACCTATTAGATGGGGCTATTGGCGTAGATGCCGACGATGCCCGTGAAATGGGTCGGCGATCCGCGACTGAAGAAGGCATGTTAGTCGGCATATCGTCGGGCGCAACCTTAGCTGCAATTGCTCAGCATTTACAAGAGTCAGATGCTAAAGACGCGACTATTCTTGGTTTTAACTATGACACTGGCGAGCGTTACTTGTCGGTTGCTGAATACTTGCCGCAAGAGAGTTAGTTTTCTCGCCAGTCTATTAGCTAGGTGTTGTCAAATTTTTGAGTTGGTTGTCAGTCGAACCGTCGAACCGCTCAATATATTGGCAGCGCTGACAAAGGTTTTCTACCAGCTGGCGCTGCTTAAAACCTTTGATGATATCTTGCGCTCGGCGTGAGCCGAGTATCTCAAGCACGGGTGTGTCGGCTATGTTGCCTAATGGAATTGCGGCTTCTTTATCTAAGCAGCACGGCACCACGGTGCCGTCGGCCAAGATGCCAAAGTGTGATGACAAACCATGGCATCTGCCGCTTGTTCCAAGCACCGGTAGGTCTAAGCTGGGCCAAATGAATTCGGTATCAAAGTGTAGGTAAAGTCGCCCTTTGATATTAATACTTTTACGTTTGCGAACGTCTATCTCGCTGGGCGATTGGAAATCAAAACGCTGGCAGATACGTTCTAGCATTTGAGTGTTCGGCGTTTGGCTACCGAGCGGGTCATTCAAATTCCATAGTCTGAAATTCAAATACAGCTCGGGTCGCTCGATTAGAGCGCGTTCAGTGAAGCCGAATATGCGTTCTAGATAGTTACTTGGGTCTTTATTCGGGAAATTGTCAAAAAAACTGTGTAATGAAAAATTGATTTGGTGAAATCGACGGTGCAGCATCAAGTCGTATTTCTCGGGCCTGAGAAGTACGCCATTGGTGACTAGAAAGATATTCGCGCTGTGTTGGTCGCAAATCTCAATCATCTGTTCCAGCTCTGGGTGAACCAAGGGGTCGCCCATCAGGTGAAAGCAGATCAGCTCAGCGATGGGGGCAACTTGCTCTACGGCTTGACGGAACAGGTCGATGTCCATCATCTTATTGTCACGAATCACCGCAGGGCAAAAACTGCATTGTAAATTACAGATATTGCTTATTTCAATATGAACTTTATGAAAGCGCTTTTTCACTTTGCTATAGTTTTTTTTTGACGGTAAACACAAAAGGACGTACGCCAAGTTTTTGCAACTTATTTTTCGCCGTTTTGGCTTTGCGTTTGTCGGCATAGGGGCCTAAGCGAACCCGGTATAGAGTGCCTTTAGCCTCGGATGAACGAGCTTGGGTAATTGATTTAAAACCCTTGAGTGCCAGACGCGCACGCAGTCTTTCGGCATCTGCATGAGATCTGAACGAGGCTGCTTGAAGATAATAGTCGAGATCGTTTCGTGCTTTAGTCGGTGTTGCATTGGGCAAATCGTCAGGCATGATTTGCTCAATATCGGGTAGCAAGGTGTAGAAGTCGAATTCCTTTTCCGTGCTTTTGTTCTTGATTAGCTCATCGATCGCCTTATCTTCGGCGTCGGTCACCGACTCAGTGGATTCAAATAGTGCTTTCAGGCCAGCACCAAACTGTGAGTCGCCAGTCTGCGCTCCGTTCAATAATGCACCTAACACCATACCTGAAATCAAGATAACCAGCATCAGCCCCCAAGGGATATTGCTGTTTTTTTTAGCCTTTTTAGGTTTGCTTTTAGGCTTTGGTTTAATACGTCTTGCTTGTGGCATAGTTTTCTATAAATAGACTGTGTTACATAGACTCAGGAGCGCCAACACCTAAGATGCCAAGGCCATTCTTCAAGGTTTGTCTGGTCGCTGAACACAGAGCTAACATTGCGTTACGTTGAGCGGTGTCTGCATCGAGAATCTTTGTCGCAGCATAATACGACTGTAGGGCGGTAGCTAAATCACGCAAATAGTAGGTGATTTGATGAGGCTCAAAGTTAGTAGCCGCTGTTTGCACTAACTCTGGGAAGCGCTGTAACAAAGTCAGCAAGCTGTTCTCTTGGTCGCTCATTAGTAGGCCGAAATCGGCGTGGTTTATCGAGCTAGTATCGATGCCTCGCTCGTCAGCGGTTTTGAAAATACGACAAATACGCGCATGCGCGTATTGCACGTAGTACATCGGGTTGTCTTTACTCTGCGACTTGGCGAGATCAAGGTCGAAGTCCATGTGCTGTTCAGATTTACGTTGCACGTAGAAGAATCGAGCCGCATCAGAGCCGACTTCTTGGCGTAATTCTCGTAGCGTGACAAAGTTGCCGCTGCGGGTCGACATGCCGATTTTTTCGCCACCTCGATAAAGCACTGCGAACTGCACTAGTACTACTTTTAGCTTGTCTTTGTCTAGGCCAAGAGCCTCCAAGGAGGCTTTAACGCGAGGGATATAGCCATGATGGTCTGAGCCCCAAACATTGATAGCGAGATCAAAGCCGCGCTCAAGTTTGTCTGCGTGATAGGCAATGTCAGAGGCAAAGTAGGTTGGTTGGCCGTTGTCGCGAATCACTACACGATCTTTCTCGTCGCCGTAGTCGGTGGTCTTAAACCACCAAGCGCCGCCCTTTTCATAGACGTCGCCTGAGGCCTTAAGTTTGTCGATAGCTTTATCTATTTTACCTTGGTCAAACAGCGAGCGCTCAGAAAACCAAGTGTCGTAATCAACACCAAACTCGCTTAAATCTTGGCGAATATCTTCAAGGATTGAATCTAGCGCACGTTTAAAGAAAAGCTCAAAGCCTTCATCACCTAACTGTTTTTTGGCAAAGTCAATTCGTGCATCCAGCGATTCTTCCAAAAAGCGCTTTTCAAATTTTGCGGTGAACTCATCAACTGATAAATTTAGCGCTTTTCTTTGTTTTTCAAAAACATCTTCAGGCATGGCATTGAGTTCAATCAATGCTGAGGATTGGTCGCGGTTTAGGCTGGCACTATTATAAGCCTCAAGAGAGATTGCGTGTGCTTGGCCATGTGTTTGGGCCATGTCTTCGCCATAGCTGTTTACATAGTCGCCCTTGTAGCAATTACTTGGCAGATCAACAGCGATATCATTGGCTTGTAAGTATCGAATCCAAACGCTGACTGCTAGAATATCCATCTGACGACCGGCATCATTAACATAGTATTCTCGCTCGACGGTATTGCCAGCAGCCGCGAGCACGCGAGCTAGGGCATCGCCATAAGCCGCGCCACGACCGTGGCCAACGTGCAGCGGTCCGGTAGGATTTGCCGAGACAAACTCGACCATGATTCTTTGTTTTGAATTAGGCTCAGCTAATCCGTAGCGATCGCCTTGCTCGAACACGCTATTGAGCACCGAGTAACGTGCGTCTTGTGCCAAAAACACGTTGATAAAACCGGGCCCGGCAATATCGACTTTCGTAATTAAACCATCACTTGGAAGTGCCGCGACGATCAGGTCGGCCAATTCACGTGGGTTGCGGCGAGCCGGTTTGGCAAGAGTCATCGCTAAATTGGTTGCAAAGTCTCCGTGTTCCTTCTGTCGAGTGCGTTCGAATTGAATGCTTACCTCGTGTTCAGCAGGGATTACTTGGTCAGCCTTAAGCTGCTTTATCGCCTGATTAAACAGGGCTTGTAACTGGTCTTTCAAGTTGCTTTCTCTTTTCGCCAATGTCTGGCTAACCGGGGGCTATTAATAGACCGAGATTTTAACGTGTTATGGATTCGGAAAATAGGCTTGGATTGGGGTTATTAACGGATCAATTACTTGCATTACTCAGCATTTTGGATGCAACCCGCGTTACTCGACCATTTGCTTACGCTAAAGGTGGCTAGTTTTGGCATTGCAAAGTTCCGCCATCATTGTCTAGGAACTAGTTGTGCAATGCCTCAGCGATTGACGAGCCTTGCCTATAAGTAGCTCTCATGTGTTTTTCAAATCAGCATAACCAGCCGATTAAGCAGCCCGTTTATGTTGCCACCAAAACACCAATCCCTGGGCATTTAAATCGGCATCGAGTTTTATCCAATGGCGGGCGGTTGCTTCATCTATGTTACTAATCTCATTCAGACAGCGGCGGACTAAATATTGATTTAAATCTTGCGCTAAAACGGTTTCAAATTGATCGCCAGAATCAGCGGCTTTTTGGGTCAGCATGACGTAGTCGTCGATTTGCTCATGCAGGCCAGCGATGATTCTTGCGCTTGGTGTTACCGAGCTATAGTGCGTTAGGTATAAGGTGTTTGGCTTATAGCTCATAACTCGATCAATTGAGGCATGCAGTGCTTCGGGATTAAACTGCACTGGCGTGGTCGTCGGCGCAATAAAGGCGTGATTTTCGTCACGAAGCGCTCGGTAGCCAACGCCAAGGGTATCACCGGTGAATATGCTATTGGTTTGCTCATCAATAATACAGTGGTGATGATTGGCGTGTCCGGGGGTATCGATAAACGTTAGTGGTCGGCCAGAAAAATCGATCGTTTCACCATCCGCAGGTTGATAAATGCGGCTGGAATCTATTGGTCTGATTTCACCATAGAGGCGATTAAATTCTTGCGCGCCATAAACGGCACTAGCGCCGGCAACCAACTTGCTTGGGTCAGCCATGTGTCGAGCGCCTTTGGGATGCACGATTAGCTGGGCTTGAGGACAAAGCTGCATCAACGCGCTGGCGCCACCAGCATGATCCAAATGAATGTGGGTAAGAATTATGTAATCGACATCGTCATAATTAAGGCCGAGTTCGGTAAGCGCAGCAAGTACTTGAGGCACAGAATATTGAGTGCCGGTGTCGACAATAGCAATGCGCTTATTTGAGCGCACTAAGTGTATAGAGGCTAGCTGGGGTTGGTGATACAAAGCATCGACAGTGTAGATATCAGTATTTGGCAGGGTTTGTAGCATTGAGTGGCTCGCTAGGAATGAAAACCTTAATTAAGTGCAACATTAACGTTAAATATATTTAAACGTTTAATATAGTTGTAAGCTATCAGTAAATTGACAGTTCTTTAGAAGTGTAACATTCAAAACATTCATTTATTGAGGTCATACACACCATGAAAAACGAAAAATTAATCAACAATTCAAAGAAAGCTTTTGCGTCGGCGATAGCAACGTCAGTTTTAGCAACGGCACTTCTTAGCGTCTCTGGCATAGCGTCAGCGGCATCAACCGAGCGTTGTGCCGATGTTGTAAAAGGCGGTAAGAATGGATGTGCGATTAAAGCTGTTGGCACTTCTTGTCAAGGCCAAGCAACTGAGGATAATACCGTTGGGGCTTGGATTAAAGTACCTACCGGCACCTGTGGCAATATTGTAAGCATTTGTGCTTCTACTGCTGAAGCGCCAGAGGGCACCTCTGAGAAAAAAATTAAAAAAGCCTGTGAGAAAATTGCAGAGCAAAGCGACTCGTCTGTTGCTGGTGGTCGTTTAGTAGACAAAGTTGGCGAGTCTATTTAAACCGCACTATTTATTTTAAGATGTTGGTTAGTATCTGTTAAAGTTCTTACTTAAGGTGAGGGCTTTATTTTTTAATCAGTAATGGAACGGAGTATTTATATGAAATCTAATTTAAAAGCATCGGCCGCAGCGGCCTCAATCTTAGCGTTGGCATTAGTGGCTAATTCTGGGCTAGCCCACGCGGGCAAAGAAGGCTATGAAAAATGCCAAGGGGTTGCTAAGGCCGGTATGAATGACTGTGGTGCCAATGGACATAGTTGTTCCGGTCAGGCAGAAGTAGATGGCGACAAAAACGAATGGGTTTATGTGCCTGAAGGAACGTGTGACAAAATAGTTGGTGGTACGGTTAAAGCTGCCAAAAAGGAAGCTAAGTCATAGTTAGACTAGCTACTTCAGATTGCGTTGTCTTGTTAGATTTTATTAGAGCTAAATACTCTAACATTTGGTCAATAACATTCTTCTGGGCAATGCAGTTTTGAATAGCGAAAACAATCTTAGCTCTACAGCGTCAGGCCTAGGCATAAGGTCTGAATTATTCGATTCAGTTGCGAGAATGAATCGTTCAGCGGTACAAAAAATTGGTTTTTTCGAAGCTCATTCCGAAAACTATTTTGGTGAGTCAATTGCCAGAGCCAAATTATTAAAGCTGCGCCAAGATCATCCTATATCCCTGCATGGAGTTGGCCTGTCATTGGGGCGCGCAGATGAACTCAGCCAATCGCATTTAGCTGAACTCAAACGACTCGTTGAGCAAGTAGAGCCTGTCCTGGTTTCCGAGCATCTAGCGTGGAGCGCTTACTCTCATCGCCACCTTCCTGATTTACTACCCTTATCCCTTACTACTCAGGCGTTAGGTATAATTTGCCAACACATTGATCAAATGCAGACTGCGCTCGGCCGTCAGATACTGATCGAAAACCCATCTAATTATTTGCTATTCGATCAGCTGCAAATTCCTGAGCCTGAATTCCTTAATGCATTAGCTCAGCGAACCGGCTGTGGCCTACTAATGGATATCAATAATATTCATGTAAGCGCGAGTAATATTGGTCGCAATGGATACGACTATATTAATGCGGTAAGCAGCGACGCTATTGGGCAATACCATTTAGCCGGTTACACAGAGGTAGAGCGAGATTATCAGGGTGGTAGCGAATCGATACTCATCGACACCCATAATCAAATTGTATACGATCCCGTATGGGACCTATTTGATCATGCCCTATCGGTTCATGGAGCGAGGCCAACACTGTTTGAATGGGATTCTGATTTTCCCGAGTTTGAGGTGTTGCTGGGTGAGTGTCAAAAAGCCACGATGTTATTGAAAAAATACCCAGTAAAATCAACGGGGAGCACCAACCTCGGCGAGCAAAGGCTTATAAATTCGGTCAATCTAGCTCAGACTCAAGATGACTTTTTGGATCGTGTGCTTAACTTAAGTAAGACTTTAGAAACGGCCAGCCCCGAATATCAACATCGTATATGGATTTACCAAAATAACGTGTTTGGCGCAGTGCAAGATTACCTAAAAGAGGTTTATCCGGCCACTAGAGGCGTTGTTGGGGCTGATTTTTTTAAGCAAATGGCACAAGTATTTATCCAGAGTTCGCCGCCATCCACCGGCAATATACATTTTTACGGCGAGGGCATGTCAACGCTTTGCGGCTCATTCGAGGGGCTTGATGGTCTGCCATATTTATTTGATCTGATGCGTTATGAATGGGCGTTGCATAAGAGTTACTTTAGCATTGTCAGCGATGCGCTTGATCCTGGTGTGATACCACAAGAAGAGCTGTTAACTAGCTCAGTGATGTATAACGACAGTGTATCGATAATTTGCTCCGACTACCCTATTTATGAAATTCAACGTCAGTCGCTACCTACGTTTCAAGGTCGCGTATCAATTGATTTGAATCAAAGCCACGATAACTTATTGATTTATAAGCTTGGGTATGAAGTTCAGTGCATGGTGATAGAGGCGGAACAGGCCGCATTTCTTAACGCTTTAGACGAGAATCGAAATTTGTTGCAAGCAATTGAAGGTTTGCAGGGGTCTATAGCAGAAGACACATTATCAAAAACACTGTCATTAGTCTTTGAGACTCAATTGCTGAAGTGCAGTTGAGCTTAAATTGGCTTGATTAGAGTTGGTGTCTGAATTTTACCTAGACTTAAAATATCGCGTTTAGTATCAGGTTAACCAATGGGGTGTTTTGTACGAACTAAATAAGTGATTGAAAACTGCTAAAAACAAACTACTTTTTGTTGGGAAAGTAGCGAATAGCCAGCTATTCGGTTTATTTTCCGCGGCAATTAAGCCGTTTCCATCCGGTTTTCATCTCACCCTAATTCGTGCAAAGGCCTCTAATAACAAATGAGAATAAAATGAAAAACTTATATGAAGCGTTCGGTACATTCTGTGCAACTATGATTTCGCCGCTGGTCAGTGTTTGCGCCCGCATCTACATAGGCCTGATTTTCTGGAGATCGGGCGTCCTGAAATTTGACGACCTTGAGAGTACAGTCGAGAACTTCGACCCATCAGAAGACGGCGACTTTATCTTGTCTTTTTTACCTGAATCATTTCCGCCAGAGATACCCGCGTATTTAGCGACTTTTGGCGAGTTAGTATTGCCGATTATGTTGTTCGTCGGATTATTTACTCGAATTGGCGCTCTCGGTTTGTTGATTATGACCGCTGTTATCCAATACTTCGTGCCGGGCTTTGAGAATCACGAGCATTATTTATGGATGATTATCTTAGCGATGCTGCTGGCCAATGGTGGCGGTAAATTGTCTCTCGACAATTGGCTGTTTAAAGAAGGTAAGTAGCTGGCTATTATGCAGTAAGGGCTAGACGATGATGACTGGCGTTGTGTACCGCTTACTGACTGTTAGTTAGTGGTCTACGACGCCAGAGCATTTTTGACGTGAACGACATGAGTAGGCTGAGTCTGAATAACTTGGTATTCTCAATGCATGCCCTATCAACCTCAATTTAAGTCACCTCAGATAGTCGGCCGTTATGCGCCTAGCCCTACAGGAGACCTACACTTCGGCAATCTCCGAACAGCTTTATTGGCTTGGTTGCATGCAAGGCTTCAGGGTGGACAGTTTATTGTGCGCATGGAGGATCTTGATTTACCAAGAGTGGTCGCCGGTAGCGCTGATCAAATACTACGTGATCTCGAATGGCTTGGCTTAGACTGGGATGGCCCGATTGTTTATCAATCTGAGCGCACCGACCTTTACCAACGAGCGTTACTCGATTTAGACGCCCTAGGATTATGCTACCCCTGTTTTTGCTCACGTAAGGATATTCAAGTGGCTGCCAGCGCGCCTCATGGCAACGCTGGCGTTTACCCCGGCACTTGTCGTTCATTGTCTGTTAGCGAAGTTGCATTGCGTGCTCGCAATAAGTCACCGGCCATCCGCTTGAAAGTTCCACCTCAGATGGCGGCTAGTTGCGGTGATTTTGTCATTCTCCGTTCAGACGCCTTTTTTGCTTACCAATTGGCGGTTACGGTTGATGATCTTGAGCAAGCTGTTACCGAGGTGGTTCGCGGTGCCGATCTGATCGATAGCACGCCAAAGCAAGTCTATCTGGCGGAATTACTGCAGCTAAAACGCGGCAGAATTAATTATTTGCATGCACCTTTAATGCTAGACGATAAAGGGCGACGCATGTCGAAGCGCGATGGCTCTATCTCTGCAAAGAAATGGCGGCAAGGTGGCGGAAGCTCTGAGCAGTTACTTGCACATTTAGTTACTACTGCTGGAATATTCGAGGAGCCGCTTGACTGTATTGCTCTTGAAGAACTTATCGAGCGAGTCGATATCAAACGTATTGCTGGCAAACTATCGCCAATGGTTTGAGTTTACGCAATCTATTTGAAGGTGCTTATAATTGACCTTTTGATCGCTTTCAAGTTAGTAATAAAGGCGGAGTATGATTGAAATAGCTGAAGTTAGGTTTGCTTTTCCTATCGCGCAATCTGAAATTCATTGAATAAATTCACATTTACTTTACATTCGTTCAGTTATAACGCATTATTTAGTAATAAACAGTTTAAGGGTTCTCGTAAAAACCACTCCAACCCGAGTTTTTACGAGTATGTTTGGGGGGTAGAATGCCCTTCAAATTTGAGCCGGCCAGAGACTCCAACCTCTCTGGTCGGTTTTTTTTTAGTTTCAGTGAGGCTATTTATGTTGCTGCTCAATAAAATCTGCCCGGCTTCGTAACTTGTCTTTTTCTCTTATCGCGGCAAACGGGTCTTCGAGATCGTGTTTTGCAGTTTTGTTGGCCTGTTTGGCCTTTTGCGCTAGATCTTGTTTTTTAGGGCGTGAGCTACGCAACGCGTGAAAGCCGAAATAGAGTACGATTCCTGCGGTATAAGCGGCCCATTTATAAATGAAACTCATGCCACTAGCGGATGTGTCCTTTTGTAGTTGGCTATGCGTTAGGTAGTCGCTGTGCACGCTGCCAACTAAGAGTAAGTAGGCGATCAATAAAAATGTCGATACGATTAAAGCCTTATATTGCTTCCAGATAAGGGTAACAAAGGCGACTCTGAAAACTTGCTTAAACACCATTAGACCTCAGCATATTAACGTATCGTTTAAACGAAGAGATTAAGGCCGAGCAGCGCTAATACGGCCATCAAGCCTTTTTCTTTAATTGAGCCTTTGATTTTGTCTTCTTCTTCGCGCACAACAACTTCTAAATCTTGTTGACTTAGCTTTTGTGGGTCATTGCCAGCAACGATAATACGTGTTCTTGCCCGTTCTATCGCTTTGTTGCGAATATAGCACTTGTATTTTAGCGGAACCGCGCCCACATACGGAATTGGCTTCATAGTATCGTTAGCATTATCAGCACTAAGCTTGGTTTTCGGAAGATGATCTTTAATAGCTTGCTTCATATTAGCATCTCTTACTCTGAATGCGTTTTATCGGTAGGTGAAAAGCCCAAATTTTGTTAATATTCGCGCCCTAATCACAGTCGTAATGTTTTATATATGTGTGCCATAAGCTGCAATTTCAAGTTAGCCACATATTAGCGTATTTTCGATTAACCCACTTTCTATTGCTCAAGCAACATCATTATGACCAATATTGTCCCTCAAGCTAGCCCACGAGTCGCGCAAGTAACTCGCGATACCAACGAAACGCAAATATCCGTTAAGTTGAATTTAGACGGCACAGGTAAATGCTCTTTTGACACTGGTGTACCGTTTTTAGAGCATATGATGGACCAAATTGGTCGTCATGGTCTGATCGACTTAGATATTAAATGCCAAGGCGACCTGCATATCGACGACCATCATACTACAGAAGATATTGGCATTACTCTCGGGCAAGCCTTTGCTAGGGCTTTGGGTGATAAAACAGGTGTTCGTCGTTATGGGCACGCTTACGTACCACTTGATGAGGCGCTTAGCCGAGTGGTGGTGGATTTCTCCGGCCGACCGACATTAATGCACCGGGTCGACTACAAGCGCGCCCGTATTGGTGGCTTCGATGTGGATTTATTCGACGAGTTCTTTCATGGCTTTGTCAATCATGCAGGCATGACGATTCATATCGATAATATTCGAGGTAAAAACGCACACCATATCGCTGAGACTATTTTCAAAGCGTTCGGTCGTGCGTTGCGAATGGCTCTTGAGTACGATCCACGCAGTGTTGGTGTTATTCCGTCAACAAAAGGCAGTTTATAAGTAAGGGCAGTTTATAAGTCGCTGAAAATTGAGGCGACAATTGCTAAACGTTTTAAACTTTTGGATCGTAGATACCATGCAGATAGCCGTTATAGATTTAGGTGTCGGTAACTTAACCTCGGTTAAGCAGGCATTAACCGCCGTAGCGCCTGATTGTGATGTTGTAATCACCAGTGACGCAAGAGTGATTGAGTCAGCTGATCGCGTCGTAATGCCGGGCCAAGGCGCCGTAGGCACTTGGTTTGCCGCGTTGCATGATCGTAAACTTGAGTCTGTAGTGCGATCCAGTTTGGCTAACAAGCCAATGCTGGGTATTTGCATTGGCATGCAAGCACTGTTTGATTATTGCGAGGAAGACGGTGGCATTGATGGCCTAGGTCTGTTTTCAGGCACAGTGCGTCATTTCTCAAATTTTCATAGTGAGACTAAAAGTGCAAATGAAGAGCGCTTGAAAATTCCTCAAATGGGCTGGAACCAAGTGGCCCATAGTCAAGACCATGCTTTGTGGCATGGCATTAAAGATCAATCGCACTTCTATTTTGTACACAGTTTCTGCGCTAATATTGCCGCAGATGCCGATTCGAGCGTGGTTTATGGCGAGGCTAACTATGGGCATGATTTTATAGCCGCTGTTGGCCGTGACAATGTATTTGCTGTTCAGTTTCATCCTGAGAAAAGTCATGATGATGGTTTAAAATTACTTAAGAACTTCACCCAATGGAACGGCTAAATTAGCCATCGAAAACATGTTATTAATACCTGCAATTGATATTAAAGAGGGCAAGTGCGTGCGCTTACGCCAAGGCCTAATGGAAGACTCAACCGTATTCAGTGATAGTCCCTTGGCGATGGCTGACAAGTGGGTACAGCTGGGCGCCAAACGAATTCATCTGGTTGATTTAGACGGTGCCTTTGCTGGCAAACCAGCTAATGCAGAGGTAATAAACGCGATTGCCGAAAAATACCCGCATGTGCCGATTCAAATAGGTGGCGGTATTCGTGATGAGAAAACCATACAAGCCTATCTCGATGCAGGTGTTGAATACGTTATTATTGGTACACGCGCGGCGAATGAGCCGGAGTTCATTGCTGAGATTGCCGAGCAATTCGGCAAACATTTAATTATTGGCTTAGATGCTAAAGATGGGGTCGTCGCGGTTGATGGTTGGGCTAAATTAACCGACCACAACGTGGTCGATTTAGCTAAGCGATTTGAGAACGACGGCGTACAAGCAATCATCTATACCGACATTGCACGTGATGGCATGATGCAGGGCGTTAATCTAGAGGCTACCAAGCACTTGGCTGAATCGGTCAATATTCCGATTATTGCTTCAGGTGGTGTCACTGATATGAATGATCTCATCGAGCTGCAAAAAATTGAAAGCTCTGGTATCTCAGGGGTTATTACCGGTCGGGCTATCTATGAGGGCACTTTGGATTTTGCCGCAGGTCAAGCCTACTTAGATTCGAAGCTCGGTTAGCACTAGATCATGCCATTAGCGAAACGCATCATTCCTTGTCTAGACGTCGATAACGGTCGCGTAGTCAAAGGGGTAAACTTTGTCGGTATCCGTGACGCTGGTGATCCAGTCGAAGTGGCTAAGCGTTACAATCAACAGGGCGCCGACGAGATTACCTTTTTGGATATCACCGCGACCTCGGATAAACGCGATACTCTATTGCATGTAGTCGAAGAAGTTGCCAGCGAAGTGTTTATTCCGCTGACGGTCGGCGGCGGAGTTCGCGAACTTCAAGACGTGCATAATTTACTCAACGCAGGTGCCGATAAAATATCGGTTAATAGCACCGCCGTTTTTAATCCAGATTTTGTCAAACAGGCTTCTCGTCACTTTGGTTCACAATGTATTGTGGTGGCAATTGATGCCAAACAAACGCAATTCTTAGCCAATGGTGATAAGCAAGATCGTTGGGAAATTTTTACCCACGGTGGCCGAAAAGCTACCGGCATCGACGCCATTGCTTGGGCGGTTAAAATGGCTGACTATGGTGCCGGCGAGATCTTACTAACTAGTATGGATGGTGATGGTACAAAGCGAGGATACGACTTAAAGCTAACCAAAGCGGTATCCGACGCGGTATTAATTCCTATCATCGCCTCTGGTGGTGTTGGTAATTTAGATCATCTGGTCGATGGTGTTAAACTCGGTGGTGCCGATGCTGTACTGGCAGCGAGTATCTTCCATTTTGGCGAATACAACATCAAACAGGCCAAACAAGCAATGCGCGATGCAGGCGTTGAAATCAGGCTATAAAGCCTCAAGATATAATGAATGACTGGTTAGATCAACTTAAGTGGAATGAAGCAGGCTTAGTGCCGGCTATTGCTCAAGACGCCGATACTGGACGCAATTTGATGGTTGCTTGGATGAATCGTCAAGCACTGCAAGAGACGGTAGAGACTAAGCGAGCTGTTTATTTTTCTCGTTCGCGTCAGAAACTATGGCGTAAAGGCGAGGAATCGGGTCATTATCAAGAAGTCGTCGAGGTTCGTTTAGATTGCGACGCAGATGTTATCTTGTTAACGGTTCACCAAAAAGGCGGCATTGCCTGCCATACTGGGCGGCACAATTGCTTCTATCGTGTTTATAATGAAGGTCAGTGGCAGACAGTTGAACCGATCGTTAAAGATCCAGCACTAATTTATAAATGAGTGTTGCTAATCCAATAGACCTGTATGAATAATAATAATGATACATTAGCGCAGATTCATCAGACATTAGTATCGCGACTCGATGCTGACGCAGGCACATCGTACGTTGCGTCTTTATATGCCAAAGGCCTAGATGCCATTCTTAAAAAAGTCGGCGAAGAAGCAACCGAGACCGTCATGGCAGCAAAAGATGGCGATGCGGAAAAGATTATCTATGAAGTCGCAGACCTCTGGTTTCACACTATGGTACTGCTGGCACAACAAGGTTTAGAACCACAACAAGTAATCGATGAGTTAGCTCGGCGCATGGGCGTCTCGGGAATCGAAGAAAAAGCGTCACGAATATCGTGACCAAATATTGAGGATAAAATAATGGGTTTAGGTGGAATAAATATATGGTCGTTAATTATCATTTTACTGATTGTAGCGCTAATTTTCGGAACCAAGCGCCTGCGCGGTATTGGTGGTGATCTAGGGGGTGCGATTAAGGGTTTTAAGAAAGCTATTAATGACGATAGTAAGCAAAATGATGAGGCGGTTGACCAAGCTGAAAATGCCACTGGCGACGCTAAGCCAGAGAAGACTGAAAAATAGTTAAACACTATGTTAGATATTGGTTTTTTTGAATTATTGGTCGTCGGCGTGGTGCTCATCATCGTGATGGGGCCTGAGCGTCTGCCTGAGGTAGCAAAACAGGCTGCGTTTTATATTCGCAAGGCCCGCCAAGGTATGTTTCGCCTTCGCAGTGAAATGCAAAGCGAAATTCAAGGAACTCCATTTGCCGATTTAGAAAAAGCCAAGCAAGAAATGGCTGATTTGAAAAATGACTTACGACAGTTTGGTCGTGAAATAGCCGATTCGGCTGAGCAGAAAGAGAGTTCAGATGATGCCGCCGTTGAAATGACCGGTAAGCCGCTAGCGGATGACACCGATAAAAACGCCGGCAAAGCGGATTAGATTGTTAACTAAATTGAGTGCCACACCGCGACCGTCGGCAAGCTACCCAAGTTATAGTCGCGCCTACTCGAAATAGCTCTAACACGCCAAGCCCTAACACGCCAAGTCGAAACAATAGATGAACCAAGAAGCTAAAAAGTCAGAACCCTTTGTGTCGCACCTTATCGAGCTGCGAAATCGTTTGGTGTGGGCCCTTGGCGCGGTGCTCGTAGTGTTTATTTGTTTGGTACCGTTCGCCGGCCAAATTTACTCTTGGTTTGCTGAACCTTTGCTTGCTAGCTTGCCCAAAGGCGGCAGTATGATAGCGATTGATCCGCACGGCACCTTCTTTATTCCATTCAAGCTCGCGTTTGCTTCAGCATTCGCAATCGCTATACCGTTTGTCTTGTACCAAGTTTGGTCTTTTATCGCACCAGGCCTTTACTCTAAAGAAAAACGCATTGTGCTGCCGCTAGTGGTTTCGACTACAGCCCTATTCTACCTTGGGATACTGTTTGCTTACTTTGTCGTATTTCCATTGATGTTCGAATTCTTCGCTAAGATGACCCCTGAAGGCGTCGCTTTTACACCTGATATTGGCTCTTACATGAGCTTTGCTTTGAGCTTATTTTTTGCTTTTGGTGTCGCGTTTGAAGTGCCAGTTGCCATCGTTCTATTGACTAGAATTGGTGTGCTTTCGGCAGAATCAGTCGCCAAACAACGACCGTACTTTATTCTCGGCGCATTTGTTTTAGCCATGTTAATGACGCCGCCAGATCCATTTTCGCAGGTGATGATGGCGGTGCCGGTTTGCTTATTATTCGAGCTTGGCCTGTTTGTCGCCAAAAGACTTGAAAAAAACGATCTCAAGTTAGAGGAATCTGAATAGCAGGGAGGCAGTTCGAGTCTTGAATTAGTAGATACCTCAAGGGGCCGTTCTACTTCGCTGTGCTCAGCATGACGCGATTCTAGCTCGGCATCATGACATCTCAACTCAGCATAGACCTGCCATGCTGAGGACGTTATCTCGCCGTCAGATTAAATCAGGGCTTTCTTAAGCTATCACTTGAGGTAATATTGGGCTTATGGTCTATTCTCTGTTCTTAATATTTGTTGGCGCGGCGGTGCTCGGCACCCTCGCTTTGGTAGCGCGTCAGTCGCTAATTATTGGTTACATAATACTCGGCATTGTGCTCGGGCCATGGGGCCTAGCGCTGGTAGCTGATACCCAAATGATTAAGGATATTTCAAATGTGGGAATCATCTTTTTACTCTTTCTACTGGGCTTAAACCTCAGCCCTCGAAAGCTGCTTGAGCTGCTAAAGCAAACAACCATCGTAACTATATTGACTTCGGCGGTGTTCGCAACGGTAGGCTGGGCATTCGCGGTACTGGCGGGTTTTGATACGCTGAACGCAGTGATCGTCGGCGTTGCCTGTATGTTTTCAAGCACCATCATAGGCCTGAAGCTACTGCCTACAACGGTGTTGCACCATAAACACACCGGTGAGGTGATTGTCAGTGTGTTGTTGTTGCAAGATTTAATAGCAATTGTTGTCTTACTTGCCTTTCAATCGATGTCATCCGATCAAAATACGATGTTTGAGCTAGCTAAATTAGTAGTGCTGTTGCCGGTCTTGATCGGTGTTTCTTGGGGGCTCAAACATTTTGTATTATTAAAGCTTTTCAGCAAATTTGATCGTATCCAAGAGTATGTTTTTTTATTGGCCTTAGCGTGGTGCTTGGGTATTGCACAGCTAGCCCACAGCATTGGTTTTTCTTATGAAACAGGCGCCTTTATTGCTGGCATAACTATTGCCACAAGCCCGATTGCACTCTTTATTGCTGAAAGCTTGAAGCCGCTGAGAGATTTCTTCTTGGTGTTGTTTTTCTTTGCCTTGGGGGCCAGCTTAAATATTTCCGCCCTTGGCCAAATATGGTTACCTGCGGTTCTGTTAGGGGCCGCAATGTTAGTGGTTAAGCCAGTGGTGTTTCGCTTTGCGCTGCATCGCGTCTCAGAAACAAAAAAGCTCGGTTGGGAAACTGGTTTTCGATTGGGCCAAATGAGTGAATTCAGTTTGCTTATCGTTTTTGTGGCGGTACAAAGCGCGTTAATTAACCCAATCACAGTCGACTTTGTGCAACTTGCCACCTTGGTGACCTTTATTGGCTCAAGCTATTCGATTGTATTGCGTTACCCAACTCCGGTTGCGGTATCTGATCGCCTTCGCCGAGATTAGTAAATGCCCGAAACATTGTTTGAAACATCGTTAAAGCCCAGTCTTATATTCGGTTGCGGCGACGTCGGTCGACGTATCGCCAAAGCGATGCTTGACGAGAGCTCAAGCGCTGGCAAGATAAGCGGCTATGTGCACTCAATTAAAAGTCAACAACAGGCTGCGAGCTTGGGAGTGCCTTGCCAGATTATAGACTTAGATAAGCTTGGGTCCGGTGTCGGCATAGATTTTAGTGCCTGCCGAGCTGCTGAGCTTTATTATACCGTCGCGCCACAAAAGCAGGGGCTTTGTGATCAACGCGCTGAATCGCTAGTTAAGCATTTCATCGCGGCCGATATTCTCCCCGCTAAGGTTGTGGTGATTAGTACAACCGGTGTTTATGGCGACTGCGATGGAGAATGGGTTTGTGAATCGAGCCCGACTGAGCCAAAAACCGAACGAGGCCAGCGGCGCTTAGATTTAGAGCGGCAATGGTTAGCCTGGGGTGAATCTCAAGGAGTTGCGGTAGTGGTGCTTAGAGTGCCGGGAATATATGCCTTTGATCGCCTACCTCGTAAGCGCCTAGAACAAAGAATACCGGTTGTTCGGGCTAGCGAATGTGGCTTTTCTAATCGTGTGCATGCCGACGATTTAGCACAAATGTGTATTTTGGCCATGCGTAAAGCGCCAGCTGGTGAGATCTATAACGCGACCGATGGCGCGCCAGGTAAGATATCTGAATACCTACAAGCGGCGGCGCACGCGTTAGACTATCCTCCTTTGCCAGAAATTAGTATGAGTCAAGCGCAGCAACAGTTGTCAGAGGGAATGTTGTCGTATTTGAGCGAATCGCGAAAAATAAGCAATCAGAAAATCGTCAATCAACTGGGTTACCAGTTGTTATATCCAGACTTTAAACAAGGTTTGTGTCATTAGAGCGGCTAAGTGTATTCAAAAAAAATCGCACTGCCGGTGGGCAGCGCGATAGTCTTAGTAAGGCTTCAAAGGTAATTTTTACACTGATTGGTAGCCGCCTTCCGAGCCAATTAGATTTATTAGATCATTCGCCTGTTAGTAGTGATAATGATCTTTGTGCTGATACCCGTTGCGGCCTTGTTGGTAGTAGCGAGAGTATCCATCGATTGGGCAAATCTCTACTCTGCGGCGATCATTGTAGTATTGGTCGTTTCGATAATTGTTATCGCGGCGGTCGTAGCGTTGATTATTGTAGCGGCCGCTTGAATAATAGTTATCATTGTGACGGCGATTCTTGTAATGGCGTTTGTCATAGTGGTCGTTATGACGGCTGCGGTGGGTGTTATAGTGCTTTCTATGGTGCTTTCTTTGATGCTTACGATGGCGCCTATCAGAGCGGTAATCATCATGCACTCCAATGCTCAGGCCGGGTATGTCGAGATGCACACTGCCGCGTGCGAAAGCGCTGGTTGGGGTTACAACAATTACCGTGAACATGCCGAGGGTGGCGAATAAATGCTTAGCGGAAAGTTTCATTGGGTTTCTCCCATTTGTTACGTTAAATGCACTTTACCCGACCTGACATTAACCTAAACTGAACCAAAATGAATCGAACAAAATCCATAGTAGTATTAACCGGCGCTGGCATTTCAGCTGAATCTGGGATTAAAACTTTTCGTGCTGACGACGGCGTGTGGGAAGAGCACAAAATTGAAGACGTCGCTACACCAGAGGCCTTTGAGCGTGATCCTTGGTTGGTGCAGACGTTTTATAACCAGCGGCGTAGACCACTACTCGATCATCAAGTGCAGGCAAACCCCGCGCATCACGCACTGGCAAAACTTGAGAGAGAATTTGATGGGCACTTGCTGCTAGTTACTCAAAACATCGATAACTTACACGAATTGGGCGGCTCAAAGCATGTTTTACATATGCATGGCGACGTTTTGAAGATGCGTTGCAAAGTAACTTCTAAGGTCTATGACTGCTATCACGATATCGACGTAGTCGATTTGTGTGATTGCTGCGGTAAGCCAAACCATCTGCGCCCACATATTGTCTGGTTTGGCGAAATGCCTTTGTATATGGATGAAATTTCCTCGGCAATTTCAACGTGTGATTTATTCATTTCGATCGGCACCTCTGGCAATGTTTATCCGGCCGCTGGCTTTGCCGAAATGGCTCAGCAATCTGGAGCTGCAACACTCGAAATAAATTTAGAAAAATCCTTAGTCGCTAATAACTTCGATCAAGGTATTTACGGTAAGGCTGGCGAGGTGTTACCAATTTGGGTTAATAACTTTTTAGCGGAACGACGTCCGTGAAAAATTATCCTTAGCTACTGATGCTAATTAGACGCGCTTCAATTTGACCAAAGGTAAGTTGGCACGTTTCATGCTTATTTGTGATCATGAATCAGCAATTATCGAATTCGAATATGTCCGAAAATGCCGCTGGGCTCCTTATGCCTGAGCGTAGACTATTGCTGGTTGAGCCGGTGCCTGCTAGCCCTGCACCGATTGGTTCTGTGCCAATGTTGGAAAAGCTAGCGCTGTTAGATCATTATCAAATTGAGAAGACCAGTTGCCTCGAGTCGGTGCCGGCAATTGTTGCTGTGAGTAAGCCAGACATAGTGATTTTATCGATCAATGTCATTACCGACGTTGATCTTGCACCGCTAATTTGGTTAAAGGCAAACGACCCTATTCCGGTGGTGTTGTTTGCTCATCAAAATACCCCCTGTGCGGTCAAATCAGTTATTGCTGCAGGGGTTAGCACTTACATTGTCGATGACGTTCGAGCTCAACGGCTAGCGGTTATTCTTGATCTGGCTTTTGAACGCTTTACTCATATGCAGGGCGTTAATAGCGAGCTGGAGCAAATTAAAAAGAAGCTATCTGAACGCAAATTGATTGAACGCGCTAAAGGCATCGTCATGAGACAAAAAAATTATACTGAAGAGCAAGCGTATTTGGAGATACGTAAGTCGGCGATGAACCAAGGTAAATCAATGGCCATGCTTGCTACCAGCATATTAGCTCTATCCGGTGGAATCGTGGATTGAGATTTCGATGGCATCAAATGTGTGCAGTCGCTTAGATAATGCACAACTTTAGCGCACATATAGATACTTAAATAGGCCAGCTGGGCGCGTAAACACTTTCTGAAAATTTAAAAATAGTTGGCATGCATCGTGCTTAGTACTTAGTAGTTTCTAAGTTGACGCGTAAGCGGCGTTAATAATAAATCAAGGCAAAGCAACAACGAGGTTGTTTTGTCATCGCAATAGCCATCCGGTTGATTAGTAAGGTCACCTATCAAGCACGCTTTTCTCTCATCGAGTGGGTTCGTTTATGGGCGACTGTAAAGACGGCAATGAAATTAACAAAAACGAGAAAACGTATGCTATTCGCATCTACTAAACGATTTACTTTATTCACTATTTCAAAATTTTTGATGCTAGGGGTATTGCTTGCCTCAGTCAGTAGCTATGCGCGAGCTGAACTGGGTGAGCCTGAGAAAGATGAGCTTACCTTTGGTTTCATTAAGCTCACCGACATGGCGCCAATTGCGATTGCTTATGAAAACGGATACTTCGAAGACGAAGGTTTGTACGTCACCATAGAAGCTCAGGCAAATTGGAAAGTGTTATTAGACGGTGTTATCGACGGCAATCTTGATGGTGCCCACATGCTCGCTGGTCAGCCGCTTGCAGCAACCATAGGTTATGGAACCAAAGCGCATATTGTCACTCCGTTTTCAATGGACCTAAACGGCAATGGCATCACCGTCTCGAATGATATCTGGGCGCAAATGAAAAAACACCTGCCTCTAGAAAATGGTAAGCCAGTACACCCAATAAAAGCCGACTACTTAAAGCCTGTGGTCGAGCAGATGGCAGACCAAGGCAAACCGTTTAAAATGGGAATGGTGTTTCCGGTTTCTACTCATAACTATGAACTGCGTTACTGGTTAGCGGCTGGCGATATACACCCCGGCTACTATGCGCCACACAAAGGTGATACGACCGGCACCATAGACGCACAGGCCTTGCTCTCGGTGACGCCTCCGCCGCAAATGCCGTCGACCTTAGAGGCAGGCACTATTCATGGTTATTGTGTTGGCGAACCTTGGAATCAACAAGCGGTGTTCAAAGGTATTGGTGTGCCAGTGATTACCGACTACGAAATTTGGAAAAATAATCCTGAGAAAGTTTTCGGTATGACTAAGGAATTTACTGAAAAATATCCTAATACAACTGCGCGAGTGGTAAAGGCGTTGATTCGAGCGGCAAAATGGTTAGATGAAAATGACAACGCAAATCGACCAGCGGCGGTGAAAATATTAGCTCAGTCTAACTACGTAGGTGCCGACTATGAGGTCATCGCCAATTCAATGACGGGCACTTTTGAGTACGAGAAGGGTGATAAGCGAGACGTGCCAGATTTCAACGTGTTTTTTCGCTACAACGCGACCTACCCATATTACTCAGATGCAATTTGGTATCTAACTCAAATGCGTCGTTGGGGACAAATTTCCGAGCCCAAGTCAGATGATTGGTATAAACAAATTGCTGCCGACGTGTATAAGCCGGAGATTTATGCGGTTGCCGCTAAGGAACTCATAGCCGAGGGCTTATTTAAGCCTTCGGAATTTCCAGATCTTGATAGCGAATCCGGCTTTAAACCCGAGCAAACTGAATTTATCGACGGTATTAGTTATGACGGTAGCAAGCCCAACGACTATCTTAAAAAATTCAAAATCGGATTAAAGCAAGATGTGCTTTAACCGCACTACAACGGTCGATCCGATAAAAAAATTATGAGTGCCGCTGATTCCAATGGCAATTTGCCAATACCACGCATGGCCTTGATAAGTCAGAGCTTTGCTAGGTCGATTCGATCGATCGATATCAAAGGCGTGGTCTACCCGCTGCTTGGTATTTTGGCGTTTTGTCTTCTTTGGGGGCTTGCGGCAAGTCGTATTGATACTTCGCTCGGCCAATTTCCTGGCCCTAGCCAAGTATATTCTCAAGCCTTGGTGCTAGCCGATGAGCATCAAGCTGAGCGTGTCAAAGAGACTGCTTTCTACCAAAGGCAAGAAAAGCGCAATGCTAAAAAGTTGGCTAAAGACCCCGATGCGACCACCAAGATTAGAAAATATACTGGAAAAGAAACCTTCTTCGATCAGATTGTAACCAGTCTGAAGACAGTCATGTTTGGTTTTTTAGCGGCGTCTCTAATCGCCATTCCAGCTGGAATCGCTTGTGGCTTAAGCGATGGTGTCTATAAGGCGATGAACCCATTGATTCAGATCTTTAAGCCGGTTTCTCCGCTCGCTTGGCTGCCCTTAATTACCATGGTTGTTAGCGCAAGCTATGTGTCGGAGTCGCCGTTTTTTGACAAATCATTTCTGGTTTCGGCGTTTACCGTGTCGCTTTGTTGTTTGTGGCCGACGTTGATTAATACCGCCGTTGGCGTGGCGAATGTCGATAAAGATTTGCTCAACGTAAGCCGAGTGATCCAGTTGCCGACCATAACGCACATTCGAAAAATAATTTTACCAGCCTCGGTGCCGATGATTTTTACTGGCTTGCGCCTGTCGTTGGCGACCGGTTGGATGGTGTTAATCGCCGCCGAAATGCTCTCTCAAAACCCCGGTCTAGGAAAATTTGTATGGGACGAATTTCAAAATGGTTCGTCTGACTCCCTGGCTCGAATCATGGTGGCGGTGGTGGTCATCGGTCTAATCGGCTTTGCACTTGATCGTTTAATTCTTGTTATTCAAAAGACCGTGAGCTGGGACAAGCTCGCGGTGCTCAGATAGGTTGATTGTATTATGTCACTAAAGAATAAATTTCTAGAGATCTCGCAAGTCGGAATCGAATTCCCTACGCCTGAAGGTCCCTTCTGTGCATTGAAAGGAGTCGATTTCTCGATAGACGAAGGTGAATTCGTATCCATCATTGGCCATTCTGGATGTGGTAAATCAACGGTATTAAATATTGTCGCAGGGTTGTATCAAGCCACTCAGGGCGGCGTGATTTTAGATGGCAAAGAAGTTAACGAGCCTGGCCCTGATCGTGCTGTTGTTTTTCAAAGCCACGCATTGATGCCTTGGTTAAGCGTTTACGAAAATGTCGCGCTTGGCGTTGAACAAGTATTCAAGGGTCGAAAAAGCCGCTCAGAAATGCGAGCTTGGGTTGAGCATAACCTTTGCTTAGTAAAGATGGATCATGCGATGAATAAAAAGCCACACGAGATATCTGGCGGCATGAAGCAGCGAGTCGGTATCGCCCGTTGCTTGGCAATGCAACCTAAGGTGATGCTAATGGATGAACCGTTTGGCGCTTTGGATGCGCTAACCCGAGCCAATTTACAGGACTCGGTAATGGAAATTCAAAAAGAACTCAATACCACGGTTATTTTGATAACCCACGACGTTGATGAAGCGGTGTTGATGTCAGACAACATTGTCATGATGTCTAATGGCCCGGCTGCCAAGGTAGGCGAAATTCTGAAGATTGAATTAGACCGCCCACGTGAACGAGTTGCCTTGTCTAAAAGTGACCAATTTAACCATTATCGTCAACAAGTATTGTCGTTTTTATACGAGAAAAAAGGCGTGGTCAAACTTGAGGAAGAGAAGCGAAAACGCAGTGCAGGTTCAAGTGTTGGCCTAGCCGACGCTAGCGTGACTCGTCTTGAGGATCAAATGGCGTGATTATAAGTCTAAATAGACGCCAGTACAGCGCCGATGTAGCAGCAATCAATTCGCTTATAAACACGCTGCTGAAATAGCATTACTTAATGGACAATTGCAAAATTAGTGCAATAAAAGTCCAATCAGAGTGTAATAAAGTTCAATAAAACGAAGATCAAGCATAGACGAAATGAAAATGAAATGTTTATTTAGAGAAACCCGAAGACCCACAATATACCGTCGAACGGGTGTGTTAATAAGCACCCTAACAGTGGCCATGATGCCATCGATAGCAAACGCGGCTGACAGCAAAAGTGACGCCAATTTTTACGCTAATTTCAATTTGCGTTACGAGTCGGTTTCTCAAGAAAACCTACTGCCTGATGCTGATGCCCTTACCCTACGAGCGCGCCTTGGCTACATTACCGAAACGGTCAATGGTTTCTCGGCTGTCATTGAGGGCGAAGCAACGGTCGAATTAATCGATGATTTTAGTGTCCCGCCAGCGGGTGTTCGTCCAGGCGAGTACTCAGTAATTGCCGATCCTGAAAGTGAAGAAATTGATCAGGCTTATGTAAAATATTCGGCAAAGGGTTTCACTGCAAAAGCGGGGCGCCAGGTGCTTACCTTGGACGGCCATCGTTTTGTCGGGCACGTAGGTTGGCGACAAGATCGCCAAACTTTCGACGGTGTTGTCGTGAACTATATGCCAAGTGACAAGCTTACGCTCAATGCTTCTTACATTGCCAAACGCAATCGTATTTTTGCTGATGAGGCTGATCTTGATAGTGAAGACATAATCCTAAATACATCGTATAAAACTTCTTTAGGTAAGTTAACCGGCTACGCCTACTTACTTGAAGTCGACAATAGCGTGCCTAACTCGCTAGATACTTATGGCATTAGTCTTTCCGGATCTAAAACCGCCGGCGACACTAAGTTGTTATATACCGCTGAATTTGCGACCCAAGAAACAAATGATTTATTTGATACTGAGTATCTATTTCTTGAGGGTGGAGCTGTGTTGAACGGCATTACGGCCAAGCTTGGTTATGAATTACTAGGGTCTGATAATGGTCAAAAGGGTTTTAACACACCGCTGGCAACGCTGCATAAATTCAACGGTTGGGCCGATCAATTTTTGGTCACGCCTAATGCTGGCCTTGAAGATATCTATCTTAGTGTTGCGGGAAAGGTAGCCGGTGGCAAGTGGCTTGCTACTGTGCATAAATTTTCGGCCGATGAATCACTCAATGGCGCAGACGACTTAGGCGATGAAATCAATTTACAGTACACAAGAAAAATTAGCGAAAAAATAGTCGGTGGTGCAAAGCTCGCCGTCTATTCAGCAGGTGATGCCGTTTTTTCAAAGGTTGATACCGACAAATTCTGGCTTTGGGCTAGTTTAAAATTTTAATCAAAAGTCTCCTTCCTTGGGGGGGGCAACAACCTTGTTGCCCCCCATTTTTTTCAGGAGATTAATAGCGAAAAGTGAAAGTCAGAAAATTATGAATAAATTAAATGTGGTAGTCGTTGGCAATGGAATGGTCGGTCATCATTACGTCGAGACCTTGGCTAACTCTAACGTCGATGCCAAAATCACCGTGATCGGCGGCGAGACTAGACCTGCCTATGATCGAGTTCACTTGTCCGAAGTGTTTGATGGCAAAGAACCATCAGACCTGGCGATGACAAGTCGTGAACATTATCTTGAACTCGGTGTTGATGCCCATTTTGGGGACTTTGTAGAGACAATCGATAGAGTCGCCAAAAAGGTCATTACCCAGGGAGGGCAGGAGTTTAGTTACGATAAACTGGTTCTGGCTACCGGCTCTTATCCGTTCATCCCGCCGGTTGCGGGCCACGACCAAGCCCACTGTCTAGCTTATCGAACAATAGACGATCTAGCCGAAATTAAAGCATCAGCAAAAGGTAAAAAAATCGGTGTAGTGGTGGGCGGGGGATTGCTCGGGCTTGAGTGTGCTAACGCCGTAAAGAACCTAGGTCTCGAAGCCCATGTGGTCGAATTCGCACCCGGTCTTATGGGTGTGCAGCTTGATGATGGTGGCAGTGCAATGCTGCGACGCAAGATCGAAGCGCTAGGTGTCAAAGTTCATACTAGTAAGGCGACACAATTAATTTCTAAAGGCAGCGGCCATCGCTTGAAAATGGAGTTCGCTGATGACACTGAGCTGGAAACCGATATGATCGTTTTTTCGGCCGGGATTAGACCATACGACCAACTGGCTCGCGACGCTGATTTAAAAGTAGGTGAGCGCGGCGGCATTGAAATTGATTATCAATGCAAAACCTCTGATGAAAATATTTTCGCAATTGGCGAATGTGCCGTACTGGGTAAATTCATTTATGGCTTAGTCGCGCCGGGTTACCGTATGGCTGAAGCGGCAGTGTCGCAGCTGACTGAAGAAAAAAAATCATTTACCGGCGCCGACATGAGTACCAAGTTAAAGTTGCTTGGTGTTGATGTAGGTTCGATTGGCGATTCAAAAGGCATCGCCGAAAATTCTCGTGCTTTCGTCTTTAGCGATGAGCGTGACGATGTCTACAAGCGCTTGAATGTTTCGGCCGACGGTAAAAAAGTACTCGGAGCAACCTTAGTTGGAGACTGCGACGACTACGATACGATTCTACAATATTATCTTAATGATATTGACCTGCCTGATAATCCAGAGAACCTAATTCTGCCGGCGGTAGAGGGTGGCTTACCGAGCTTAGGTGTCGACGCGCTGCCAATGACGGCATCGATTTGTTCTTGCCACAACGTTTCAAAGGGCGACATCGTCGAGGCAATTGAAGGCGGCTGCAAAACTGTCGCCGATGTAAAAGGCTGCACTAGTGCCGCAACGGGTTGCGGTGGTTGCGCGGCGTTGTTGAAAAACGTGGTCGATTTCGAGTTATCTGCACGTGGCATAGAAGTAAATACTGATCTGTGTGAGCATTTTAAACATACTCGCAAAGAGTTATTCACCATCGTACAGAGTACCCAAATCAAGACCTTTGATGAGCTTATTGATAAGCATGGCGATGGCCGCGGGTGTGATATCTGTAAGCCAACGGTTGCCTCGATCATGGCGTCATTATGGAATGAGCACGTGTTAGAAGCTGACTTGTTGCCATTACAAGATACCAACGATACGTTCATGGCCAACATGCAAAAAGACGGTACCTATTCGGTGGTGCCAAGGGTTCCTGCAGGCGAAATTTTGCCCAATCAATTGATTGCTTTAGGTGAGGTGGCAAATCAGTACGGCCTATATAGCAAAATCACCGGTGGTCAAAGGGTCGATCTTTTTGGTGCCAAGATGAGTGATTTGCCAGCGATCTGGTCGACCTTAATCGATGCCGGTTTTGAAACAGGTCACGCTTATGCTAAATCGCTCAGAACAGTGAAGTCGTGTGTTGGTAGCACGTGGTGTCGATATGGTGTGCAAGATAGCGTTGGCCAAGCGATAGACATAGAAAATCGCTACAAGGGCTTACGCTCGCCGCATAAATTTAAGATGGGTGTTTCCGGTTGCACTCGAGAATGCGCTGAAGCGCAAAGCAAAGATGTCGGAATTATCGCCACTGAAAACGGTTGGAATTTATATGTTTGCGGTAACGGAGGTATGAAACCTCGCCATGCGGACCTGTTCGCAACTGATTTAGACACGGCTACGCTAATTAAGTACATCGATCGTTTTTTAATGTTCTACGTACGAACCGCAGATCGGTTACAGCGCACGTCCACTTGGTTTGAAAGCCTAGAAGGCGGGTTACCTTATCTGCAAGACGTGATCATTAATGATTCCCTTGGCATCGCCGCTGAGCTAGAAGCGCAGATGACGCATGTGGTCGAGACTTATCAATGCGAATGGAAGACTGCCATCAATGATCAAGAAAAGTTAAAGCGTTTTAAGCAATTCGTAAATTCAGAAGAGCAAGATAACAACGTGGTGTTTGTCGAAGAACGAGGTCAAGTCCGGCCTGCCAACCAAGTTGAAAAGAAAAGATTAGCCTTGAAGGCGGTGAGCTAAGTATGACAACAGCAATTTGCAGCGTAGATGATCTGGCTAAGAACTCGGGCGTTTGCGCGCTATTAACAATCAACGGCCAACAACAGCAAGTGGCTATTTACTACTTGCCAGACACCGAACAAAAAGTATTTGCTTTGGGCAATTGGGACCCCTTGGGTCAAGCCAATGTAATGTCTCGGGGTATTTTAGGAAACGTCGGCGATGAATTAGTGGTCGCCTCACCATTATATAAGCAACATTTCTCGCTTATCAGCGGTAAGTGTCTGGAAGACGACGTCAGTGTGCCAGTGTTCAGTATTGCCATTGAAGGTCAAAATGTGGTGCTGGTTTCCTAACAATGTAAGTCGAGTAACTATGTGTTACCTAACTTAACTTAACTATGCAGACCGCCTAAATATGCAAAGTGTAAAGAGTACCTGCCCCTATTGTGGTGTGGGTTGTGGGCTTAGGGTTAATATTGAGAACTCGACAGCAAACGATAAGCCAGCAAAAACGATCGTGCTGGGTGATGAGCAACACCCGGCTAACTTAGGGCGCCTGTGCAGCAAGGGTAGTGCTCTAGCCGAAACACTAGTCGATCAAAACTCAGGCGAGCGCCTGACTCAAGCAACCATCGCAGGATCAGTCGTAAGCTGGGACACCGCGACCCAAGCGATAGCCGACAAAATTTCATCAAGTATTGAAGAGCATGGGCGAGATAGCGTTGCGTTCTATTTGTCTGGGCAATTATTGACTGAAGATTATTATGTCGCCAATAAGCTCATGAAAGGGTTTATCGGTACGGCAAACGTCGACACAAATTCGCGGCTTTGTATGGCCTCAGCAGTGGCGTCGTATAAGCGCGCTTTTGGTTCTGATACCGTGCCCTGTTCTTATGACGATATCGATGCCGCCGAGCTAATTGTATTAATCGGCTCGAACGCAGCGTGGACACATCCAGTGTTATATCAGCGCATGGTTGCCGCCAAACAGGCTAACCCTAATTTAAAAGTGGTCTTGATTGACCCGCGTGAAACCGCTAGCTGCGATATTGCTGATTTACATTTGGCGATTAAGCCTAGCTCTGACGGCTTCTTATTCCAAGGCTTGCTCAAGTACCTGATCGATACCTATTCTACCGATGAGGTTTACATACGAAATCATACCGATGGTTTTATCCAGGCCAGAGATGTGGCCGAACAATTAGAGTCGGATAGCCTCGCCGATCAACTCGCGGTAGATCCGAGTGATTTACTGCTATTCTTTGAATGGTTTGCTGAGACCAAAAATGTCTTGAGCTTTTACTCGCAAGGGATTAATCAGTCTGCTACAGGCACCGATAAGTGCAACGCCATTATAAATTGTCATTTAGCCACGGGTAAAATCGGCTATCAAGGTGCCGGGCCTTTCTCAATTACTGGTCAGCCGAACGCCATGGGCGGCCGAGAGGTCGGAGGTTTGGCGACGCAGCTAGCCGCGCATATGGATTTTGATAGTGAGGATCGTGATCGTGTTCAACGGTTTTGGAAGTCGCCTCGTATTGCTCAAAAAGCGGGGTTAAAAGCGGTCGATTTATTTGATGCTGTCAGTAGCGGGCAAATAAAGGTGATTTGGATAATGGCGACTAACCCTGCCGTCAGCTTGCCGAATTCGAATAAGGTCAGGGCGGCTTTGGAGAAGTGTCCAACGGTCATTGTGTCTGATGTTATCAATACTGATACGACTAAGTACGCTGACATATTGTTACCTGCCCAAGGCTGGAGCGAGAAAGACGGTACCGTGACAAATTCGGAGAGGTGCATTAGTCGGCAACGCGCTTTCTGCGCAGCGCCGGGCGAGGCAAAGGCCGACTGGTGGGCGCTCAATCAGGTTGGCAAAAAACTCGGTTTTGATGAGCACTTTAACTTTGAAAATGCACATCAAATTTTTATCGAACATAGCAAACTCTCCGGCTTTGAAAATAACGACTCCAGAGCTTTTGATATCTCTGGCCTGAGTGATATGAGCGCAGTTGACTATGATCAGTTAACGCCAATTCAGTGGCCAGTTAATAGCCTGCATCCTCAGGGTTGTAAACGTATGTTTAGTGATGCAAAGTTTTACACTTCAAACGGACGCGCAAAATTTATTTCAGCACAAGCGGTGTTGGCCAATTGCGTGAAACAGTCTGACAACATCAGCCGACCTAGTTCGACTACTGCTAATTCCGTAACTACTAATCTTGTAACTGCGAATCCATCTGCTACATTTATTCTCAACACCGGTCGGCTACGTGACCAATGGCATACAATGACCCGTACCGGTCACGCGCCACTGTTAACCGCTCACGATGACGTGCCGTTGGTACAAGTAAATACGCTTGATGCTAAAATTGCTGGCCTAAAGGATAATCAGCTAGTGGCGCTTTCAAACGCCCATGGCGAATTAATCGCTACAGTTAAGGTCGGTCAGCAAGTAAAACCGGGTGAGTTATTTTCGGCGATCCACTGGAACGATCAGTTCGCAACTAAGGCGGTGGTGTGTTCAGTATTGAGTTCGAAAGTTGATCCAATATCCGGACAGCCTGAATCAAAAGCATCGAGCGTTCATTTGCAGCCTTATCATTGCGCGCATTGGGCCAGAGTTGCGTCTAAGCACTCGCTTGACAAAGCGGCGTTCGAGTACTGGGCTGAGACCAAAACTAAGCGCGGCTACGTGACTCTATTGGGCTGTAATGGGCCTATAGATTGGCGCAGCTGGAGTGAGAATCAGCTCAGTTCTGAGGCCAGAATGATGCAATATTCTGGCGCTCAAGATGCGGCTCAGGCGATTCTTGCTAGCCAACAAAGTTCGATTGAGTTATTGGTCTTTAGTCATAAACATGTCGAGCAATTACCGAGTTATAGCTGGTTGTCGAGTTCATTCGACAATAATGACGTGACTGCTTTGGCGTACCTATTGCGCTCGGAAGATGGTTATCAAGATCAACAGCTGTGCAGCTGCTTTGGTATTTCAAAAAAGACCATCCAAGCGGTTATCAAGCAAGGTGCTACGAGCATAGATGAACTCGGCATCAGGCTCGGTTGTGGATCAAAATGCGGCAGTTGCAAGCCGGAGTTATCCGAGCTTTTATCGGCGAATTAAAAGGCTTGTATGCTGAGGTCTCATGGTGTGAGTTTTGAGCTTTAGTGTGTTAACCGTGGTCGTCCGCTGGCAATCCTAACAATCAAATTCAGCAATCGCTGGAGTGTGATCAGAGGGTCTCTCAAGCTTTCTAGGGGCCTCGTCAATACTGCTTGCAGTTGCTCTGTCTAGCATCGCTGACGAGCTTAACACTAGATCGATGCGTAGGCCCTCGTTTGCGCGATATCCGGCTCCTCGGTAATCCCACCAAGAAAACTGTTCGCCGTCTTTATTGAAATTACGATACGTATCGTATAAGCCGCTCGCCATCAGTTTTTGCAGCATAAGCCGCTCAATATCACTGCAATGAATGCTGCCGGCCCATTTCTTCGGGTCGTGCACATCTAAGTCGCTTGGTGTAATGTTGAAGTCGCCGACTAATACTGTATTTGGATTTTCGCTGAGTGTGTCTTGCATGGCGTTTTGTAGCTTTGCAAACCAAGCTCGCTTATAAACAAATTTGTCTGAGTCCAAGGCTTGGCCGTTGGGCACATAAACATTAACGATTCTGAGTCTTTCACCGCTGTCTAAGGGATAGTCGCCAGCGATGTAGCGCCTCATTGGGTCTTCAAAATCAGGTAAATCAGTGACCACATTTGTTAGTGGTTTATTGCTTAATATGGCCACACCATTATAGGTTTTCTGGCCGGTGTACGCGCTGTGATAGCCGAGCTGCTTAAAAACATCTTCGGGGAAATCGGCATCTACCATCTTTAATTCTTGCAAGCATAGTAAGTCGGGCTTGTTAGTTTCTAACCAGTCGCTTACGTGCTCTACTCGAACTCGTAAAGAGTTAACGTTCCAAGAGGCAATTTTCATTATTATTAAATTGGTGGGGGGTGAGAGGTTTAGTCAAAGCAAAGCGATTTTTAGACGCATCGATTGTCGATAGTTGGTTTATCGCTTATTGATCTACGTTGAGTCTATTTTTAGATTTCACTTGTTCGGCTGGCGCTATCTCAAAGCCGGCCGAGCGCAGCTGCTCTTTTAAGCCAGCCTCAGAGCCGCCTTGAACAATAGTCTCACCAATAAAAATTGTTGGTGCAATGATGCTGCTAGCTTTGGCCAAAATCTTTTTCTGTGCTTCGCGATCGTCTTCAAGTGGTAGTTCAATATGAGGGATCTTATTTTGTCTAAGCACGCTGATTAATCGATCACAAAGCTCGCACTCGTTAACTGAGTAAACAACAACCTTGGGTAAACCAGTATCGCCTTCTTGTGCCTCACCGGCTTTTGAAATGACTTCTTTTTCACTAAGAATCTTACCGCTTTTGGGCGGCGGCTGATCTTGGTACGAGATTTTGCCATTCGCATCAACCCATTTATATAATTTACCAGCATGCGCATTAGACGCCGCTATCGCTATGAACGATAAAAGAAAAATTTTTAAAATGGAGTGAGTTTTTAAAATTGTAAGTTTCATTCAATATCAATAACTTATTTCTGTAAAAAATACCAGTCGACTAATTATTTATTAATGCAATGGTGCCGTATAAATACCGTGACCCCTTTTAAACCCATAAATAACCACGGAATTAAGGGTTAATCGGCGGCAAGTAATGCTTCACCAGAGATGAGCTGGTCGAAAGTTTCTCTTTTTCGAACCAGGTGTGCCTGAGTGCCGTCAATCATTATCTCGGCTGGTTTGTTGCGCGAATTATAGTTGTTGGCCATTACGAAGCCGTAAGCGCCAGCCGACATCACCGCGAGTAAATCACCCGCTTCGACAGCGAGCTCTCTATCGTAACCCAACACACAGGCCGACTCACATACTGGCCCGACTACATCAAATACCTTCGCCGTTTGAGTCGAGTTTTGCTCGACCGGTTTGATTTCGTGAAAGGCTTGATAGAGCGCTGGGCGGAGCAGATCATTCATACCGGCATCAACAATGGCAAAATTCTTGCTCTTGTTATGCTTTAGGAATTCAATTTGGGTCAACATCACGCCCGAATTACCAGCAATGTATCGGCCCGGTTCGATCGCGATTGGTAAGTTAATACCATGATCCTTCATGCCGTTAATCATGCTTTGCACGTATTCAGATGGGCTCGGAGGTGTTTCGCCGTGATAGTCAATACCGAGCCCACCGCCAAGATCCAGCTGCTTAATCGTTATGCCTTCATCGGCTAATCGCTTAACCATGTCCAAGACAATCTTAAGCGCGTCGGTAAACGGGCTAGTCTTGGTTATTTGTGAGCCTATATGGCAAGCGATACCATGTATTTCAATATTTGCTAGCTCGGTGGCGCGTTTATAGGCATCGAAAGCGGCTTCCATGGTAACGCCAAATTTTGCTTTGTCCATGCCCGTAGAAATGTATGGGTGCGTTTCAGGGTCGACGTTAGGGTTGACCCGAAACGCGATAGATGCTCTTACATTCAACGACGCAGCTACCTCTTGTACGCGCTCTAATTCGGCCACTGACTCAATATTAATACTACGAACTTTGTTCTGCATGGCGAAGGCTAATTCAGGTTTTGATTTAGCCACCCCCGAGAAAACCACTTTACTAGGGTCTCCACCGGCTTTTAGTACACGCCGAAGCTCGCCCTCTGAAACGATATCGAAACCCGAGCCTAAGCGTGCAAGTAGGTTTAATACAGCGATATTGCTGTTTGCCTTAACTGCATAGCAAATTGTGTGAGGGTGGTCACCAAAGGCACTATCCAGCGCTTTCCATTGTGTCTCAAATGCGGCGCGTGAATAAACATAGCAGGGCGTTCCGTACTCTGCAGCAATCGACGAAAGTGAGGTTTGTTCGGCAAATAACTGGCCGTCGCGGTATTCGAAAAAAGACATAGTTTGAATGCAGCGTGAGCTGCTAATGGTGCGATAGTGGATTTAGGCCTTAGTCACGCAAAAATTCAATCTGCGTGACCAGTGCGAAGCTTGGCTATAGGCGGTTTGCTAGTCAGCCTTTGGTGCTTGCTGTGGTTCTTCAGGTGTGACCGTTGACGCTTCTACCGGGACTTGCTCGGCGGCACTGTCGATCGGGCCCTGGGTTTCGTCAACTGGCACCCGCTCTAAAATTAATGGGCCCTTTTGGCCGCAACCGCTTAGCGCCGCAAGGGCAATGACTACCAAGCTAGTGCGAAGTAAGGTGCTTAGATTTGTGTTTGGACTTTTTTTCGCCGTTGTATTCATAGTGTCTCGTGCCTCAATATGCGTATTAGTTTAATTCGTTATAGCGTTAATCAGTTCTGCTCTTTATCAGTTCTATGGGAGAACTCGTATCACGAGCTCAGTCGTTGTTTTGCCGCGTCGAGCGCTTCACGGACTCGCGCTGGCGCTGTGCCGCCGAAGTGAGAGCGTGAATTGACTGAGCCTTCAAGCGTTAATACATCATAAACGTCTTGCTTGATCATTGTGCCAAACGATTGCAACTCGGTAAGGCTGAGGTCAGATAATGGTTTGCCCTGTTCTATCGCATAACGCACAGTGCCGCCCACAATCTCATGGGCGTCGCGGAACGGCACTTCTAACCTCACCAAATATTCGGCTAAGTCGGTAGCCGTTGCATAGCCTTTGAGTGCTGCTTGGTACATGGTGTCGCGATTGAAAGTAATGCTTGGGATCATCGCTGCGAAAACCTGTAGTGAGCGCGCAACGGTATCAACGGTGTCGAAAATCGGCTCTTTATCTTCTTGGTTGTCTCGGTTATAAGCCAATGGTTGGCCCTTCATGATTACCAGTAAGGCTTGCAGATTACCGATTACTCGGCCACTCTTACCGCGCACAATCTCGGCGATATCGGGGTTTTTTTTCTGTGGCATGATGCTTGATCCAGTACAAAACGCATCACCAATATCGATGAATTTGTAGCTCTCAGATGCCCATAAAATAATCTCTTCACACATTCGCGATAGATGCATCATTATCACGCTTGAGGCGGCCGCGAATTCAATTAAAAAATCGCGATCTGAGACCGAGTCGAGTGAATTGCGGCTTGGGCGGTCGAATTCCAATAACTCGCAGGTCATATCTCGGTCTAATGGAAAGCTGGTGCCGGCCAACGCAGCTGAGCCCAGGGGCATTACGTTAATTCGCTTGCGACAATCTTCTAAACGTTCGACATCGCGTTCTAACATCTCATTCCAAGCTAATAGGTGATGAGCCAAGCTGATCGGTTGCGCCACTTGTAAGTGCGTGAAGCCAGGAAGAATGGTCTCCACCTCGTTGCTTGCTGATGCTAATAAGCTTTCTTGAAGTGCCTTGATCAGGGCGATCACGTCGTCGCTTGCTTGGCGCATGTAAAGACGAATGTCGGTGGCAACTTGATCATTTCTAGATCGACCAGTGTGCAATTTTTTACCCGCCTCACCAATCGCGTCAGTGAGTCGAGCTTCGATGTTCATGTGTACATCTTCTAACTCAGTTGACCACTCGAATTCGCCAGCCTCGATCTGAGCGCGAATATCGAGCAAGCCGGTCTCAATGCTGCTGGCCTCTTGGTCAGAAATCACTCCTATTTTAGCGAGCATTTTACTGTGCGCAATGGAGCCCTGAATGTCTTGCCTATAAAGTCGTGCATCAAAGCTGATCGACTCGGTAAATGCCTCTACAAGTTGATTAGTCGGTTCGGTAAAGCGACCACCCCAAGGCTTGGCACTGGGGGAGGGTAAATTAGTGGATTTTGAACTGCTCGAGTTTCTACTGCTTGCCATTTTTTGTAACCGGATTCGCTTAACTTTGCTATTAACTTTGATATTAACTGAGGAGGGCACCAAGTTGGTCAGCGATTATAGCGTGAGGCCGCACATTTGTGCGAGCGAATGGCGAATATAAGAAAGTCTCTTATAGAAAAATGATCCTACAATTAGGAGCTTATGGTACAGTTCGATGCCTAATTAAAGACCAAGTTTGTATCTAATGAAATCTATTCGTATCGCAACTCGCAATAGTCCACTTGCTCTGTGGCAAGCGAATTACGTTAAAGATCAGCTGCAAAAGGCGCACCACGATTTGCGGGTTAAAATTGTATCGATGACCACCAGAGGTGACCAACTGCTCGATCGAAGCTTAATTGCGGCCGGCGGCAAGGGTTTGTTTCTAAAAGAGCTTGAGGTGTCATTGTTGAATAATGAGACCGATATTGCCGTGCATTCAATGAAAGATGTGCCGGTAGACTTACCTCGTGGCTTGGAAATTTCAGTGGTTTGCGGGCGTGAAGATGCCCGTGACGCATTTGTTTCAAATGAGTATCAGAACTTATACGCATTACCCAAAGGCGCTAAGGTCGGCACCTCTAGCTTGCGCCGCGTTGCACAATTAAAGAACGCGTTTCCGAGCCTTGAGTTTATTGAGCTGCGCGGCAACGTTAACACCCGATTAAGAAAGCTCGATAATGGCGATTATGACGCGATTATCCTTGCCGCTGCTGGTCTGATCCGCCTTGGTTTTCACCATCGTATTAAGCAATACATCTCGCCTGAATTATGTTTGCCAGCCGTGGGGCAAGGCATTGTTGGCATTGAATGTCGTGATGATGACGATGTTACTAAATTGTTGCTAGAGCCCTTACACAGCAAGGAAAGCTCTCTTGTTTTAGCCGCCGAGCGAGCCATGAATGCCGGTTTAGAGGGCGGGTGTCAGGTTCCTATCGCCGGATACGCACAAATCGATAAAGGTAAAATCCGCATGCGCGGTATGGTCGGTGACCCTGACGGCAGTAAGGTGTTGCGATCCGAAACAATCAGCGCCAAGGTAAACGTCTCGACGGCTAAAGTTTTAGGTGAAAAAATCGCTCACGACTTGTTGTTGCAAGGTGCAGGAAATATTTTGGCAAGTGTTTATAACAAGCCAATGCAGCTTAAAAAGCTAAGTAAACCAATGGTCTTACTAACCCGTCAACACCGCTACCTGGGAAATACTGCGGCGATATTACAACGCTTAGACTTTCAGCCGACACATGTGCCAACCCTTAATATTAAGCCAGAGAATAATCCTGAACTGCTCGAAATTTTCAGAAATTTGAGCAACTTTACAGACGTTTTATTTGTGTCACGCAATGCCGCTGAAATTGGTATGTCAATGATTGAGCAGCAGGGCGGCATGCCTGACGGTATACGTGTAATGGCGGTTGGAAGCGAAACCGCTAAGGAGTTGTTTCGATTTGGGATTAGTGCCATGTTTCCCAGTGAGGGCAATGGCGCTGAGGCCTTGTTGAATGTCAGTCAGCTGACTGAGATGGATCATCGTAAGGTTCTTGTAGTGCGAGGCGAGCATGGCTTGTTTTGGCCATCAGACGAAATGCGTAAGCGCGGGGCCAGTGTCGAGGAAGCTAATTGTTACCAGCAGACTGTGCCAGAAGAGAGTTCTTCGCTATTATTGCAGGCGCTAGAGCAAAACGATCAGCTTGAAGGCGTCTTCGTGCATAGTTCGCAATCGTTGCGCAACTTAATGGTGATCGCTGGTGATAAGCGTCAGCGGGTCTCGCAAGCGACCCTCGTTGCCGGTAGTCAGCGTATTGCCGAAACGGCAAAGTCGCTGGGTTGGTTAGGCGAAATTCGGGTTGCCGAGTCACCATCTAATAAGCACATGATGATTGCGTTTTCGGACTAGTGGCGCAAACTCGGCTCAAGCCTTGGCATTGGTATGGCGAGGATCGACAATTTTGTGCATAAGTGTCGATTCATCTCAGCGCCTGCTATGATAATCTTAACATCGGCTTAGGGCTTAGCGTAGGCGCCAAAGCCGATTTGACAAAGCTGTTAGGCGGTTGCGCTAATGCTCGAACTGCAACGGATTAAATAATTGACCGGCGAATTCGGCCAACTTACTAGAAGTGGCTTGAATCCGCCTGTATCAACGCGAGTTACCTATCATGACCGAAATTGAAAAACCAAATGAATCAGAAGACGTGACTCCGGCAAAGGTAGCTGCGAGTCCAAAAGCCAGAGGTGTATCTGATGTTCAGCCAACCGCTGTCGTCAAAAGTACTGGAAAAGGTCTCGCTATTGTCGCTATTCTATTCTCAATTGCAGCGCTCGGCGTAACTGGCTTTAGCCTCTATAAGAGTGAGATTGAAGGCCGCGATGATGACGCTAAGCGTGCGGTTAAAATTACTGAAATCGGCGGCAATGTAAGCCGTTTGGGCGATACCGTATCGCGCCTTCAAAGCGCGCAGAGTGATGTTGTCTCAAAGGAACAACTCACCACCCGTCTATTGCAATCGAGCAATTCAATTGACCTGCAATTTCGAGATGTAAAGCAAAGTCAAAATCAGTTGTTGAGTGCGGTAACTAAGATTAATAGTGACCTTAGTAGCGGTGTTAACGACTTTGTTGTTTCCGAAGTGTCTCAATTGTTGAAATTGGCCAATAACAGTGCCCTGTTTTCGAGCGATTCACGCTCGGCGATAAAAGCCTTGCAGCTGGCTGATATTCAATTGAAAGAGCTAGCCGACCCTCGATACTCGGTTGTTCGTCGCAAGATTAATGAAGAAATATCGTTACTTGAGAGCATCGAGCAAGTAGATATCGAGAGTGTTACCGTCAAACTAAAGGGTTTGGCTGATAGAATTCCTTCGCTGAAATTAGAAAATGATGTTCCCGTGTTAGGTGATGTTGTTGTTAAAACCGAGCAAAAAGCGCAAGGGTTTAAAGCACAGCTTAAAGAAATGTGGGCCGACATTGTTAACTACAATTCTGTTCAACGAATTGATCAAGCACCTAAGCCATTGCTGCTCCCTGAGCAACGTTATTTCTTGAATCAGAATATTCAATTGCAGTTAGCTAAAGCTGAGTTAGGGTTAATCCAGAACCGTGCATCGGTCTACCTCGCAAGCTTAGAGGTTGCAAGTAACTGGTTAAACGAGTACTTCGATTTACGAGACGACGCTGTTATCGAGGTGTTAAGTCAGATTAAGCAACTTAAAGCGATGCCGTTATCGACTGAATTACCAACAATTTCAGGGTCGTACAGCGTATTGCAAAGTATTCGAGGCGGGCAATAGTTATGCGTCTTTTACTACTCATTTTATTTGCCGCAATCGCCGGCTACAGCGCATTTCTGGTTGGCCAGATTGAGCCTGGCAACTACGTTAAAATCTATGCTGGCTCGTATTTAATAGAACTCAACCTTTTGAGCTTCATACTGCTTGTAGTGGTATCGGTTTTTACCCTCTACTTCATGATTCGCTTGTTTCGCATCATCTGGAAAGCACCGAAGTCGTTTTCATCTTGGCGTCTTCGCAGCAACAAAAAACGTGCTACTCAAGCGCTTGGTGCTGGGTATTTATCGCTGATCAAAGGCGATTGGCGAAGTGCTGAAAAAAGCCTAACAACTAAATCAGATTCCAGCAGTATTCCCTATGTGAACTATTTGGCTGCAGCGCAAGCCGCCCAAGAGCAAGGTCGTTTGTCTCAGCGTGATGATTACTTGAACGCTGCGTTCAAAGCGGCACCTAAAGAGCGTCTGGCAATTGGTTTGATTAAAGCGCGGCTGCATCAGTCTGCGGGTCAATACGAGCAAGCTGAAGCCACCTTACTCGACATTCAAGATATCGGACACAAAAATGCTCAATACACCGCTATGTTGTTACAAATTTATCAACATACGGGTCAATGGGGCAAGGCAAATGAGCGGCTCGGTGCTGCGCGTAAGCAGTCAGCTCTGCCAGAGGACGCGTTAGATGGCATCGCCAACCAAGCCTATTCGTCGACCTTAAGCGATGCTGATGATGTCGGGGCTGCGTGGAATTTGTTGCCGCGCAATCAGCGTAAACGTGTCGATAATATTTTACTTTACGCGGCTGACTTAATTGACAATGGTGATGATGCGGCCGCAGAGAAATTAATTCGAGCCACTTTAAAAAATCAGTGGAGTGACGCATTAGTTCGTCTTTACGGCACCTTAGACACAGGCAAACCAGCCAAGCTACTGCGTATCGTTGAAGGTTGGTTGATGGCAAGGCCTGAAAGCGCTGAGTTAAATCTAGCCGCTGGTCAATTTTCTTTGCAACAGAGTGATTTGGAGAAGGCCAAAGAATATTTACAACGAGCGATTGAGTTAGGGCAACTGCCAAAGGCCTATTCACTATTGGGTCAAGCTTATGAAGCCAGCAATAATAGCGGCAAGGCTTTGCAGCTTTACCGCAGTGGCATGATCAACCTTGCTAGTGTGAATCGAAACCGTCTAAGCCGTGACGGCGAGGTGGCTGAAAGTGAACTTGTGCCGATTTAGAGAACTTAGCCGCAGCGCAATGGGTATTACACACGCTCTTAGCCTTAACGAGCTGGGTCTTACGACTTGCTCAGACTCAGCGATCGATGCCAGAGCTTCCTGAAGTAGAAACCACGCTGCGAGGCATCGAGCCTTATGTCGATGGTCAAATTCTAACCGATGTGGTGGTTCGCAACTCGTCTATGCGTTGGCCAATACCAACTCTAGAGCTAAAGGCCTTAGTCGGACAAAGGATTAATCGACTCGAGCGTCGCGCTAAATATATACTGATGCATACGGATAAGGGCTGTATTCTGCTGCATCTAGGCATGTCCGGCAGTTTAAAAGTGCTCGACGTAACCGAGGCGGCGACTAAACATGATCATCTTGATCTTGAATTTGGCGGGCACAAAGTGGTGCGGCTAAACGACCCTCGACGATTTGGTTGCTGCTTATTGATAAGCGGACCAATTCACCAGCATAAGCTTTTAGCAAACCTTGGCCCTGAACCACTGAGCGATGCGTTTAATGCCGAACGTTTGTTTAAGCTATCACGCGGCAAATCTCAGGCGATTAAAAGCTTTATTATGGATAATAAAGTGGTTGTCGGTGTTGGTAATATTTACGCTAGCGAGTCTCTTTTTAAAGCCGGTATTCTTCCAACTATTGCCGCAAAACGGATATCTCGAGCGCGTTATCTTACGCTCTTTAATGAAATTATCGCGGTATTGTCTAAAGCGATTCAGGCCGGCGGCACTACCCTTAATGATTTTACCCAGGCCGATGGTAAGCCTGGCTACTTTGCTCAGCAGTTGCAAGTTTATGGGCGTGCCGGCGAGAACTGCCATCAATGTGGTTCAGCGATTAAATCCAAGGTAATCGGACAGCGAAACACTTTCTTCTGCCGGGGTTGCCAAAAACCGTAAGCCAAATAGCCATCGGCATAACTGGCTTGTGATTAATTAAGTGCCGGGAGTGCTACCTCAACCTCTCTTTTTTACTGACTTGGCGATTTACATTGCCAGGCTAAGAACCTATGCTTTTGTTATTGCTTATAAACGGGTCCGTAACATGCGCTTACCTATTCTGCTGCTAATTTTACCACTGACATTAGCCGCTTGTTCCCAAACCGACTCTCAAACAACCAGCCACCCTCAACCAATCAATAACCTTGACGCGGCTATTAATCCTAAAATACTTATGTCCGAACCTGTCTTTGTGCGCTTAAAACAACTCGATATTGCTGAACCTGTAGCAACTAAAGTACCGTTCAGCGAAAAGCACCACCAACGTACCTTAACCGACGATTATCACTGGCTCAAAGATCAAGGCTATCCAGTGGTTGATGACCCAGAGATCATCAAATACTTGGAGCAAGAGAATGCTTATCATCAAGAATTTCTGAAACCTAATAAAGCCTTTGTCGATACCATCTTCGAAGAATTTAAAGGGCGCACTGATGAAGAGGAAACCTCGGTGCCGTACATCTCCAATGGGTATGAATATAGTTGGTTTTTTCGCCCTGGTGAGGAGTATCGAACGCGCACCCGTAAAAACCTAGCAAGCGGCGAAGAAGGCATTTTCTTAGATGAAACAGCCCTTGCAGACGGTGCTGACTATTTTGTTATTGGCGATTGGGATATAAGCCCAGATAATCGCTACCTAGCGTATTCGTTTGATACCGCTGGCGATGAACGCTACCAAGTTAAAATAAAAGACCTGCAGAGCGGTGACTATCTCGCCGATGTGCTTAATGATGTGCAAGGCGAGATAGCATTCAGTTCTGACGGTAAGGAACTGATGTACGCGTTGCTAGAGCAAGATCGCTGGCATTCTAAAAACCTTAAAGTGCACACAATGGGGGCCGAACAGAGCAGTGATAGAGCTGTTTATCATGAAGACGACGATGGCTTCTTTATAGGTTTTGATAAGACCAGCAGCGAAGACTTTATGGTGATCGTTTCGTCTCAAGGCGAAGTTCAAGAGAGTTATGCACTAAGCGCTGACTTTAAAGGAGAGTTGATTCAGCTAGTGAGCCGCGATGAAGGCTTCACGCAGCGAATTGATCACGCGCATGGTGAGTTTTACATCATGGCAAACGACACACATAAAAACTTTCGCTTAGTAACGGTTAGCGATGAAAGCCCCGCTAAGAAAAACTGGAAGACGTTGATAGAAGGCTCTGATGATTCCTATTTGCTTGGCATGCAAACTTTCAAGGATTTTATGCTGATCAGGTCTCGAGATATTGGGTTAGAAAAAATTCATATTCGCAGCTACACCGGTGAGAGCCATGAAGTCGCGTTTCCTGAGGCATTGTTTACCGCAGACCTAGGTGTCAATGTAGAATTTAACCAAGACTTTGTGCGCCTCTCATACGAGTCAATGATTACACCTGACACGGTCTATGACTACGATCTAGCGAAGAAACAGTTAACCGTTCGAAAGGTTCAAAAAATACCATCGGGGTACGATAAATCTGAATATGAAACTAAGCGAGTGATGGCCACCGCGCGTGATGGTGTTCAAGTGCCAGTGTCATTGGTTTACAAAAAAGGCATGAAGCAAGATGCCAGTCAGCCCATGTGGCTTTACGGCTATGGTGCTTACGCAGCTACCATTGAACCGAGCTTTTCCAGTGGCCGACTAAGTGCGCTCGATCGAGGCTTTGTATACGCTATTGCCCATGTTAGAGGTGGCGCTATGATGGGCTATAACTGGTATTTAGATGGCAAACTTAAAAAGCGTAGCAACACGTTTAACGACTTCGTTGATGTTGCTCGTTATCTAGTTGAGGAAAAATACGTTGCCGCTGGCAATATCTCAATTTCAGGTCGAAGTGCCGGTGGCGAATTAATGGGCGCGGCAGTGATTCAAGCCCCTGAGTTATGGCGCTCAGTCAATTTGGGCGTGCCTTTCGTGGATGTATTAAATACCATGCTCGATGCCTCATTGCCATTAACGCCACCTGAGTGGATGGAATGGGGTAATCCGATCGAAAGCGCCGAAGATTATGATTTAATCGCGGGCTATTCACCGTATGATAATATCGCTAAGCGGGTTTACCCGCCAATGTTCGTAAGTGGTGGTCTTAATGACCCGCGAGTTACCTATTGGGAGCCGGCAAAATGGACGGCGCGTATGCGTGAACTTAAAACCGACGATAATTTGTTGCTTATGCGGATCAATATGGGCGCTGGGCATTTCTCAAATAGTGGCCGTTACGGTCGTTTAAAAGATTACGCTGAAGAGTATGCATTTATGTTTTTGGCGCACGGCATAACTGACTAAGCTTCGACTGACCAGGTGAATTTATTATGACTATGCCAGAGCTTGACCCACAATTTTCTGATTATTTGGTTGAACGTCCGCGCTTATCGTATGTGCAGCCAGACGACGGGCGCTTACGTAAACTTGTTATTAATAGCATTGAACTTGCCACCGGTAGAGATAAGCTTGAGTCGGTTTATAGACGCCTAAAAGGTCGCCCTTTCGCGATAGAAAGTTTTTTTGGTGATGCAATTTCAGCAGGTAAAATTCGGGTAAATCATCGTGGCATTCGGCCTATCGATATTGATATTGATGGGCCGATAATCTTTTTAGCAAATCACCCGTTTGGGATCATTGATGGCATCGTGCTATGTGATATCGCGGCTCAAATTCGCGGTGACTTACGTATCTTGCTGCACTCTATATTGTGCCAGGACATTGATCTAGCGCCCTATTTTTTGCCGGTGGATTTCAATGACACCAAGCTTGCGATGAAAACTAATATTCGCACCAAGCAGCTAGCTTTAGAGGCACTAACTAACGACATACCATTGCTATTGTTCCCGTCAGGCATGGTGTCAACAGCGAAAAAATTTGGTTTTGGTTCCGTTGAGGACGCACCGTGGACTACGTTTGCCGCCAAGCTGGTGAAGCAATCTAAAGCGACCGTAGTGCCAATTTATTTTCACGGTCGTAATAGTCGAAAATATTATCTGGCGGCGCAGATTGCGCAGTCAATGCGCACAGGGTTGTTGATGCACGAGGCGATTAATAAGTTTGGCTCTAAGGTAGACGTCGCCATCGGTGAGCCTATTCCTTGGTCGACCTTAGAGCAGTACGACCATCGTCAAACCCTAACAGATGTTCTTTATAATTCTGTTCAATCTCTTAAATGTAAGTAGCTTTGAACGACCCATTTTGAGCGCTGCGAAGAATCTCACTATCGCAGCCAAAACTCTGAGATAGATAGCTCATTAAAGCAGTGCTGACCGTACCCTGGTTTTCAATGTCGGCAAAACGTCTTCTTCAAACCAATCATTTTGCTTTAGCCAGATATTATTGCGCGGGCTGGGGTGCGGAAGTGGCAGCAGATTGTCAGAATAGTCGGCCCAAGCCTTTACCGTTTCGGTAAGGTTTTTGTTGCTATCGGGTAGGTGCCAATCAAGTGCATAGCGGCCGATTAATAGTGTCAGCTGTATTTCCGGCATTGTTGCTAAAAGCTTGGTCCGCCATGTTTTTGCGCAGATTGTTAGTGGCGGAAGATCGCCTGACTTGCCCTTGCCTGGATAGCAGAAACCCATTGGCAATATGGCAATTTGTTCAGGGTCATAGAAAGTCTGCTTATCAACACCCATCCAACTGCGCAACCTATCACCGCTTGCGTCGTCAAACGGAATTCCCGAAGCGTGCACCTTGGAGCCTGGGGCTTGGCCCGCAATCAGAATTTTAGCCGACGACCCAACCTGAATCACGGGTCGTACGCCATTTGTCAGCACTTCGCTGCAAAGCGTGCATTGCCTGACCTCTTGGCTAAGCAGGTGTATGGGCCGTTGTCTAAGTGGCGGTATCTCAGTCATTGTCGTTGATAGAGTGCTTCGACTTAAAGGTGATCAAAGGGGCTTAAAAGTGCCCGAAAAGTCTTAGACCAACGCTCATTGATAAGCCCAAATAGGCGCTACATATAATTAAGCCTAACCCCCAAACCCACATCCACATTTGCTTTCCCTTGCGACCCATATAGGTTAAAACAATGCCAATCAGAAAACCTAGGACCGCGGTAAGCAGCAACATATCGTCACTGGCGTGCACCGCGAGCTGTTCTTTTGGGATATCACCTTCTCTATAGCGTGCCATATCGTGTTTTCTATATCTTCGGTTGAACCATTAGTTGGCGTCCTTAGTTCTCGCGTCCTTCGTTCTCATAGTACAGAACTCCTCGGCCGTGCTCGGATGGATCCCAACAGTCGCGTCAAAATCGGCTTTTGTGGCACCGGCTTTGATCGCAATGGCAATGCCTTGCATGATCTCTGCAGCATCTGGGCCGACCATGTGTGCGCCAATAACAATGTCTGTATCGGCATTAACAATAAGCTTCATCAGTGTTCGTTCGGTATTATCTGTAATCGTGTGTTTCAAAATACGAAATTCAGAGGTGTAAGTATCTACCTTATCGAATTGTTCGCGTGCTTGTTCAGCCGATAGTCCAATAGAGCTAACGGGCGGTTGTGAGAACACCGCTGATGGCACATTGGTGTGATCGGCAAAGCGTTCGTTATCGCCAAAGAATGTATCAGCGAAGGCGTGGCCCTCCATAGTCGCTACCGGTGTTAGCGCGATGCGGTCAGTTACGTCGCCAACGGCAAATATGCTTGCTACATTTGTGCGTGAGTATTTGTCGACCTTTACCTCACCTTTGTTGCCAAGTTCGACACCTGCATTTTCAAGGTTTAATGATTCAACGTTAGGGTTTCGGCCCGTTGCATAAAGCACGCAGTCGACTGTTTTAGTTGATCCATCGGTAAGAGTGACAACTTTTCGGCCTTCGCTATCTAGGCTGATACTTTCGATATCGGTTTCAAGTCTAAGATCTATGCCTTTTTTGACAATTTCAGCTGATAGATGATTGCGAATATCGTTATCGAATCCGCGTAAAATTTGTGGGCCGCGATACAGCAGCGTGACATCAGAGCCAATGCCATTAAAAATGCCGGCAAACTCGACGGCAATGTAGCCTCCACCGACAATCATAGCCGACTTCGGCTGTTGTTCTAAATGGAATACTTCGTTGGAGCTAATTGCATGTTCTATGCCTGCAACCTCTGGCATGAACGGAGAGCCTCCGGTGGCGATTAAGATTTTATCCGCGCTAAGCTGCTTATCGCCAAGCTTAACCGTATTAGCATCGATCAAACTGGCGGTGCCATAGAGTATTTCTACGCCAGCATTGCTAAGCAACTTCTCATAAATTCCGTTAAGCCGATCAATTTCAGTATCTTTGTTTTTTATCAATCTAGGCCAATCAAAACTGTTTATCGTGGTATTCCAACCATAATGACGACTGTCTTCAAAATCTTCGCTGAAATGCGCCGCATAAACCATCATCTTTTTCGGAACACAGCCGCGAATCACGCAGGTACCGCCGTAGCGAAACTCTTCACAAATAGCGACTTTCGCGCCATGCCCAGCCGCAATTCGTGCCGCTCGAACGCCGCCTGAACCGCCGCCGATAACAACTAAATCATAATTACTCATATTTGATAATTCTCTTTGGAGATTTCAACGTAGCATCTCTATGCCGATAAGGCTGACTAGGTAAGTTTAAAAAACGCTGTGTAAAAGCGAACGAACGCACCTGAGTTTACGTTAGCGTAGTCGTTTTCTTGTGTGCCCAAGGTGCGCTGAAGTCTGTGTTAATAGTTCTTGTCTAATAGACCTAGCTTAGCAAATAAAAAGCACCTCAGTTGGCAAATATAAGGCACAGAAAGTCGGCAACCCAGAGCCAGCCAAGCCTTCTAAAGCAAGCAGAGTAATCGGCTTCGGCTACATAGTTTGATTATGTTGTGACAAATTCTGCATACGTCACTCTGAAACGGGAATATGGAAGCCCTAGATAACGCCAGCAGCGCTAGGTGCTGCGCACAATCACCATTATGTTAAAAAGAATTATCAATAGTATTGGTATTGACAGGGCTAACGGTAACGCGTTAACATAATTTTGTGAGTAGCAATAGTCGGTGTCCTTAACAGGTAGCTCTCATGGCACCAGAAATGGTTTCCACCTATAGTGTGGATATATTAAAGACGCCCGACACTAAATTAAAATCCCTGTAAGTCTCTGCTTACAGGGATTTTTTATATTTTACCTTCCATAAACTTATTTAGTAAAACATAAAACCTTGTTGAACCGTGAGATCGTATATTTGTGGGCCGGTTAAGTCTGTAATGACAACTAGTTACTCTTATTTCTAAGCCCTTGTTAGATGAATAATTTAGTTTTAAGCATAAATACCAACCTTCGTGACTTCCGGCTTTCTTGGGTAGCTCTTGCCTGAATATAAGTTGTTTTGAGTTTCCACCAAAACATCCCCTGTATTCTAAATCCTGGATAATGCCTGGGATTTTTTTCGAGAACTCCCATCTATCAGGGCAAAAAACTCTGTCTTCAATTGAACCATCTCCCTTTTTCTCCATTTCATAGGTGGTGCTTATCACGTCACTTTCTGGTCGCTTTCTATTAAAGCAGTGACTTGACAGTAAGACTCGAGCATCAATGTTCTTAAGAACCTTTGTTTTGGGCCGCTTTATTCTAAATGGCGTAACAAAGTTAGAACAATGAGAGAGGTCGAATTCTTCGTTTGTCTTTGGATTTATCCAAACATGAGGGTGATAGTAGTTAGCCATTTTTACCACTTGGAAACCACGAGCGAATATCTGCTACTACTCCATTACTCGAATCAGTAACAGTCTGTCTCATTTGGCTGAAAAATGGAGTAGATGAAGTCGCATTTAAGTGAGATGCGTCATAAGACCGCCCGTCCCGCAAAAAAGGACTCCACTTACTAACATAAATGTCTTCACCTTCTGATTTTCTACCGTTATTAATTTTAATGCTCTCTGGGTGTTACTAGCTGTACGTCAAAAGTCGATATTACTCTATTTATACCCAAGCTATCCACGGGTAATTGGAGTAACGGCTTTAGTACTTTTTTCTTTGGGCTTTTACCTTCTATTTAATTCGTTGAATGGAACGATCAATTAACATTTCAATGTGACGTTAATTGGGTAGTCAGGGAATTAGTAAATTATCCTATACTTATGAATATATATTTCATAAGTATAGTTGGTGTTAATCGGGTCTTTACCTACCGACCAATTAAGAGTTAGTATTAACACCTCTATGTCGTAACTATCATTGTAGTGACATAGAGGGTAGTTTGAAATACAAAAAAAAGCCTATCAACTTGCAGGTTGATAGACTCTCGAAAAGTTAGGTCTCAGAAGAATAACGAACTTATTTATATTCGCATCGATTTCTGTCACGCCTAGTTTTCAAATCCTAAGGAATTACAACGATAGTTTTTCGTTGATAATCAATCTCAGGGCACATGAAGCAAAATTTACATTCTACTGAAGACCGCAACATCTTACGATGTTGCGGCTTTTTTTTTGCTTCTAACTCAACATCTTATGGACAAACGATAAAATCGCAAGAACTATATTTAAAATTCAAAAAGAAAAATAAATGCAATACTTTGAACTAAAAAAATTTATTTTTAAAGTTGCTAACCATGTTGGCAATGTAACTCGCTGCCGCCCTTTCCAAGCTACATCGCATAATTTTCCAATCGACGCACCAAATTTGAAGGATCAATTCGGCGAATACTTTGCCCTCGATGATCTTGTTCTTTTGCTAGGCGAACGATAATCCCCTTTTTTTGAAGTTTTTTAAGACTTCGCTCTACTGTACGTTTATCTACCCCCATTCGCGTTGCAATCATGCTTGCCCCAGGATGAGGAAGGTTGTCTGCTTCCCACCAGTGCATCAGCACATTCAATAAAACAACCATACTCGTGTTGTCGATCTCCATGTCCTTCTGATGTGGCTCTAACGATTGGGCTTAGTTATAATTAAGGAATTTCGGCGGGTCGGGAGGTTGCTTAACCTTGTTGCCTGCAATCACCATTATGTTAAAAAGAGGAGGCTAAGTAACTTGGCGCTATAGAGCGATTAATCAAGAGGCAGTTTTTACTAAGCAATAAAAAGGCCCTTTCCCAAGAAAGAGCCTTACTTTTATTACCAGAATTTTCTGGCTTAGTCGCATTTGCTAACTCTTGAACACGTTAGGCCTTATGCGGCTAGCTGGCCTTTCATTTTTTGCATCGCACGCTTTTCTATTTGACGAATGCGTTCTGCTGAAACATTGTATTCTGCGGCTAGCTCATGCAGTGTTGCTTTGTTTTCAGACAACCAGCGCCGCTTCAGGATCTCTTTGCTACGATCGTCTAGATCGGCAATCGCGCTGTGTAAGGCGTCACGGTTGTTGTCGCTTGTCTCCGCCTTCATGACCAATTCTTCAGGGTTGTAGCGCATGTCAGGCAAATAGCCTGAAGGGCTAGTAACAAAATCATCATCGTCGCTATCAGCTCCATCGAAAGCAACATCAGAGCTTGTCATGCGTACTTCCATCTCACGTACAGTCTTAATCGGCACGTCTAGATTACTGGCAAGATCTTGAGTTTCTTGCTCGCTCATGGCGTTTAATGATTTGCGGCTTTTGCGTAAATTAAAGAATAGTTTACGTTGAGCTTTGGTGGTCGCAACTTTGACCATTTTCCAATTCTTCAAAACGTATTCGTAAATCTCAGCTTTAATCCAATGAACTGCATACGAAACCAGACGAATGCCACGCTCGGGGTCGAAGTTTTTAACCGCTTTCATCAGGCCAATATTGCCTTCTTGGATTAGATCAGAAACTGGCAAGCCATAGCCAGTAAAGCCCTTAGCGACGTGAATAACGTTGCGCAGTTGTGATAAGACTAGTTCGCGAGCAGCATCTACGTCTTCGTCATCGCGAAATTTGCGGGCAAGGCGAGCTTCATGCTCTGCGCTTAACACCGGTGCATTGTTAGCGACTTTTAAAAAGCCCGCCAAATTAGTGTCTTGTGGTAACGATACTGGGTTAGCCATAATATTTCTCCATTTGCCCTTATGAGCCCTAATATAGGCACTCAACGAGCGATATTCGATAGTTGCTAAACATTAGCAGATTATTTAATGCGACAATATTAGCACTCGCATGTGAAGAGTGCTAATAAATTTAAATTCTGTTAATAGTGCAACGTTTTATAACTCTACAGTTTAATTATAGGGTCGCAATAAGTGGTTTCAAGAGGGTTTTTGCACGTCTGGTTTTTGATCAATACCAAGTGACAAAAGTGCCGCGGTGGCTATAAATAACGCGGATACCGCTAAGCAAACTTGTAAGTTATAAAGCTGAAATAGTAGTCCAGAGAGCACGGTGCCAATCAATCGGCCCATGGCGTTAGCCATGTAGTAAAAACCAACATCAAGCGAGACTTTGTCAGACGCTGCGTAGCGAATGATTAAATAGCTATGCAATGCCGAGTTAACCGCGAAGACTGCGCCGAACAATAGTAATCCACCGACAATTGTCAGTGTCGGCGGTGATTCAAATTGAATGCCTATGGCAATCGCTATTGGAATGATTGCCAGCAATGCCGCCCAAATGAACGCGGCGTGCCCTCCCAGAGGTGTTGCTCGCTTAGTTGCTATGATCCTAGGGGTCGCCGACTGTACCAAGCCGTAAAGAATCACCCACGTTGCCAAAAAGCCGCCAATATAGGATTGCGACCATTGAAGTTGGTTTGCTAGAAACACAGGTAAGGCAATAACAAACCAAACGTCACGAGAGCCAAAAAGAAACATTCGCGCGGCTGATAGGTAGTTAATTGGCCTGCTGGTGGAGAAAATGGATGTGAATTTTGGCTTGTCGCTACTGCGACCAAAATCTCGCTTTAAGGTGATTAGGCTGACTATCCAGACCAGCGACAAAGCAATGGACATGGTTAGAATCGCGCCACGAAATTGCAGCGCCGACAACAATACGCCGCCGAGAAAGAAGCCAAACCCCTTTAAGGTATTTTTAGAGCCGGTTAAAAGCGCCACCCATTTAAATAGGCGCGTATCTTCACCGGCAGGGACAATGTGTTTGATGGCACTTTTAGCGCTCATTTTATTCAAGTCTTTGGCAATACCTGAAAGTGCTTGGGCCGCCATAACCCAAGCAACCGATAAAAAGCTAGCCGGCACTAGCAACAGAGACAGCGCCACGATTTGCAAAAACAGGCCGATGTTCATGGTCTTATTTAAGCCGATGCGAGCGCCTAACCAGCCGCCGACTAAGTTAGTAACTACGCCAAAGGCTTCATAAAATACAAACAGCAAGGCTATTTCTAGCGGTGTATAGCCAAGCTGGTGAAAGTATAAGACCACCAGCATCCGCAAGGCGCCATCGGTGAGCGTGAAGGCCCAATAATTAGCGGTGATTAGCCGGTATTGGCGTAGCATGCTCGCCTGTTTGGGCAACGTTGTTAACTTAGGCATAAAGTTGTTAACCTGGGCATAAAGTTGTTAACTTAGGCATAACGTCGTTAACCTAGGCATAAAGTCGTTAACCTAGGCATAAAGTCGCTAGCGCAGGTGTCGTTGTTCTCATGATCTTCTTTTCATAGTCTTCAAGCGAGGCCTTGCTCGACCAGCATCTTAGCTATCTCGGCGGTTCGATTGGAATAGCCCCATTCATTGTCGTACCAAAGATAGAGCTTTAGTTGGGTGCCATTTACTACCATGGTCGAGGGCGCGTCGACAATGCATGATCGTGGGTCAGTTTTAAAATCAATCGATACCAACGGGCGCTCTTCATAGCCAAGTATGCCGCTAAGATAGGTTTCCGATGCTTGTTTAAATAGGTGATTAACTTGCTCAGACGTCGTTGCCTGCTTAAGCTCGAACACGCAATCGGTAAGTGACGCGTTGGCTAAGGGAACGCGCACCGCATGGCCATTCAGCTTGCCCTTTAGCTCGGGGAAGATCTCGGTAATAGCCGTTGCCGAACCGGTGGTGGTGGGGATAAGGCTCATGCCGCATGCTCGCGCGCGCCTGAGGTCTTTGTGTGGCGCATCGAGTATTGTTTGAGTATTGGTCAGGTTGTGAATTGTGGTCATTGAGCCATGGCGAATACCCAGTTTCTCGTTGATCACTTTGACCGCCGGTGCAAGGCAGTTAGTGGTACACGAGGCGGCGGTTACAATTCGATGTTGCAGCGGGTCATAGCGCTCATGGTTGACGCCCATGACAATATTAACCACGCCGTCTTGCTTTATCGGTGCCGTAACTACGACGCGCTTCACCCCTTGCTCGAAGTAAGCCTGCAATGCCTGTTTGCTTTTGAATTTTCCTGAGGCGTCTATTACCAGGTCGCAGTTCGACCAGTCGGTGTCACTAATTGCGGCATTCTGAGTGAACGCTATGGTTTTGCCATTAACCGAAATACTGCGTTCATCGTGGCTAGCTTGGCTGCTCCATTGTCCGTGCACCGAGTCAAAATTAAGCAAGTGCGCGAACGTCGCTGGGTCACCCGATGGGTCGTTGATAGCGGTGAACTCGAAGTCTTGCCATTGAGATGCGATACGAAAGGTTAATCGGCCGATACGGCCAAAACCATTAATGCCTATTTTTGTGGTCATATTGGTTCACTTATGGGTGATGTTAAATCTGCTCTTGGTGATCAGCAACATAAGGATGCTCGCTCAGGACGGTCACCCATATCGTTTAAGTTGCCTAGGTTTTCATCTAAAAAATCGGGGCAGCCTTCTATGGTCGTGTTTAATAGGTTATTAACCCAAGGGGCCAAGTCATCATTTAGCCGATAGTAGACCCATTGCCCTTGTTTTTTTGATGACAGTAAGCCGCCGTTTTTTAGCTGAGCTAGGTTGCGCGACACCTTCGGTTGAATCTGCTGCAAGGCCTGCATTAGTTCACAGACACAAAGCTCTCCTTGGTCTTTGATAAGCAGCATGCATCGAAGCCGTGTATCGTCTGAAATGCATTTGAATAAGGTTAATGGATTCATTTTTATCGCTATTACACTATTTATGGCATCGTTAATGACGCTATCTTTTGCACTATTTTTGCGCTCTCGGGTATTCTATTAAATATATGAAAATATGTATATGCAGAAAAGTATATATTAATAAATACGTGTCTATGGCTAATCCGTCAGCCATAAAAAAAGGCGCTAAAAAGCGCCTTTTAATCTCATTGCTGAGAAAGTTAACTCTAAAGAAGAGAAACTTATTTTTTGCCGTAACGACTCTTAAAGCGACCAACACGGCCTGCTGTGTCCATTACTTTCTGTTTGCCAGTATAAAATGGATGGCACTCCGAACAAATTTCAACACGTAAGTCTTTGCCTAGTGTAGAACCTGTTTCAAATGTATTTCCGCATGCACAAGTTACTTTGATGTCACCGTACGCTGGATGGATGTCTGCTTTCATGATTTATTCCTAATATTAGAGATCGAATTCGTGATTTGGCGCGAATTCATGACTCAGGGCGAAAGAATATAGGGTAAAGGTTAGGCCAATTCAAGTCCAATTTACTCAGAAACCTCTAAATGAGAGCCCCAGCGCACGATAAAGTGTTTAAATTATGCTGAGAACGGCACTGGCGTTTCGCTGAGGGCTCTAAATACTAGGCGGTTTTAGGCAATTTAGTGTACAAATTACTAAGCGCAGCAAAATCAGCAACGCCAAGTGTCTCTGCTCGAGCGCCTGGGTTTATATTAAGTGACTCTATTTGTTCGGAGTTAATTGAGCCTTTAAGATTGTTTCTAAGCGTTTTGCGACGCATGCTGAACGCTTGCTTTACCGTTTTTTCAAAGTCTGCCTGATTGTCTACTGGGAAAGGGATGGTGGTCAAAGGGGTGAGGCGGGCAATCGCTGAATCGACTTTCGGCGCTGGAAAGAAAGCGGTTGGCGGCACCTTAAATAGGTTTTCGATATGGTAGCGCTGCTGCAACATCACCGATAGACGGCCATACTGGCGGCTACCCGGGCCGGATGCCATTCGCTCGACCACTTCTTTTTGCAGCATCACCACTTGGTGCTCTATGTACTCGGCGTAGTGCATTAAATGGAACAGCACTGGGCTTGAAATATTGTAAGGTAAATTGCCGATTACTTTGATTTTGCGGGCACTAGTACTGATGATTTCATGTAAATCAAAGCGCATGACGTCGACCCCATGCACCGTCAGGTTTTTCATAGAGCTGGCTCTATCTCGCCAATAAACAACTAGGTCTCGATCAAACTCGATCAGATGAGTATGCCCCGCTCGCGGTATTATTAGATCGGTTAATGCCCCACGGCCGGGGCCGATTTCTACCACGGCATCGTTTTTCGTGATGCCTAGGCTAGCAACAATTTTGTTGATGATGTTTGGGTCTTGAAGAAAATTTTGGCCCAGTGATTTGCGCGGTGCGGCGAATTTACTCATGCTGTTAATCTCGTTTGGCTGGGGCTGTTAATTTATTTTTGTTTGAACTGTCAATGTGATTTCGCGCTGGCCATTTCACGTGCAACGTTTAGGGCTGTCAGCAGGCTGCCGATATCAGCTGTGCCCGTGCCCGTCAAGTCAAACGCGGTGCCATGATCAACCGAGGTTCGAATGATTGGCAAGCCTAGGGTAATGTTGGCGGCACTGCCGAAGCCTTGTGCCTTTAGTACCGGCAAGCCTTGGTCATGGTACATGGCGATTGCGACATCGCCGGTTGCTAAATATTTGGGGGTAAATAAGGTGTCGGCTGGCAGCGGCCCGATTACGTCGATGCCTTTGGCTCTTAAGCTATTTAGCGCCGGTGTGATGACCTCAATTTCTTCCATGCCGAGGTGACCGCCTTCTCCGGCGTGCGGATTAAGGCCGCAAACTAATAAGCGAGGCTTGGCGATGCCGTACTTTGAGCGTAGCTCTCGGTCAACAATCTCACAGATCTCAATCACCAATTCTTTGCTAATTGCGGCGCTTACATCCTTAAGCGGTAAATGCGTGGTGACCAATGCAACTCTCAAGCTTGAGGTGGCTAGCAGCATTACCGGTTTGTGCCCTCCGGTACGCTCAGCCAGATACTCGGTGTGCCCGGAGAATACTAATCCTGCGTCGTTAATAACCCCTTTATGTAACGGGCCGGTGACCATTGCCGAGTAAGTGCCTGCTAAACAGCCATCAATAGCTAGGTTGAGCATATTCATTACGCCGCTGACATTGGCCGTGTCGGCGCGGCCAGTTACCTCAATATTGCTAATCGGCGTGTGCAAAATATCGAGCCCATTGGGCATGTTAACACCAAGTTGTTGAGATCGTTTTTCAAGCAGGTGCCGGTCGCCTATCACCACTATGTCGTCCACTTTATTGGATTGAGCTAACTGCAAAATCAATTCAGGCCCGATGCCAGCGGGCTCTCCAACGGTATAGGCTATTTTTTGTGAGTCAGTCATTACACGATTATAACGTGCTCAACCCCAGATGCGGCGTTTTTGTCTCGTTAGTCGGCACTGGGTTTGATAGAATAAAGGTTATTAAAAACCCTGTTTCAATCAATTAGTCATTAATATGAGCAATAAACCACTGCATGTCGTCATTTTAGCCGCTGGCAAGGGCAGTCGTATGCGTTCTGATTTGCCGAAAGTTTTGCATCAGATTGCCGGTAAAAGCTTGTTGGGTCATGTTATCGACAGCGCATTGGAGCTAAACCCAGCGCAGATTCATGTTGTGGTCGGTCATGGCAAAGATCTCGTTATTGATAGCTTCGCCCAACATGCCTGCAATGATCGGCTAAATTGGGTTGAGCAGACTGAACAGCTAGGTACTGGCCATGCCGTGTCCCAAGCACTGCCGTTTATCGTGAGTGATGCCGGAAAAGATAGTGATAGTGCAAATTCTAGTGCCAATAAGAGTGCAAACGTATTAATGCTAACCGCTGACGTGCCCTTAATTAGATCAAGCACATTAAGTGCCATGGTGAGCGCAATGAGCAGCTCGCCTTTGGCATTGCTGACGGCTTTGGTTGACGATCCGTTCGGTTTAGGGCGAATTACACGTGATGAAAGCGCTGCGGTTAGTGGCATTGTTGAGCAAAAAGATGCAAATTCAGAGCAACGTAAAATTAATGAGATTAACTCTGGCATCATATGTGCCGACTCAGAGCAATTAAAAATCTGGCTAAGCCAAGTTAGCAACGACAATGTACAGCAAGAATTCTATTTAACTGACGTCGTCGGCCTGGCCTACGCGGCGGGCAACCCGATCGCGGCCCTACACCCTGATAACAATGCTGAAGTTACCGGTATTAATAGTCGGCTGCAATTGTCACAAGTCGAGCGACTGTTTCAAGCGGAGCAGGCTGAGCAACTGATGAATAATGGCGTCACTATTATGGACCCAGCACGAATTGATCTTCGTGGAGATATTGAAGTTGGTTCAGATAGTGTGATTGATGTTAATGTTGTGCTGCAAGGTAGGGTGCGAATTGGCCGAAACGTAACTATCGCTCCAAACTGTATAATTACCGATAGCATCTTGGCCGACAATGTTACGGTACACTCGAACACCGTGATCGAGGGCTCAGAGTTGGGCGCTGATGTAAACGTCGGGCCATTTGCTCGCTTACGCCCAGGTACGAAATTGGCTGATAAAGTGAAAATAGGCAATTTTGTCGAAACTAAAAATGCCCAGCTCGACGTTGGCGCAAAGGTTAATCATCTAAGCTATGTCGGCGACGCAACAGTAGGCAGTAATACAAATATCGGTGCTGGGGTAATTACCTGTAATTACGACGGTGCTAACAAACATAAAACAACCATTGGCAAAGACGTATTCGTTGGATCTAATAGTCAGTTGGTCGCTCCCGTCGAAATTGAAGACGGTGCGACTATTGGCGCAGGTTCAACAATTACCACAAAGGTCGAGGCGAACAAGCTTGCGATCAGCCGTGGCAAACAAAGGCAAATTGATGGCTGGACGCGACCGACCAAGGCACGCTAGTTAGACAATTTTTTAGACTTAGGAAACACTATGTGTGGAATAGTAGGCGCGGTAGCAAACCGTGATGTAACACCGACCCTGATTGATGGACTAAAACGACTCGAGTACCGAGGCTATGACTCTGCTGGCTTAGCCGTGGTAGACGCCAATCATCAACTAGACTTGCGCCGCAGTGTTGGCCGAGTTGTTAATCTTGAAAATATCTGTGACGGGGTTTCCGGTATGACCGGTGTCGCCCATACCCGATGGGCCACTCACGGTCGCCCGGCGGAGAATAATGCGCACCCGCACACTAGCTCATCGCAGGTTGCGGTGGTACACAATGGGATTATCGAAAACCATAATGAACTGCGTGCACAACAAAAGAAGAAGGGTTTTCCATTTAGTTCTGAGACCGATACCGAAGTTATCGTGCATCAAATTGATTGGCATATGCAGCAAGGCCAAGGCTTGTTAGAAGCGGTGCAGACCACAGTTAAAGAGCTTCGCGGCGCTTATGGCCTGGGAGTGGTTTCTAAGCAAGAGCCTGATCTACTGGTCGCCGCACGAAGTGGTTCACCCTTATTGATTGGTTTAGGTGATGGTGAGAATTTTATTGCCTCAGATATGTCGGCATTAATCCCCGTATCGAAAAGATATATGGTGATGGAAGACGGCGACATCGCTAAAATCACCAGCACCACGGTCGAGATTTTCGATAGTGCAGGTGCCGCAGTCGAGCGTGAAATACTTATCAGCACCTTGAGCGATGAAGAAACAGCGCTCGGTGGTTACGCTCATTACATGAAAAAAGAAATTCATGAGCAAACACGTGCTATTACCGAGACCTTAGAAGGACGTCTCGGCGCAGACAGCGTTTTAGAATTACCGTTTGGTGAGAATGCGCGCGAGATCTTCGATAAGACCAAAGAGATTAAAATTATTGCCTGCGGCACAAGTTATAACGCCGCTTCAGTGTCACGTTATTGGTTCGAAGAATTTGGCATTAAGTGTGATGTTGAGATTGCCAGCGAATATCGCTACCGCAAGCATGTGGTAAATGAAGGCACACTCTTCGTCACCATCTCACAGTCCGGCGAAACACTCGACACCATGGCGGCTCTGGGGATGGCTAAAACACTCGGTTACATCAATACCCTGTGCATCTGCAACGTACCCGAAAGCTCACTAGTGCGTGCCAGTGACTTGACTATTTTTACTAACGCCGGTCGCGAGATCGGGGTAGCCTCTACTAAGGCATTCACCACTCAATTGGTGACGCTATTGATGCTAGCGATATGCTTACGTCGTCGACGTATTGGTGACGGGCAAAGCAGTGACGCACTGGAAGCCGAGATTGTGCAAGAGCTACGCAGCCTGCCACAGCAAATTGAAAATGCCTTAGATCTTGAAGATGAGATCATTGCGATGTCAAAGCATTTTGCCAATAAAAACCACACCTTATTTTTAGGTCGCGGAGCACATTACCCGATTGCGGTAGAAGGCGCGTTAAAGTTAAAAGAGATTTCTTACATTCATGCCGAAGCCTATGCCGCAGGCGAATTAAAGCACGGCCCGTTGGCACTCATTGATGAAGATATGCCGGTCGTTGCGGTAGCGCCAAACGACGAGTTACTCGAAAAACTAAAGTCAAACCTAGAAGAAGTTCGAGCACGCGGAGGTAAGTTGTATGTGTTTGCCGATGCAAATTCGGGTCTTGAGTCAGACGACGAAACCATGGTGTTAAAAGTTGCCCCAGTGAATAATTATATTGCACCGGTGATTTATACAATTCCACTGCAATTGCTGGCCTATCACGTCGCGCTGATTAAGGGCACTGATATTGATAAGCCTCGTAATTTGGCTAAGTCGGTCACGGTGGAATAACAAATTGCTATCTACTCCAACGTTTTGTGGTCGAGTAATAAAGTTTCATAGTGAGTAATAAAGTATCATAGTAGAACGATGTCCATTAAGATTTAGCTGTCGATATCTTGATTGGGTTTCGTTCATGGCTGGAGGTAAATTTAAAAGCACGGAAGCTAAGCAACTCAAATGGATTAAAGAGGGCCGGGGTTCTGGTAGGAATGAGGAATATAAACCTTGGCTGACGGTAAGGGATATCGCATCTCGAGGTCGATCACACCGTGTCTATGGGCATAAATCAAAGCGAACTCACCATCTTCTCTCCGATCTCGAGTTAGGAGTGTTTCTAGCGCTTGAATGGAATCAAGAGGTCACTGAAATTAGAGAGCAGTTTCCGCTTAATCAGGAAGTTATAGTGAGGCTATCGGAGGAAGCCGGTATTGTTCATCCTGCGGTTTCCGGACATAAACAAGTTATGTCATGAGATTTTCTAGTAGACACTCTAGATTTGAAAAGGCCGCAATTTGTGCTACAAGCAAAATATGCCAGTGATTTATCAGATCGACGAACAATTGAAAAGTTAGAGATTGAGCGTCGATACTGGTCTGAAAAAGCGATTCCTTGGTATTTGATTACTGAGCAAGATATAAGCAAGTCGATAACGTCTAACATTAGCTGGTTGTATCCCGAACAGCGTGATGAAGTAAGTATAGAAGTTTTAGTGCAACAGGCCGAAAAATATCTACACCATTTCCAATCTCAACCGAAAGTAAAACTGATACAAATTGCCAAAAATTTGGATGCAACATCCGATCTTCCTCTTGGCGAGTCCCTCGGAGAAATTCGACAACTCTTGGCTCATCGATGCTTTAACTTCGACATTTATAAGCCGGTTACAAAACTCATTGCAAGCGATCTCGAGTTAACTGAATCTTTTACCATAGGGAGGTCACGAAATGTTTCTTAGAAATGCGGTTTTCGGTTATGAGGAAACCTCCTATAGGATACTTTCTTCGCTTTCGGATGAGATCGTATGGATAGATATTGAAGACTCGTCGTCGTTCCCGAGCTTGATCGAGAAAAAAGTGCTCACTCAAGCCATTGAAAACGGTATTTTAACTAAGTCGGAGGACTCCTATGCTTACCTGGCACTCTTAACACCGATTCCTGGAAGCACTGAGTGCGTAAAACGAGATAATAATTATCGATTGATTAAAGAGCTTGTAGACAACTCGCTCTACTACGATGCAAAGGTATGATTTTCTATAATAAAGAAAATTGTTATTGAACACAAAACGACTGAGCAGACTCTCTATCGGCTAGCTCGTCGATACTGGCAAAGAGGACAGACTCCAAACACATTGATTCCAGACTATAAGAATTCTGGAGGCAGAGGTAAGAAGCGAACGAAAGGGAGTAAGAAGTTAGGCAGACCAAGAAAACACATGCCAGGAACGGGAGTCGTCATTGATGAACGTATCGAGCGATTGTTCCGAGTTGCGATTAATACCTATTTGTTAAAGGATCGCGGCGCCAGTTTTCCTTATGCTCATCGACGATTTAAAGATATGTATGAGCTGTACTATCCGAGCGAAGCTGAGTCTGAGATTCCGACGAACTGGCAAATGCTTCATTTTTACAAACGCGAGTACAATCAGGTCGAAAGAATTACGAAGCGAACAAGTGCTATTCAATATAATAAGGATGTCAGGCCTCTTAAATCCACTTTACCCAAACTTTGGGTTTCAATAGTGCAGTGGTTACCAATCTTGAAAATTGATCGTTTCATTCCAATGCCGTAAACGCCAACAGTAGCTAATTCTTCTGATGGTACATCTTTGGGTTTCCCCATTCGGAATGCATAACCAATACTGTCGGTTGGTATCCCTCCACAATTATCCGAAATTTTGAATGACTTCCCGTCAAATGTGATCTCAGCTTTAAAGCCGGTATAATCGATATCATCTGGGTTTTTCTTCATCGAGCGAGCAACACCGTCAAGGCAGTTATCGAGCAAATCCAAAATTGCATCTTCTAGGCCAATATCTCTTGTCAGCATATCTACGAAGAATCGTTTCGTAGGAGTAAAATTAGCTTCTTGCGTATCCATTTTAACTATCCCATCTTTCCAATCTTCATAGAATTAGAGCATATAATTGGACAAGTATAAAGTTATGCACAATTAAACGAAAAATACCTAGAAATAGGTCGTTAGATTGGGCTTCTCAGGGTTTGCTAGCCACTAAATAGTCTCCAAAATATTACTTTATCAATATGTATTTTATGATGTTCAAATATTAATTTTCTATTTTTTATTTCTAATGAATTGCAATTCATCTATTCAATAACTTTTTATTGATCGTCAGAAATTCGGCATACATTCGATTTTCAGCGCCGCGCTAGTGTAATATTTCACGATTAAATGGCAATCTACCATCACTAATCGGCAACTCAGAGAATTAGCCTGATAAAGGTTTTATTTTTTCGAAGCGTTCGAACTGGCCGATCTAGCTATTAGCGATTATTCCAGTCGTGCTAGTATCTCGATTTATATTCTAGGTATGCAGCGTCGCGTTTCGGGCTTGTCTGTTTGCGGGAGAAAATTAGGAATAGAGGATAACGAGAAGTGTCGAGTCTTATGGAGTTATTTGCTCGGCATCGTTCAACGGATTCATCAGGCTACTGAAGTATATATGAAGCAAAAGAGTTCATTATCTGGCGCTTTAAAAATTTAGTAATGCGGCGGAATCGGCACTCGTACACACGTGTAAACAACAGAGAAAATTTAGGGTTTAACTAAGATGGAATTTAATAGAATGAGGTTTTTGTGTCTGGCTTTTGGGCTGTTCTTGTCAGCGTATAGCTTTGCTAAAGATGAGCAGATGAGGTCTACTTTTTTCACAAAGTTAGAGGCTCAGGAAAAACAAGAACATAATGAGCTAATCAATTTCATTCAAACTTCCAATGAGGTTGAATATGCCGTATTTCTAAATGAGCGCTTGGAAAAAAAGTTTAAAGATATAACAAAGCCTTTAATGGTTTATCTCGTTGTAGATGTCACTGCTGAGATGAGTCAGCAGAAGAAGGGAATGTTGCAAGATTTTTTTTCAAGCACTTCCGAACCAGGAGAACTTGGGCCTAAAAAGGTTAAAGAGCTATTAGACACCTTTCGTAGCTCAGACACTAATGTGCAGGGTCTCGTCATGAAAGATCACTATCGAAGTCAAAATAGAGTGAGGCACTTTCAGAGAATTGAAGTGATGTTAGATGAGTCATCTGCAAAGTTGTTGGTTGGCCAGAAAGACATCATCGACGTTTACGTCCCAAATGTAGATAGTCAGGGGAATGAGTTCGTTACAACACATACTCCGACTGGAAGAATCATTCCGCGTCGATCTCAGAGAATATACGATGATAGTTTTTTAGCAAAAGGCTTGTACAAAGAGCTCATGATCAAGTTTGCGGAAAGTGATGTTTTGGCTGTTGAGGTAAGTTTCAAAAAGCCAGAGGGATATGAGTATTCGAAAGAGTGGCATGACCAAATGGCTGCTGAAATCGATGTGCTTCTCAAAGAGTGGGGGGGCTACAAATACGAGCTTATTGAAAAAAGTTACAACTATGTCGTTTTACGAACTACGAAGAAACATGTACAAACTATAAGCAGAGACCAAAGAGTACGGCTGATTAAGCACAAAGACTACCGGTCCGAAATATTAGTAAACAGCCAACAATAGCACGGAGAGCAAAAATGAGAGTAATCTATTTAGCTTTATTGCTAATGGGGGTGCCTGCGCTAGCGGCAAATATTTACACTATCGATGGTGGAATATTACCCGCATTCCACTCGCAGTTATCGGATAAGTTTATAAATGAATCATGTTTTTCTGTTTCGACAGATGTCAGGCGGCCTATACCCGCTGAGCCAGAAGATAATGAATTTAGAATTTATTATGAGTATCAACAGGCTTGCTCTGTAAGGATGGCAAGGGTGTAGTCCGAGGAGACCGCGCGACGATTCTTCGCACTGAGGGATTGCCAGGCGCGTTGGGCCGAAATGGACAGCCTGACGACCCTGTTAATGTGGTGACGGACAACCATCATACAACTATAGCTTTCATCATAAGGGCAAACACATCTAGCGGTGTGAAGCATTGGCCGGTGGCGCAAGATTTTCTTATCGGGACAAATGCTCTTGGTGAAAAAGACTACGTTATCTATAGGGCGTTGGAACAAGGAGGCAGTACCGCAAATATTGTTCGGGCATTAAGGCATATTGCTGAGGGGTTCGTCAGTCTCGAAGGAGTTGAGGTAGTCAGTATAAGTCAGCACGAAAATAACCGTTTTGAATGGCCATGCGACAATCACCCAGAAGTGCGTAGTGATCAAACAAGGGTTAATTATATGGAGGCAATTGCCAGGCTTAAAAGTAAAGGTGTGACGGTTGTGACGGCGACTGCTAACTCGACTATATATCCGCAAAGCCCCGGCAATCGTCTATTTGATAACTATGAAATGCCGTTCCCCGCTTGTCTCTCAACGACGGTTGCAGTAGGAGGGCTTTCGAATCAAGGGGTCGCTCAGGGAGCTATATCACCAGGAACTGACTTCTTAGTAAATTATCATTATCCGGACCTTCTCGGCGGCCCTGAACAATGGGGAACATCTCTTGCAACTCCGAAGATCGCATCATATGTAGCAGAGCTTCTCACAGTTAACCCTGTATTAAATCGTAACCAAGTTTTGACTGCACTGAGAAGTGCAGCAACATCCCACGTTGGCTCACGTATTTACGAAGATGGCGCTTTTCGAGTCAACTATACTATTCCTCTAGCAAATTTTGCGGCCGCTAGGGCTAGTGTTATAGATAATTTCTGGAAAGACCTAATACCCGCACTGTTGGGGCAAGTTGACGATACCCAATATGGCTGGAATTACGGATCCAGTATTCATGAGAATGGTGTTTTATCTTATTTTGAAAGTGTCCCCTTACAACAAAATAAGGTTTTTAATTCAAACCGAGAAATTGATTTAACTGCAAAGACCTCTCAATCAACGAGTTCTAATGAACAGGTTCTGCGTTTTTCGTTCCGAGCCTTTGATATCAATACGGTCGATGAAGTAGAGGTACTGGTAAATGATAAATTCTATGGCTACTTAAAAACTACGGGTGTGAATCAATTAGGCGCAACTCAGTCTGTGTGCATATCGGGGGCAGACTTGACCACCAACGGCACCCGAAACGAAGTTAAATTGAAACTCAAAAATGCCCGAGAAACGTGGGGAGTGCAAAATTTAAAGATTGAAGTAGGAACCGCGGATAGTTCCTGCCTTAAAGAGCCACCTACTTTCGTAGATTTACCAGTGAATGATGATCGTTTAGCCGGCTCCAGCACCGCATACGGGAATGCATATCAAAGAGTCAAAGTTGATCAAGTCCCGTTTAGTTTCAATTTTAGTACGGCGAATAGCGGGCTACCTAGTCCGAGCATATTCCACAGCAATGGTATGCATCGAGATATACGAATCAAGTTTACTAGTAAGTCCGGAGATGCCTCTGCTAATTCGACCATCCTGCGAGTGAACGGCTCACAGGTTTTACAAACTGAGAGTTTCTCGGGCGCAAACGAGCGAAGCTACGACTATATAGTAAACCGTAATCTACTTTTCGGAGGATCTAATACCGTCGATTTTGGACCAGGTACTGCAGGTGCAAATTCTATTTGGGGAGTCCGAGGCATTTCCATAGAGTACATTGAGCCCATAACGCTTTCTTTGGGATCAATTGATTTCACTCGTTACGGGTATAATCAGACACCTCAGCGATATACGGGAATGAGAGTAAACTTCACATTAGACTCCATTCAAGACAACTATGTGTTTAGCGCCCAAGGCTGGGGAATTGATAGAGCTGATGAGGCGCAAGTGTTTATCAACGGCAGCCCACTTGGCTTCCTGAGCATTGGCTCAAGTAATGGGCTAGGCGCCAAAAACTCTTTTATAGTTTCTGCTTCATTGTTGTTGCAAGGTGCAAATCAGATTGAGTTTGTACAGAGAAGGCCTGGGCCGAGTTGGCAAGGTCCTATGGCAGAGCAGTGGGGTGTGGAGAATATGAAATTTTCTGATTCGCTGGATATAATGATAACCCCTGTGATCTTGATGCTTTTGGATGATGATTAGCTCCGGTACAGACCTAGTAGTAAAATAAGGTAATCCGGACGGCGATACAACGCGCCGTTTACTTGGCACGGCGTTATGAATACTAGGCTAACCAAAACTACTTACTCTTTGATAGCTCAAAGCGGCCTTTCGACACTCACTAAATCTGGTAAGTTGGAATGTTTAGAATTTTTTTCGAACATTGAACTGCCGATCACATGTTACTTTACTGACACTTAATCGGCAGCCATAAAATGCAATGCGTAGGTATTGGAAAAAATATTCTTACTCTTTGAGAACATTGAAGGTCATCAAAACTGTGGAAGTCAAAACTTGAATTTTAAAATTATTATTTTGTGCTTACTGGTTAGCGGGTGTGTCAGCATTCAAACAGATATAATCACCGCTGAGCAGTATGAGCAGTGGGCGTCCGACTGTAACGACCTATACCAGTCAAAAGAACTCGCTGGTGCGATATACAATACAACGCAATGCAAGGCTGTTCGTAGCTACGAACAGGAAAACCATTGGGCTGATTATCAATGGCCAAGCCAATTCTCCGAGCACCGGCAGACTTGTTCGAAGGATTCACACTGCAAAATCGTCATGACGTCATACAACTCGGGTTGTGGCTCTGAACTGACAGACCCTATATTGTATTCAACCCAAATCGTACGTGGTGAAAACCGTCAAAAAATGTTGGAACTTGCCACCCATAAAATCGCTCAAGAAAAGTCACTTTATAAGATTCAAAGCGGTTTGGAAGTTTGCACTCTTGTTGCGCCTAAACCGCCCGTCGGGATTTGTTGGCAGAGTGAATGCGAAATGATATGGACTTGGAGACGTAAGTGAGTTCTTCGATATTCACAAAAATAAAATTGATTAGTCGCGTCGTTTTTTGTTTTACAGCGCTTTTCTGCGCTACGGTGCAAGCGGCTGAGCCGCATTACTATTCGGTCACCAAAGCGGATATTGATTATGGTGAATATTCCATTCATGCCGGGGTACAAAAAAACACCGGCCGATTAGACTATTTTAGAATTATCACGCCAGCAGGAGAGATTGAACTTAACAGAGAAATTATGAATCAAGTCTCGGCCCCGAACCTAAGCACAATCAACTTGGTGTTCATGCCATACCTAGTCGAAGGTGAATATATCTATTTTCATGAAGTCGGAGTTAGTTTTTATGGTGAACGGAGCTGTCGAAAAAAGCAAGGCGATGAAATCATCGAGTGGGCGGCAAAAAGGGAGTTGAAGATAATCTTCCAAGGGTTGAATTACACTACGAGAATAGACGTTGAAGTATGTGAGACTAACTAAGCTGGCCCTAGGAGTAATTTGGGCACAGCAACTAATTACAACTAATTAGACACCCATCGTCATCGTAAGACATCGTAAGAGACACCCATCGTAAGAAGCATGCAATTAGCTTGCCTGTATTCGATTATTCTTTCGTGCGGAGTTGGTTTTTTGGAGTCGTTAGTGACGCTTATTGATCAAGCTGAACCTGCTTTTACTCAATCGTCAATTTCTAGGCGAATTAAGGCCTTGCTAGTCGCTAACAGTGCTAATTCAGGCCACTTGCTTAGCCTAATAGATTTCTGTGGTTCGCGGTCGAAGGAATGCGTTGATAGTGCTTATCAGAATAGGTTTGTTTGACGATACTCTCTGAGCCGACCCAGTGTTTGAATTGCAGTTCAAACTTAGTTGTAAGTATCGTCCATGCCTCGTCATTGAACGCTAGGCGCTCAAGTATCGGTGGTAAAGCATTATCGATTGCGCCGCGTTTATACCCCGAGGGCAGCTGCTCGTCTCTTAGAACTCGCCCGGTCCAATCAATCAGCTCTAGATATTCAATTAACCTAAATGAAATGCCGATTTCATCGGCTTGGCTGCCGACAAATGATTCAATCGTTTTCTTCTCGGGTCTGTTTCTTTCGAGAGCGTCAATGCGCTGTTTCACACAAGTGTGATCCGACTTCTCGGGCGAATCAGACATCGAAGCTCTAATGGGGTTGAGATCAACATAGGCCATACAGGCGAGCAGCGCGCGGTCATCGAGTAAGGCTTGGCTTTTGAATCGGCCCTCCCAAAAGCACCCAGTGCAGCCGTCTTCTTGGTTCGCTTTACGCGCAATCGCTTCATTAACAATGCGCATGTACCAAGAGATGTCACAGAGTCGGGCACGCCAAGTTTCTATATCTTTAGACAGCAGCTCCATTTGAATATCGCTTAGTGATTCCCCTAAAAGAAAGCGTTGAGACAGTAGGTTGCCTGAGAAGAGTGAGTGCCACCGGGTCACGACATCTCGATCAGACCATCCGTTAGCTAAATCAATACGAACGTGCAAGACAACATGGTAGTGATTGCTCATAACCGCATAGGCACACAATCTAATAGCAAAGGCGGCGGCCGTCGAGTGCAGTTTATCTTCTAACCATTGACGGCGGTGCTCATAGTTGTTGCCGGAATAGTGATCAACGCCACATAGAAAGGCGCGCCGTACGCAGCGGGCAACGCAATGATAATAAGGTGTGTCGTCTAACGAAATAATGGTGTTTCTGGCTCGAGGCATCCTTGTCTCTCCATTCAATCCTTGAATATAAACACGATGCCAGTTTAGAGATTTAATCGCAACTAGTTTATTATGGGTGATGAGATGGATACCTCGATTTACGGCATCAGTGTGCCAGAATGAGGTTTCAGAAACTCTACATTCAACGAGGTATCCACCATGAGTAAGAATACAATTATTGGCATAGATTTGGCAAA
>JBKEFT010000015.1:0-111431 GCA_046709645.1 Arenicella sp.
TGCTGTTCAGGAACGTAACAATAGTGCTGTTCAGGAACGTAACAATAGTGCTGTTCAGGAACGTAACAATAGTGCTGTTCAGGAACGTAACAATAGTGCTGTTCAGGAACGTAACAATAGTGCTGTTTAGAGCGCGACAAGTTCAGGTGCTCAAAGCTAGTTAGGCGGAAACTTTATCAGCCCTAGCTTTGTTAGGAAGGCACGGAAGAGAAATAGAGGGTTGCCAAGCACATATCTTTTAAACACCTTTTCTCTCTGAACCATAAGCCGATAGAACCACTCTAATCCATTGTTTGTCATCCAAGCTGGCCCTCGAGCGATCCAACCTACGTAAATTCTTGGTAGGCCACCAATTGACATCATCACTGTTGGACGTAACTTTTGTTTGTTGGCATGACACCATTTCTCTTGAATGGGCATACTCATTGCCAGCATCAACACGTCTGCGCCAGAATTATTAATGTGCTCAACCACCGTATCTGATTCGGGGCCAGTCTTGGCAAAGAAGCCATGGTGCGTTCCAGCAAAAACCAATTTTGGGTGTCGTTTTATAGCCTTATCGACAAACACATCTAATAGCTCTTCCACATCACCCAAAACGTATACTCGTTTTGAATTCTGTGCACAAAAGGAAAGAATATCATCGATTGAGTCTGCATAGGTTGCACGCCCACCAATCTGCACGCCTAGAATTTTGGCCGCCAGATTGACACCGAAACCGTCACTGAAAATCAAGTCAGCCTGATTTATAGCCCCTCTAAATTCTTCATCATGGTAGGCTATATTCATCGCATGGGTGTTAACGTTGAAGATAGTGATTTGCTCATTACGGTGCAAATGATCAAATATGACAGACGGAATGTCCTTGCCATCGACTTTATCAATCTTAACCCCCATCATTTTCATGATACGCCTGGGCCTTGTGGCATCTTCGAGGCTAGCATCTTCAAACCCTTTTCGCGCATACGTTTAAATGCTTTCACTGGTACTGTCGAGATCCAAAAAACATAACTAAACCCAGCTGATATGCTTATTATCAGGAGATCTAAGGCAACAGGAAAATCGAAGTAGGTGTCGAGACAATAGATAGTCATAACATTCCAGGCGCCTACTAATATTGCTAATAGTACGCCCGGAGCTTGCGCCGAGAAATACTCTTTCCAATTTGAGTCAAGAATCCAAATCACTAAATGCCCCATGGTAAAGTATAAGCAGATGGACGCAGAAATTTGCACCCATATTACCGCGTGCAGCCCATATTGAATCGCATACAAGGATCCGGCTACCAATATAATCAATGATATCATCTGGCGTTTTGCCTCAAGGTAAACGTGGCCGGTGGCCTGAACCAATGAACCAGCAATATGTAATATATTACTGAACATGGCTCCGAAACAAAGCAACTGAAATATGGGGGCCGCTGCTACCCACTTGTCACCGAGTAAGCCGACAATCACATACTCTCCTGAGATCACCGCAACCACCAATATCGGTAAGGAAATCATTGCAACAGCCGTTAATGCGCGATGATATTCGTTCTTCAGCAATTCGGGTTGATCTTGAATTGATGAATAGGATGAGAATAATACTGATGAAATTGTAACAGCAATTTTCTTTAATGGCATGCCAGAAATTTGGTTCGCCCTACTAAACAAGCCGAGTGGACCAGCGCCTAGAAATTTACCAATCACTAAAGTGTTTGTGCTTGCTACAAAGAAAGCAATAAAGCTATTGAGGCTGATGCCCAGCCCAAACGCGAGCAACTCCTTGGTTTCTTTACTACGCCAGCGTGGTTTGCACTTAACTTCTGAGAAGTAAAACAATAGTAGGCCTGTCAAACACATCCAAACCAGATTGCCGATCACCAAACCCCATACATCGTAGTCCAGGTAAACCAGTGTTAAGCTTAACAACGCGTAGCCAATCATAAAGCCAAAAACATCTAGCTTCGCTAGTAACTTGAAATTCATCTCGCGGATTACATGGGCGCGATGTACTGATGTGGCGGTCGAGACAAACATTCCAATCGACAACACTTTTATAATGTCGACCAGTGCCGGTTCGTCAAAAAAAACGGCGATATAGTCACTGCTTATCCACCATAGAGTAAAAAATAGCACTGCCATCAATGTTGAGAACATCAACGCTGCTTCGAGGTGGCGTTGCGTCAAGTTTTTGCGTTGAATTATCGCGGCACCCACGCCTACAGACGACAATAGTTCAGAGAAGCCAACAAAGAAAAGGGCGATCGCCATGATCCCAAAGCTTTCTGGCGATAGCAGTCTGGCGAGGATAATCCCCACAATAAAACTGACGCCAGTTTGCGTAAAGACTCGGGAAAAGTTCCAGAGTATTGCAGCGAATGTCTTATTGCTGCTGTACGATGTTTTCTCTAGATCTCGATTTTGCATATCCCGCCACAATTGCCGAAACTAGAACCCACAAAATGAAATCGTTCCATATTAAAGTAAGGTTGACCTGATTGTGAATTATCCACGTAATTATACCAGCGCTGGCACCGAGCACATAGTGCATTTGCACTCCATGCAGATTGAACACGGCCTTGTAGCCCATAAAAATGAGCATAGCACTCAGCGCAATTAGAGTGCCAATGCCTAACAAACCGGTTTCCCCGCCTACCAACAAAAAGGTATTGTGTACTGGATAGTTGTAAACCGACGCAACCGACATATAAGTATTATCGTATTTAACCATGCTTGCGGTGTAATTATTGAGGCCTGTACCAAGGACAGGGTTCTCGTAAATCATGTTTCGAGCGACCTTCATCAATGGGTAGCGCACCTCTGCACTCCCTGCGTCGTCTTTTGTCAGGCGAGTATTAATTGTGCTAGATGCGAAAAATAATACAATTAGCAGTAGTGACGAGGCTATCGCGCCGATCGAGATAAAGATAAATGGATTATGACCGCGCCTTTTCGCTAAAAATGCACCGCTCAGTAATAATGCAATGACTAGCGCCAGCCAGCCGCCTCTTGATGCAGTCCATAATTCAGCCATCGAAGAAAGCGCGATAGTTATAATTGAAACAATCATCCATCTCTTGTTTTTTTCAGAAAATACGCTAAATATCAGAATTGGCAACATCAAATTAATAAACATCGCTAAATTGTTAGGATGTCCCAACGTGCCTGAAACTCGTGTAAGAAGTTGATCGCCAAGTGTTACCTCCACGCTTACATCCCGGCCAAGCCCAAGCCTTTCTGCGGTAAATATTTGGCCAAGAAAGTTCTGCTCTAAAGCGATGATAGACTGCGATAGCAATATGATAGTAATCGCTCTTATCACTAAGATGATATGGTCTTCATCTGTCACCACATTAATCATGAACCAGTAAAACAGGTAGCATTTTAACTGCAAATATATCGTTGACCAACTAAAAAATGGATGCGGAGCGATCAACGCTGATACTACATTTACTGCGAGTAGCAGTAAAAGTAACTTACCGATAACCTGTCCGAAGTGGATTTTCGGTCGGTTAATTGGGTGTGTTAAATTATGAATCAACAGCCATTTAAACAGTAATGGAAAGAATAATATATCTGTTAATGTGATCGGAAAACCATTGGCGCTTACCCAGAAGTAAACACTATCGTTGTAGAATAGATCCAGATCCAAAAAAGCAGGAATGACAATTAAAGTAAAGAAAATCAATAATTTATCGACGTTCCAGCCGGCCTGGTGGTAGACTATAAACGCAGGGCCAGCTATCAGTACTAGCGGCACAACCGCTTGTAGTTTGGTTCCTAGTACACCTTGAGAAAGAAAGAATGTGTAGCCAGCAAACAGTCCAAATGCAACGCTCGCCAGCAGGATGAGAAGGTTGCTGTTTTGCAACAAGCTCATTACATTCGAGCGGATATTTGGATGAACAAAAGACATTGGTCGACAGTTAGACCTAACGAGGTTCAACAAAATTTAAGATAAACCCACTAAAGTCAATTTCTGACTTATGCAGTTCATCAATCACGTGCTCTACATCCGCCTCTTCATAGCGATCTTCACGTGCCACTATCATCGCGGTACTGGCTCTGCGTGCAATTAGGTAGCCTAGCGAATTGACTTCAAACCCAGGAACATCGATAACTAAAACGTCCACACTGGGTTTCAATGCTCGCACCAGCTGATTAATATTTCTTGCAGTACCGATCGATATTCTCGGATCATAGGACGAGATAAGATTTATCTTCACCATATTAGATTCCGGCACCATCTGGCTAATATCATCGAAAACTGAAGGGCGCGACAAATCAAGATTTAAGTCATCTGGCTGAGGCATTTCGACTATACGAAGCAACATGATGGTCTGCTCAGGCATATTTTGACCTAACATCCACACGAGATTGTCGCAGATTGAAGATGCCCCATCTCCATGGCCAATTGAGCCAATAACCACGCTGCATCCAACAGCCTCTTCATCGCCCTCATCTTGGCCCGCGCCATTAATTTCTTCGTAAAGGCTCTCGATTGAACCGGTTACCTTTTGCAGGTTCTTAATCCAGCCATGAGTTAGATGATTGCCGCCTTGCTGGTGCTGCGTGGCAATTTGTGATGCGAATGCATCATCAACAGTGAACTCTCTGGCGGTAAGATTGCCGCCGTCTTCTGATTCACCGACAATATCGAGTCTGCTCTTATTTGAAACATCAGCCTTAGGCGATGTACTTGGAACTCCGCTCGAAAATATACTCATCCTCAACCCCTATACTTTACTATGTTGCTATTCTATTTTTTATGTTTTGCTAATTAAGTCAATAGTTCGAAACTGCCTAGCACTGGAACATTTCCACCCGAAAATGCAGACTTCTTCTTTTTACGAGCAATCAACGAACGCTCCCAATTAATCGCGATTACCGTCGCCAGAAAGGCCAATAACAGACCCAATGGAATTGATAAAGCTACAATCATACCGCGCTTTGGAAACCACGGAGACAGTGGCAAGGTCGGACGTGTAACGATTGACACGTTCGAGAATTGCTCTTTATCTTTTTCGGAATTGATTCTCGCTTGCTCCAATTTTTTTCCGTACAAATGATAATTATCTTTCACCAGCGTATGCTCCATTTCAATCAACTCAAGCTTAGTTACGTTTGCTGATACCAACGCACTGTCTGTATGGAAGTCATTTATACGAGTTCGAATCGCATCAACATTACTTTTAATAATAACTGACTGCTGCTCAAGATCTTTTAGGGCTTTGTGAATGAATAAACCGATTTGCTTTCGCATATTCAAATATTGCGAATTTGCATCCCGAACTTGCTTAGTATTATTTTTAAAGTCGTTAACGGCGCGTTGTTTATTAATAATCAGTTGTGCAAGTGTTTTCTCCATCTCTACCAAAGATGGGTAGCTCAGCAAAAGCTCAGACGGCAAGCCGACATATTCAGCCTTGCTGTCGACATTATTAATAGCAGCCTGTGAAAACGCAACCCGGCTGTCGATATCGGCTAAACGTGCCGACCATTCAATTCTTTGACTTTCTAAGTCTCTAATTATCGACATAAAGTTATCTTGTTGGTGGTCGGGTGAAATAACATTGCCGTCTAAACGTTGTTCAATAAGTTCCGTAGTGAGGTCATTGAGCTGGATCTTAAAATCAGCAGCTTGTTTTTTGAAGAACTCGAGCCCGCCTTTGCCAAAGCCTTGCACTTTGATGTTAAAAAGTACAAAGGCGTCTAACAGTTCGTTGAGGTTATTAACAATGCCTTTTGGGTCGCCGCCTGAGTATTCAACATTTATCAGGTTTGACAATGAAATTGGATTGACTGAGATTGAACCGCGCAATGCTGCTATGCTCTGAGCTACTGCGCGATCGTTTGTCATGTCGACTTTGCCCCGTTTTGCAATCACATATTTCAGGACTCCCGTTGACGTAATTAAATTAACCGCAGTGTTAATGGTCTCTTGCGAAACTTTTGTGTTGGTTTGTGAGATTCGGCTACTTTCTTCTGTGAACAGAAAAGGTTTCTCTAAGCTAGGCCGCACTAACAGAGCACCTGATACTTTATAGATAGGCGGGTAGGTAAATGCTAGTGATACTGCGACGGCGACAACACACCCGAACACAATTACGAACACCCAAAGCTTTTTAAGAAAAAGCTTGATAATGTCAGTGAAGGTCAAGGTTTCCGGTTCTACCGTTCCGCTAGGCTGGTATGAGTATTGGCGATCAATCAAAATTTGCCCCTAATTCTATATAATTAGTTTTTTTAACTATGGCCACACTCACATTAAAATAGCTGAGCATGGTTTTATTGATTTGCTGATTCTTTATTTTCACGATTAATTCGTTCTATTGTTGGCCGGAGAGGTTATAGAACACACTAAAACTAATCGGAATCATACGCCTAATGGCCTCACCGATAATTGATGCGCTACCAAGGCCTGTTTTAGACACATAAACCACATCGGCCTGTCGAAGTACCGTTTGATGGCTAGTGCCGGTTCTGCTTAATGTGTCTTTAATATTGACCACACTACCGGTTGCTTGATTTAGCGAATTTCGGGTGATTACCAGAATGTTTCTGGGGTCGGCATGGTTTTCAAATCCGCCGGCCAAGGCAATCGATTGCGTAACACTGGTTGGGCCATCGAGTCGATAATAGCCTGGTTTTTTAACCTCACCATAAACATATATTTTGTTGCCAGTTACTTCGCTCAGCGCTGCCGTGGTGACCATGCCCGGAATAACATCTTTATACAGTTCATTGATCAGTGACTCTGCTTCTGAAATACCCAAACCTGCCACAGATGTTGTGTTCAGCAATGGAATAGAAACTCGACCATCGGGTTGCACGAGCAGCAAACGGCTTTGTCCGCGCTGACTGGTGGTAATCGCATCCTTTAGCTCGCGAATTCGTTCACCATAGCGGATCAGCGATACGGTTGCCGTTGGCTCACGCAACTGTGGTCGATAAACTTTGCAAATCCTATCCGCCAATGCCATAGGTGTAAGGCCAGCGGCTTCGATGTCACCCACATTAGGTAAGGTTACTTTGCCGTCTGGTCGTACATTCAAGGTTCTATCTAGTTGGGGGTAGTAAAAAAATTCAACCCGAATTTGATCGCCTATGGCGATGTTGTAGGTATCTTGTTTTTTTACATCAACATGATAGGTAAGCTCTATTTGATCTCCTGGGGAAATCAAATAATTGTTCAGTAGCTCTACATCATAGCTGTTGAATGTGTGTCCGCCATGGGCGCCAGTCGCTGGAGATGCAATTATGTGTGGTGAGGCGGAGTGAGCAACCATGTGCTGTTCATTACTTACGCCTTCATGAGAATGCCTCAAAACAAGATCATGCTCATGTTGCGATCGCACATGCGGTGTTGTGGTGCAGCCCGCCATTAATACGATAAGGCTCATCAGCACCCAAGGTGAGTTAATTTTCATTTTATTTTTCATCGCTCTGTTGCTAACTTAATCATTATTATGGCTGTCTAAACAGGGGTTCCATTTCAAACACGCTAATCTTATTTCCTAAAAAGCGATTTATAGTAAATCGGTCGCGATTGCTATTAGTCGCGCGAGTAAGCCTAAATTTCATCGAACCCTAGTATTTGCCGATTGTGTCTTGCTGTTTTAGTAAAAACCACAGCAGAAGTTTTATTTTTTGTTAAATCATCATTGCCGTCGACCAGCAAGAAATCACTCTCACGTATCCAGACGGTGAATCTAAGTGGCCCTCTCAGTCGCACCCAATCTACTTTAGAATCAAGTATCTCTAGGCTTTCTCCCATAAAAAACAAACCGATTGGCGGAGATTTTGAGTTGTCGACACTCGGAAGAGGTCTACCTCGTACACCTTCAGCTAGCACTTTTCCCACGCTGGTACCGCCATCAATTTGAACGTATTTACTGTATACCCAAACCGGCATTCCCGTCTTTGGGGTAACCGCGAGCCAATCATTAACTTTATTGATAACTGCCCATTCTGAATTTCTCGGTAAATATCCAGAAACGATGCCTGATGGCCTGTGGTAAAGTGGAATCTGTTTCGATGCGTTATGAGTAAAAACAATTAAATCAATCGGCATTGTTGACGCACTTTCACTAACGGCGGGGGCTTGCTCCGCCAACTCTGCTTTATCGGCATCGCGAGCTTTGTTAGCGGCAATCGTTTGTTTGTGCTTGTCAATCGCATTGACTAGCTGTAAAGCTTCTTCGTGGCCATTATTACTTGCTCGATTAAGCCAATCGAACCCAAGTTGTTTGTCTTGCATACCCTGCTTGGTGCCCGGATAGATCATCAGGCCAAGATTATACTGAGCTGACGCATGGCCTTGTTCAGCCGCCTTAGTTAGGTATTGAATTGCTTTGGATTCATCGTAGGCTGTGCCCGCACCGTTCAAGTAGGCGATGCCAAGATTATAGCTAGCCCCCGCGTGGCCTTTGTTAGCGGCAACTTCGAAATATTTAAGGGCTTTCGCTAGGCTCGCCCCCGGTATTTCGTTTCGGAGATTCAATAAGCCAAGCACGTACTGCGACGCAGTATTGCCTTTCTCTGCCGCATGTTCCCAGATGATCAATGCGTACTCTACCTCGCCTTTAGCGTACATAGAATAGGCTCGATCATAGGCAGGTTGTGCTTTACATGCTAATGGCGTCAGGGTCAGAATTAACGCTGCGCAAACAATATACTGGCACCGGGATCTAGACTGCTTTTTGTGTTTAGTAAGCATAGTCACCATCGCAGTTTATAGCCATAGCGTTTTAAACCAGGGTAAGTGATCAGACCTAACCCCAACTTATTAGCCGTCGACAATTCGCTTTTCCACTTCGTATCGCATATTATTTTGGCGCCATCAGCCGATTTACGCATCGGGTTGCCTCCGATCGGATGTGATATGTGCGGCTGCAGCGTGATTACTCTTTGCTCCTCAGTAGAAATTTCAAATTCTTCTGCAGGTAACCCAATAGTGTTAAGTGCGCCAACAATGGTTTGCCTAGGGTTCTCAGTCATGGCTTCGTAGGAAACTCGGGTGTAATCTAAGTCACGGGACATATACTCCATTGCGAGATTTTCTAACAACCAGCGAATTCCAGACATGAAGAATGCCCGTCGTGGAAATTCAACTGGACCGTTCTTGGTTTTGATTTGCTTTATGTTTTGGCTCCAGGAGTAGGCTACTCCTCTGGGGTCTCGAATCTGATGAATCACTTTCAATTCATCTTTGCTTTTAAACTCCTTAAGCACAGCCAAATGCGTAGCAGACTTGGAGCTGTCAATGATATATTTAGCGCCGCTTATAGATGCAACAGTGTCATATAGCGCCCGCGTTGACTCGACAAGTGTTGACCAGTCGCTGCTAAATTTTCTTAATAAAGGCAGTTTCCAAAAAATACGACTCTGGGTAAGTCTCTTACTAATATCTGCTATCTTATTTAGATCAACTCCCTGTTGCTCTAACGACTCATTCACCTTCTGCCAAAAGTCGCATTTGTGAATATATTCACCGCAACCGCAGGGCATGTTATTATCACTCAAATAGTGAAAGTATTCGCGCACTTCGCCCACGCAAACCAAGTTCTGCTGATTACCTAGCAATATTTCGAGCAGAGTAGAACCGCTGCGACCCGCTCCACCTATGTACAGTGTTGTATATGTCATTATTCCAATCTAAAGTTACTAACCAAGAATTTCTAACCAAGAATTTCCAACCAAGAATTTCCAACCAAGAATTTCCAACCAAGAATTTCCAATCAAGAATTTCCAATCAAGAATTTCCAACCAAGAATTTCCAATCAAGAATTTCCAACCAAGAATTTCGAATCAAGAATTTCCAACCACGGGTTTCCAACCACGAAAATAAACCCAAACCGCTGAAAATGCCCAAAACTATAGAGCCCATGTCATCCATTAATAATCAGCGATAAGTTGATAACGACACTCGACGATATTAACACTAATTCGATGTAAACCTCTAATCTTTAGGGGCTATTTATTGGTATGTTGCGGTTATTTAGGGGAATGTCACGAAGGAGACAGTAATGCCAGTGACTGTTATCGGAGAGACTGCAGAGTAACTTGACGAACGGCTGGAAACGCCAATTTTTCCTCTACTTTGGTTGAAAAGCTTGCCAATTATTAGATTGCCCGCGCTTTCCGTCTCGATTGAAGAAATTTCAAACTCTTTTGATCTCTATTGTTGGCTATGCTCAGTTCTCAGTGAGTAATTCCGATTCTAAGCGCCAGATCTATCGCTATTCATTGGCTGCAAATACTGTATTTTGTGATATGTTTTGCTAACAACAGACTGACATCCCAATAAGGTATAAAAAAGTGAGCTTGGTTTACAAATTAATTAGCAAAGTAGGCAATTTTGTTTATCAGAAAAACACCATTTTATTTTTAGCCCGAGAGAAGGATTTTGACATCGGAGGAATTGGATCAAATTCTAGGTCGAATAGTGATAGCCGCATGCTGATTCAACGCGCGTTGTGGCGTGATTATCAAGATAGTTGCGCAGAAAGCAGCTGGCTGGAAAATAAGAAGGCGGATGCAGTGCAGCGCCTAAAACAAGGTCATCAGCTTTATTTAGCGCGTAGAGAGGGGCGTTTGGTGCATGTTTTATGGGTTAGGGTCAGTGATTTAGTTGAGGCCACTTACGAGCTTGGTGCGGGCGCAGAGTTTGGCCTCGATTCACCTGCGCCGATTATCTATGATACCTGGACTGCGGAAGAGGCTCGTGGGCAAGGTGTTTATCAACAAGTTTTGAGGTTTGTAGTCGCTGCCTTACACGAAACTCACGCCAAGATTTGGGTATACTGCGACGATAAAAATATTGCCTCGCGAATAGGGCTTGAACGAGTCGGCTTTAAGGTTAACCGCTCGATCACTTCACTATTGATTTTTCGAATTCCAACACGCTTATGGTTCAAAGATTACGATGATTAAGACTCGCCTAAAAAGCCTGGCCATTGAAAGCTTGGCATTTTCTGGGCTGCCTGCTTTGCTGCAAAAGGTGCTCGGCAAAAAAAGTATAGCCATCTTTACCTATCATGCGGTTTTAGACGACCCACTGGCGTTCCCCGATTGGTGCTTTTTAGATAGCGCCAGTTTTCGCAAACAGATGACTTACCTCAAGGCGCATTTCAATGTGATTTCGCTAAGCGAAGCTTGTGATCAAATTAGAGATAAAACCATAGATTCACATGCAGCTGTTATAACGTTTGACGACGGGTATGCAAACAACCATGATATTGCGCTGCCAATTTTACAGGAACTGAATTTACCGGCGACGATATATTTGAACACCACCTTCACTGACAGTGATGACTCGATATGGTTTACGCAGGTTCACCAAGCACTAACAGAAACAACGCGCGATTCGGTATCTTGGAGTGGTGGGGATTATAACTTGGCGTCGGCATCCGCCAAAGAAATGTGCTCTCGCATGGTCCAGCAGTATCTAAAGCAGCAACACCCAAATGAAATATTCCCACTGATCGCTAAGTTTCGTGCAGCTTTAGGCTTACCTTGCGGTCTTCCTGAGTTAGCCGAGCCTTTCAGGATGTTAAGCTCTCAGCAGATTAATGCGATGCAGCAAACTGAGCTTATTGAATTTGGCGCGCACACCGCTGACCACACGATCTTGAGCCGTCTTACAAAAATAGATCAGCAAGAGCAAGTTAGGCATTCAATAGGAGACGTAGAACGTATTACTAAGCGCCCCTGTCGTCATTTCGCTTACCCGAACGGTGGTAAATTAGATTTTAACTCCGACTCTATTGACGTGTTAAAGAAGATTCAAGCGAGCAAGGCGCAAAGCACGTCTGCCACCACTATGATTAGTAAAAAATGTAACGTCGAAAGCGATTTATTGCAATTGCCTCGCTATCCGGTGGGTGCGGATACTAGCTTTGCCCGGTTTAAATTAATGGCACACAGCTTGCTTTAGCATAGGGGGAGGGTATTCAACCTGTCAGCCTATTTGCACCATCACTTTAATCTTTGAATGTATCACCTAACGTATCACCTAATGTATCACCTAAGGAAGCCAAATTAATGGTAAGTCAATATCAAGTAGAATGCTTTAATTCATTGGAAGCGTGCAGAGAAACCTGGCACCAATTCGAATCCACCGCTGAGCACTACTTATTTCAATCTTATTCTTGGCAGCACTGCTGGTATGACAAGGTCGGCCACACAAAGGTAGAGCCGCGAATTATTGTGGTAAGACAAGGCTCTAATGCAACCGTGCTCTTACTACCGTTGTGCATTCAACGCAGGCGAGGCCTGCGCGAACTTACTTTTATGGGCGGCTTGGTTACCGACTACCATGCCCCGATGATTGCCGCCGATTGGCAGCCTAGCGAAATTGAATTCGTGGCGCTTTGGCAACAAATTAGATTAGCCGTTTCGGGGTTTGATTTGGTTTGGTTTGAGAAGCAACCAAAGCTGGTAAACAATGTTGTAAACCCACTGAGCAGATTGTTTCAAAAAGAAATGGCCTTAAGTCATTCTTTGACCTTAGATGCGCCTTGGCAAGATCTTTATCAGCACAAAGTTTCGAAACGAATTAGGGCAGACTCTCGACGACAGTTAAAGCGCCTAAACGAAGTTGGTGAACTCAAGTTTGAAGTCGAGGTGACGGCGGAACGTGCATCGCAGATCATTGACAAAATGATTGAGCAGAAGCGTAGCCGTTATAAAAATATGGGTGTATACGATTTATTTGATGAAGTTGGCTATCAACAGTTCTTTACTAGTTTGCACCAACACTGGCAAGCACCGGGCAAGGTTCACATCAGTGCGTTTTCTGTTAATGATACGATAATCGCGACGCATTGGGGGTTAGTCGATCAGGCTCGATTTTACTACCTCATGCCAAGTTACGAGGCAGGCGATTGGGCAAAATTTTCAGCTGGGCGGTTGTTATTGGAAGAAATGATTCAATGGAGTATTGACAATGGTTTGCAGGAGTTTGATTTCAGTTTTGGAGATGAGGCTTATAAAAAAAGTTGGTGCGATGTTTCTACGCCGTTATTTCTGAGCGTTCAAGCAAATTCCATTTTGGGTAAGAGCGCTTACCTCGCTTGGAGCCTCTCAGAGAAACTCAAGTCGATTAAATGGCTTAAAGCCTTGGTGCAACGAGTGCGCGGCAAAAAGAAGTAGCACATTCAGTAATCGTATTAATGCTATTGTAATGGCCCTAGATTGGTGAATCACTTTAATCTTTAGGTGAGCAATGCAAGACCAGCTAAGAGTGAATATCTGTCAGTGAAGCAAATAGTTGGCGAGCGTTTTTTGTCGACTAGTTAGATGGCTTTAGCAAGCACTAATTGTTGATGCAAGAATTAATTAGATTAATACTTAAAAATAAATTGGTTTCAAGCTTATAATTTTGATAAAGTGAAAGCACAAGAGAGTTCATGATACCTAACGTTTGAGGCTGAAATTTCCCCCCAAGGTGTCGTGTTTTGACTTAATTACCTTTTGTAAATAAGTCATCTCTTGGTTTTTGGGTTGTTGATATCACTACTGGTTGAAAAATTTTTCCCATCCACAATGTGGGAAAGATTGTCGATGTTGCCTTGTGCAATTTCTGAGCTGTGTATTACACCTAAGCCGCATATAGTTTGAGCAAACCTTATCACTCCCCTGGTTAGCCGCTCTATTAATCGAAGGATCGCAATCGCGGAAACGCAGGTGGTATATTTATGTCCAGCTCTAGCTCTAGAGAGCAACTCGTAATTCGTACATTTTTAGTATCTGACATATTAATGCTGATACTGACTCAGATTTGTGCCTTAGCATTAAGCGCGAGTGACTTTAGTAATAATGGCCTCTACGGTGTGCTGGCAATGCGCATCAGTCTGCTCAACGTGATCATGATGTTCGGCTTTATCATCTATTGGGTAATCCTCCTCAGATTGGTAGGCTCGGCTTCTCTACTGACACGTGGTTCAGTGTGGTGGAAACACATAGCATGGATTGCCTTCGCAGCGGCTATCAATTCAGCAGTATTGATGATAGTCGGTAGAGCATTAGATATTTCGATTTTCACCTCGGACTATATTCTACTTAGCACCTACCTTCTGGTTGGTTTCACATTTTTCGGCCGTAAACTTGTCACTGGAATAATAAACGCCATGCATTTGGGTGACAAAAATGCACGTTATTTAATTATTCTAGGCACTGGCAGTGAGGCGCATGCTTATGCTGAAGCTCTGGAAAGCACGCCGAATTCAAGCCTTAACGTTGTTGGGTTCATCGAGCCCAGCGAATCGATGGCCCCCGAGCAAGTAAAAGTATCTGTCGATCGTATTGTCTGTTGCTTGGGGGACTTTGAAGACTATTATTTAAATAATGTAATTGATGATGTGGTGATTTGTTTGCCTTTCAGTAAGTACGATACCCGCGTTACCGGTTTCATCGAAATGGTTGGAGAGCTTGGGTTAGCGCTCAAATGGTCGTTATTAGACCTACTTCCGGTAATATCTAACAAATCTGGCGCTAAAGCTCGACTTGAATTCTTCTCAGAGACGAATATTGAAGTGCCTCAGCTGGTTGTTTTTTCCGGTCATACGTTTAATTTCAATTATGTTGCAAAGCGCTTCATAGACTCCTTTCTGTCTTTGTTTGTTTTGATTGCGACATCTCCTCTGATGCTTTTAGCGATCATCGCAATTAAGGTCACCTCTCCCGGTAAAGCTTTATTTATTCAGAAACGATACGGTTACAATGGTCGCGTTATCGATGTATTCAAATTGCGCACCATGGTTGCCAATGCACCAGAACTTCAGGACAAACTGCGTGAAAGTGATAACGAAATGGACGGGGGAGCGTTCAAAATGAAAAGTGACCCTCGGGTCACAGGTGTCGGAAAATTTCTGCGCAAGGTCTCTATTGATGAACTTCCTCAATTGTTCAACGTATTGAAAGGTGATATGAGTATCGTTGGGCCGAGACCACTGCCACTAGAGGATTACAAACGGTTCACCCAAATCACCCACAGAAGGCGCCTCAGCGTGTTACCCGGCATAACCGGGCCATGGCAAGTTTCTGGCCGCAACAACATCAGTTTTGAAAAGTGGATGCAACTTGATATTGACTATATCGAGAATTGGACGGTTTGGACCGATATTAGATTAATTCTTTTGACTGTACCTGCTGTATTATTTGGTCGCGGCGCATCTTAGCTTCTGATTAGAATTGAACAATCGCAGCGCGTATAAAAGCAAAAGCGCGCTTAAACTTCGATAGGGCACTAACTTCGTACAAAATGTTATCCTGTAAAGTCGCGACCAATAAAAAAACGACGCATCGTCTCTGTTCAAAGGTGTATGATTGTAATCAAAGTAATTACTCAGCTATAAACCAACTGTAAACCAACTATAAATTAGATCCATTAGATTACTTTGGGCCCATCACCTATGATGACACCCATCGAAACCCTTTTTGTAGTGCGAAAAAAATGATAAATAAAAATCGTCTTGCTCGACTTTATGGAATTTGCCAAACAAGCGTAGTTCGCTTGTTCAACAAAGCTAATGGTCTACTTAAAGCACGTAAATACTTAGACACTCAGGTGCTTTTCTTCCCCGAATACCCGACTGGATCTAATTATGCGGTCTGGAAAATTATTAGCTATTGCGGGATTAGGATGCGTCCACTAAGTCGAATTCACCTCGAAGAACTGAGCGACAATGTGATGCACCGTGCTTGGTTAAAACTGTTTGGGGTAAACAGCGCCGAGAACAGAACGATAATCTATGCTTTCGAAGACAATACAACGAGCATAGTAGACGTAAAAGATTATATTAAAAATTGTGAGCGATTACCTAAAGGTAAAAAGTACTATTTTATCAATGCGTCATGCGAAGATATCAGCAAACAGTCAGTGTCTAAATGGATGACTGAGGTCTTTGGTTATGCGACCGAGGTAGACCCGGAAACGTACACCGAAGTAATGGTACGCAAATCTGATACCAATGGAATTCACGATGGCGAAGAGGTTCAGGCTCCGATTGGCAAAGATTCAGTTGATCCAAACTCGGTTTATCAAAAGTTGATTGATACTTCTGTTGATGCGAATTATGTTCAGGATTTACGCCTTGTAGTTATCGGTGACAGCATACCGGTTCTCTATCGAAAACAGCGCTCAATAACGGAGCGTTTTTCTAACACCAACACCACCGTTTACCTAGAGAACCCGCATGATTATTTTTCCCAGGAAGAGCTAGAAAATATTGTTCGATTTAGGCAGGTATCAGGCCTAGATGTGTGCGAATTGGATGTGTTACGCGACAATGATAATAAGAAAATTTACATCGTTGATGTCAACAGAACAATTTCCGGGCCGCCAAACCATATTACGTTGCTCGATTCCCTCAAAGCTATTGCATTAATGGGAAATGCTTTTGAGAAGGAATACCTAGAATCTAAAAAACATTTCCACTGAAGCGCCACGCAATTGCCAACTGCAATACCTGTCGCCTCCATCCGAAGTAGAATAACTAGGACATATATGAAAACCGTCTCAAGATCGAAGATGACGAAGAAAATTGCGATCAGGTAGAAATTGACAGAAATGCGCCCTTGAGCATTGCCGACCGAGACAACGCCAGATTCGAATGCTTCGTTGGTGGCGGCATTAGCGCGACGCTCGCCTAACAACCAAGACAGCCCCAACATGGTTAACACCAGCGCGATAACGGCGACGAAATAAACAACAAGCGGCCATATTTGCAAACTTGTAGCCTGACTATCGTAGCTTCATCAAGCTAAAATACTCCGTATGGCGTTAGACTTCGGTTGTTCTAATCAGAATAAACATTGCACGGCCAGTGGCCGAACTTACTCACTTACATCGGCATGTCTGACATGTGACTAATAAAAATCTGTAACGATCTTTTGCAGAAAACGCAACAAGAGTATTTTTAATTTACCACTATCAACTTTAAAGTTGAGGTAGTGAGATGCTTGAAATAGATCTTTTTTAGGCAATATTTTGAGCTGAAAATTCGTCTTATTTGGAGCTTTAATATGGCGTTTTTATAAATAAAACTTAGGCCTAATAACACACGTTTTTGAGCTTCTAAACAGCCCTGAACTCATTTAATGAGACCTAATAAATTCCCATTTCAAGGCATTTTTTAGTGCATATATCCGTATTTAAAACGGCTAATTAGCTAAGACGATCAATCAGTCTCTGATACAGGTTCTCGAAGCCGCCATTACTCATAATCACGACATTAGTATGGCCAGAATCGCCATCGATCAGACCGATTAGTTGCTCTAACAGCAACTCGGTACTGCTAAAGGCGGATATCGAATCGGACTCTAATTCGCTGATATCCCATGTGATATTTTGATCTGCGAATATCAACACATTATCGGCTTTTGCTAGGGCGTCTTGCAGCAGGTGCTTGTGAATGCCGCGTTTCATGGTATTCGAGCGAGGTTCTAGAACGGCGACAATTTTTTGCTCACCAACGCTGCTGCGCAAACCGCTTAGTGTTTCCGCTATGGCCGTCGGGTGGTGAGCAAAATCGTCGAATAGTCGGGCAGATGGTTGGTCAAAAATGACTTCCATGCGTCGCTTAACTGACTTAAAAGTCGCTAAAGACTCGACCGAATTGGCAATCGGGATCCCGACATGATGAGCCGCTGCTATTGCCGCAACAGCGTTCGCCATATTGTGGTCACCAATTAATGACCAGTTGACTAAATAGGTTTCAGAACCGTGCAGAAGCAAAAACTCTGAGGCGTCGTCTTTTACTTTCTCTGCACGCCAGTGGCTATCGTCAGAGTTGAAACTCTTCAATTCGCTCCAGTATCCCATCTCAAGGACTTCAGCCAGCGCAGGAGAATCTTGGTTATAAATAATTTGGCCGTGTTGCGGTACAATTTTTAGTAGGTGATTAAACTGGCTTTGGATAGCCGCCAAATCTGTAAAGATATCAGCGTGGTCGAATTCTAAGTTGTTTAATATTAGTGTGCGCGGTTGATAGTGAACAAATTTAGAACGTTTGTCACAGAAGGCGGTGTCGTATTCATCGGCTTCGATTACAAAAAATGGTGTTTTGCCCAGTCGAGCAGACTCGCCAAAGTTTTCCGGCACGCCACCAATTAAATAGCCAGGCGCTAAGTCGTTTTGCTCTAGCAACCAGGCCAGTAAACTGCTGGTGGTGGTCTTGCCATGAGTGCCTGCTACGGCTAATACCCAGCGGCCCTGAAGCACGTGGTCGCCTAACCATTGAGCGCCAGAGGTATATGGCAGTCCTTTGTCAAGCACCGACTCCAATTCGGGGTTGCCGCGAGATATAGTGTTGCCGACTAAAATTAAGTCGGTATCTTCGGGGATATTGTCGGCGCTATAACATTCGAATAGATCGACGCCCAAGGATTCGAGTTGAGTGCTCATAGGCGGGTAAGTATTCGCGTCTGAGCCTGTGACCGTCACACCAAGGTCTCTTGCTAAGCGGGCAACACCGCCCATGAATGTTCCACAGATACCAATGATGTGGATCTTCATCTTGACTGAGCCTCAATCTGAGCCGTCTCCATAGCCGCTTTTATTAGCTCCCACTCCGCCAACATCTCGCTTTGAAATTTAGGGAATAGCAGAATCACCAGCATGTAGCCGATAGCGTTATAACCAATAGTTAACATCAGTGAGGCGATTGTCGAGCAGTCTAGCGCGGCGCGCAGGATTAGCACCATTAGATAGAAACTCCATATCATCAGCACCGGCAGCGCCAATTGCAGAACCACGGTGTACGTCATGATCACCGAAGCCATTGTTGCAATAACGGTAACCCCGAACAGTGCCGTTATGGTTTGCACAAAGCGGCCTGCCTTTTGTTGGCTACGTAGCAATGCGTATATCACTAAAGACTCGCCGATCACAGACACTAAGCTGTAACCGAAAGGGTTGCTCAAGGAGCTTAATGATCGAAATGAGATGTATCGCAGAACTACAACACCCATTGCTAGTAAAATAGCGGCATGTAAGTTGAAGTCGAGGTCTTGTGGCTCACGCTTACGGAGTGAGATTTCAACTAGTTGTTTTATTATTTGCATAGTGAACGCGAGTTTGATCGTGCGCAGAGTGTTATCAATTTAAGCCGAAATCACTATTTGAATGGCTCAGTTATGAGTCACATGTTAGCATCATCGCTTGAGAAAATTGGCAGTGTTAGCGAAAAAAATATGAATTACCTGATCGAGGAGCAACAACAGCTCGAGGACCTAGAGCCTTTGTTTAGGCAGCTGAGTGAGCAATCCGGCGTGATTGCCGTTGACACCGAATTTTTACGTGAAAAAACCTACAGTGCTAAATTATGTCTAGTACAGCTTGGCATCGATGAACATCAGTATTGCATCGATGTGCTGGCGATTGATGATTTGTCATTATTGATCGGCTTATTCGCGGATGAAAATATTCTAAAGCTATTCCATGCGGCAAGACAAGACATGGAAGTAGTTTACCAAACCTTAAATGTGCTGCCTAAACCGATATTTGATACTCAACTCGCCAGTGCTTTTTGTGGCGGTGACATGCAGCAAGGCTATGGTGCTATGGTCCTCGAACGAACTGGCGTTGAGTTACCAAAGACACAGTCACGCACCGATTGGACCCGCAGGCCGTTATCGGCAGATCAGATTGAATACGCGGGGGACGATGTTGCTCATTTAGAGGAACTCTATCGTCAGACGCAACAGTTATTGGAAGATAACCAGCGCGTCGAGTGGTACCAGCAAGAGATCGAAAGCTATTACGAATTAGATAAGTACATTATCGATCCGGCCTTGGCCTATAAACGGCTATCTGGTGGTAGTTTGAATATTAGGCAACAACACGCCTTAAGAGCAATGGCCGAGTGGCGAGAGCGGACGGCGCAAAAGCGTGATATTCCGAGGTCTTGGGTGATGCGCGATGACAAACTCTATGATTTAGTGACCCAGCAGCCGAAAACTGAGCAAGAAATCAGGGATATGGATGTTTTTGGTCGAAAGTCGGTGGTGTATTTAGCGCCTCTTGCGCTTGAAATAATGAGTAACCTAGAAGTTTCGGAAGAGCGTTTGTGGCATAAAGTTGATCCGCTTACCAAACAACAAAAAGTAGTTTGCAGCGGTTTGATGAAAGAGCTACGCAATATTTCAAATTCCTTGGGTGTCGCCCAAGGCTTACTTGGGACGCGTAAAAATATTGAACACTTATTCCGCCATCGTAGCTCCAAGCGTTTACTGCAGGGCTGGCGTAAAGAACACGTTGGCGAGGCTTTATTGGCTCGACTTGATGAACTTGAAGTTTAGAAAGCGGATTTCCCAGGGTCTTACTGCGTTACTAGGTTTTACTGGCTTAAATAATGATTGCCCTGTGCGTTAGCTCAAATTGTATTGGCATTCAGTTTCCATTCAGCATCGTTGAGTTAAAGTAGCTCCATCGAAACTACATTAAGTAAAAAACAGGAGTCTAACGATGAATAACTCAGATACTAAAAATACTCGTAAAACGTTTACTCGCTCATTGATCGCCGCAGTTGTAATTGGCGCTATATCACTGCCAGTGGCGGCGGGTAAGAATCGTGGTATTTCTCACTATGACAATGCGACCTTTGATTACGCTCAAGTGGTTTCGGTCGATCCATTGGTAGAAACATACCAAGTAAATCAGCCCATTGAACAGTGTTGGGATGAACAGGTTTCAACTCAGCAACGGTATCCGAAGAACCGTCATGTGAATAGTAAAAGCCGAACGCCAGAAGTGTTAGGCGCAATTATCGGTGGAGTGATAGGCAATCAAGTTGGTAAGCGTGGCGGCGGTAAGGCGCGTGATGTTGCCACGGTTGCTGGTGCAATTTTGGGTGGATCAATTGGTCATGATGTAAAAAACAATAATCGTCGCTACGACAGTAGTCGCTACGATGATCGCTATCAAACTACTCGCTACCAGACAGTTCAACGTTGCGAAGTGAAAGATTCGTATGTCACTAAAGAGGAGATCGTTGGCTACGATGTCGCCTATAAATATCGTGGTAACGTGTTCCACACTCAAATGAATCAACATCCAGGTGATAAAATTAAAGTTAAGGTAACCGTTAATCCGGTATAGAATTAAGTTATCGATATATTTAGGCGGGTGTGCGCTCGCCTAGATACACGGTTTTATTAAGACCTTGCTAATAAAAACTTGTTATTAAATTCATTTTACTAAAGACTAAATTATAACCGTTTGATTCTTATGCCAAAAAATATTACCTATCGTTTGTTGCTAATCATGGTGCTGCAGTTCGCGGTCGCCAATGGTGTGTATGCATCTGAGTATGGTAGTGCTCAAAGCCAAGAATTCAGTGCACCATATTCGATCAATGCTAGTCGGTTTGCTGCCACTACTTATGCTCAAAACGGCGCTGACAATTTGCGTTCGCGCAGCGATGTGATGCAGGAGGTTAAGCGGCGCTATAATGCCGAAGTATTAAAAATATCTCTCGACGAGAGGCAGCAGGTATATCGCGTGCGAGTGCTTATGCCAAATGGAAAAGTACGTAATTTGACAATTAGCGCACGACGCTAAGCGCACGCGAAAGTAAATTTTACTTGAATGCTACTTACCCAATAAGGAACTTCTAATGCGAATTCTTATAATAGAGGATGAATTGAGCTTGCAGCAGCAACTGGCGACAACACTGCGTGAGCAAGATTATGTGGTCGACGTTGCTAGCGATGGTGAAGAGGGCTTGTATTTTGCCCAAGAGTATCCGATTGATTTAGCTATTGTTGATCTGGGTTTGCCTAAACTCGGCGGGGTCGAAGTAATTAAACGTCTGAGGGCTGCTGGTAAGGGATACCCGGTTCTGATTTTAACCGCGCGCAGCCGCTGGCAAGAGAAGGTTGAAGGCTTAGAGTCGGGTGCTGACGATTACCTAACTAAGCCTTTCCACCCTGAAGAAATGCTGGCTAGAATCAAAGTTTTACTCAGACGGTCGGTTGGTCTCGCTGATAATTCTCTAGTGTGCGGCCCGATTAAAATCGACACTTCATCAAAACAGCTATTTATCGACGACCAGCCTGCTACCATCACCGCCTACGAATACCGTCTACTGTCATATCTGATGATGCATACCGGTAAGGTGATTTCTAAGCGCGAGCTGGTTGATCATATCTACGAAGAAGATGACGACCGAGATAGTAATACAATTGAAGTTTTCATCAGGCGGCTTCGACAGAAACTTGATCCCGAAAATATTTTAAAGCCTATTGAAACCCAACGTGGCCGAGGCTATCGGTTTAGTATTCCTCGTGATAACTCAACTTAGCTTAAATTCATCGCAAGCATAGTATTAACGTGTATTCATTACGCCGCCGTCTACTAGTAATTGCCACATTGCTGCTGCTGTTGTTTCTTGGCACCATGGGAGTAGCGCTAAATCGTGCTTTTGAGCGCAGTGTTTTGAGTAACGCCGAAGACAATTTACGCAATCAAATTTTGTTATTGATCGCCAATATCGAGGTGGTAGACGGAAAAGTCGAGGTTCCAGATGCATTGCCCGAACCTCGTCTTGGGCAAATGGACTCCAGCTTATTCGCGCAGGTCGCGGTTAGGGGTCAGGGTGTGGTTTGGCGTTCTCCTTCTTTACTCGATAGACAATTACCGATACTGCCGAATGGCTTAGGTGAGTTTTCTTTCCATCCTGAGTTTGAATGGCCGCGACAAGCGCCTAGTTACGCTACTTCACTTGGAGTTGCATGGGAAACAGAACAAGGCGATTTTCCCTTTGTAGTTCAGGTTGCTGAATACTCAGCTTTTTATACCAAGCGCTTATCTAGGTATCAGCGCCAGGTAGGACTTTGGCTGCTGGTTTTTGGCGGTGCGTTAATCGCCTTACTGCTTGCCTTACTGAGCTGGGCGCTAAAGCCACTGCGTCGAGTGACTCAGCAGGTTGGAGAAATAGAAGAAGGTTATCGACAACGATTTGATGAAAATTATCCTATAGAAGTCAGCCGCTTAACTCAGAATCTTAACCAATTGCTTAACTTTGATGAGCAGCGAATTACTCGCCAGAAAGAAGTGCTCGGTAACTTAGCTCATAGTCTTAAGACTCCCATCGCGGTACTTAATGGCTTGCATTATTCTGCCGAAATTGACGATGAAGCGAAGCGCCAAATTGCCACTATGCAGACCATTATTGATTATCAATTACAAAGTGCATCGACCGTTGGCCGCAGGCGTTTTGCTAAACCAATTGAAATAAAGGCGCAAACTGAACAAATCGTTAACACGCTGCAAAAGTTGCATGCAGAAAAAAATATTACATGTCAGCTTTCAATGCGATCAGACACGGTGTTTTACGGTGATCAAGGCGATTGGATGGAATTATGTGGCAACCTATTAGACAACGCGTTCAAGTGGACTAAGTCGCAAGTGAGGATCGCGGTGGAAAACTCTCAGCTTGCTGATAAGGAATCTCACCGTCAGGCTTTAACGCTCATTGTCGAAGATGATGGACTCGGCATAGATGATAACCTTAAGGAAACGATTTCAACGCGAGGAGTGCGCCTTGACAGTCAAGCCCCCGGGCATGGGCTTGGCTTGCATATAGTCAAAGGGATTGTCGAAGCCTATAACGGCGACTTTATGATTGAGGACGCTGATTTTGATGTCGGCAACCCTCAGGGTAATGACTCAAGCCCGAGAACAGGTACAAGATTTAAAATTAATCTTAATTAGCTTTCGGAGTTTTAAAGAGTTTTTTCATTTTTATGATTCATAAAGAGCCCTCAGCGCAAACGAGCCTTCAGCGGATATTAGAGCCTTCAGCGGATATTAGAGCCTTCAGCGGATATTAGAGCCTTCAGCGGATATTAGAGCCTTCAGCGGATATTAGAGCCTTCAGCGGATATTAAATAGAGAGTTCCTTTCTAAAGGGCGAGCCGCACCCAGCAGGATAGGGGTAGGGGTAGGCTAGATGCGGCTCGGTCTTAAAAGAGGTTTGCGCGATAACCTCGAATGTAATTTGTCACATTGGAGACACTAAATCAATAGTAAATTTACAAATGATACACATTTTGTCTAGTAAGCGGTATGTAAGTGCTCTGGAGCTTGCTTATGAGACCATTCATAACACTAAAAAATATCGACTATCACTGCTAAATCACGATTGCGAAACTAATCTGCTTTTCACCTGCTGGTCTAGCTGCTATAAAACCAGAGCTAGTTCTTTGCTAAGTAATTTTAGTATCTTCGCTAATCAAATTTGGTATCTTCGCAAATCAATTTAAGAGATGTTTATGGCTATTCCTTCAGTATTTAAAAATCTACAACTTCCGGTCATTGCGGCCCCCATGTTTATTCTTTCTGGCAAAGAAATGGTGATAGAACAGTGTAAGGCGGGCATTGTTGGCTCATTTCCGGCGTTAAATGCTCGAGGCGAAGGCGAGTTTGAAACATGGCTAAAAGAGATTTCTGAAGAGCTCGATCGTTATAATCAAGCTAACCCAGACTCACCTGCTGCACCGTTTGCCGTTAATCAAATTGTGTTCAAAACTAATGCGCGCCTGTACGAAGACATGGATCTATGCGTAAAATACAAAGTGCCCATCATCATTACTTCGCTGGGTGCAAATGAAGATGTTAATTCGGCGGCACATTCCTATGGCGGCGTAGTAATGCATGACGTAATTAATCAACGCTTCGCTCGAAAGGCGATTGAAAAGGGTGCCGACGGTCTGATCGCTGTCGCCGCTGGGGCTGGTGGCCATGCTGGGGCTCTGTCGCCGTTTGCGATTATCCAAGAAACGCGAGAGTGGTTTGACGGGCCGCTGGCGTTGTCGGGCTGTATCGCCAATGGTGACTCGGTATTAGCCGCCATAGCCATGGGGGCTGATTTTGCTTACATAGGCTCGGCTTTTATAGCGACTAAAGAAGCCAACGCGGCACAAGCCTACAAGCAGATGGTAGTCGACAGTGACGCAAACGACATTGTGTATTCTGATTACTTCACCGGTGTTGGTGGCAATTATTTAGCCCCGAGTATTGCCGCCGCGGGAATGGATCCAAGCAACTTGCCAAAGGGGGATATAGCCGCGATGCAAAAATTGACTGACCAAGAATCAGATGCCAAAGCTTGGAAAGACATATGGGGATGTGGTCAAGGAATTGGCGCGGTCGATGAGATTCTGTCTGTTTCAGATCGAGTAACGCAATTAAAGTCGGAATACGCGGCCGCAAAACAACGAATTAACGGTTAGCCTGCTAATGCGCCTATGAATATGGGCGCATTTTTATTACTATCGTCGGTCTTAAATTATCGCTGTAATTATCATCGATTGATTAATTTGATAGATGAAACTTGCAGACAATGTAACAGTCAAGAAAGGAGCATGTATGAAATTAGTTACCGCTATCATTCGCCCATTTAAATTGGACGATGTTAAAGACGCGCTATCGGCCATTGGGGTTATGGGAATGACTGTATCCGAAGTAAAAGGGTTTGGTCGTCAGAAGGGTCATACCGAAATCTATCGCGGCGCGGAGTACGCAATTGACTTTATTCCGAAAACAAAAATTGAAGTTGCTGTTGCTGATGACGTATTAGACACGGTCATCGATGCGATTGTTGAATCGGCCAAAGGAAATAAAGTTGGTGATGGAAAGATATTCGTCACTGCGCTGGATAATGTGGTTCGAATTCGTACCGGCGAGACTGGCGCCGAGGCCATTTAATAGCTGAGGCTATTTAAGCGCCCATATCATGAGCCCTGGCGATTTAGTAACGTCTGAGTTGTGCATGGGGCCTAGGGTTGATAATTAGAATCGGTGACCACACCGATCAAAAGTTAAGGAATATAAAATGAAATTTCATACTCAGTTAGCCGCGATGCTGATAAGTTTGGTATTGCCGTCTGTCGCATTGGCTCAAGAGATTGATACTGGAGATACGGCGTGGATGTTGACGTCTTCGGCGTTGGTTCTGTTTATGTTATTACCTGGCCTTTCGTTATTTTATGCCGGTCTGGTGCGCAGCAAAAACGTGTTATCAGTGCTAATGCAATGTTTCGCTATTGCCTGTGCGATGTCTTTACTCTGGTTTGCGGTTGGCTACAGTCTGGTCTTCAGTGGGGAAGGCGCCTTGATTGGTAATTTAGACAAAGCGTTCTTATCTGGTATCACCTACAACTCTATGACAGGCACCATTCCAGAGTCGGTTTTTGTGGTATTCCAGATGACATTCATAATGATTACTCCTGCGCTCTTTGTTGGTGGCTTTGCCGAACGAATGAATTTTGCCGCGATGCTGATGTTTTCGGTACTCTGGGGGCTGGTGGTGTACATCCCAGTCGCCCATTGGGTATGGGGCGGCGGTTGGCTTGCCGACATAGGTTTGCTTGATTTTGCTGGTGGCACCGTGGTGCATGTGACAGCGGGCGTTAGTGCGTTGGTCGCGGCGCTAGTGCTGGGGAATCGTAGAGGGTTTCAGCAAACCCCGATTACGCCACACAGCCTAACCTTAACTGTAGTCGGAGCAGGCATGCTCTGGTTTGGTTGGTTTGGCTTTAACGGCGGATCATCGCTTGGTGCCAACGGTGCTGCGGGTATGGCAATGTTGGTGACTCATCTGAGCGCAGCGGCAGGGTCGCTTGCGTGGATGACGATAGAGTGGCTACGTTTTCGTAAGCCAAGCGTGCTCGGTATTGTTACCGGCATGGTTGCCGGTTTAGGTACCATAACGCCGGCGTCTGGCTTTGTTGGTCCGATTGGCGGTGTGGTTATTGGTTTGTGTGGCGGTACGGTTTGTTATTTTGCTACCCAATTGATCCGCAATGGTTTGAAAATAGATGACTCTCTCGATGTTTTTCCGGTGCATGGCGTTGGCGGAGCCTTGGGTACCATTTTAGCCGCGTTTTTTGTTTCTGCCGCTTACGGCGGTGCTGGCTATGCCGAAGGTATGGCATTTACTAGCCAACTCGGCGTTCAGGTGATAGGTGTCTTGGCAACTGGTGCTTACGCTGCGATTGTGTCGTACGTATTGCTAAAATTGGTTGGCTTAATCACTCCTTTGAGGGTCGATGTAGACACTGAACAGCAGGGCTTGGATGTCGCTCAACACGGTGAAAAAGGCTACAATATTTAGTCTTTTTTGATCTGCGATTCGGTTATTTTTTGATGCAAGGCCAGTGTTAGCTGGCTTTGTATTAGGGCCAAGCGTTGGTCTACGTTAACTAACTAAAGGTCTCTGGCTAAAAGTCTCTAATACTTTAAGGTCTCTAATATTTTAAGGTCTCTAATATTTTAGTTTATTAAAAATTATGTTTTTTGCAGACTGGGGGATTTTCAACAAGCCCTTTTTTATTACTTGCTTAGCCATGTCTATGACTATGTCTATGAATAGGCTAGCTTCGGCGAGCGTCTATCAGGACGGCTTGAGCGCGTATATTGATGGTGACTTTGACTTGGCTCGAGAATATTGGCTCGAGGCCGTTAAGGCTCAAGATGCTAGGTCGATGTTTAACCTCGGCTTGCTGCACGAGCAAAATAAAATACCGCTTTCAAGTAACGATAAAGCCATTAGCTGGTATCGATTGGCAGCCGAAAATGGTTACGTTCCGGCAAGCTATCACCTAGCTCAAAGATTACTTGAGAGAGGTGGTTCTGGCGAGCAAGCAAGTACATTAATTCAACATGCCGCCGACCAGGGCTACGCGCCTGCACGCCGATATTTAGGCTTGCCAGTAGCTGCAGCAGTTGATCCTGACTCTAGTGTGGTCTTCGAGAGCGGGATCTTTGAGGCATCCGAATTGGGCTACCAAACTGAAAGCTGGATTAATCAACAGCAGGAAAGTTATTGGACCATTCAGCTGCTTGCGTTTACTGAAAAAGAACAAGTGTTGGCTTTTATAAAAGATAATAGCCTGCAGCGTAAAACGGCCTATTTCACCGAAGTTCAAAACGGCGAAGTCTTTTACAAGCTTGTTTATGGCTCATTTAAAAGCAAGAATATTGCCAGTCTTGCGCGTCAGAACCTTGGTCCTGCGCTGCAACAGTACCGTCCATGGCTACGAACATGGCAGAGTGTGCAGCAAATCACCAAATGACAGACGTCCTCTTTGCATAGCTTTGGCGTTAATCGCAATAACGCAGCGACAAACCTTGCCCTTAAGCGCTAGTGTAATGGTGGGATTTCGGGTATCTTTCGGAGCTGCTACAAACCACTTAGTTTATTATGGAACTCAATCCTCTATTTGAAAAAATTAAAGACCTAGATCAACGCGGCGCGTTGCTCAGGGGGTATCTTTGACTACGACAGCAAGGCCGAGCGCTTAGAAGAGGTGCTGCGCCAAATGGAGAATCCATCCATTTGGGACGATCAAGAGTTTGCACAAAAACTCGGCCAAGAAAAATCGAGCTTAGAAAAAATTGTTGAAATACTGACTAAGGTAACCACTGGTGTTGCTGAGTGTTCTGAAATGCTCGAACTAGCCGCCGAAGAGCAAGACCAAGAGGTGGCCGATGAAGTCAGTCTCGACTTGGACCGAATTGAGGCTGATCTTGCTGTTTTAGAATTCCAGAGAATGTTTTCCGGACCGATGGATGCTAATAATGCTTTTATCGATATTCAATCCGGTTCCGGTGGCACAGAGGCTCAGGACTGGGCCAATATGATTCTACGTATGTATCTGCGCTGGGCTGACTCACAAGGCTTCAAAGCTGAAATTATTGAGCTTTCTGAAGGTGATGTCGCTGGTATTAAAAGTGCGACAGTGAAAATTGAAGGCGAATATGCGTTTGGCTTTTTACGCACCGAAACTGGTGTGCACCGATTAGTGCGCAAGTCACCATTCGACTCAGGCAGCCGACGACATACCTCGTTTGCGTCGATGTTTGCTTACCCTGAGATTGATGATCGGGTTGATGTAGACATAAACCCAGCGGACTTAAGAGTTGACACATACCGAGCCAGCGGCTCCGGTGGCCAGCACGTTAATAAAACTGATTCGGCTGTTAGAATTACACATGAGCCAACTGGCATTGTCGTACAATGCCAAAGTGATCGATCTCAGCATCGCAATAGAGATTCGGCGATGTCGATGCTAAAAGCGCGCTTATACGAGCACGAAATGCAAAAACGTAGATCTGAACAGCAAGCGGTAGAAGACGAAAAGTCTGATATTGGCTGGGGATCTCAGATTCGCTCTTATGTGCTAGATCAATCGCGAATAAAAGATTTACGTACCAGTGTTGAAACTGGTAATACCCAAGCCGTTTTAGATGGCGACTTAAACCAATTTATCGAAGCCAGCTTGAAGCAGGGTCTTTGAGAATAAATTTCTTAACCTTTTTACCATGAAGAAAAGAATATCGTGAGTGATTCCAATAATACCGATCAACCTCAAGTTGATGAAAACGAACTAATCCGTCAACGCCGTGACAAACTCGATGCATGGCGAACCTCAACGCAAGCCTACCCAAATACCTTTAAACCTGCGAATCTGGCAAGTGCCTTAATTGCCGAGTACGGTGAAATCGAGAAAGAAGCCTTAGAAGAGCGATCAGTTAACGTATCGATTGCTGGCCGTATGATGAGCTGTCGGATTATGGGTAAGGCTAGCTTTGCTCACATCCAAGACCGTACTGATAGACTTCAAGTCTATGTATCACGTGATGCACTGCCCGAAGGCTTCTACAACGAGCAATTCAAAAAGTGGGATATTGGCGATATCGTCGCCGTTGAAGGGGTTCTATTTAAGACTAATAAGGGCGAGCTAAGTATCAAGGTTAGCCATATCGAGCTTTTGGTTAAATCATTGCGACCGCTGCCTGATAAGTTTAATGGTTTGAAAGATAAAGAAACCTCATATCGTCAACGTTACGTCGATCTGATCATTAATGAACAAAGTCGCAGCGTATTTACAACACGATCTAAAATAGTAAATTACATTCGAAATTTTTTGATTAATAAAGAGTTTTTAGAAGTAGAGACGCCGATGATGCAAGCCATTCCTGGTGGCGCCGTGGCTCGACCTTTCGTGACACACCACAATGCTCTGGATATGAAATTGTTTTTGCGTATCGCTCCCGAGCTGTATCTAAAGCGTCTAGTTGTTGGCGGTTTTGAGCGAGTATTTGAAATTAACCGTAATTTTCGTAATGAAGGTTTAAGTACTCGGCATAATCCAGAGTTTACTATGCTTGAATTCTATCAAGCCTATGCCGATTACCACGACTTAATGGACATCACTGAAGAAATGTTCAAGGGTATCGCACAGTCGATTACCGACGCTGGTGTCGTTAGCTACCAAGGGCAAGATATTGATTTTAATAGGCCGTTTAACCGCATGACGGTGGCGCAATCAATCCTGCACTTTAATCCAAGTTTGAGCGAAGCCGACCTGCAAGATCGAGATAAGTTAGTTGGCTATGCCAAAGAGCTAAAGGTATTGATCAAAGACAGTTACGGTTTAGGCAAGGTTCAGATTGAGATTTTTGAGAAAACCGTTGAAGAACAGTTAGCCGAGCCTACCTTCATTACGGCCTATCCAGTGGAGGTGTCGCCATTGTCACGCCGAAATGATGACGACGACTTTGTTGCTGATCGTTTTGAGCTGTTTATAGCTGGGCGTGAAATCGCTAATGGCTTTTCTGAGCTGAATGACCCCGAAGATCAAGCCAGCCGGTTTCAGCATCAGGTTGCTGAAAAAGATGCTGGCGATGATGAAGCAATGCATTACGATGCTGATTATGTCAGAGCATTGGAATATGGCATGCCTCCAACAGCCGGTGAGGGTATTGGTATTGATCGCATGGTCATGCTGTTTACCGACAGCCCATCGATCCGCGATGTATTACTATTTCCTCATATGCGCCCCGAAGCAGACCCGAGTTGACTATAAAGGTCGTACAGCTTAAACGACTCACGCTAACTAATGGCAAAAACTAATTTACCAATCATGATTGGCTCGCGATATTCGCGTGCCAGACGGCGAAATGGATTTATATCGTTCATCTCTGCAATCTCAATTCTTGGGGTGGCTATTGGTGTTTGGGTGCTGATATCGGTCATTTCTATCATGAACGGCTTTGGCAACGAGTTGCGGGGGCGTATTTTAGATGTTGCCCCACACATCTCCATTACTGGCCAGGGCAATCTTTTGAATGATTGGCAAGCGCTTACCGAAACGGTTGATAGCAACCCAGAGGTACTTGGCCGAGCGCCTTACATCTATGCCCAAGGTCTGCTGACGCTAAATGGTGCGGTGACCGGTTCGTTGGTCAAAGGTGTGCTCCCTGAAGAAGAAGTTAAAGTTTCTGACATTGCCGAACATATGGACGTCGGTAGTCTTCAATTGTTACAAAAAGGCAAGTACAATGTTGTTCTAGGGCGGGGATTGGCCGCTAAAGTTGGCGCTTCAGTTGGCGACAAGGTCACCTTTATCTCACCACAAGGCCAGTCGACCCCGGCTGGTTTAATGCCGCGTTTACGGCGCTTTACTGTGGTCGGTATATTCGGTGGCTTAGGCCCAGATGAGTTCGATAGTGCCTTGGCTTACATTCACATGGTTGACGCCGCAAAGCTCTATAAAACTAACGATAGCGTAAGCGGTCTTCGGGTTAAACTGAAAGATCCTTTTGTTGCGCGCGAGGTGACGGTTCAGCTGGCTGACGATCTAAATTATCGTTTTTATGTCGATAATTGGACCACCCAGCACAAGAGCTTTTTTCGGGCGTTAGAAGTCGAGCGACGCATGGTCTTTATTACCTTGTTCTTGATCGTTGCGATTGCCGCATTCAATATCGTCTCGACCTTAATTATGGTGGTAACCGATAAGCGTGCCGATATTGCAATTTTGAGAACTCTGGGCCTGTCGCCGGCCAAGGTTATGGGCATCTTTTTTGTACAAGGTGTTACTTCCGGAGTAGTAGGTACGGTGATTGGCGCTATAGCCGGAATATTGACCGCGTTGAATTTGGCCAACATTATTGCCTTTATCGAAGGCCTAGTTGGTTACGAATTGCTACCAGCGAGTGTTTACATCGTGACAGATTTTCCAGCAGAATTGCGCTGGGACGACGTCTGGGTGATCGTCATAACGTCGATGACAATTAGTATGCTAGCGACCTTATACCCCGCATGGCGGGCGTCAAAAACCGAGCCAGCCGAAGCGCTGCGGTACGAATAGAGCCAAATCATGAGGCAAGCAGCTATGAGTCAATCCGGAATATTACGTTGTCAGCAGTTGGGCATGACCTATACCGAGGGCCCCAATGATGTTGAAGTGCTGTCAAGTATTAACTTGCAGATAGATAGAGGCGAGCGTATCGCCATTGTTGGAGCCTCTGGTTCTGGTAAAAGTACGCTGCTGCACTTGCTTGGTGGTTTGGACCTGCCGAGCACTGGGTCGGTTTGGGTTGACGGCCAAGAGCTATCGAGAATGTCAGATAAGAAACGCGGCCTAATTCGTAATCAATACTTAGGATTTGTATACCAGTTTCATCACTTGTTGCCTGAGTTTACCGCGGTCGAAAATGTCGCAATGCCGTTGTTAATTCGTGGTGACGATACTAAGCAGGCTAAAGCAAAGGCGTCTGAACTGCTTGAAGAGATTGGCCTTGGTCATCGCTTAGAGCATCGACCAATAGAGCTTTCGGGTGGAGAGCGTCAGCGTGCTGCAATTGCTCGCGCGCTGGTTACCGAGCCCAATGTTGTGCTAGCCGATGAGCCAACTGGCAACCTTGACGAGAACACCGCCCACGGTGTGTTCGATATGATGATGTCGTTAAACCAGCGAGTCGGTACCGCATTGGTAATGGTCACTCATGATACTAGTCTGGCGAGTAAAATGGATAAACAATATCACCTTGAGCTAGGTAGGCTTTCGACCAGTTAACTGTGCCACAGCAGTGGCTTAAACGGCGGTTACTCGGCAGCCTCGGTGTTGGGCAGCTTTTGCGCCGCTTTCGCCGCTTTACGCTGTAGGCGAAGTTGTTGCCGACGCTTCCAGCGCTGACGAACTTGAGAACGCCAGATAAAACTAATGACGAAATGCGCCGAGACGCTCAGGGTTAGGCCGACAATTAAGCAACCCATCCATAGCGCCACATAATGCCAGCCCAGTTGAAATATTGTTATTTGATGGAGCGCTACTGGCTGAATTTGCAGAATGGCAGCGCCGAGCAGATAACAAGGAGTGTAAAGAGGAATCCAAGTCACCGGGTTTGATATCCAAATACCGGCAATCGCGAACGGTAAGTTGCCGCGCATCAAAGCCGCTAGAAAGATTGCCGGCACCATCTCAAACGGCATCGGCAAGAACGCGCAGAACAGCCCTATAGCGACTCCCTTAGCGGTGCTTTGACGGTTGAATGTCCAAAGCTCTTGCTGCTTTAAACTGTCACCGAAAATATGCAGATAACGATATTGCTGTATCTCTTTTACAGACGGTAGATGTTTACGTAGATTCTTAAATAACTTCAAAGTCGTCGGGTGTTAAGGTGTTCCGTTTGCTGGGCAGTTTATTATAGGCTGTTGGGTGTGATGAGTGTTATGATACTTTGAATTATACGTGATTAAATTTGATTAATAGGATGTTAATCACATTAGAAAACCTGAGCCGAGCATGGTTTCCGAATTAGTTCTCTGAACAATTTTGGAATAGTTTTCTAATTAGTTACGTAGAGTCGAGTAAGCAATTATAAGGAGATATTGTGCTGCACTCAGGGTCATTACTTAAATCGCTACTTAAATCGCTACCTAACACATTATCTATCGATGAGCGATTTACATCGTATCGACGCTGGTTACTAATATGTGATTCTTCTGCTTTGTGCTTGCTAATGTTCTTTCTCGGAGCCTGCGTAACGCTGGGCTTTGATCAGTTGCCGCCGGTTCAATGGTTGTTGCTGATTGTCGCTGGTTTCGCGCTGTTGTCACTCCGTTGGCGTGTGTTACGCCCGCTGGTATCGCTATTAATCGGTTTCGCCTGGGCTTGTTATAGCTTTCAGTCATTTTTAAATATTAGTTTTCCAGAGGCATATGAGCGCGTCGATTTTGTCGCCGGTGGCGTTGTCGAAGGCTTGCCAATATCAAACGATGGCAATATCAAGTTTAACTTTAGAGTGAGTTCGGTTTCTGAAAGCGGGCTTTCGAACATAATCGGCCAACGAATACAACTTAGTTGCTATCGCTGTCCATTATCGATTCGACCAGGCGAGGTTTGGCAATTCACGCTAAGAGTGAAGCGGCCACATGGCTACGCAAGCTGGGGGAGTTTTGATTACGAGAAGTATCTCTTCAGGCATCAGGTAATTGCCAAGGGCTATATACGCCTTAAAGCAAACAATTCGCGTACGTTGTCAGCGCCACATTCAATAGACTTGTGGCGACAGTCTTTTCTTGATGAGCTTCATGAAATTATTGGTCACGGGGTCGGCAGTAATATTATAGCGGCCTTAACAATCGGCGTTAAGAGTGGCTTTAGCAATCAACAGCAACAGGTATTTCAAACCACTGGAGTAAGTCATTTAATGGCCATTTCGGGGTTACATGTAGGACTCGTATTTGTCGGAGTCACATTTTTACTCAGATGGTTGTTGTGGCCGGTTGCGCGTATCTTCGAATACTTGCCTAGGCAACAAATAGCGTTGTTGCCAGCGCTTTGCGCGGCCACATTTTACGCAGCCTTGGCTGGTTTCTCAGTCTCTACCCAAAGAGCCCTAATAATGTTGCTCGTATACGTATTGTGTAAACTAGTAGCGCGCGAGGCTACACTAATAAAAGTATTGCTGATCGCCGTTTTCGTACTTCTGATAATTGATCCTTTTTCGCTGCTGGATGTCGGTTTTTGGCTTTCGTGTGGGGCCGTCGCAGTGATTGCCTTAGTCTCTGGCAATCAAGTCTCTGGCAATCAAGTCTCTGGCAATCAAGTCTCTGGCAGTCATACGCCTGACGATGATCAAAAGGTTGCTGACGAGTCTGTCAAAAAACTGGGTCTGCTAAGGCTGCAACCATTGCTCTGGCTTGGTATGTTGCCGTTCAGCGTGCTTTTTTTTGCCAAAGTTTCGTTGCTATCTCCACTGGTTAATCTAATTGCCGTCCCTCTTTTTTGCGCGTTATTAATACCAGCGACCCTCTTTTCGGTATTACTCTACAGCCTAGGCTTCAATTATATCGGTGCATGGTGTTTGATTCAGTTAAATAGTCTGTTCGATTTTGTCTTTCAGTTTTTGCAGTTTGCCAGTCAACTTAATTTCGCCAAGATATATTCGACGCCCATGATTTGGTGGCAATGGGGGCTTTTTGTTCTTTTGCTTATTGGCTTTTTGCGACCTAACCGAGGGCGCTACATTGCGGCCTTCTTGCTGGTAGTGTCTGTTTTTACAAATACGGCCAGTTCATTGGCTGACGACGAGCTGCGGGTGACATTGCTCGATGTGGGGCAGGGTTTGGCAATGGTGATCGAGACCCCTAATACGGTATCGGTCTACGATACCGGACCTAGGTATGGCACGGGCTTTACCGCGGCTGAGGCAGTATTACTGCCTTTCTTACGACAACGGGGTATTCGTTATATCGATACTTTGGTGATCAGCCATGCTGACAACGATCATATTGGTGGCTTAAATAAAGTTCGCGAAGCGTTTGCTGTTGGTCAAACTATCAGCAGCCGGTTGGATAAAGTCTCCGGCGCTACTGAATGCTTTGCTGGACAATCTTGGCAGCACGATCACACCTCGTTTCAGGTTATTAGCCCGCAAGCTGATACACCCCAAGGCAGTAATAACCGCTCTTGTGTGATTATGTTGCAGCATTTTGCTACTAAGATTTTGCTGACCGGAGATATCGAGAAGCAGGTTGAGCGATTTTTATTAAAAACATCAAATGAATTACTCAAAGCCGATATATTGTTAGTTCCACATCAGGGTAGTAAAACCTCTTCGACTGCGCAATTTATAGAGGCGGTTGCGCCAACCATGGCGATGCTAGCGGCGGGCTATAAGAATCATTATGGGCACCCTCACCCTGCGGTAGTCGAGCGTTATCAGTCAAGTGGTATCGATCTGCTCTCGACTATAGAGCACGGCTCTGTATTGCTGAAGATTAATTCACATGGTTGGACAAAAGTGCTCTATCGTCAGCAATATCGGCGATTCTGGCATTATCAAAAAATGCCCAATAGAAGCGCATAGTTTGGTAGAATTAAGCATCAGAATAAAACCCCTCGGCGAAGACGATGTTTGTCAGGTTTCGGGGAATCATCGAGTCGGTTTAGACAACCGCTAATGTACGGTAAACAGAACTCCACGGTGAGTTGAAAGGTACTTAATGTTTGAATTATTCCGAGCGGGTGGGCCGCTCATGTGGATCATCCTCCTTTGTTCTTTGGTTGCGCTAACGATTATATTTGAGCGTATTCTGACATTGAGAACTAAACAGGTCGCTCCAGCAAGCCTTCGAAAACAAATTGTCGAGTTGGCTAGATCGGGCAGAGTCACTGCCGATAAAATTGATGTTGTTCGTAAACATTCTCCATTAGGGAAGGTGTTTGCCGCAGGCCTCGACAACTTAGAGTACGGCCCCGACGCGATGCGAGAAGCTCTAGAGGAAGCGGGTAAGCAAGTTGTTCATCGGCTTGGTCGTTACCTGAATACGCTTGGTACCATCGCATCGATCACTCCGCTAATCGGCTTGCTGGGTACGGTAATCGGCATGATTAAAGTGTTCACGGCTATAACCGCAAGTGGCGTCGGCGACCCAACGGTACTGTCTGGGGGTATTTCCGAAGCACTGATTACTACCGCTGCGGGATTATCAGTAGGCATACCTTGTTTAATGTTTTATCGCCATTTTCGTGGCCGAATAAGTGAGCTAGCGGTAGTGCTGGAAGAAAATGCACTTGCGTTACTCGACACGCAGAAGGGCTAATATGAACTTTGGTCACTCAGATGAACAAGACGAGACTAGCATCGAGCTTACGCCACTCATCGACGTGGTGTTTTTGTTGCTTATCTTTTTTATGATATCGACGACATTTACCAAAGAAACGTCTTTGAAAATAAACCTGCCTGAATCGACCGGTGACGCGACTTCACAACAACCTCTTAGTGTCGAAGTGCAAATAAGCGCCGAATCGCAATATGCAATTGCGGCTGATTCTGACGGTTCGGCTAAAGCGCTGATCAACTCAAATAGAGACACTCTGAAACGGGCGCTGACGCAATATCAATCTCAGCAGCAATTGTTGCTGATTATTCGAGCAGATCGGAAAGCCCCACATGAGGCGGTGATTCGGGTCATGGACGTCGCTCAAGAATTAGGCTTGACCAATGTAACCTTTGCCACCAAGCAGTTTAGCGAATAGTTTAAATGCTACGAGACCTTAGAATAACTCAGGGGCGAAAAGTGGAGGCATCTCAGACATTTTTATTCGTTCGTCGAGCTATGCTGAGATCTAGATACGTTAATGCTGACAATTTTTCAGATTCGTCGAGCGCACAGTAAATTATGCAAGAAAGTCAAGATTTAACGAGCGCGAAGCAGCGTAAGCGATACCAAGAAAATATCGAGGTGCGGGCGACATTATTGCGTTTAATGTCCTATTTGCTCAGGCATAAAACACTGTTATTTACCTCGATATTTTTCCTCATGGCGACGGGTATGATCGAGGCATCGTTTATAAAGTCGATAGATACTATTCTAAAAAGTGGCTTCTTAAATGGCGATGATTGGTTCGTTCGTTGGTCGGGAATACTACTAATGGGGATTCTAACTGCGCGCGCGATTACCGGGTACTTTGGCAACTATACGATGTCAAAAACGGGTCGCTTGGTGATTTACGAACTGCGTCAAGATATCTTTGGCAACATGATTTCCTTACCGTCACCTTATTTTGATACGCATTCTTCATCACAGACAATTTCTAAGCTAATTTATGACGTCGAAGCAACGTCGACTGCTATAACCGATACCTTAGCAATCTTGTTCCGCGAGTCTTTTAAAGCATTGGGCTTGATCGCGTTTTTATTATGGTCCGAATGGCGTCTCACTTTGATCTTTATTTTAGTGATACCAATGGTCGTGTTAGTGGCGGCCTACACTAATCGACGCTTTCGTCAAACAAGCCAAAAAATTCAAGGTTCTATGGGCGGTATCGGCGATACGGTTAAAGAAGCTGTGGTCGGACACAAGGTCATCAAGGTTTACAATGGTCAAGCGCAGGAAGTTGAAAATTTCAGTAAGGCTAACGCCTTTAATTTGCAACAGAACCTGAAACGGGCCAAGGTTTCGGCTGGTCTTGTGCCACTGACAATGCTGCTGGTCGCTCCGGCGATCGCACTAATATTGTATATTTTCTTGAATTACCTACGAACAGGTCCTGAATCGGTGGTTCAATTTTCCACTTATATAATGGCCTGCCTTGCGTTGATGAGCCCATTAAAACGCTTAGCCAAGGTCAACGAAAAAATCCAGATAGGGGTTGCGGCGGCAGACAGTGTATTTCAAGTTATCGACGAAGAGCCCGAAGTTGATGATGGTGACAGGGTGCTTGCCAATACTAAAGGCGGCATTAAGTTTGATAAGGTTGAGTTTAAATATCGTGAAAGCGACGAGCAGTCCGTCTTATCAGATATTAATTTTGAGATTAAACCTGGTGATCGTGTCGCCATGGTTGGCGCTTCTGGTAGTGGTAAATCGACGATTACATCGCTCATATTGCGTTTTTATAAGCCGCAGAAAGGCTTGATTTCGATTGATGGTGTTGATGTTAACGATCTTTGCCTCAAGGGCTTACGCTCACAATTTGCCTTAGTGAGCCAAGAAACCACGTTGTTTGATGACACCATTGGGCGCAATATAATGTATGGCATGCTCGACCAATACGATGAGCAACGTTTGCAAGCCGCAATCAAAGCAGCTCATGTAGACGAGTTTTTGAATGAGATGCCTCTAGGCTTAGACACCATGGTGGGAGAGGGCGGTTTGCGCCTCTCGGGTGGTCAGCGCCAGCGCGTCGCGATCGCACGTGCAATTTACAAGAATGCACCTATTTTGATTTTAGATGAGGCCACTTCAGCACTTGATAATCAATCTGAGCGATTTGTTCAAGATGCTCTTGAAACGTTGATGCAAGGGAGAACCTCATTGGTAATTGCGCATCGGCTTTCGACGATTGAAAACGCTGATAAAATTCTAGTTCTTCAGCGCGGCAAAATTGTTGAGCAAGGTTCGCACAAGCATCTGCTGAAAAAGGATGGAGTGTATGCTGAATTACACCGAGCTCAATCGAAATCGCCAAAGAAAGGTTTTTTCTTCTGGACCCGTTAAACCTAGAAATCTTAGTTGAACGCCAAAAAGATGCACAACTAATTGATGTGAATAAGAAATTCAGAAAATGTGAAGCCACCTTGTTGGTGATGAACACTTTTATGGATTCCTTAGGCATATTAAGGAGTTGTGCAGACTTTCGTGTTCAACTGAGGTTTCTAGGTTAAAATATTGTGCAACCGCAAGCCAATAACACTAAGCTAAGCATTGTAAACTCTATGGGCATTAAGAAGTCTCTATTAAAAAGTTGGAATAAGCCAAATGCGCTAACCGGTGTTCTGAGGCCCTTATCTGCGATTTATAAAGGCGCTTTTGCGCTGCGGAAAATAGCGTTTAAGAAGGGCTTATTTGAAACCTATCAGGCTCCTGTTCCAGTTATTATCGTTGGCAACTTAACTGTTGGTGGAACTGGTAAGACGCCATTAGTGGTGCATTTAGTTGAGCAGCTAAGGCTACAAGGCTTCACTCCAGGGGTGATCAGTCGAGGCTATAGTGGTGATGCTGAAACTTATCCTTTATTGGTTACCGCTAACACACCTGTCCAGCATTGTGGTGACGAACCGGCACTGATCGCACGACGCACTGGCGTGCCGATGGCGGTAGGCCCAAATCGTAGGGATTCAATCGAGATGTTACTTGAACAATCTGAGATTGACCTAATAATTAGCGACGATGGACTGCAACACCTAGCATTGCAGCGAGACCTAGAGATATGTTTAATCGACGATACAATTGAGCATGAAAATCAAAACTTACTACCAGCGGGGCCGTATCGTGAACCACTTTCGAGACTTTTGAGTGTCGATTTTATCGTTCGTCATGGTGGCGATATTGGTAATGCAGAAAACCAGTTCTCGATGCATCTTGAGCCTGTAACGCCGTTACCGGTAATGACTGATAACGTGACATCGTTCCCAAGAGACGCTCACTTCCATGCGGTCGCCGGAATTGGCAAACCGCAGCGTTTTTTTGATACCTGCGAAGCGCTTGGTTTGAAAATCACCAGTCATAGTTTTGCTGATCATTATTTTTTCAGTGCTGAGGATATTAGTTTTGCCGGGATGCCAGTTTTGATGACTGAGAAAGATGCGGTAAAATGCCAAAAAATAGCAGGCGACCTTCATTGGTACCTACCTGTAAATGCAAGACTAAGCAGTGGTTTCGCCGACGCTATTGCTGAGGCCGTCAGATATAAATTTAGCAACAGAGAAGAAAATGGATAATAAATTGTTAGAAATGCTGGTTTGCCCAGTCACTAAGGGCCCGTTGGTTTTAGATAAAGACGCCAATGAATTGGTCTCTAATTCGGCCAAATTAGCGTATCCCATTCGAGACGGAATTCCCGTTTTACTTGAGGAAGAGGCACGCGAGTTGGGGATTAAATAATGTCTTTTATCGTCGTAATTCCGGCACGCTATGCGTCTCACAGATTGCCGGGTAAGGCTTTAGCCGATATTTTTGGTAAGCCGATGATTGCGCATGTGGTCGACCGCGCCCGCGAGTCAGCGGCGAGTAGAGTTATTGTCGCGACCGATGACCAGCGTATTGTCGACGCCGTGTCAGGCCTAAACTGTGAAGTATGTATGACCGATATTGAGCATCAATCGGGAAGTGATCGAATCGCTGAAGTAGTTGAAAAATTCGGCTTCGATGACGATGATATTATTGTGAATGTTCAAGGCGACGAGCCGTTAATCCCTGGTAGGTTGATTGATCAAGTTGCTGCGGCCCTTGAGATAGCCGGAGATGCCGTGATGTCCACCGCGGCTACTGCAATTAAAAGCGAAGCCGAGCTAGAGAACCCAAACGTAGTGAAGGTGGTGTTTAGTCGCGCTGGCAAAGCATTATACTTTTCACGAGCGCCGATCCCTTATGCTCGAGAAGAACGTTTCGCGACAGCTTGGCATCATATTGGTATCTACGCTTATCGTGCGTCTTTTTTGAAACGCTACGATCAGTTGCCCCGCAGCGCGATAGAACAAACCGAGTGCTTAGAGCAGCTTAGAGTCCTCGACAATGGCGATTCGATCATGGTGGAAACGGTGGATTATGATACTGGGATAGGGGTTGATACCGCCGATGATCTTGAGCGCGTAATCAGTTTAATGAGCAAATAATGAAAAAGGTACTATTCGTTTGTATGGGTAATATCTGCCGCTCACCAACCGCACATGGGGTGATGCAGCATAAAGTCAATCTACCGGGCTTAGCGAAGCGTATCAGTGTTGACTCGGCGGGCACTCACGCCTACCACGTTGGTCAGAAGTCCGATGCGCGCTCGCGCGCTAAGGCGACTGCTCAGGGCATTGATATGGAGTTTATAAGAGCGCGTAAAATATCAGTGCTCGATCACGACGAATTTGATTATATTCTAGCAATGGATCAAGAAAATCTTGATCTGATTCGATATTATGCGCCGCAAGCAGCAAATGCTGACGTTCGCCTTTTTCTGGATTTTGCAAATCGGGCTGGTTTAACCACCGAGACGGTGGTTCCAGACCCTTACTATGGTGGTGACTCCGGCTTTGATCATGTTTTCGAATTAGTAGAACTTGGCTGTGACGCTTTGATCGAGCATATTTTAAGCCCTGTGCATGACGATGTTTAACCCACTTACGGCTACTAATAACTCGCTTAAGGCGACCATTAACACGCTAGAGATAAGTGTTACCGAGCAGATGATACGTGGCTATACTGAGCGTAAAGAGATTGTTTTTGAGGCTAAGGTTTCGACCGCTGCGAACGGTGCTGGACAACGTAATGGGAGTGAATGCACACCCTTAGGCGAGCATCGAATTAGAGCCAAGATAGGGGCTGACCAACCTCAAAATACCGTATTCATTGGTCGCCGGCCGAGTGGAGAAATTTATCGTCAATCGATGGCCGTAGAGCAGCCTCAACGTGACTGGATTCTTAGTCGAATCCTTTGGCTTTGTGGTAATCAATCGGGTTTTAATCGAGGCGGGAAGGTCGATACTCAACGGCGTTACATTTATATTCATGGTGCGCCAGATTCACACCCCATGGGCATGCCGACTTCGCATGGTTGTGTCAAAATGTGTAATAGCGATATCATTCAATTGTTCGAACAAGTGGCGGTGGGTACAATCGTCAATATTAACCAATAAAGTTATGACAAAGCAAAAACAATTATTGCCACTCGGCCCTGTGATGGTCGACGTGCAAGGCTTGGAACTTACCGCTGAGGATCGACGAAGGCTGTTGAACCCAAGCGTCGGTGCGGTGATCCTGTTTGCCAGGAACTATAAGAGCAAGACTCAAGTTACCTCGCTTATTGATACGATAAAATCATTGAGAAATCCGTCACTACTTGTAGCAGTAGATCAAGAGGGTGGGCGTGTTCAACGTTTTAAAGACGAGTTTACCCGTCTACCAGCACCTCAGAGTTTCGGTGATCATTGGAGTGAAGACAAACAGGCGGCGCCGATAGCTGCCTATCAATCGGCGTATACCATGGCATCAGAGCTAATTGATGTTGGTGTCGATTTCAGTTTCGCACCCGTGTTTGACGTCACCTCACGGGAGAGTGAGGTGATCGGTGATAGATGCTTTCATTCTGATCCTCGCGCCGCAACTGAGTTATTGGGCGCCTACATTGATGGCATGCATGCCGCTGGCATGGTAGCAATCGCCAAGCACTTTCCAGGGCATGGTGGCGTAAGTGGTGATTCACACCACTGTTTACCTGAAGACAGGCGCACCATTGAGCAGATCCGTGAGCATGATTTAAAGCCATATAGCCAGCTAGTTGATGAAATTCAGGGCGTTATGACGGCCCACGTTTTGTTCAATCAATGCGATGCCGAAATCCCGACTTACTCGAGCTATTGGTTGCAAGATGTATTACGACAAGAAGTGGGCTTTGATGGTGTCGTATTTAGTGACGACTTAACAATGCAAGGCGCGATAGATGCAAATGGCGATCACGGGTCTATTGTTGAAAGTGCGCAACGGGCAATTTACGCCGGCTGCGACATGGTGTTGGTCTGCAATAGGCCGGATCTGGCTGATCAATTGCTAGAGGGGTTGGAGTTCGAGCCAAACGAGGTATTGTCTGCCAAACTATCAAGGTTAGCGGCACTTAAAACACCACCATTAGCGTGCCAAGTAGGTTGATTTTGTAAATCTGGCTAATCCATTAGAGATTCTTTAGATAAACATGAACCAATATTAGCATCAATAAAATTGTCCCAATCTACGTTTAAATCACGCTTGAAAATCTTAGGCCATTTTCTTTTGCTTTTTACCTAAGCTAGGCTAAGCTAAGATTCCGAGAATTCATCAACACCTATTAGACAATAAAGAGAACGAAAATGATTAAATTACTAAAGCCGCTGTCAATCTTGGCTCTGCTGGGTTTTCCAATTGCGGTAGTTGGTTTTCGACTAGATGCTTTCCCATTCCCAATCAGTTTTCAGATAATTACCTATACGGTCTACCTGTCGGCAGCGGTGTTTATTCTAGGTATGCTGATGAGTTTTATCAAACGCGCTGACAGTGATCTAGCGAAGTCTGCGCGGACAGCCGCGATGATTGCGTTACTCCCGTTGATTGGCTTAGGAACACAGATATTTACCGCAAAATCGGTACCAAGTATCCATAATATTTCAACTGACGTAGTCAACCCACCCAAATTTGATAAGGTAGTGGCTTTGCGGGGCGAGAATACCAATCCGCTCGAATACAATGTCGAAAAAACCGCAAGTGTTCAAACTCAGGCGTATCCAAAAGTGAAAACATTGATAACGGATTTGAGTGCCAGCGACGCACACGCTAGAGCCAAAGCCGTGGTCGAGTCGATGGGTTTAGAGCTAGTCAACTCGGATGTCAGTAACGGAATTATTGAAGCCACGGAAACAACGACTATATGGGGTTTTAAAGATGACTTAGTGATTCGGATTGCTGAGCAAGACGGTAAAACGGCTGTCGACTTACGCTCGGTATCACGCATCGGAATTAGCGATCTTGGCGCAAATGCTAAGCGTATTGAGAAGTTCTTGGCTAAATTCTAGGGGTTATGCCCTTAGTGATAATAAAGATTTAGGGTTTAACTTTATCGTGCGAAGTTAATCTGCTATCAGGGGTTACAGCTCAATTTTACTGCAACCCCGTAGAAATTATTTGTCCTTTTTCTTACTAATCTTATCTTTCTTTTGAAATATGCCGAGGCGATTAAACAAGCCTTTTTCTTTCTGAGTGGGTTCTGTTATGACGGTTCCACCATGCTGTTTATCCTCGGTACTTGGCTCTAGGTTTTGGACATTTGCTAAGTCAACATCACCCTTGAGCTCGATTAACTTGTCGCCATCGAAAATGGCGGTAATTAATCGCTGAGCCGTTTCGCCCTTATGTTGATTTCGGTTTGAATAGAAGTAATCCCAGCGTTGCTCATTAAATGGATCAATGACCATAGGCGTACCCAGAATAAACAAAACTTCTTGTTTGCTCATGCCATAGCGTATTTCGCGTAAATTACTATTGTTGATTATGTTGCCTTGTTGAACATTTGGCTGATACGGCTTTATACAAGCACTTAGCGCTAGTGAACAGGCGATTAAAACGATTGAAGCTTTTTTATTCATGCGTATTTGTTGTTTGGTGTCGGTTTTTTACGGTTATTAGGTCGCGGATGCAGCAACAGGTCTGCTTATTGTTATTTTAGTTTTAAAAGCACCGCAATTTCGTCGCAGTTATGAAATTTATAGCAGTTTACACAAATTCCCCAAATTTTCTCGGGAAATATATCTTTGTTAACGGTAATAAATCCCAATTTATGGAAAAATTCGGGCACATAAGTGAGTGCCATCACTCTAGTGACATTACGCTCACGCGCGGTGGCAACCAACTCCTCGATAATTTTACGACCCAGCCCGCCGCGTTTAATGTCGGATGCGACCATTAAACTACGCACCTCAGCTAATTCTTCGGTGAAGTGCTCCAGCGAGCCGCAGGCAATGACATGACCGCCTTTCTTAATAACCCTAAAATGTTGCAGGTTAGCAATAATGTCGGATTTGGTACGCGGCAATAGGTCACCCATAGCTGCATAATGATTTAATAACTTCTGAATACTAGGTATATCGCTGTCTATCGCGCGCTCTACCCTGTCAAAGACTCTCAACCCCGACCCAGAAGCTGCTAACTCCGCAGCGCCAAGCTTTGTTTTGGCGTTCAATGTCAGAGCCTTAGGAGCTTGCCGCAAGCATTTCTTGTGCGTGAGCAAGGGTTCGATCAGTAATAACTTCACCGCCAAGCATGCGAGCTATTTCCATAGTGCGCATTTCGTCGTCTAGCTTGACCAAGGTAGAGTAGGTTTCGCTATTGGTAGATACTTTGTCGATAAAGATATGCTGATCACCTTGAGACGCAACTTGAGGTAAATGAGTAATGCATATTACCTGTGCGTTGCGGCCAAGCTTTCTAAGTCGTGTTCCGACAATTTGAGCGACTTTACCACCAACCCCCACGTCGACCTCATCAAATACCAGGGTAGGGGTTTCAGACTTTTCGCTAGTGATAACTTGGATCGCCAAACTTATGCGCGACATTTCTCCACCGGAAGCTGTTTTGTTCAATGATTTTAACGGCATGCCGTGATTTGTGCTTACCATAAATTCTATGTGGTCAATACCATGCTCTGAGACGATGACATCGTCACTGATGTGCGGCTCTACTTTGATCGATAGCCGGCCACCACTCATACCAAGGTCTTGCATCTGCTCGGAAATTGACGTTGACAGTGATTCGGCAACCGTTTGTCGGGCCGATGAAACGGCATGGGCAATGGTCGCGTATTGGTCTTTCAAATCGCCGAGTTCTTTTTGTAACCTCTCAGGTTGGGTATGAGCCGATTCTAAGCGTTGATATTCAGTTTGCAGTGATTGATGTCGCTCTGGTAGTGTGTTCTCTGCACAGCGATGTTTACGAGCAAGGTTAATCAAGTTGTCGCGACGCTGTTCTACTTCTTGCAAACGTTCGGGGTCTTGGTCGATTTTAGCTCGCGCCGAGGTTAAGGCACCTTGAGCTTCTTCAACTTGTGCCAAGGCCGAATTGAGTAACTCGCTAGCACCATGAAGATTCGAGTCAAACTCAACCAGTGGCGATAGCTGGTTAACGCTACGGCCCAACTCGGCACTGACGTTGCTTGTTTCATTGTTAAACAAGGAATCAATAATGGCTTCAATGCCTTCGATCAAACCTTGAGAATTACTAAGCCGGCTGTGTTCCTGCTCAAGTTCTTCAAACTCGCCATCGACAATATTGGCTTCATCTAATTCATTCAGCTGAAACGACAAAAGCGACATTCTGTCAGCCGTGTCAGATTGGTTCTGTGACACTGACTTGAGTTCACGTTCAATGCGATGAATCCGTGAGGCCAGCTTGGCCATTACCTTGAGCGCGTCGTTATGATCGGCAAATTGATCGATAATACGGCGTTGCTCGGCCACTCGCATTAGCGATTGATGTTCATGTTGACCATGCAGATCAACCAGCATATAACCAAGCTCGCGAAGACTTGTTAAGGTTGTCGGTTGGTCATTAATATAGCATTTGGTTGGCTTACTAACTCGAACCACGCGACGGACTAAGCAGGTGCTTTTATCATCGGCTGTTTTATCTAAATCGCGTTCTTTTAACCAAGCCTTAACGTTTGCTAGGCCATTGATTGAGAAGAGGGCGGTAATGTCGCACTGATCTTCGCCATGACGAATCATGTCTGCCTCGGCACGCGAGCCAAGAATTAAGTTCAGAGCATCGAGCACAATCGACTTACCGGCACCAGTTTCACCAGTGACGACGGTTAAGCCTTGATCTACTTCAAGCTCAAGTTGTTTAATGATCGCAAAGTTGCGAATTGTAAGTTCTGTCAATGCCATTGTTTAAGTATAAACCTTTATTAAGATTCTTGTGCTCCGCCCCAGCCTAGTTTAGCCCGAAGCATGGCAAAATAATTATAACTTTCAGTATGAATTAATTGAACCGGGTGCTCGGAACGGGTGATTTTAACAATTTCATGTCCCGCTAAGTTGAAGCCGATAAGGCCGTCTGACGATACATGAGCGCAATTTTTGGTTCGATTGTGGATTGAAAAACACACTTCAGATGCCGCAGGTAAGGTAATCGGCCTGTTAGATAGGGTGTGCGGAGACACCGGCACCATCGAGATTACGTCTGTACCGGGGTGCATAATTGCGCCGCCGGCTGACAGGGCATAGGCAGTTGAACCGGTTGGCGTACTAAGAATTACTCCGTCTGAACGGGCGGCAGTGACAAAATTGTTATTCACATGTGCTTGCCAGCTGATTAGTTTTTCTAAGGAATGACGACCAATTACAATATCATTTAATGCTGTCTGTTGATGCACCACCGTATCGCCATCAAGAACCTGAACTTTGAGCATCATGCGACGCTCAATCTCATAGTTGCCTGCGAGAATTTGATCGATTTCATCCAGCATATCGGCCTGCGGGATGTCAGTTAAGAATCCGAGTCGGCCTAAGTTTACCCCTGCTAGCGGAATATTAAACTCAGCCATGCGTCGGGCTACATGCAGCATAGTACCATCGCCACCAATAACAATCGCGAGGTCAATGTCTTGAGGTAATTCTTCATGCAGTAACTCTTGCGGTAAGTCTCGGACGATTTCGGATGCTGTATTATAGCCGAGCTTAACGGTTAATCCTTTTGCTTCTAGGTGAGCAGTCAAGGCTTTAACTGGCTTCTCGACACTCGCATCTTGATATTTACCGAACACGCCAATAGTTTTAAACATGGGGAATATGATTTATAGTTGTTAGCCTTGCATTGTCGCCAATTTGAACATGGCTTGTCCAGTACATTGAGTGTGGCTTAGTCACGATAAAGTGAATGCTTTGTGGAACATGAAATTCGAGAAATTGATAATCGTCGGCGATGTACAAGGGTAGTTAAAGTCGAAATAAAATGAAGGCTAAATAGTTGAAATTAAATGGCATTAGATAGTAGAGCTGAAAACGTACTAAAAAACTTGGTTGAAATATATATTCAACAAGGCCAACCAGTTGGCTCCGGTACATTGGCTAAGTTACCGCAGCTTGGTGTTAGTTCAGCAACGGTGCGCAATGTTATGTCGGACCTTGAACAACTAGGACTGATTGCCGCGCCGCACACTTCATCCGGTCGTATACCAACATCACAAGGGTATCGGCTGTTTGTAGACAGTATGGTTAAGGCTTCGACCCTAACTCAAACCGCTATCTCCGAATTATCTGCACGCTTTGAGCAAGAAACTGACCCCCAAGCGTTGTTGGCACATGCATCGGATGTTTTATCTGAATTGACACTGTTTGCTGGGGTAGTATTGCTGCCAAATCAGTCTGTTACTCGCTTTCATCAACTAGAGTTTATGCGATTGTCAGAATCGAGGTTGCTTGCTATTTTAGTAACCGATGATGGTCGCGTGCAAAACCGGGTACTAACAACGGCTGAAAGTTTTAGTGATTCTGAATTAGTCTCGGCAGCGAATTTTTTCAATCGGCGCTATAAAGGCAACACATTAGACGACGTTCGACGCTTGCTGGTGCAAGATATGCACCGCGATAACAATGAAATGCACCGGCTAAACAAAGAAGCAATGCAGGCTGCAAGCCGAGTTATTGCTGAGGAAGAAGCTAGTAACGAGAGCGACGTGGTAGTGAGTGGTGAACAGAAGCTATTAGACGTTCCCGATTTGTGTCAGATTGAAACGCTGCAGAAGTTATTCGATGCGTTTAAAACAAAGCGTGATCTACTCGATTTACTCGATCGAAGCATGAAAGCCAATGGTGTCAGTATTTTTATTGGCGAAGAGTCTGGCTACAGCGCCCTTGATGAGTGCAGTGTTATCGCTAGTCCGTATCATGTTGATGGTAAAGTATTGGGTACCTTAGGCGTTATTGGGCCTACCCGTATGGCCTACGACCAAGTCATTTCTGTGGTCGATATAACCTCAAAATTACTCAGCCAAGCATTGTCTAAATCAGCTTCTCGCTGAATTCCCCCCTGGCCTGTCGCCTGTCCAACGCGGATTTTCTTAGCGCGGCTGGCCGATTGATTATTCCAACCTTTCAGGCGTTTATATGCAGTCAGTTCAAATATTTTGGCCAATGTTGGTGGTATTAGCGATTCCAGTTTTCGTGCTCTTACTTAACGGTAAACGTAAGTCTGCTGATAAAAAAGAGGGCTCAGTGAAACCTGAAGCGGCGATCCATAATACGGCGTGGTCACTACCAGTGGTGCTCACTTCAAACGCCTTGGCGAATCAATTTCAATTGCCCGTGGTGTTCTACGTTCTAAGTTTTATTCTCTTCAATATTGGTGCCGTGTCGAGCTTAGTTATTGTGCTTAGCTGGATATTCGCTGTTACTCGTTGGGCACACGTTGTGGTTCATGTGAGCAGCAATAATGTCCCTTTGCGGCTTAGATTTTTCGTGCTTGGCGTTATCACCTTACTTATGCTGTTCGGTGTTACTGTTGTTAGCCTCGCCAGCTTGGGGTAACAACTGGCCACCATCGCGTTTTTATCTTGATGCTGTTGACTCAAGTGCACAGCGTGAATGACAGAAAGATTTGATAAAATAATTAGGAATTAACTATGACAGACAAAAAATTCGACATCGTTGTGTACGGAGCTACTGGTTTTACTGGTCGCTTGGTTGCGCAATACCTGAATACTCGCTATGGCAATGATGACGAGGTTACTTGGGCAATGGGTGCGCGTAGTTTAGAAAAGCTACAGTCAGTTCGTGACCAGCTGGAGTTACCGGCAGACACACCTTTAGTGGTCGCCGACTCAAACGATACAGCATCAATGCAGGCGATGGTCGATAGTACTAAAGTAATCATCACCACAGTCGGCCCGTATCAGATATATGGCTCCGAATTAGTAGGTTTGTGCGCCAACTCAGGCACCGATTATGTCGATTTATGCGGTGAATCAGTCTGGATGCGCCACATGATAGACGCCCATGAAGCCGCGGCTAAAAAATCCGGTGCACGTATCGTGTTCTCGTGCGGCTTCGATTCGATACCATCCGACTTAGGTATCTTTCGTCTACAGCAATTGGCAGTTGAGAAAACTGGCAGCGCCTGCAAGCATATTAGTGGTCGTGTTCGCGGTATGAAAGGAACTTTCTCGGGCGGCACGGCGGCGAGCTTGACCGAATCGGTCAAAGCGGCTAAAGGTGATCCTGAAATTTTCAAGTTAGCGGTCAACCCATACTCGCTGGTGCCCGGCTTTGAAGGCGTCAAGCAACCCAATGGTGACAAAGTCAACTATTCAGATGAGCTTAAGAGTTGGGTGGCTCCCTTTGTTATGGCGGCCATTAATACTCGCAATGTGCATCGCAGTAACGCGCTACTGGGGCATTCTTACGGTGAAGGCTTTACCTATGATGAAATGATGCTAACCGGCGATGGCGAAAAAGGTGAAGCAATTGCGAACCACGTTGCCACAACTAACCCGATGGCTGGCCCCGACGCGCCTAAACCAGGCGAAGGTCCAAGCAAAGAAGAGCGTGAGACTGGCTTTTACGACATTATGTATATCGGCGATACGGTTGATGGTGGCAAGATGGTGTTATCGGTCAAAGGTGATCGTGACCCAGGTTACGGTTCAACGTCGAAAATGATCTCTGAGAGCGCGATTTGTTTATTCAAAGATGCAAGCGATACTGTCGGCGGAATTTGGACAACAGCGCCAGCGTTGGGTGATAAGTTGATTAAGCGTTTAGAAGACAATGCAGGATTAAGTTTCACCCTTGAGTCTTCTTAATGACTTTCAAATGATACTTTTCCAAGATGTTCTGCGTTGCTTAGCTTAACGACCAACGCGGATGGAAGATCTCAAGCGCCGACTTTGTTTAAAACAAGGTCGGCGTTTTGTTTTATGCCGGGTATCTGCTAACAGTTCCATAATCATTGACATAGCCTGGCCTTTTTCAACGGCAGTCGACGAGATGTTGTCATCACATTTGCGGGAGAGCCAGACACTTCTATTTTTAGTGGACGTTTGATCGGTAACGAGTCTTTTTCCCTCACCTATTACTAAAACGTAATCAGCTGTTCACTTGAGGGTAATCACGCGACCCTTACTATCTCTACATCAGGATTTTTATTCAGCATTTGTCTTAAGGAGACCTCTGCATAAATCTAGCACAAGATAAAATGACTAATAGTTTCCCATTTTTCTTTTGCACTAGAGTTGCGCAGAGGTCTCTTAAAAGTAAAGTTATGTCTGATATTGATTAAAAACATAACAACTTGCTGCTATCTGAAAAAAAGTATCCGCGTACATAATGATTTTTGGAGAAATTAATGTTCAAAGTAATATCAAACTCGATCATGCCCATCGTTAAATGGACATCGGTAGCCGCAATTTCAACCGCTGTGGTTATTTCTATACAAGCTAGTGCTGATGGCCACAAGACTGGAGAGGCTCATCAGGCCGTTGTAGTTTCAACGGCAGGCGCTGCGACACCTATCGCCGCGACACCTATCGCCGCGACACCTATCGCCGCGACACCCATCCCTGCTGCATTGGTCACTCCCAGGGAAAGCAATATGCCGTGGACACCGGCCAATGGATTTGCTGATTTAATTGAAGATGTTAGCCCCGCCGTAGTTCACGTTGCTACTGCTGGCTTTATCGAACGGCGACGAATGAACCGCAGAGGCGCACCAAACGGACGAGATTTTAGAGGTGGCCCGCAAGGGTTGGAAGACTTCTTCAATGATTTTTTTGGTCGTCGAGGCCAAATAGACCCGCGTCAAAGCCGTCCGGATCTTGACGAACCTGAGGAGCAGGATGACGAACAACAGCCGCAAGAAAAGCAAACACGTCCGCTGGGCATCGGTTCAGGGTTCCTTATCAGTGCTGACGGATACGTTGTCACCAATCATCACGTTATTGATGGTGCTGACGAAATCGTTGTTACGCTAACTGACGGCACAGAGTACGAGGCAGAGATAAAAGGCAGTGATCCAAAAACAGATCTAGCGCTGCTTAAGTTAAAAGATGTTAGCGGCTTACCGTTTTTGCCTTGGGGTGATGACGAGCGATCTAGAGTAGGTGATTGGGTATTGGCGATTGGTAATCCATTCGGCCTTGGAGGCTCTGCGAGCACCGGCATTATTTCGGCAATTGGCCGAGACATACAAGCAGGCCCCTACGATGATTTCATCCAAGTCGATGCGGCAATTAACCGCGGTAACTCTGGAGGCCCACTATTCAATATGCAAGGGCAGGTGATAGGCATTAACTCGATGATTTACTCGCCCAGTGGTGGCAGTGTTGGCATTGGCTTTGCAATTCCGGCTAATCTAGCGAAAGGTGTGATCGGTCAGTTGCAAGACTCCGGACAAGTAGAGCGTAGTTGGATTGGAGTCTCTATCGGCTCGGTATCGAAAGAACTGGCGCAACTTTTAGATCGCCCTAATGAAGAAGGAGCCCTTGTCTCGGGTGTCATGGATGGCTCACCAGCCGCCAAAGCGGGTCTTGAGGCGCGTGACATTGTATTGGAGTTCAATGGCGAGCCAATAAGAGAGATGCGTAATTTGCCAAAAGAAGTTGCCCAATCTCAGGTCGGTAAAAGCTACGGTATGAAAGTTTGGCGTGATGGCAAGGTTAAAAATATTAAGATTAAAACCGAGCCGTTCCCCTCTGATGACGAACTAGTGAGCGAGGCGTCTGAGGCAGAAGTAGAACCCAAAATGAATGAACTGCTCGGCGCAGAAATGGCGCAGTTAAATGAGACTAATCGAGCCGAATATGGCATCGGCGAGAGCGTTCAAGGTGTGCTTTTGAGCTCGGTCGAGCGACGCGGTTTAGCGGCGAAGAACAATCTGCGCCCCGGTGACGTGATCGTACAGTTTGGTGGCGATAAAGATATTCGCAGCCCCGAGCAGATAACAAAAGTTTTAAAGGCGGCTAAGAAAGCTAAGCAAGGTTCGGTGGCGGTGTTAATTAATCGCCGTGGTAGCCCTGGTTTCTTGGTCTTCAAATTGGATTAATATTTACAGCATTGATTCGCATAACGTGCTCCTGCTCGTCACTAAGAAAGAGTACCGAAAGTGACGCATTAAGTGGGAGCGAAATTTTAAATAGCGTAAAATGGATTAAAAATAGAAATGAATAAAAAAAGTATGATCCGAGTATTAATCGTTGAAGACGATAACGAAACTGCGAATTACATCGTAAAAGGCTTAACCGAGTGCGGCCACATAGCCGATCACGCGGCCGATGGCCGTGAAGGTCTACTAATGGCCGACTCTACGGAGTACCAAGCGATCATTGCCGATCGAATGCTGCCGAAGGTAGATGGAGTCACCATGACTCGTACTTTACGTGGGAGTGGCAATCGAACACCTATTCTGATGTTGAGTGCATTAGGCGATGTCGATGATAGGGTAGTTGGTTTGAAAGCTGGTGCCGATGACTATCTAGTCAAACCGTTTGCATTTTCAGAGCTGCAAGCGCGAATTGAAGCACTGGTGCGTCGTGCCGAGCCCGAATCCCCTGATACGGTGTTGAAGGTTGCTGATTTGGAGATGGATTTGCTTAAGCGTGAAGTACGCCGAAATGAGCAGAAGGTTGATTTGCAGCCTCGAGAGTTTCGACTGCTTGAGTATCTGATGCGCCACAGTGGCCAAGTTGTCACTCGTACCATGCTGCTTGAGAAGGTATGGGATTATCACTTCGACCCACAAACTAACGTAATTGACGTTCACATCAGCCGTCTGCGCGGTAAAATTGATAAAGAGTTCGAAGTAACTCTTTTACATACCGTTCGTGGCGCAGGTTATATGTTGAGTGAACCAGATTAGTCCATTTAAAAGCTCGGCGTTTCGTATCACGCTGGTTTATGTCTTGCTGTTTGGCCTGTCGGTCTCGATTATCTTAGGATTTGTTTATTGGTCGACCATTGTTTACAAGACTAACCAGACTGATATTGATATAAACGCCGAGATTCAAGAGCTGTCCGATGTTTACGCTCGTAAAGGTTATCCTGGCCTAGTTACCTTGATGTCTGAACGAGTTCAGCCTCGGCCAGGTGATCCAACCCTCTATTTGCTTGCTGACTATCAGTTTCAGCCGTTAGTGAGCAACATGTCTGGATGGCCGAGAATGTCGCTTGATGGCAAAGGTGGCTGGCTGGATTTTAAGTTAAGCCGCATACGTGAAGGCGGTGATACCGAATTTAGTGTAAGAGCTCGAGCGGTACTACTGGATAACCGTTACAACTTGCTGGTTGGCCAGAGTATGAAAGACCTGACAACACTAAAGGCTCTGGTCGGTCGAGCGTTGATGTGGGGCCTAATGTTAACTGTAGCCTTGGGAATCATTGGCGGATTGATGATGCGGCGTACGCTGAGTAGTCGTCTGGGCTCTATCAATCAAACAAGTCGCAAGATCATGCAAGGTGATCTGAGGCGGCGAATTGCCACCAGTGGAACCGGCGACGAATTTGATGAACTGGCAGGTAATCTAAACGGCATGCTAGATCAAATTGAGCATGGGGTAGAAGGCGTTAGAAGGGTGTCAGATAACATCGCGCACGACCTAAAAACGCCTCTTGCTCGTCTAAAGAACAGAGTCGAAGAATTGAAAATCAGGGTCGCTGGCAGACCAGAAGAAGAGCTTGCGGTTGATCAAATTATTCACGAGGCTGATGGTCTTTTAGCTACTTTTAACGCCTTGCTGCGTATCGCGAGAATCGAGTATAGCGAGCAACGAAAAGGATTTAAATCAGTTGATTTGAACTCAATTTTGTATGATTTACTTGAACTATACGAACCTTTAATTGAAGAGAAGGGCCAGCGTCTTAATATTGATATTTGTCAAACCATGGAGATTTCGGCAGATCGAGATATGCTCTTCCAAGCCTTTGCGAATTTGCTGGATAATGCGATTAAGTACACTCCGGACCAAGGCGTGATTACCATCCGTTCGGTTAAAGAGGGCGTCAACTGGTATGTCGAAATTGCCGACAATGGACCCGGTATTCCCGAAGAAGCACATGAAAAAGTGGTGCTGCGTTTTTATCGTTTGGATCAAAGTCGCACCACGCCAGGCAGTGGCCTCGGCTTAGCGTTAGTATTCGCGGTCTTGAAGTTACATAAATTAGACTTGTCGTTCTCTGATAATAAGCCGGGTTTGTGCGTTAGGGTTAGTGCCTCTATTGTTAAACGTGACGCCGTCGGCCGGCGAAAGGCGACAAAGAATGTCAGCGAAAAATTCACTCAACAAGAGTCGATAACTAATTAGTTGAGTCGCTGGCGGCCAATTTTTAATTTGCCTTGGAGTAACGATTATTAGATTTAGTGTCCTCGATTAAAACCACTCGATAAGTCTGAGCCGTGTTGCCGGCGCTAGCATTATCTGTACGCGTACGAATTAGTCGTCGGTGTACTGGCTTGCCGATCCATTGATCCCAGACCCAGATACCATTTTCATCGTGTCGTATGTAAATAGCGGCGTGATGGCCGGTATGGCTGGGGTAACGATTGTTTTTAAAGGTAGCTATCACCGTGCCTGGCGGTAAATCTGATGTTAGAACTGGAGCGCCCGCGCGCCAAAGTTTGGTTGGCGGTGCTCCGGAGCACCGCTTGATCAAGCTAACACAATGGCCGTCGCCGACTACTCGGCCTTTATAGTTAGATGCCGAATGGCAAACAAGCTGCGACATTTCTATTGAAGTGCTATCGTTTATTATAGGTTTTGATTTGTCGGAACACGCAGATAATACTATGCTTATGAGTATCGTTATTGCGATCTTCGAACCATCAAATACAAGGCTTTGTGCGTAATTATCGTTCACATTGATCTCACCGTCTGTTACCTAAACTTACCACATTACAAAGAATTTTAAACAGCTAATGACTAACAATACCCGGGTTTTAATTATTGAAGATCATAAAGACATCGCTGAGATGCTCTATGATTATTTCGAGCGCAGAGACTATGAGCTCGACTACGCTAGCGATGGTCGTATGGGCTTTAATTTAGCCAGTCAAAATAATTATGACGTCATCCTTCTTGACTTGATGTTGCCCGAGATGGATGGCCTCGACGTGTGTCGTAAGTTGAGAGAAGAGTCTAAGGTAGGTACACCAATCTTGATGCTAACGGCTCGCGATACTCTAGAAGATAAGATTACCGGTTTGGAGTTGGGCGCAGATGATTACCTAGTTAAACCATTTGAAATACTAGAGCTAGAAGCTCGCATCAAAGCGCTAATGCGCCGCAAGGGTCAGATCGCTCAGCAAGAAGTTCTGAATGTTGGTGACTTGGAGTTGGACACTGGCACCTTAGAGGTTAAACGCTCAGGGCAACAAATTTATTTGTCACCAATAGGCTTGAAAATTTTGACGATTCTGATGAAAGAGTCACCAAAAGTAGTTAGTCGAAACCAGTTGGAGCATGAAATCTGGGGCGACATATTGCCAGATAGCGATACATTGCGCAGCCATATGTATAATTTGCGTAAACAGATAGATAAGCCATTTGAGCAAGCGCTGTTACAGACGATTCAATCCCGCGGATATCGCATTGGTGATGCAGTCTAATACTGGGTTTGTAGCGATTAGTATTTAACAGTTTTTTGTACAAATAGTATCCAATGGCTAAGAGGTCGAACGGTGTTTATAAAATGAGAGTTTGCTAAGTGGAGCATAAGAATAATTTTCACCAGTCGACTATTCGCAGTAAACTCAGCCGAAAAATGACGTTGCAGGCATGCCTGATTGGCCTAGTAGCGGTACTTAGTATCGGCTTCGCCAGCGTGGTAATTGAACAGTTCTTAGTAAAAGAAGCGTTAACCGGTGAAGCCAAGCACTTTTGGGGATGCTATGAGAAGGATGGCACTTTTCAGCCGCCCAATACCTTAAACTTGAAGGGGTATATGACCGATGTTGATTCCAATGCCGGGATACCTACGGAATTGCAGGGGCATGGATTAGGCTTTCAGAAAATGCACGGACAAACTGCTCATTCATTAATGTATACAACCGAGCGTAACGGTAAACGTCTGTACCTTTTGTTCGATGGCAAAAGCGTACTACGACTGGCGCTTTACTTTGGAGTGTTCCCGCTAACCATAGTCTTAGTGCTGATATACACCACCGCTTGGTGGGTCTATAGAGAATCCAATTACCTATTAAGTCCGATCGTTTGGTTAGCCAATAAATTTGACCGATTCGACCCTGCACACGCCGATGCGAGTCTCGAAGACTTATCAAATATACCTGGCGATGTCGATTGGGAGATCGAAAAGCTGGTGGCTTCATTTTCGTCTTACTCGCGACGCATTCAGCGGTTTGTTGAACGTGAGCGGGCTTTTACTCGAGACGCAAGTCATGAGTTCCGGACACCCTTGACGGTGATTAAGATGGCTAGTGATCTATTGCTTGCCGAACAAGATCTCGACATATATTCAAAGAAATACGTTACCCGGATAAAAGGCTCTGCTCGCGATATGGAGGAATTAATTGATGCCTTTTTAATCCTTGCCCGTGAGACTGATAAAGAGTTTGAAGATGAGCAAACCGTCATCGTCAACGTAATAGAGCGCGAGATTCGAAGCGCCGATATTTATTTAGATAATAAGCCGGTCACCATCGAGATTGATGAGCAATATCCACTCGAAATTTTCACCGCACGAAAGGTAGTTGCTATTGTGTTGGGCAACCTAATAAGAAATGCGGTTCTGTATACCAACGAGGGCTCAGTAACTATTACCATAAAGAAGCATTCCGTGGTGATAGAGGATACAGGCATAGGAATGACCAGCGAGCAGACTAAAAAGATTTTCCAACCATACTATCGCGCGGAGCAATCCGGTAAGACTGATCGTAAGGGCTATGGAGTTGGGTTAACCATCGTCAAGCGCTTGTCGAACCGGTTTAATTGGATTGTTGAAGTCGATAGTGAAGTCGGTGTTGGGACCCGTATAGAGGTATTCTTTGACGAATCGCAAAACGCTAAGGGCAAGGCAACGTAAGGCGGTAATGAGGGTAGGCGTCTGTTTGCCTAGAAATTACTGGTAAAGACTGCGTTGCGGGCGCATAATTGTGTTTAATTTAATACCTTTATAATACGTCTTAACCTTTGCTCATGAGCGAAAAAGAATACGCGATTCGGCCGAATAAAACTGTGCTTAAACGAGAAATTAAGGTTCTAAACCAGTTAGGTAAAGAGCTGATCGAAATGCCAGCATCGGCTCTAAAAAAAGTACCTCTAACGGACCAGATGCGTCAAGCCGTCAAGGATGGACAACGATTTCAGCGGGGAGCTTACCAGCGTCAGCTTCGGCGTATTGCCAGCTTAATGGCTTATGAAGATGTCGAGGCCATTCAATCTGAAATCGCAAGACAGAAGCAGCCGAGCAAACAACAAACTGCCGAGCTTCATCAGTTGGAACAATGGCGCGATCGCTTGATCTCCGGCGATGACAAATTGCTTACCAAACTGATAGACCAATTTCCGGTTATTAATCGCCAGCATATACGGCAACTGGTTAGAAACGCAGCGCAAGAACAAGCGCACGATAAACCGCCTAAGTCGGCACGATTATTATTTAAATATTTATCCGAAATTAAGCGTACTACGCCACCTGAGCAAGAGTTAAATAAAACGCCTTTGTCTGACAATAGTCGGGGTGGCTAGTTTGCAAGTTAAAATAGGTATATTCACGCTTAAAATAGTCACTTAGAGTACCGACTCGCGGTTTACTCTAGAGTATTAGGATAAGTACTAACTTCTCAATGTCAATCCACGGTCAATCTCATGTTTGAGCAACTGAAAACCCTCCCTGCTGACCCTATTTTAGGGCTCAATCAAATTTTTCAACAAGATAACAACGCCGACAAGATCAACTTGTCAATCGGTGTTTATCAAACCGCGCAGGGCACCACGCCTATTTTTGCCGCGGTTAAGAAAGCAGAACAACAACTTATTGATCTGCAAACTACTAAGGCATATGCGCCGCAAGCAGGTGATCCTGCATTTGTTGAGCATATTACCAACTTACTGCTCGGCGACGAGCTAGTAAAGACTTTAGGCGATCGCGTTGCTACGGTGATGACGCCGGGCGGCTGCGGTGCCTTGAGAATGAACGCCGAGTTATTAATTCAATCTAATCCCAGTGCCACAGTTTGGGTGAGTGATCCGACTTGGGCGAATCACTATCCCTTGTTGCAAAGCGCTGGCCTCACGCTTAAAACTTATAATTACTATAGCCCTGAGACCCATGGTGTTGATTTTGCTGCAATGGTCGAATCATTAAGTGCTATTCCCAAGGGCGACGTAGTGTTATTGCACGGCTGTTGTCACAATCCAACCGGCGCAGATTTAACCCAAGCGCAGTGGGATACTGTTATTGATATCTTGGCTGAACGAGATCTGATGCCGTTTATTGACGTTGCCTATCAAGGGTTTGGTGATAGCTTAGTCGATGATGCCTATGGAATTCGTCTAGCGGTAAGTCGTTTGCCCGAGGTGTTAATCGCAAGTTCATGCTCAAAAAACTTCGGTGTTTATCGCGAACGCGTCGGAGCGGCCTTGGTAATTACGACGAGCGAAGCGCAAACGGCGGCTGCCAAGTCACACATTTTATCCGCCGCGCGTCGCTGTTATAGCATGCCGCCATCACACGGAGGCGCTGTCGTTGGGCATTTGCTAAGTAACGAGTCTTTGACTCAAGAGTGGAAATCCGAACTTGAGAGCGTGCGAACTCGTATGAATAGCTTGCGGCAAGGGTTGGCAGCAGGGTTAAATCAAGCCCAGTCTAAGATCGACTTTAGTTTTGTATCTCAGAGCAAAGGTATGTTTTGCTATTTAGGTATACCGCAGCAAGATGTGCTTACACTCCGTTCTGAGTTCGGGATTTATCTGTTAGAGAGTACTCGTATCAATGTCGCTGGCTTGTCTGAACAGAATCTGCCTGTTATCGTTGAGCGAGTGGCTGACGTCATCACGCGTTAGTTTGCTAACAAGATCATCGAAGTAATTTCAACGGACCGTTCTTCAATGGCGGTCCGACATAAAAAATATAAGAAATAAATAGGAGAACGCTAATGGCCACCCGAGGCGAATTTAGTTCACGTACCGCATTTGTATTGGCGGCTTCAGGGTCGGCCATAGGCTTAGGCAATATTTGGGGTTTCCCAATTAAAGTCGCATCAAATGGTGGTGGCGCATTCGTGTTCACATACATCATTCTCACCTTTATCTTGGCCTACCCAATTCTGATGGCTGAGCTGGTGATAGGTCGTCATGCCAAGGCTGATACGGTTAAATCGATGGTGTCCATAAGTGGTCCTAAGTCTCGAGCTCTAGGGGCGCTGACGGGCTATTGGGGGATGCTGACAGCCAGCTTAATTTTGAGCTTTTATGCAATTGTGGCCGGTTGGATGATTTCACATGCCGGGGGCTCATTAGTAAGTTTGGTTGGCTTGACTGACTCTTGGTTTATTAATGAATCAATGAGTCGAAGTATTATTTTCTGCGCGTTGTTTTTCCTTCTCACTATAGGCATCGTCGCCAGTGGTGTCGCTAGTGGTATTGAGAAGTGGTCGACGCGATTGATGCCAATTCTTATCTTACTCATCATAAGCTTAGTCATTTACATCGCTACATTGCCCGGGGCATCGACCGGTTGGGCGGTCTACCTGCAACCAGATTTTAGTAAGGTCACTGAACCAAGCTTGGTATTGGACGCATTGAGTCAAGCATTTTTCTCGTTATCGTTGGGAGTAGGCACTATGATGGTCTACGGCTCGTACATCAATAAATCGGAAAATTTACCGAAACTTGGCGCCACGGTTGCCTGTATGGATATTGGTATTGCAGTGCTCGCCGGAATGCTTGTCATACCAGCAATGTATGTAGCACAGCATAACGGCGTGGTGATTTACGACGAGGCTGGTAAATTAATTGAAAGTGGCCGACTGATATTTAATGTACTGCCTTCTTTGTTTGAGACTATGGGCGCAGCGGGTAATATCGTATCGCTATTGTTCTTCGTATTAATGAGCATCGCCGCGTTAACGTCCTCCATTTCGATGCTAGAAGTGCCGGTTGCCTATGCTAACGATAGTTTAGGCTTGTCGCGTAAAAAAGCCGCTTGGTATGTTGGTATCGCCATTTTAGCGTTCAGCGTGTTTATCATTTTTAATATGGATTGGTTATTCGATGGGGTGGTTAACTTTGCGACGCAATTTAGCGAGCCATTGATCGGTATCCTGTTCTGTTTCTTCGTAGGCTGGGTTTGGAAGCGAGACACCCTATTAGGTGAACTTAAGGAAGGGTGTCCAGAGATGCAAGAGTCCTTTTTCTGGAAGGTATGGCCGGCTTATGTGCGATTTGTTTGCCCTACGGTTGTATTGGCGCTGCTGGTCCGGAGCTTTATCTAGATCAAATAAAAAGCTCGAAGTGAAATTACTTCGAGCTTTTTATTGTTTACTCGCTAGGCTGAGTTACCGATTACGTCTAAGGCGCAAACACCGTAATAGCTTTTAGCGTTCGACGACTAAACTGGTTTCTAACGTAGTGTTATAAATAGTTTTGGCCTACCGACTGATTAAATCTATTCAGTTTTCCCGCCAGTTGGCGTAATGATTTTTCAGTTGTATCCCAGTCGATACACCCATCGGTTATAGATTGCCCATATACCAATTTAGACTTGTCATCGGTCAATTTCTGGTTGCCTGCCTCTAAGTGACTTTCGAGCATCACGCCGATAATGCTTTGATTTCCCTCAAGAATTTGCTGCGCAACATTGTCCAGCACCAGTGGTTGCAATTCAGGGTCTTTGCTTGAGTTGGCATGGCTGCAATCAATCATCACGTTTACCGGCAGCTTCGACGCGCGTAATTCGCGCTCAGTTAGTCGCACGTTAACCGAATCATAGTTCGTCTTACCGCCGCCGCCACGCAATACTATATGTGAGTACTGGTTGCCCGAAGAATTGACGATCGAAACCTTGCCTTCTCCATCTATGCCCAAGAAGCTGTGTCCAGAGCTGGCCGATTGAAGTGCATTGATCGCGACTTCTAAGCCACCGTCGGTGCCGTTCTTAAAGCCAATGGGTACCGATAAGCCGCTTGCCATTTCTCTATGCGTTTGCGATTCGGTGGTGCGTGCACCAATTGCTGACCAGCTAATCAAATCTTGCATGTACTGAGGCGAAATTGGGTCAAGTGCTTCGTTGGCAATTGGCAAGCCCAGCTGGTTGATCTTAATCATCAACTCGCGGCCTAGCGACATACCCTTCTCAATCTGAAAACTGCCATCTAAGTATGGATCATTGATTAGGCCTTTCCATCCAACCGTCGTTCTTGGTTTCTCAAAGTAGACACGCATGACAATGAATAAATCTTCTTTTAAATCCTCAGCTAGCTTGGCTAATCGTTCAGCGTATTCAATTGCCGCCTTGGTATCATGCACTGAGCAGGGGCCTACTACCACAATAAGGCGTTTGTCTTTGCGGTCGAGGATGTCTCTTAAGGTTTTACGGCTGGCCTCAACATGCTTGGCAACCTGCGCATTGATCGGGAATCTTTGTTTAAATTGCTGTGGCGTCACCAAGCGCTCTAGGCTGGTAATATTTGTGTTTTCGAGGCTCATGCTACTGATTTTTTATATAGGGTTGGTTGGATAGCCTGACTATTTAAACATAGATCACGCCGTGATGGCAGCATCGGCTCTCTTTGTAGCGTGATAATTTAAATTGTTGGCAATGAAGATACCAATCGTTGCTTGGTGTGGTTATCATCAGGGCATAAATAAGGCCTTAGAGCAGGCACACCGCCGGTTGTATCACCGTTAAATTTAGGCCATCAAGTGCTGCAAGCAAAACCTAGTTTTAAACTGTTTTTTTAAACTAAGTTTAGATCAGTTTGCAGACTTGCGAGAGCCATATCAAAACAGTAATAGTAGAGAGTAATGGTAGTTAGAAGAACGATAGGCGCTGGTGATATTTCGACAATGACAATTTTGACAAGGACCATAGTGCTCAAATGCATGATGAGAGCAGTAGCTTATTGCTGCTTGTTATTCGGCGTCTCGCAGGTGTCGTTAGCGGCACCAACTTTGTCAAGGCCAGTCGCTAATTATCAGCTGCAATGCGACGAAGCGTTTTCATGTCCCGAGTCATTACTGCCTCGCGTGAGTTTCTGGATTGAGGTATTTAGCCGCTGGGACACGGGTACGGCCATTTTTCATGACAAAGAAAATCCGCACCGTGTGTACTCAACCTTGCAGAGAAAGGAGGGCTGCCGTAAGAGTCGTAAAGGCGACTCGATCAGCCAAGAGCGAAAGCGCTTGAAACGTAATTTATCTGCTTTGTCACAGAAGCTTAGCAGTGGCAGCGGCCTAACTGAATCTCAGACACGTCTTTATGCATCGTTCGACGGGGCATCGGCTCAAGAGGTTCAAGCCGCCTCGGAGCGGGTTCGCTGCCAGTCTGGTAACAAAGACCGTATGCGAGAGGCGTTGACACACTTTCATATTTATCGGCCGACAATATTAGCGGCTTTAGAATCTAAAAATTTAACCCCTGAGCTGCAATATTTACCATTTGTTGAATCGGCTTTTAACCCTGAGGCTTTATCGCACGTTGGTGCGGCGGGCTTATGGCAAATCATGCCAAGCACAGGGCGTTCTCTTGGCCTAATTGTCGACAACAAGATTGACGAGCGGTACGACCCTAGAGCGGCAACCTACGCGGCGGCAAAATATTTTCGTAACAGCGTCGATACCTTAAGCGAAGCGGCATTTGAAAATGGCGGTACGGTCAATGCAAAAGATCTAAATCCGTTTGTCATAACTTCTTATAACTATGGCGTGCGTGGTATGCAGCGTGCGATCAAGCAGGTAGGTTTGGACTATGAGCGGTTACTGCTCGAATATAAGTCACCTAGCTTCCAGACCGCGGTGAAGAATTTTTACGCCAGCTTTTTGGCGGCACGTCACGTGGCCAAAAATTCAGATAAATTTTTCGGTGTCGTTGCCCCCGATGATACTCGGCGGTTTGCCTCGTTTAATACGCTGGTGCTCGCGCGCTCAACATCGGCAAAACGTATTGGTCATGAGCTAGGCATTAATATCGGCGAGCTAAAGACCCTCAATCCTGCATTGAAACGAATTATCTGGCAACACAAAGCGTTGATTCCCAAAGGCTATAGCCTGAAACTACCTTACAGGGAGCAGGGCTGGGCTGTTTCTGTGGCACAGATGGATCAGCTATCGAAAGAAACAGAGAAGCCAGGTTTTGTTTGGCACAAGGTCAGACGGGGTCAGACGGCGTGTGGCATAGCTGAGAAGTATAAAGCCTCGTGCACGTCATTGCGCAAGCTAAATAAACTGAATCGTAGTGCGATGATTTATGTTGGTCAACGACTCAAAGTGCCGACTAAGTCCGGTGGCATAAGTGTCACCTCTACTAAGTCCAATGTAAGTAATACGTCCAATGTAAGTAATACGTCTAATCGCACAAGTGCCTCAGGCCTCACAGCTACCACGAGTGTTTCTAACTCGGCAGAAGGTATCGGCAAAAGCAGTTCAAGTCTGCAACGTTATAAGGTCCAGAGTGGTGACACATCATGCTCTATCGCTGAACGGTCAGGCATGCGATGTGGTGAGTTTTTGGCTATTAATGGATTGCGCCGTAGCAGCGTTATTCAGATCGGCCAATTTGTTAAAGTATCATCAAAGAACAGTTGGCATGTGGTTCGGTCTGGTCAGACCGCCTGCGGTATTGCCGAAAGCTATCGAGTTCAATGTAGTTTGCTACTCGACGCGAATCGTTTAACACGACGCTCAAGCATCCGAATTGGCCAACGTTTGAGAATCCCATCACAACGTTATTAACATCCGTCGCTGAGCAATTATTTACGCCTGCATTGTGGTGAAGTGGTCGCGCACAGCAATCGAGAGCCTCTTAGCGAATGAGTTAACGAACAGTCTGTCGAATTGCGGCTATGAATGTCGGGTAATCGTCAATCGGGGTAGGATTTTCGCAGATACGTTGTTAGACTGCCGACCAAAATAATAGGCACGGCGAAGGTTGTCGCTTGTTCTCGTCCAACACACGAGGCAGTGGTGTGGTTTTATCGAAATGTGAAATCCCATCCTAGAGCGTCAGACAGCGTAAAAATGAGTGCCAAGACAATTGAGCGATAGCCACTTTCCACGAAAGAGTGAGCCTTGTTCATAAATGTAACCCAATAAAGCGTTGATTATGACCACGAAAAATCAAGAATTGGCCGCATGGGTGTCAGACGTTGCTAAGCGCACACAACCGCAAAAAGTTGTGTGGTGTGATGGCAGCGAAAAAGAGTACCAACAGATCATAGATCTAATGTTGGACGACGGCTCACTGTCGTCGTTAAACTCTGACACGCACCCGGATTGCTACTTACATCTCTCCGACCCGCAAGATGTTGCGCGAGTCGAACACCTAACATTTATCTGCTCTGATGACCAAGCAACGGTCGGCGACAACAACAACTGGATGCCAGTCGCTGACGCCAAAGAGAAAATGAATGACCTTTATCAAGACTGCATGCAGGGACGTACTATGTACGTGATCCCCTATTGTATGGGGCCAATTGACTCTCCGTATTCACGCTGTGGCGTTGAAATTACTGACAGCCCATACGTGGTAATCAATATGAAATTGATGACACGCATGGGCACCAAGGCTTTGTCGCGAATTGAGGCTGAAGGCTCATTTGTTAAAGGTCTGCACTCGATCGGTGAACTAGACCCTGAGCGCCGCTTTATCATGCACTTTCCTGAAGAGCTCAGCATCATGAGTTATGGCTCAGGCTACGGCGGTAATGCCTTATTAGGCAAGAAATGCCATGCCTTGCGTATTGCCAGCTGGCAGGCGCGTAAAGAAGGTTGGTTAGCTGAACATATGCTAATTTTGGGCTTGGAAAGTCCAGAAGGTGAGACGCACTATATTGCCGCCGCTTTCCCATCGGCCTGCGGTAAGACAAACTTGGCCATGTTGATTCCTCCAGAGAAGTTTAAAGACTGGAAGGTTTGGACTCTCGGCGACGATATCGCGTGGCTGCATATGGATACCTCCGGGCAAATGCGCGCGATTAACCCTGAGGCGGGTTATTTTGGTGTTGTCCCTGGTACCAACGCCAAGACCAATCAAAACGCCTACGACATGATTCAGCAGAATACTATCTTTACTAATGTTGGCACCACCGCCGATAACCAGCCTTGGTGGGAAGATAAAAAAGTAGGCCAGCCTGAAACAGACTGGAAGGGCGATGACTTCGCGGCTAATTCAGGGCCAGCGGCTCATCCCAATTCACGTTTTACTGTTTCGGCAACTGAAAACAAAGCCTACTCGAGCTTGGCCGAAGCGGCCGAGGGCGTACCGATTTCTGCGATCGTCTTTGGTGGTCGCCGCCGTGAGCTTGCGCCATTGGTGTATCAAGCTAAGTCATGGGAGCATGGCGTCATGGTCGGTGCTGGCGTGGCCTCTGAGACCACGGCTGCGGCAACGGGGAAGGTAGGTATCGTTCGTCGTGACCCAATGGCAATGAAGCCGTTTTGTGGTTATAACTTCGCCGACTACTGGACTCATTGGCTTAGTTTTGCTGAACGCACAGATACGTTACCGAAAATTTTCCATGTAAATTGGTTTCGCCAAGATGAAGATGGCAAATTTCTATGGCCGGGTTTTGGCGACAATTTACGTGTTTTGCAGTGGATTATTAAACGCTGTAAAGGCGAGGTCGGCGCTAAGGAATCTGCGATAGGATATTTGCCTTGTGATGGTGACATTGATGCCGCTGATTTGAATATAGATCCAGCCGTGTGGCAGTCATTGATAACAATCGACGATCAACAATGGCGTCAAGAAATGGACGAATTTGGCGAGTATCTAGAGAGTTATGGTGACCGTTTGCCTGACAAGTTACGTCAGCAACACCAACTAGTCAGGGCGGCGTTAGGCTAAAGCTGCTCTAAAGTTAGAAAAAAAGGCGATCATCCAAATAGATGGTCGCCTTTTTCGTGAATGCATAAGCTATGCACAATGAATTATTTTACTTAGATTTAAACGCTTTCACTGCTGAATTGAATTCGTTGGCGACTCGGTTTAGCTCCTCAAATGCGGCATTATCTGCCGCAGTAATAATCGCCTTTTGCTCTTCTAAATCGTCTACTGCAGGGTTAATGGCTTGCTCTTCTGCGGTCAGGCAATCGCGGTAATCATAGAATTTTTTTTCAAATGCTTTGTATGCACGTTGGGCGGCTACAAGCTCGTCTTCACTCGCCACATTGCCATCAGGAATTATCGGTGCTGCAGGAGCATTGCATTGGGCGAGTACGTTGCTGGATAAACCAAGTGCCAAGGTACAGGCAATTAAAGTTTTTGAAAATAGGGTCATAATGCCTCCGTGGGCGGGTAATTTTTGTTTGCTAAAGTGAGACTTCAGTCTTCAATTTTAGCGAGCCGGTGGTATTTGTCAAACTGAGTTAGTTAGAGGTAAATTCCGGCCAGCAATTAATGGTTTTGATATAAAAAAGCCCACACTTAGTGCAGGCTTTATTCTATCGAATAGCTCAGAGCTGTTACTTAACAGATGATCAGGCTTTTGAATAGCAGACAGTCACGGCTGTTATTTAAAAGCAGCTCAGGGCTATTATTTGAATATTTTACTTTCAGGAGCGGATAGCCCTCCGTCCTGCGATGAGAACCAAGCTGCAAGTGCTTTGATTTCACCTATGCTCAGGTTTGCTGCCTGACCTGACATAATGATGTTTTGGCGATCGCCAGAGCGATAGTCTTTGAGTGACTGAATTAGGTAGCTCTCATATTGACCAGCGAGCTTAGGAAACGCGCTCTGTGCGCCATCGCCTGTCTTACCATGACATGCCGCGCATGAGGCCGCTGCCTTTTCGCCCATTCTCAATTCAGCTTCGCTGACTAGGCTAGGTCGTGAATTACCATCCATTTGCGAGAAAAATGCGGCTATGTCGGCCATACCTTCATCGCTGAGGTTAGATGCCTGCGCTTGCATTGTTTTATGGCTACGTGTTTTATCCTTATATGCTTTTAACGAGCTAATGATGTATTCGGCATGCTGCCCGCCAATCATAGGAATCTCGTAGACCGGCCCAGGGTTACGTAAGCCTGGTGCGCCGTGACAACCTAAGCAGGTTTGCGCTAATTTCTCTCCGTTAGCGGCGTCAGCTGCATTAGCAACTTGAGCGCTTGAAAACGAAGTCACGAGCGCGATGGTGGCGCAGGCGGCGATGGTGTTACGGATATTCTTCAACATAGATTCAACACGCTAGATTGTGGTAAAAGTGAACAGCCTAATTGGCTCTGTACTTTCTAATGTCTATTACATACCTGACTGTATCTAACGGGTATCTACAAGGTGTGGATATAATAAGCATTGTGGGCCTTAGAAATTCTATGCGGACTTTAAGGAAGGTTGCCTACAAACTCAAGTCATTTTGCCAATATTTTGTATTTTCTTGTGAAATATCGTCTTAGAGGGGCGATACAAATCTCAGGAGTGCGGTTGACTGAAAACTTGGATACAATACTAGCTTGAATAAACCTTCACCACAGTGACTGTGGTGGATACTAAGCCGCACTTTATGCAACCATTAGCTTTAGACGCCACAGGGCCAGAGTTAGGTGGAGATTGTTACGCCGCCGTCGATTTGGGCTCAAACAGCTTTCACTTAGTCATCTCTCGCTATAATCATGGCGAGTTCACCGTTATCGACCGTCAGCGCGAAGTTGTGCGTTTGGCCGCCGGTCTTGACGAAAAAAACTATCTCTCAGAAGAAGTCGCTGAGCGTGCTTTGCTTTGCTTGAAAGAATTTGGCCAGTTACTAGCTAGCTTGCCAGCTGAGAACATCCGCGCGGTCGGCACAAATGCATTGCGACGCTTACACGGTAAGAATAAGTTTTTAGAGCGAGCCGAGTTCGCATTAGGTCATAGTATCGAAATCATTGCTGGTCGAGAGGAAGCACGACTAATCTATCTGGGGGTGTCGAAGTGGTCATCCAGCCAAGATGAGTCACGCTTGGTGATCGATATCGGTGGTGGTAGTACCGAAATAATCGCCGGCAAGGGCGATACCGCGCATTGCCGAGAAAGCCTTGAAGTAGGTTGTGTTGTTTTAAGCGAAGAATTTTTCGCAGATGGTGCCCTGACAAGAAAACGGTTCGAGAAAGCAAGGTTAGCCGCCGAGTTAGCGATCCAGCCGGTGGTCAGTCAATTTAGAATGCAGGGATGGAACCAAGTAATTGGCTGCTCCGGCACTATGAAATCAATGGCGTTAGCCATGGCCGCCAGCGGTTGGGCGACAGACACGATCCGCAAAGACGGCTTGCACCACCTATTAGAACTGGCGGTATCCGCGGAACATCTAGATAATTTGGCGGTGCCAGGCGTTAGCCGTGATCGACTGCCAGTGTTCGCCGGTGGTTTATCAATTCTGATCGCCTTGTTCGACCTATTTGATATTAAGGAAATGTCGGTCTCAGATATCGCCTTGCGAGAAGGGGTTCTATACGACCTAGTTGGCCGTTCATCGGCCGAAGATGTTCGTGGCGTTACGGTATCAGCGATGCTAAGCCGTTGGGACGTTGACGCTCTTCATGGTGATAAAGTTGCTGATACAGCAGCGATGCTGTATCAACAGGTTGTCGGATCATGGGATATTAGAGATAGTCTGTTTCAATGCAGCTTGCAATGGTCGGCACAATTGCATGAAGTCGGCTTGCAGATCAGCCATGATGGCTATCACCAACACGGCGCATACGTTCTCGCCAACGCCGATATGGCAGGCTTCGCCAAGCGTGACCAGCTTTTACTTGCGGCGTTAATCTCTGGTCATAGACGTAAATTCCCATTAAGCATATTTGAATCACTACCATCAACACTGGTGACTCCAGCAAAGAGAATCGCAGTATTGTTACGCATCTCAGTATTGCTGCACCGTGGACGAGGCTCAAGCGTAGACACACAAGTTCAAGCCGAAGTAGATGGCCAATGTTTAAATCTAACATTTGATGACGGCTGGTTGGCCTCGCACCCTCTAACTAAGGCCGATCTGAAGCAAGAAAGCTCTTGGTTAAAATCTATTGGGATCAAGCTTAGCTTTGCGTGAAGTGTTAAGGCCTGACTTCGAGCTAACGCTTTAAGAATCGTCGCTATAATGAATCCGACGGCAGGGCTTTACTTTTTAATTAGGCAGAAACATACTCGAAAAGCTAATTTGACTATTTTCGATCTCAATAGTTAATTTAAGAAAGCAGTCAATCAACGGTAGTAAAACTATTCGAACACTACCGCCTAAACAGAAAGAAGGGAAACAGTGTCTGTCAAAAAAACTATCTCAGTATTTATAGCCTCTCCGGGTGATCTCGCCGAAGAACGGGCCAAGTTCAAGGAATCGATCGAAGAATTGAACAATGGTTTTGGCATTGGCGCTGATGTGGAATTTGATCCATTAGGATGGGAGGATACCCTGGCATTGGCAGGCAGAAGAAACCAGTCTTTGATCAATCATGAAATAGATCGATGTGACGTGTTTATCCTCTGTTTACACCGGCGGTGGGGGCAAGACGCACCCGATTCCGCTTACTCGTCGTATACCGAAGAAGAGTTTCATCGGGCGCTCGAAAGATTCAAGGAAAGTGGAAAGCCGGAAATATTCACCTTCTTTAAGCGTACCGATCCAGGTCAGGAAGCCGACCCAGGCCCCCAACTTGAAAAAGTGATGGGTTTTCGTCGGCAATTGGAGGAATCAAGGCAGGTAATGTACCACTACTTCGATAATAACGAAGGCTTCCGAGAAAAAGTTTCCAGACACCTCATTGCTTTCGCCAAGGGCGAGATTCCACAAGTTCAGAAAGAAGCGGTGAATATACTGCCGTTATCCGCCATAGAGGAAATCGAGACGGCAAAGAAACAAGCGGAACAAGCTCTAAAGGACGCCGAAGAAGCGCGACAACAGGCTGATCAAGCCTATTTACGAGCAGAAGTATTCCAGCTTGAATTCGCTGAAGAGGCGGCAGTGGCCGCTAACAAAGGTAAGCTTGAAACCGCGCGGCAGAAATTTGCCAAGGCAGTCGATGGAACAACGAATATAAAGGTGCTTAATCTGGCTTACACTTTTTACCGTAGGACAGGCGAATTAAATTTGGCTGAGACCTATCTCAATAGGTCGTTGGCTATCAGTGGAAAAGACAGCCAGTCCAGTCAAACGGCGGCTGCCTATGGCAACCTCGGGAATATCTATCAAATCCGAGGCGAGTTGGAGAAGGCCGAAGAGTTCTATCTCAAATCTCTGGAGATCAATGAATCACTGGGTCGTAAAGAAGGCATGGCCAACCAGTATGGCAACCTCGGGATAATCTATAAAATCCGAGGCGAGTTAGAAAAGGCCGAAGAGTTCCTTCTCAAATCTCTGGAGATTGATGAGTCACTGGGTCGTAAAGAAGGCATGGCCATTACCTATGGCAACCTCGGGATAATCTATCAAACCCGAGGCGAGTTGGAGAAGGCTGAAGAGTTCTTTCTCAAATCTCTGGAGATCAATGATTCACTGGGTCGTAATGAAGGCTTGGCCATTGTTTATGGCAATCTAGGGAATATCTACAAAACTCGAGGCGAGTTGGAGACGGCCGAAGGGTTCCATCTCAAATCTCTGGAGATCAATGAGTCACTGGGTCGTAAACAAGGCATGGCCATTGCCTATGGCAACCTCGGGAATATCTATGAAACCCGAGGCGAGTTGGAGAAGGCCGAAAGGTTCCATCTCAAATCTCTGGAGATCGATGAGTCACTGGGTCGTAAAGAAGGCATGGCCAGTACCTATGGCAACCTCGGGAATATCTGTCAAATCCGAGGCGAGTTGGAGAAGGCCGTAGAACTATGGAAGAAATCTTTGAGTTTATTTACTGAAGTCGGAGCGGTATCAATGATCGCGCAGATACAAGGCTGGATTGATAGCCTTAAAGGATCGAATACCCGCTAGCGGTAAATTGAAGAACGGTAATAATCTTCTACATTGGCTCTTCAGGGCCAACTACCGTCATTTTGACCGAGCGAAGCGAGTGGAAAAATCTCAATGAATAATCAGAGTCTTTTCAATTACGTTTGAACTTTAGATACCCTCAAGGGGCACCTAGTACCCACCAGTGGCGCCGCTCGCAGAGCTAGCCCGAACCATGAGCCGCCTAAAGGCGTAACGGAGTTACGACAGCGGTATGTTTTTTTGGTTCTGTTTTTTTGCGCCAAAAAAATGAACGCCCGCCACGGCAGTGGCAAAGTATGGGCGAAGTCGACTAGTCGCTCAAGGTGACAGATTCCAGCTCCCCCAACCAACTAATACTCATCACAATACTTAGTCAACAAAATCTGCTGAGCATTAACCGGCTCCCCACCTTCCTCACTCGGCAATGCCGGCACATACTGCCCATCGGCTTTCATCAGCCAAGTATTGCTGTCGTCATTTAAGTAGGTCTTTAGGTTTTCGAGAATGCTCTGCTTTATAGTGTCATCGAGTATCGGGGTGCATTGCTCAATTCGGTTTCTCAAGTTACGCGGCATTAGGTCTGCGCTGGATAAAAATATTTCGCTCATCGCGTCGCTGTTCTCAAAGTAAAACACGCGCGCATGTTCAAGAAAGCGCCCGACCACTGACCTGACACGAATGTTGCTGGAGAGGCCTTCAATCCCCGGTCGTAAGCAACATATGCCGCGCACAATTAAATCAATTTTAACGCCGGCAGTTGATGCCGCGTAGAGTGCATTTATGATTGCTGGGCTGGATAATCCGTTGACCTTGGCTAGAATGTAGGCCGGTTTTCCTAAGGCGGCGTTATCGGCCTCACGCTGCGCTTTCTCAATGAACATGTCGCTGATGCCAAAAGGCGACTGAAACAGGCGTTTAAGCGCAGGATTTGGACCCTGTGTGGTTAATTGCATGAATATCTCATGCACGTCTTGGGTAATTTCTTTATTGCTGGTAAACAATCCGTAGTCAGTGTACATGCGGGTATTTGCCTGATGATAGTTACCGGTGCCTAAATGCACATATCGTCGCAGCCGACTGCCTTCTCGACGCACAATCATTAACATCTTGGCGTGGGTTTTTTTGCCAACCATGCCGTAAACCACATGCGCGCCAGCGGTTTGCAGTTTCTGCGCCGTAGATAAGTTATTTTGTTCATCGAATCTAGCCATTAACTCGATGATCACCGTGACCTCTTTGCCCGCGCGAGCGGCGCTAGCGAGGTGTTCTACCATCACCGAATTTGAGCCCGTGCGGTATAGAGTTTGCTTTATCACTAACACGCCAGGGTCAACAGCGGCCTGGCGCAGTAGGTCTACAACCGGTGCGAATGACTGAAACGGGTGGTGCAGTAAGACATCACCATTAGTGATTACGTCGAATAAATTATTTTGCAGCCCAACGTTATCGGGCGTAGACGGGTTAAATACCGGGTACTTGATTTGCGGTCGATTGACCATATCGGGCAAACCAATCAATCGGTTTAAGTTGACCGGTCCGTTAACATGATAGATATAGCTATCATCCATTTGGAAGCGTTTTTTTAGAAATTCGAGTATCCGCTTAGGGCAATCTTCAGAGACCTCTAAGCGAATGGCCTCGCCATAGAGTCTTGATGGTAGCTCGCCTTCGAGCGTGCGCGCGAGATCTTCAACTTCTTCTAAGTCAACATACAGATCGCTGTTGCGGGTGATTCGAAACTGATAGCAGCCCAAGACTCTGACATTCGAAAATAGACGCTTGATATTGGCATGAATAATAGATGATAAAAAAACATACTCATATTCGGACTCACACAATTCATCTGGTAAGCGGATGAACCGAGGAAGCGCTCTAGGGGCGGGCACCACGGCAATGTTATGTTTGTCGTCACGATCAGGGTCATGTAAGTCAACCACGATGCTTAAGCCCTTGTTTATGGTTAACGGGAACGGGTGCGCTGGGTCGAGTCGTATAGGTGTCAGAATCGGTAATACTTCACGCTTGAAATAGCTCTTAAGCCATTTTGATTGATCTTCGTTCCACTCTTCACGTTTTAAAAACCGGATGCCATAATCAACGAGCCCGGGCAATACTTCATCGTTTAACGCCTCATATTGCAGTTTTACCATTGCATGGGCACGAGTACTGATTTCCTCAAGCGCGAGTTGTGGTGATAAGCCGTCGAAGCTTTCGCCAGATACCACGCTATCGGCTTTTGCTTTTAGCCCAGATACCCGAATCTCAAAAAATTCATCCATATTGGAGCTAAAAATGCACAGAAACTTCAAACGCTCTAATAGCGGGGTTGTTGGGTTGAGAGCCATGTTTAATACTCGCTGATTGAATGCCAATAGGCTTAATTCCGCGTGTAAAAATAACGATTGATGTTGATCGCTCATTTGTTTATGGCCTGCTTTAAAGTAAGTTGGAGTAGAGTCGCCCGGGGTTAAATAAATAACTAAGGCATGATGAATCATCAACTCTTTGTGATTTTATTCTGCTTATACGCTAATGATAACCGACTATTATGGTTTTTGAATGTTAGCGTTTTGTGACATCAGTAATATTGGTCAAACTTTCGAGGCCTCTGCCAGCAAAAATGCCATGCAGCGCAGTTTTAGTAAGGCTTTAGATTGCTCTCGTGTTATATTTCAACTCTTAATTCACCTCGCTAATAAATAACGCCGCTTATTCGAGTTTTTCGAGCTTCCGATAGCCGGATTGTTAGCCAAGGGCTGAATTATGTTAACCACGGCGTGATTTTACGTCGACCATAAAGCGCCACAGTGCGCAAACAAGAAGTGCTATAGCGCTATCAAATAGATTGAGTATGAAACAGACCGATGACCTGCGCATAGCCGCAACCAAGGAGCTAATTGCTCCTGTGCAAATTCACGAACAGTTCCCGCTAACCGAAACGGCTGCGGCGACCACCTATAATGCACGTGAAGAAATAGAAAAGATAATGGCGGGTCAAGACGACCGTCTTGTTGCTATTGTTGGCCCGTGTTCAATTCATGATCCGAAGTCGGCATTAGAATACGCCGCACGTTTAGCTGATCTCAAGAACGAGTTAAAGGATGATTTAGTCATCGTTATGCGAGTTTACTTTGAAAAGCCACGCACTACCGTCGGTTGGAAGGGGCTGATAAACGATCCGGATTTGAATGATACGTTTAAGGTAAACAAAGGCATTGGCATCGCTCGCGATCTATTGCTGTCTATTAACGACATGGGCGTACCGGCTGGCTGTGAGTACCTCGATTTGATTACGCCGCAGTATACCGGTGACATCGTTTCGTGGGGAGCAATTGGTGCGCGTACCACAGAAAGCCAGTGTCATCGCGAGTTAGCGTCAGGATTATCGTGTCCAGTGGGCTTTAAAAACGGCACCAACGGCAACCTAAAGATTGCGGTCGACGCGATCGGTGCTGCAAGTAACCCGCATCACTTTTTGTCGGTTACCAAAGAAGGGCGTACTGCAATCGTTAATAGTAGCGGCAATGAATTCACCCATATTATTCTGCGTGGCGGCAATAAGGAGCCTAATTTTTCAGCTGAGCACGTTGAAGAGTCGGCACAAATGCTAGTAAAAGCTAACCTTCGCCCCAATATTATGATTGATTTTAGTCATGCCAATAGTTTTAAGTCTCCAGCTCGGCAACGAGAGGTTTGTGACGACGTTTGCGCGCAACTTGCTGCGGGAGAGCAGCGCGTATTTGGTGTTATGATTGAGTCTCACTTGGTTGAAGGCGCTCAGAAAGTGGTCGTTGGCACGCCGTTGACCTACGGGCAAAGTATCACCGACGGCTGCATTGGGTGGGCTGAAACGGAAGAACTTTGCCGAAACCTCGCAAATGCGGTACGATCAAGACGAACAGCATAAAGAAGGTGCGCATTGCTGTTAAGGAGTGAGTTAATAAAAGCATATTTATTAACGACTTAACAATTCAAAACGAGACCAATAATTACAACGATAAGGGTTGGTCTCAGGTTTAAGCGACAGGGTAAAATTTGAAAAGATTTGCGTTATTGGGGGAGCCGTTGGGCCATAGTATGAGTCCGGCGCTGCATAAAGCGATTTATCGTCAACTTGAAATTGATGATGCTTCCTATCGTACTGTTGAGCTTCCTCAGGATCGGCTTAAAAGTTTCTTCACTGGATTTCGAGTTGGTGGGTTTGATGGCGTAAATGTTACCACTCCACACAAGGCGAGTGTCATAGACTTATTAGACGAAGTAGACAGTAAGGCTAGACTGCTGAATGCGGTCAACTGCGTCAACCGTGTCGGCAATAAGCTCACCGGATACAATACCGATGTTATGGGCTTTGCCTACTCTCTACGCCAGAATGACATCGATATTGAGGGCAATCAGTTCGCTATACTCGGCGCTGGTGGCAGCGCACAAGCAGTCGCGGCGGTACTCGCCGAGGGTGAAGCGTCGAAAATTTCAATTGTAAATCGCACACCTGAACACGCTGAGGAATTAAAGAATACGATTCTAAGCGTTAATGAATCTATCGAGGTCGAAGTGGTTTCCGCTGACGAGTTGGCCACTCGCTCTAAAGACCTCGATTGCGTTATAAACACGACCTCAGTGGGTATGAGTCCGAACGTCAATGATTCTCCATTGCCAGACAACTTCTTTACCGAGAATACCCTCGCGTTTGACTTGGTGTATAACCCGCTTGAGAGTAAATTTTTGCAACAGGCGCAAAGCCAAGGTGCTTCGGTAGTCAATGGTGTGCAAATGCTGGTGGCGCAAGCTGTTTACTCGGTCGAAATCTGGATGGGAGGCAATATCGTTGCCCATGTTGATATGAATGCGCTGGTAAGAGACCTAGAGAAAATCATAAAATAGCCCTCAAAATGTTTTGCAATGGTTTGTTACATTGCGTTTATCTGCGCCACTCGCGCTAAGTCATGTTCGCGCCAAGCATTAAGCCATGCTTGCACTAAGCACTAAGCCTAGACCAAGCCCTAGAAAGCCCTAGAAAGTTAAATGAACTCCTCAATTTCTCAAGTTGTGCCGCTCGAGCTGGCTGAACATTCGTACGATATTAGTATTGGCTATGGTCTACGCAACAGTCTCGCCGAGATTCTTGCCCAGTGGAACCAAGGCCAGCAATGGGTGGTGGTCACTCAAAAAGCTATTTTTGACCTGTACGAGCCTGTCATAGAGCAGCTCAAGCACGCGGGCTACAAAATTGACACCATCATTGTTCCGGCTGACGAGTCAGCCAAAAACATTCGTCATGCAGAACAAGTTTGGACTCAAATGGTCGAAATGGGGTGTGATCGTTCGTCTATTTTACTTGCCTTAGGTGGTGGGGTCGTCGGAGATTTGGGCGGCTTTGTTGCCGCAACCTATATGCGCGGCATTGGATTCATCCAAGTGCCAACAACTTTGCTAGCCATGATCGACTCAGCGATAGGCGGTAAGACCGCGGTTAACCTCACTGCCGGAAAAAACTTAGTAGGTGCGATATATCAACCCAAAGCGGTGCTGGTCGACCCTGGTTTCTTGCAAACACTACCGCGACGAAATGTGATCTCTTCACTGGCTGAAGCGATTAAGTATGGATTTATTAGAGACAAGTCTATTTTCGGCACTATGCAAGCGCGTTATGACGATCTTGTTAGCCTTAATGATGAAACCTTGTTGAGTGAAATTATCGCCAAAAGTTGTAATATTAAGGCCCAGATTGTGTCCAATGACCAGTTTGAGAATGGTGAGAGGCGACTGCTTAATTATGGACATACTATTGGCCATGCGTTTGAAACAATTCAGGCCTACGGTGGCTTGTATCATGGTGAAGCAGTGCTGTATGGCATGAAGTGCGCAAATTTCATTTCACATAAAAAGGGATTATTAAACGACTCCGAATTTGAAGCCGCACAAACGTTGCTGCATCGTTTTGATTTGCCTGAGCTCGGGCAAGTGCCTGCCGATAAAGTACTGGCGGTAGTCGCTCACGATAAGAAAAACATCAACGGTAAACTCAATTTTATCTTGATTGATGGTATTGGCAATGGCGTTGTATCCACCGATGTAACTAGCGACGATATAATCGATAGCCTTCAGGCAGTGACATGAAGATCGATAAAAAGGGCGTTATCAAGATTCTTGTTGTCAACGGCCCAAACCTAAATCTACTTGGCGAGCGAGAGCCTGAGGTCTACGGCCACGATACCCTAAGTGACCTAAATCTTTGGATTGCAGAGCACGAGGTGAGTCAGTTGCATGAGCTGCATTTTTTTCAGTCTAACCATGAAGGCCAGATAATTGATTACTTGCATGCTCATCGTAAGTCGGCCAACGGTGTGGTAATCAATCCTGGTGGTTTAACGCACTACTCAATTGCGCTGCGCGATGCCATCGCGGGTTGTCAAGTGCCTACCGTTGAAGTGCATATATCAGATATCCACGCGCGCGAAGAATTTCGCCAAGTGTCGATGGTAAAAGATGTCTGTATCGCTCAAATATCGGGGCACGGCAAGCAGGGCTACGTCGAAGCGATTGAATTATTGGTGAATTATTCGCAGCAGCCTACACAGTAGCGTTGATTAAGCGAAACCAAACGGCTGACCGAGACGCGTCGGCCTAAAGCTAAACTAAGATTATGAAATTTGACCTTTTAAATACCGATGGCGCGGCTCGACGAGCCAAATTGTCGTTTTCGCGTGGCGAAATCCAAACCCCTATTTTTATGCCGGTCGGCACTTCCGGCACGGTAAAGGCGATGACGCCGGATGAACTTGAGCAAGTCGGCGCACAAATAGTGTTGGGAAACACCTTTCACTTAATGCTGCGGCCTGGCACTGATGTGATTCAAGCGCACGGAGATTTACACGATTTCATGCAATGGCAAAAGCCAATTCTGACTGACTCAGGTGGTTTTCAGGTCTGGTCTTTGGCCGCCTTGCGCAAAATCGAGGAAAAGGGAGTTACCTTTCGCTCGCCAATCGATGGCAGTAAGAAATTTTTAGGTCCAGAAGAAGCCATTGATATTCAGCGTAAACTTGGCGCTGATATCGTTATGATTTTTGACGAGTGCACCCCATATCCAGCAACTGAGAAAGAGGCGCGTGACTCAATGGAGTTATCATTGCGCTGGGCTGAGCGGTCAAAGGTTGCTCATGGTGATAGCGAGTCGGCATTGTTTGGAATAGTGCAGGGCGGCATGTATGAGCACCTGCGTGACGAGTCCTTGGCTGGCCTCAAGCGGATCGGCTTTGACGGCTATGCGATTGGCGGTTTATCGGTAGGAGAGCCGAAAGAAGAGATGTACAAAGTGCTAAAGCACTTAACTCCGAGCATGCCAGATAACGCACCGCGCTACTTAATGGGGGTAGGCACACCAGAAAACTTAGTAACTGCCGTGCACTACGGGATTGACATGTTCGACTGTGTATTGCCAACCAGAAATGCGCGCAACGGCTGGCTCTATACAGAGACAGGTGTGGTTAAGATCAAAAACGCTAAATACTTGATGGATACTAGGCCAATTGACGACGCTTGCGGTTGCAGCACTTGTAAACAGTTTTCGCGTTCCTATATAAAACACTTATTGAAGACAAAAGAGATTTTGGGCGCGCGCCTAGCGACGGTTCACAATCTGCATTTTTTCTTGAATTTGATGCAGCAAATGCGAGATGCTATTGATGCCAACGCGTTTGATGAATTCCGAGGAAATTTCTTCGAGATGCGCGGTCAAATTGACGCAACTGTGGCATAATTCGCGCTTAATTTTTTTGATGTGTTGCGCCTAGGCGAACATCAAGAAGTAAAACAGACAACCATAAAATTGGATAGGTATCCTTCATGAACGACGTATTGAGTTTCTTTATTTCTGATGCTGTAGCGCAAACTGGAGGTCTCGGTGGCGGCGGCATTATGAGTTTCCTACCGATGATCGCATTGTTTGTGATCTTCTATTTTTTGTTAATTCGGCCCCAACAAAAGCGCCAAAAAGAGCATAAAAATATGGTGGCTGGTTTAGCCAAAGGTGATGAAATAGTCACTATGGGTGGCGTTTTAGGGAAAATCACTGCAGTAGATGATAATTTTTTAACCGTAGAAGTAGCCAAGAGCACTGAAATTAAAGTGCAGCGCATGTCGGTTCAAGCCATGATGCCTAAAGGCACTATCTAATCACTAACTAAACAACGGCTAGAATCTCGAGTTAAGGGTATGTAGCGGTATTGTCTGATGAATAAAAATCCAACCTGGAAGTATTTAGTTCTGTTGCTAATTGTTACGTTTGGCGTGATTTATGCAACCCCAAATCTTTATCAAGCTGAACCTGGCGTGCAAGTGATCGGCTTGCGTAATGCGGTGGTAGACACCAATACGCTTGAACGTGCTAAGCGTGTGCTTGAGACGGCGGGTGTTGAAGTTAAACAAATCACCTTAGAAAATGGCAAAATTCGAGCTCGGTTGACCAGCGAAGAAGCACAGAACACCGCGCGTGATGTATTGCGCGAGAAGTTAGATGATTCATTTGCCGTAGCCGCCACCGACTTGCCGACCACGCCAGGCTGGCTTGAGAGTCTGGGTGGTGCACCCATGTACTTAGGGTTGGATTTGCGTGGCGGTGTGCATTTTTTGATGCAGGTCGATATGGTCGCCGCTGAGAAAAAAGCCAACGACAATTATTATGAAGATATACGCAAACTTTTAAGAGAAGAGGGCATTCGCTACAGTGGTATTAACCGTCAAGAGAATGGTGCGATCTTCCTGCGTTTTAAAACCGAAGAACTTCAGGAGCAGGCTAATGCCGCGGTAACAACGGCTAACCCCGAATTGGTTGCAACGACCCGAGAGGATAACGGCTCGTTCACAATGGAGCTTCAGTTAACTGAATCGGCGATTAGTGAAATAAAAAAAGCAGCACTGAAGAAAAACATGCTGGCTCTACGTAACCGAATTGATCAGCTGGGTGTGTCTGAGCCGGTTATTCAACAACAGGGCCTAGACCGCATCGTAGTTCAGTTGCCGGGTGTCAAAGATCCGTCGGTTGCTAAAGAGATTTTAGGTAAAACCGCCACACTGCAAGTGCATTTAGTCGACGAAGACAATGCCGCATCAACGGTAACAGGCCGGGTGCCGTCAGGCTCAAAGCGTTTTTACTATCGTGATGGACGACCAATTTTATTACAGAAGCGGATTCTATTTTCTGGTGATAATATTATTGACGCGAGTGTTTCGATAGATGAAAACGGCGGGCCGGCGGTAAGTATTACGCTTGACTCGAAGGGCGCTAATGTTAACTCTGATGTGACCGGCGACAATATTGGTAATCGCATGGCGGTGGTTTATGTTGAGACGCTGGGCGAAACTAAAATTGATTCAAAAGGTAACGCTAGGCTGGTTACTAAAGAAATTCGAGAAGTTATTACCGCCCCAGTTATTCGTGATCAACTTGGTAAGCGCTTTATTATCAATGGTTTAGATGGGCAGAACGAAGCAAAAGATCTTTCTCTTTTACTACGCGCCGGTTCACTAGCCGCGCCCGTGTTTATTATCGAAGAACGCACCGTTGGCCCAAGCTTGGGTGCCGATAACATCGAGAAAGGCTTTACCTCAGTGCTCTACGGCTTTTTACTAGTGCTGCTGTTTATGATTGTGTTCTATCGAGTTTTTGGCTTAGTCGCAAGCTTTGCATTGGTGCTTAATTTGGTCATTATCGTGGCCGTTTTATCGTTACTACAGGCAACGTTAACCTTGCCCGGCGTGGCCGGTATGGTTTTGACCGTCGGTATGGCTGTAGACGCCAACGTACTGATTTTTGAACGTATTAGAGAAGAGATACAAGCCGGTGCGGCACCGCAAATGTCGATTCACCGGGGCTACGACAATGCTTTTTCAACTATTATCGATGCCAACCTAACCACCTTGATAGCCGCGTTGGTGTTGTTTAATTTCGGCACTGGTCCTATTCAAGGCTTTGCCATCACGCTAAGTATCGGCATTGCCACCTCGATGGTAACGGCCATATTCGTTTCTCGAATTTTAATTAACCTGTTCTACGGCGGTCGTCGCTTAGATTCATTATCCATTTAAGCGTAGGGAAGATCTGATATGCAATTATTTAAAAAACTAACGGTGATCAATTTTATTGGTCTGCGTAAGCTCGCTTTAATTTTCTCTATTGCTTTGCTAGCAGCGAGTACCTACTCGCTGTCTACTCAAGGCTTGAATTACGGCATCGACTTTTCCGGCGGTACTAAGTTGGAATTAGCCTATCAGCAAAACGTATCGGTGCTAGATATGCGTGCTACCTTAGCCTCTTCGGGTTACCCAGAGGCTGTAGTGCAGCATTTTGGCAGTAACAAAGATGTGCTGATTCGCATTCCGTTATCGCCGGAGAACAGCGACGCTAAGGTAAGCGACGACGTGGTTAAAATCTTGGCCGCGTCAGAGGTTGGCCCCGGTGCGGTTCGCTCAGTTGAATTTGTTGGGCCGACCTTTGGCAAAGAACTGTTTGAAAAAGGCATTCTAGCCTTAGTTTACGCCTTAATCGGCGTGATGATCTATGTGGCATTTCGCTTTGAGTGGAAATTTTCCCTCGGTTCGGTGGTCGCGTTGATTCACGATGTGGTTATTACGGTTGGCTTGTTTTCGATACTACAGCTCGAATTTACCTTGCCGGTGTTAGCCGCTCTGTTGGCGGTGATCGGTTACTCGCTGAACGATACTATTGTGGTTTTTGACCGTATTAGGGAAAACTTTCGCAAGCTTCGCGAAACTGACACTGAAGACACGATGAATGTCTCAATTAATCAAACCTTACCAAGAACTATTTTGACCTCATTAACCACCTTGTTGGTATTAGTGGCTCTCTATTTTTACGGTGGCGATGCTCTGAGCGGTTTCGCCGCAACCTTGATTATCGGCGTGTTGATCGGTACTTATTCGTCAATTTTTGTTGCCAGCCCAACGGTTCTCATACTTGGAGCCAAAGCCGAAGACTTATTGGTTGAGGTCGTTGAGAAAGAAGGGGGTGACCAACCAGAGCACCCTTATACGCCCTAACCACAATACTCACTGATTACAGAGTCACGTATTAGTTATTGATAGACCGTTTGCGGTCAGAAAGAATCTTAAAATTTTTCACAGAGTACTTATCTCATGTTCAAAAAAAGCGACACCATTGCAAATGTAGATCCTGAAGTTTGGAGTGCCATTGTTGACGAGAATACCCGTCAGGAAGAGCACATAGAGTTAATCGCATCTGAAAACTATGCGAGCGCAGCGGTAATGCAAGCGCAGGGCACAAAACTTACTAATAAATACGCCGAAGGCTATCCTGGTAAGCGTTATTATGGCGGTTGCGCTTATGTCGATGTCGCCGAGGATTTGGCAATAGCTCGCTTAAAAGAATTATTCAACGCTGATTACGCCAATGTTCAGCCACACTCAGGGTCATCAGCGAATATCGCAGTATACCAAGCGGTTTTGAATCCTGGTGACACTGTATTGGGTATGAGCTTGGATCATGGTGGTCATTTGACTCATGGCGCTAAAGTGAATTTCTCGGGTCGTATTTATAACTCAGTTCAATATGGCTTAGTCGAAGCGACAGGCGAAATTGATTACGACCAAGTTGAAGCACTGGCGCTTGAGCATAAACCTAAAATGATTGTTGCTGGCTTTAGTGCGTACTCTCGGGTAGTTGACTGGCAGCGTTTTCGTGACATATCCGATAAAGTCGGTGCGGTAATGATGTGTGACATCGCCCACGTGGCTGGTTTGATTGCGGTTGGTTTATACCCCAGCCCGGTTCAAATTGCCGATGTTTGTACCTCTACTACGCATAAAACGTTACGTGGCCCACGTGGCGGCATAATCATGGCTAAAGCCAACCCGAAGCTGGAAAAAGCACTTAATTCTCGTGTATTTCCAGGCACTCAAGGTGGCCCGTTGATGCACGTCATTGCATCAAAAGCGGTGGCTTTCAAAGAAGCGCTGCAGCCCGAGTTCAAAGAGTATCAGCAACGCACACTGGACAATTCACGCGCACTCGCTGCGGGTTTGAAAGCACGCGGCTACACGCCGGTGTCAGGCGGAACAGACAACCATTTGAGTCTAATTAGTCTGATTGATAAGGGCATTACAGGTAAGGCTGTAGAAGCGGCATTGGGCGCTGCCAATATTACCGTGAATAAAAATAGCGTGCCTGGCGACCCGCAAAGCCCGTTTGTAACCAGTGGCCTTCGCATTGGTACACCAGCGATCACAACTCGTGGCTTTGGTTTACCTGAGATGGCGACCCTAGCGAATTGGATGGCAGACGTGATGGACACCGTAGATAAAGATGGCGGTTTCGATTCAAGCGTTACTGATAAAGTAAAAGCCGAAGTCTTGGAACTCTGTAAGGGTTTCCCCGTCTACGATTTTTCTGACTAAGACCCAAAACTAGGTCCAAGAGATAAATATCTATGAGTAAGCGACACTAAATGCGTTGCCCATTTTGTCAAAACGACGATACTCGCGTGATCGATTCTCGCTTAACCGAAGATCGTGATGCGGTACGTCGCCGGCGGTCTTGCGAGGCGTGTGGTGAACGGTTTAGCACCCTCGAGCAGGCTAGTTTAAAGCTTCCTTATATCGTTAAATCGAATGGCGATCGAGAACATTACGACGAATTGAAGGTGGCGCGTGGCCTAGAGCGCGCACTAGAGAAACGCCCAGTCGACTCAGATCAGATAGAACACATCTTACACCGTATAAAGCACAGCCTACTCACCAGCGGGGAGCGCGAAATAAATGCGCTTGAAATTGGTGAGTTGGTGATGAACGAATTGCGCGAGGTCGACCAGGTGGCTTATGTTCGTTTTGCCTCGGTATATCGCTCGTTTCAAGATGTTGATGCATTCAGCGATGAAATCAAGCGCCTACAGCAACAAACGTTGCATGGTCGCCACAGCAAACGAGTCAAAGCGCAAGCGGATGTAAATGATGGCAAACCACACAAACGTTAAGTCACTAGTGTAGTATCGGCGCCATGATAACTTTTAACCCTACTGAGCCAAGCTCTCAAGCCCCGATAGACATGAATTCTGAAGATCAGGTCTTTATGCAACGCGTTCTCGATTTGGCTGTTATGGGAGCAACCTCAACACAGCCAAACCCGATGGTTGCTTGTATCATAGTCAAAGATGGGCTAGTTGTTGGCGAGGGTTTTCATCAGACAGCGGGCGAATTGCACGCCGAGCGATTGGCTTTGCAACAAGCTGGTGCTCAATCTCGCGGGGCAACCGCGTATGTCAATTTAGAACCTTGCTGTCACCAAGGGCGAACTCCGCCCTGTACCGACGGTTTGATAGATGCCGGAATCAGTCGCGTAGTGGCGGCCATGCGCGACCCTAATCCCTTAGTTGAAGGAGGCGGCTTTGAGTTATTGCAAGGCGCTGGCATTGAGGTCGAAGCGGGCGTGCTTGAAGACCAAGCTCAATGGTTAAACCGAGGCTTTGTCAGCCGCATGGTGCGGCAAAAACCTTGGGTAATGCTCAAATCAGCCGCGACACTAGATGGCCGAACGGCGGCTTATGATGGCGAAAGCAAGTGGATAACCAGCGCTCAAGCGCGCGAATCTGTGCAAGCATTGCGCGCTGCATGTTCAGCCGTGGTCACTGGCATTGGTACCGTAATTGCTGATGACCCGCGAATGGACGTGCGACTCGACAACCAACTGCGCCAGCCATTACGTGTCGTGCTTGACAGCAAACTGCAAATGCCACTAGAAGCGCGAATTATCGGCGCCGACCATAACTTGATGATATTTACCGTGTCTGAAGACTTGGAAAAAACCGCGGCATTGATCGAGGCTGGGGCTGAGGTTGTAAACCTTTCTGCTAATGTACAAGGGCAGTTAGATTTGCCGCAAGTACTTGAAGAGCTGGCTAAATGGCAGTGTAATGAGGTTTTAATAGAGGCAGGTCAAACCCTTAGTGGCGCATTTGTTGAGGCCGGATTGGTCGATGAATTGGTGTTGTTTTACGCCGGCAGTGTGCTAGGTGATCAGGGTAAAAGTATGTTTAAATTTAATTCGCCGATGGCGTTTCAAAATAAGACTCACTTTAAAGTGAGTAACACTGAAATGGTTGGCGAAGATGTTCGTGTCAACGCTGTTAACGCAGCGAGTCTGGCCGAATTACGGCAGGCGCAGCAGCGTTAAGTTCAGCCAATATATCAGCTAATATAAAAGAGCGAGAACACTATGTTTACTGGAATTATTGAAACCATTGGGTCAGTTAAATCGACCGCAAAAGTGGGCGGTGATGTGCGCATCACCATTAGCGCCGAAGGTTTCGCCTCACGAAAAGTGAATTTAGGCGATAGCATTGCCATTAACGGCGTTTGCTTAACCGTGATCGAGCACTCAGGGGCTGATTTTGCCTTTGATGTTTCTGTCGAATCGATTAATCACACCTTGATTGGCGATTGGCAGGTTGGGGTTAGAGTGAATTTAGAAATGGCGTTGCTGCCAACCACTCGTCTCGGCGGCCACTTAGTCTCCGGACACGTAGATGGTATGGCAACGCTTAAAGCGCTCAGCGAAGACGCTCGTTCCTGGCGGATGGAATTTCAAGTACCGCAAAGCCTTAAAAAATACATTGCTAAAAAGGGCTCGATCACCATTAATGGTACCAGTTTAACGGTTAATTCAGTGAACGATAATCTATTTGATATCAATGTGATACCGCATACGTTTGAGGTAACTACTCTAGGACAGCTGACGGTTGGTGATCGAGTGCATATCGAAGTTGACTTGATTGCACGCTACCTAGAACGCTTACTTTCAGGTGATACCGACGTAGCAAGTTCTAATCTCAGCGAAGCGTTTCTGGCTGATCACGGATTTAATTAAACCCTCCCGATACCATGCCATTTTCTCACCAATTTGGCCTCTAAAAGATTCACCTATTAAGAGATTTACCTATTAAGAGATTTACCTATGGTTGTAGTTACCCCTCTATTCGCGGCGATTTTTGGCCTCATGTATATGGCTTTGTCGCTTAATGTCTTGCGTCACCGGCGGGGTGTTGAAGTCTCTTTGGACGCACGCGAGAGCCCTAAGTTAGAGCGAGCTATTCGAGCGCATGGCAATTTTATCGAGTATGTACCCTTTGCTTTGCTATTGATGTGGTTTATAGAAACTCTAACCTTGTCGTCAAACGTAGTGTTTTGGTTGGGCTCGATCCTGCTGATCGCCCGAGTGTCACACGCATTTGGCATGTATTACCCAAAGCAGCTACTGATTTTGCGTCAGGCAGGAACGTTAGCAACCTTGGGCGTTATTATTAAGGCGTCAATTTCGATTTTTCAGTATTACATGCCCTTGTCGATCTGAACGTCTGATCAAAACGCCAGTGCGAGCCCCTAACTAAGAACAAATGATTAGCACCGCAACTGGTATATTCAAAACTAATAACTTGACCATTTAAAAAGAAAAATAGGAACTAGCATGGCTCACAGTAGTATTGAAGAGATTCTAGAAGATTACCGAAACGGCAAAATGGTCATCATCACTGATGATGAAGATCGTGAGAACGAGGGTGATCTAATGATGGTGGCTGATCGTGTGACGGCTGACGATATCAACTTTATGGCTCGCTATGGCCGTGGTTTGATCTGTTTAACATTGACCGAAGATCGTTGTGAGCAAATTGGCTTACCATTGATGGTTGGTGATAATAACGGCGCACGATTTTCGACTAACTTCACGATGTCGATTGAAGCCGCCGAAGGCGTCACTACCGGTATTTCAGCGGCCGACAGGGCGAGAACAGTGCAAGCCGCTGTTGCTGCTAACGCCAAGCCTGCGGATATCGTCATGCCGGGGCATATTTTCCCCATTATGGCTCAACCTGGCGGCGTTATGAGTCGAGCAGGGCATACTGAGGCAGGGGTAGATTTTGCGCGTTTGGCCGGGCGTGACCCGTCGAGCGTAATTTGTGAAATCTTAAACGAAGATGGCAGCATGGCACGTATGCCAGACCTAGAAGTATTCTCCAAGCAGCACGATCTGAAGATATGCTCGATTGCTGAGCTAATTCGTTATCGCTTAGAGAACGAACCAACCGTTGTACCGGTTAAAGACACTCTTCTTGAAACCGACCGTGGGCCGCTACGTTCGGTTGTATTTAAAGATACTGAGCGTGATGAGACCCACGTCGCGTTTGTTTGCGGAGAAGTTGATGCGCAAACCCCCATTGCGGTGCGAATTCACGTAGAATCCGACTTCGTAAATGTTCTCAAAGGCTTAAATAGTCATCTAACGTTTCCAGCAAGAGACGCGGTGGACTATATCTTGCAAGCAGGCTCGGGTATTGTAGTGATTCTGCGTTATGCTCAGAGTTCTGAAGAAGTAATATACGATATTGAACAGTTTCAAGACAATAAGCGCCCAGGCGGACACGGTCACTTGCGATTGCTAGGGTCCGGCAGTCAGATTCTAGCCAGCCTTGGTGCTGGTAAAATCCGAGTAATGGGCAAAGAGCGTAAAACACACGGTTTGTCCGGCTTTGGCATTGAAATTGTTGATTATATCGAGCGTTAGGGTAACCCCTTTTGCTCAAACACACAGACCACAAACACACAGACGTAGCTACAGATAATAATTCATATGACACACACCACACTCTCCGGCGAATTGCACGGTCAAAACCAAAAACTAGGCATTGTTCTAGGCCGCTTCAACAGCTTCATCGGCGATGCACTACTTGGTGGTGCGATCGACGTGTTAGCACGACATGGCGTTGATACTAGCAATATTACGGTTGTTTACGTACCGGGGGCTTTTGAAATTCCATTAGCGGTGAAAAAAATGGCGGCCAGCGGCAAGTATGATGGTGTAGTTGCTCTCGGCGCTGTTATTCGTGGCTCAACTCCTCACTTTGACTTTGTCGCAGGCGAGTGTGCTAAAGGCTTAAATTCGGTGCAGTTAGAAACCGGTGTGCCGGTTGGTTTTGGCGTGTTAACGGTCGACACTATCGAGCAAGCAATAGAACGAGCCGGCACTAAAGCTGGCAACAAAGGCGCAGAAGCCGCAATGACCGTTGTCGAGATGGTCAACTTGTTAGCGAAACTATAACCATGTCATCAAATCGCCACAATGCACGTAAAGCCGCTGTGCAAGCCTTGTATCAATGGGATTTAACCAAGCAAGCCGCTCATGATATTGAAAAGCACTTTAGTCAGATACACGACATGCAGAATGTCGACAAGAAGTTCTTACGTGAAATAATGACGCAAGTGCCGAAGTATGAACAAGAGCTCGAGTTAGCTATTACCCCGTTTATAGGTCGAGAATTTCGCACTTTAGACCCTGTCGAAAGAGCAATACTACGATTGGGCGCCTACGAACTATCATACAAGGCCGATGTTCCGACACGTGTGGTCATCAACGAGATGATTGAGTTAGCAAAAACATTTGGCTCAGATCACAGTTATAAGTTTATCAACGGCGTTATCGATAAGCTCGCTAAAGAGCTACGAAAACCCGGCTAAGCGAGTTGATGACGAGTGTTATAACTTGTGCAATTGCAAGTGCCCTAACAGGGTACATAACTGGTGTGATAACTGGGCAGAACAATGGCTGAGTTTTCAATTATTGAAGAGTTCTGCCATGGTATCGGCCCCGACCACGTCGATACCAAATTAGGCGTCGGTGACGATGCCGCTATTGTCGCTGTGCCAGCGGGCATGGAACTCGCTATTAGCGCTGACAGCATGGTATCAGGTGTTCATTTTTTTGCTGATGTGGCGCCAGCCACGTTAGCGCACAAGATTCTGGCGGTTAACTTGAGTGACATGGCGGCGATGGGCGCTGAGCCTAAATGGGCGACCTTGGCGCTCACTATTCCCGAGTTCGACACCGACTGGTTGAAGGCTTTTTCCGATGCGCTTAAGGTCATCGCTGCGCGTTTTGAGTTGCAAATAATTGGTGGCGATACAACTCAAGGCCCTCTTAATTTAAGTATTACTATCATGGGCTTACTGCCACAAGGTCAAGCTCTTTGTCGGTCTGGAGCGATGCCGGGTGATGACGTTTACGTGTCACATAATGTCGGTGACGCAGCGCTTGGCTTGGCGTTTTTGCGCGGTGACGTAAGTGTAGACGCTGCATACCGAGATATAGTTGTTAGCGCCTTAGAGACACCTGAGCCGCGAGTTACCCTTGGTCAATCACTGCTCGGAGTTGCCAGCGCTTGCTTGGATGTTTCAGATGGTTTGATTGGCGATCTCAGGCATATATGTCAGCAAAGTAGCGTTTCGATTGATATCGACGCTGGCTTAATTCCGCTTTCCGACGCCTATCGCGGGTATCTCAATAACGGAGGAAGCTTGGATTTAGCCTTAAACGGCGGCGACGATTACGAATTAGCCTTTACCGCGAGCCCAAGCCAGCGAAGCGAGGTCGACAGCATTGCCACGCAGCGTGGGCTGTCGCTGACTAGAATAGGGTCGGTGGTGCCGAAACGCCAAGACGCCGTATCGGTAAGCCTAGAAGGTGTTGATTATCAGCTTCCGACTAGCTTCGAACATTTTTCTTAATTCAAACCTGAGCTCCTACCTGAGCTCTCCTACCTGAGCTCTCCTACCTGAAGTCTTACCTGAAGTCTTACCTGACGCTTATGACACAAAACGCTAAATTTAAATTGTCCAACCCCGTTCATTTCCTCGCCCTCGGATTTGGTTCTGGCTTAATTAAGCCAGCCCCCGGCACTTGGGGAACACTGGCGGCCGTTCCGCTATTTTTATTAATAACGAGCTTTGTAAGCACCAGTTCCTATGCGTATCTGGGCATAATTTTAGTCAGCTTTATCATTGGCATATACCTATGCGGCAAGACCGCATCTGATGCCGGTGTGCACGACCACGGCTCTATTGTTTGGGACGAGATCGTTGGCTTTTTTATAACTGTAGCGCTGCTGCCGGTAACTTGGCAAAATGTGGTGCTTGGTTTTGTTTTATTCAGATTGTTCGATATTCTTAAGCCTTGGCCGATTAAACTGCTCGATAAGCATGTGCATGGTGGCTTTGGCATAATGATCGATGATGTTTTAGCCGGGGTTTTTGCTTGGGTTCTGCTGTTTCTCGCGCAGCCATATATTGCCTAACATGAGTCTAGATCTTGAATCAGGGCTGATCGACTCCGCCGAATTTATTTGCTCGCCAAATTATGACGAGCGCGAGAACCACGCGCTACCCGAAGCCATCATTGTTCATTGTATAAGCCTGCCTCCAGGCGAATACGGCAGCGGCGCAGTGTCACGTTTTTTTCAAAACCGACTTGGCCCTGATGAGCATCCTTATTATAAGAATATGGCGCATCTTACTGTCTCTGCTCATTTTTTAATTGAGCGCAATGGCAAGCTAATTCAATTTGTACCGGTTAGCAAACGAGCGTGGCATGCCGGCGAATCAATCTGTCTCGGAAAAGCAAAGGTCAATGATTTTTCAATTGGCATTGAGCTGGAAGGCCTAGATACAGACCCCGATGGATTTACTGACGCCCAGTATCAACGGCTTAATTACCTGATCAAAACTTTGAAAAAAGCCTATCCATCGATACTATCAAACAACGTTTTCGGCCATAGTGACATAGCGCCAGGCCGCAAACCAGATCCAGGCCGCTATTTTGATTGGCAAAGAGTCGTTTAATTGGTAGAAGGCGTCTTGATAGGTAAAAGGCGTCTTGTTTGGTAGAGAGTATTTTGATTGGCAAGCCGTTTGTTGATAAGATAATACGATCTCTAATTGACAGTTCGTCCAGCTCGTTAGATTAAAGCCGACAGCATTTTGTTATTATTGCTGTCTAATTCGCAACAATTCCTCATACGGAGAAGACCATGACTCACACATCTGAGCGCGTCGCTGTCATCGCTGGAGCTCGAACTCCATTTTTAAGAATCGCCAGCGGTTATAGCAATACCCCAGCAAGACTGCTCAGCGCTCACTTGGTCGCCGAATTGGTAGAGCGTGCTGACATCGATAAAAAATTGATCGAAAAATTGGTCTTCGGTCAGGTAGTTATGTCACCCGATGCGCCTAATATAGCGCGCGAAGTAGTGCTCGGCGCTAATCTGCCAGTCGAGGTAGATGCCTACAGTGTCTCGCGAGCATGCGCTTCAAGCCATCAATCAGCGGCTGATATTGCGATGAATATTCAAGCCGGCATTATCGACGTGGGCATTGCGGGCGGCTGTGATGTAATGTCTCAGCCTCCGATCAGTTTTAATAAGAAGATGACCGAAGCCATGGTCCGCTCAAGCTACCATAAAGGTTCAAAGCTAAAGGCGTTTAAAGGTATTGGTTTAAAAGACCTGATACCAACCCAGCCTTCAATTAAGGAACCGTCGTCTGAATTAACAATGGGGCAGGCGGCCGAGCAAATGGCAAAAGAAAATGGCATTTCGCGTGCTGACCAAGATGCCTTAGCGCATCGCTCCCACCTAAACGCTGCCAAAGCGTGGCAAGAGGGCTGGTTTGACGAGCAGGTGATGAGTGTCATTATGGGCCCCGATTACCAAGCGATTTCGAAAGATAATTTGGTTAGGCCCGGCTCAGAATTAGATAAATATGCCAAGCTCAAACCGGTATTTGATCGACAAAACGGCTCGGTTACCGCGGCCAATAGTTCACCACTTACCGATGGTGCCTCGGCGGTTGTGCTGATGAGCGAGTCTAAAGCTAAAGCGCTTGGCTACACGCCATTGGGCTACATAAAAAGCTTTGCGTTTGCGGCCCTCGACCCCAACTGGCAAATGTTGATGGGGCCAGCGTTCGCTACTCCAAAAGCGCTCGACCTTGCGGGTTTGACCTTAAAAGACATGGACTTGATCGATATGCATGAAGCCTTTGCTGCGCAAGTATTGTCCAACACTCAAGCCTTTGCCTCTAAAAAATTCGCACAAGAGCGATTGAACCGCAGTAAGGCAATTGGTGAGATCGACTTTGATAAGTTTAACGTTTCAGGAAGCTCAATCGCATTGGGTCATCCATTCGCCGCAACCGGCACTCGTCAGTTGACCCAAATGCTCTATGACCTAAAACGCACCGGTGGCCAACACGGGCTTATCACCGCTTGTGCCGCTGGTGGTCTTGGTGCTGCTATGGTTTTAGAAGCGGCGTAAGCTCGAACGAGAACAGGAACCCTATTATGACTGCAGCAGATATCACGACACCTACTATGACTACATTTTCAATTGAAAAGAAAGACGGCCTAGCCATCGTTAGCATGAACATCGAAGGCCTACCGCAAAATGTGCTAAATGAAAGCGTCGGGCAAGAGTTTGAAGCGATGATTAACGATATCGAGGCCGATAGTTCATTAACCTCGTTGGTGTTTCAATCGACAAAACCGGGTTGCTTTGTCGCCGGAGCCGATATCAGCATGTTGCAAGGCATTGATACCGAGCAGCAGGCGAAAGACTCGTGTAAATTGTTACACAGTTTGTTTCAACGTGTTGCTGACTTAAAAATCACCACGGTCGCGGCGATCGATGGGGTCTGCTTAGGGGGCGGCTTAGAGCTTGCCTTAGTGTTTGACTATCGAATTGCAAGCTCGGCAAAGGCGACTCGCATTGGTGTTCCTGAAGTGCAACTTGGTGTTTTGCCGGGCGGCGGTGGAACCACTCGCTTGCCTCGCATGATTGCGCTGCCGACCGCGTTAGATTTAATTCTCACTGGCAAGCAGTTGAACGCAAAGCGAGCTAAAAGTGCAGGCCTAGTTGATAAGGTTGTGTTACCCGAGGTGTTATTGGCAACTGCAATCGAATATGCCGGTAAAAATAAGCCTAAGCGCGCACAGAGTTTTACCGACAAGGTAATGAAATTTGGGCCTATACGAAACTTGGTGATATCCAAGGCACGTACCCAAACTCTGAAATTGACTAAGGGTAAGTACCCCGCGCCATTGAAGATACTAGAGGTTATTGGTGAAGGTTTGGGAACCAGTTTAGACAAGGCGCTTGACCTCGAAGCTCGCGGTTTTGCTGAGTTGTTGATGACACCTGAGTCTAAACAGTTGGTCAATATTTTCTTTGCCGTAACCGAACTAAAAAAAGATACTGGAGTTGATTCTGATACTAAGCCTCGCGAGATCAATAATGTCGGTGTGTTGGGTGCTGGCCTTATGGGCGCAGGCATCAGCTACGTAACTATTGATAAAGCCAAGCTAACCACGCGCATAAAAGATATCAACTACGAGGGCTTAGCAAAGGGCATAGCCTACGTTGGCAAGATTGTTGATAAGCAATTGGCACGTAAACGCATTAACTCAATTGGCCGCCAAACGACGATGGCCAGGCTTACCGGCGCAATCGACTATAGAGGCTTTAAGAACAGCGATGTCGTTATCGAAGCGGTGTTTGAAAGCCTCGATTTGAAGCAGCGTATGGTCGCCGATATTGAAGCTCTAAGCGACGTGACCGAGAGCAGCGCGATCGAGAGCGGCGGCACCCAGAGCAGCGCGATCGAGAGCGGCGGCACCCAGAGCAGCGCGACCGAGAGCGGTGAGACGGAAACTATCTTCGCAACCAATACCTCAGCAATCCCCATTGATGATGTCGCCGCAAAAGCCAAGTACCCTGAACGAATTGTCGGCATGCATTACTTCTCACCAGTTGAAAAAATGCCTTTGCTTGAAGTGATCAAGGGCAGTAAAACCGCAGACTGGGCAACGGCTACGGCTGTTGAGCTGGGTAAAAAACAAGGCAAAACCGTTATCGTAGTCAACGATGGCCCAGGGTTCTATACAACTCGAGTGCTGGTGCCGTTCATTATGGAGGCTGTGCGCTTACTTCTAGAGGGCGTTTCGATCGAAGAGGTCGATGCCGCGCTTGAAGAATTTGGCATGCCGGTCGGCCCGATTAAGCTGATGGACGAAGTTGGTATTGATGTTGGTGCTCATATTGTAGTTACCCTAAATCAAGCGTTCGGTGATCGAATACCGTTAATCGACGGCGTCGACAAAGTGCTAGACGATGACCGAAAAGGCAAAAAGAACGGTCGTGGTTTTTACGACTATAGCGATGCGTCGAAAGGTAAAAATGTTGACCCCAGTATCTACAAGGTAATGGGTGTTGAAAATGCGGGCAGAACCGAGTTAAGCCGTACCGAAATCACCGATCGTATAGTCTTAACCATGCTCAACGAAGCCGCGTATTGTTTGCATGAAGATATTTTACGCAGCGCCCGCGACGGTGACATAGGCGCGATATTCGGCCTTGGCTTCCCGCCATTTCTGGGTGGCCCATTCCGCTACATGGACACTCTCGGTGCTACCGAGGTAGTCAGCAAGCTCGAAGGGCTCAAGGCCGTGCATGGTGAACGCTTTACGCCAGCGCCATTACTGCTTGAACTGGCTAAATCGGGTAAGGGTTTTTATTCCTAAGGTTTGTTTAAATCGCTTATTTTTGCCGAGGCTTAGTCGGGTGGTATCGTTATTATTATAGTTGCTCTTATAGTTGCTATTACAGTTACTATTATAGCTACTACCAATAAGTGCTTATGTCAGTCGTATAACAAAAAGCTGAATTAATACCCGAGGTATCTGATGAATTTAATTTTGATTGCCGTGCCATTTTTCTTTGCGTTGATCCTTATCGAGTTGGCGTACGGCAAGGTCAAAGGCACAGACTATTATCGAGTTAATGACGGTCTAACCAGCTTGGCTACTGGCTCAATAAATCAATTAGTAAACCTCTCTAAGGCGTTGATTCCGTTCACCGTTTACATCGCCATTTACCAATACTTCGCGATCTTTGATCTGGGTGATTCCGCGCTTATCTGGGTGATAGCCTTTATTGCCTATGATTTTTGCTACTACTGGAATCATCGTTTTGGCCATGAAATGAACCTTTTATGGGCTGCCCATGTGATTCATCATTCGAGCGAAGAGTATAATTTGACCACCGCCTTACGCCAGACGGGTAGCAGTTTTCTGTCGTTCGTTTTCTACCTTCCGCTGGCATTACTGGGCTTCGACCCGTTAATGATAATCACCGTTGGCGCATTAAACCTTATCTATCAGTTCTGGGTACATACCCGTCACATCGGCAAACTTGGTTGGTTTGAGTGGTTTTTTGTAACGCCGTCAAATCATCGTGGCCATCATGCGCAGAACACGGTTTATATCGACCGAAATTACGGTGGTGTGTTCATTATCTGGGATCGTCTGTTTGCTAGCTATCAAGAAGAGCTGGATCACGATAAACCAATTTTCGGCATCCGTGGTGCGGTCAAAAGTTGGAACCCGATTTTGGTTAACTTACAGGTCTATCGCCAACTGTTTGAAGATGCGCTGCACACCAAAAGTTGGTGGCATAAATTAACGCTTTGGTTTCGTAGAACCGGTTGGCGGCCGCCTGATGTTGTCGACGCATACCCAATCGCCAAGAGCGATGACCTTTCTAACTTTGAAAAGTATCAAACTGAAGTGCCGAGCGCACTGAAGGCGCACTGTATTATTCAATACGTGGCAACCGCGGCTATCGCTTTAGCATTGTCATTGAATTTTTCAAGTCTGAGCCCGCTTGAGCATATGGTGATCGTAGCGTTTGCGATTGTCAGTAGCGTCTCAATAGGAGCGCTAATGGAGAACCAGCACTATGCTGGAGTTCTCGAATGGATGCGCTTGACGATATTAGTCATTGCCGCAACGCTGCTTCCGCTGCCGCAGGCCTTAGCGGTATTTTTAGTCGTATGCGCGTTCATCTGCATGCCATTGTTGTGGATCGGGCGCAGCCGGGCGCTGCAGCTGGCTCATTAGTAGCTGCAGCTGGCAGTCTAGTAATAGTCGCTTGGCAACAAGCCGCTTAGCAATGATTTTTCGTTGCTGAGATGCTCAATGGTTTTCTGACTCAGCAGAAAGTGATAGCATCGCTCGATGAATGTTTCTGATTTTTCTTACCAACTCCCCGACGAACTGATTGCACAGTTTCCGCCGGAGAATCGTGGCGACAGTCGTCTGCTCAAAGTGATGCAAGGCCGAGCGCTAGAAGAGGGTGTCTTCTCATCCATTGTCGACGAGTTTCGAGCTGGCGACTTACTGGTACTCAACAATACCAAGGTTATTCCCGCACGCGTGTTTGCTAAAAAAGACACCGGCGGTAAATTAGAGATACTACTCGAACGCATTACCAGTGAGCACAGTTTTTTGGCGCAGGTTCGCTCAAGCAAATCACCAAAAATAGGCCAACAAATTATTGCCGATGAAGACCCCGATACACCGATGGTCGTCAGCGGTCGCCAGGGGCAGTTCTTCGAGATCGAAATCAAGCAAGGCGGCAGCTTATTCGATTGGTTCGAGCGAGTAGGGCATATGCCATTGCCTCCCTATATTGATAGAGCCGACAACAGCGCCGACAGCAACCGTTATCAAACCGTATTCGCCGAGCGCCAAGGCGCAGTCGCCGCACCAACCGCAGGCCTGCATTACGACGACCAACTGCTAGATCGTATTCGCCAAGCCGGTGTTAGAGTCGAAACAATTACGCTACATGTCGGCGCAGGCACCTACCAGCCGGTGCGAGTCGACAACGTAGACGACCATCAAATGCACTCTGAAAGCATCGAGGTCTCACAAACAGTCTGCGACGCGATAAACGAAACTAAAGAGAACGGCGGGCGCGTAATCGCGGTTGGCACCACGGTTGTTCGCTCACTCGAAACTGCCGCTAAAGAATGTCAAAGTAAACTAACAAATAGTCAGATAATTCAGCCATTTAGCGGCGAAACAAAAATTTTCATTTACCCTGGCTTTGAATTCAAAGTGGTCGATCTATTACAGACTAATTTCCATTTATCTGAGTCAACCTTACTAATGTTAGTGTCCGCGTTCGCCGGCTACGATCGAATCATGGCCGCGTATCAGTATGCCATCGAGCAAAAGTTTCGCTTCTTTAGTTATGGCGATGCAATGCTATTAGAACGAACTGGTCGGGCTTAACTAGCAGTGCTTAACGAGCAGGGCCTAACTGACAGGGCTAATTGGCAAAGCCATTAATGCTGGCTTTGCCAAGTCGCTACTCAGCTCTTCTTAATCGTGATGCTGCCCGCTTTATTGAGGCGGCTTGGGCGCTTCTGTTTGGCTACCTTTGCTATTAAAGGGTCGCGATCACTGACTTCAAAATCATCGAGCACGATGCGCTTTATGCGGCCACCAATTAATCGCTCAATCGACTCCAAAGAGCGCTCTTCCTCACGGCTTACCAATGAAATCGCATAACCCTTATTGCCAGCTCGGCCGGTGCGGCCTATGCGGTGCACGTAGTCTTCGGCTAGATAAGGCAAATTATAGTTAACCACAAAGTCCAAGTCTGGAATATCCAAGCCTCGGGCCGCAACCTCAGTGGCGATCAACACTTGAATTTTCGCCGAGCGAAAATCAGCCAACGCACGCCGACGCGCATTTTGACGCTTATCGCCATGACAAACCGCACAAGAAACTTTAGCCTCACGCAGTGCTTTCTGTAACTTATCCGCTTGATGCGTAGTGCTGGTGAATACCAACACCTGATACCAGTCGTGTTCTGCCAAAAGGTCTTTAAATAAATCTATTTTGCGACGCTCTTCTACCGGGTAAACCACATGTTCAACCGTGTCAGCCGCGGTATTAACTTTGTTGGTGCGAATTTCAACATGGTTATGCAAAATTTTATGCGACAGCTCGTTAACCGCCGGCGACAGCGTAGCCGAGAATAGGGCGGTCTGACGCTTTTTACGGGTGCGCTGCAATATGGTTTGCACATCGCTGATAAAGCCCATATCAAGCATACGATCAGACTCGTCCAACACCACGTATTCAACCGCCGACAAGGTCACATTGTTCTCAGCTATATGTTCCAGCAAACGCCCAGGTGTAGCAATCAACACATCAACCCCAGCGTTTAATTTAGTCGCTTCGCTAGACAACTTAATGCCACCGAATACCGCACGCACGGTTATCGGCAAGAACTCGGCGTAAGCACCGATGGTATTCGCTAACTGCTCCGCTAACTCACGCGTTGGTGTCAGAATCAAGGCACGCGGCTTAGTGGTAACCGAGTCAGCCGCCGAATCCGTCATCCGCTGCAATATCGGAATCGCAAACGCCGCCGTTTTACCGGTTCCAGTTTGAGCAATTGCCAAAATATCCTTACCCTGACGCGCCGGTATAATCGCCTGCTCCTGCACCGGAGTCATCTTTTTATACCCACAGGCATCAATACCCTTTTGTAGGTCTGGGGCTAAGTCGAGAGAGGCAAAATTCATACTGGTTCCTATAATAACGATGAAGATACTGCGGCTGCAGTTTACAGGGCGATAATAGGGTATTTTTGTGTTTAAAGCGGGTTAATTGAGGTGATTTTTGTGGTTATTGGCGATTGCTAGTGTTGTTGACAGTGGCTTAGGAGCCCTTTAACGGTCGTGGTCTTTGTCGATTCAAAGAAATTGAACGCGGTCATGGCCCGGTGGGCTACTTGGAACGTATGAGATAAGGCGTCACTTCGCCACAATAGAAGCATGAAAAGTAAAGCACTATCATCAACATACATCTTTTTGCTTGTATTCAGTTTGACTAAATGTCTCCAATATTTGAGACATCAGTTTTTCCTCAAGATTAAGTCTGAAAAAAATCTAATTAAAACAGACTTACCTCAAGTTAGCATTTCATTTTTTCTACATCCTAAGTTGGCACTCAAACAGCAGTGCATTAAAACTTAATAGGAAAGTAAAATGAAATTAATTAAAAATACCTCAGTTAAAACTACATTTAGGACGCTTTTGGCGACCGTTCTGTTAGCCTGCTCTGGAGCATCTTTTGCTGAGAAGCCACCTGCAAAAATCGAAGTCAACTCTAATGTGATTGGCCATCAATTGGTAACCACCGTTGATCTTGGTGACCAGGTCATTAGTCAAGTTGAGAATACTAAAAGCGGAGAAATCCTTTTTAGTAACAAACACGATAAAGTAACGGGTATTGATGATGTTGCTTCTGCCAGAGAGCTCATAAAGCTTGAGGAACTAGGTAAACTAAATAGTGAATTGGGTAACGGAGGGATAAAAGGAAGTGGCGAATCTTTAAGCAAAGCCGTTACTTGTAGGTATACCTATACAAGTTATCCGCAAACAGGTTGGTTAGAGATCGATATGAGTCCTACTCATCACTTTAGTTGTGACAATGGCGGCAGTGTCTCAGTTTGGGTTAGGGGTACACGTGCTTACATTTTTTATCACGCTCCCTAAATCGTAATTGTCTGCGGTAAGGCACATAACACCAAGTGGACTATGCGTTTTTCTACCAGAAGTAGAGTCGTTGGCTAGGTAGCCGCGCTCTACTGATTCAGCTAAAAACAGGCCTCGGCCTGTTTTTTTTGGCTATCATAATAAACAGGATACTAAGCTTGATTTGCTGATTTTTTACCGTCAAATTAACATCAACTCAGTGATCAACTTTCGACAGTATTCAATCATTTAAACCTCTAAAGTAATCACTTTCTCATCAAGTTTTTAAATTCGTTTTCCAACAATCTAGGGCTTCAACTTAATGATCCCTATGGAGAATGTAATGAAAAAAACAACTGTCCTATCGTTAGTAGGCGCAACACTATTGTTGTCAAGTACAGCGAGCTTTGCTAGTCATCAGACGATGACGTTCAAGGTGGAAAATAAGATATTCAAGAAAAACCAATTCGATCTACATTTGATTGATGCCGAAGATAACTGTTTGGATCCAGTCGATGTCCCTGAGTTTACAGATTGTGAGTGGCGGTGGTGGCCCAACAGGCCCAAGTAGCAAGCCGGATAGTCCTGCAGACATAGAGTATCCAGTTTATTCAAATGGTAGTTTTAACGCTAGCTGGTCGTGGGCAAGTGGCAACGGTGGCGCAGTAACGTATAAACTTTATCAGAGAAAAAATGACTCAAACTGGACGTCGACGTATTTCGGTTCAAGTCGCAGTAGAACCATTTCTCTCTCAGAAAATGCCAAATACGAATACAAAGTTCAAGCCTGCAACACCTTAGGCTGTAGTGATTTTAATACTGGCGGCCCAACAAAAGTCGCAATTATTGATGACATTGATTACGAAACCCTATACCCAGGTATCGTTGACTCTCGAGTTAACGACGATGCGTTTATCGATAGCAATCCAGGATTTAGAGATATAACTCGTGGTGTGGATTATTCTGGCCCTAGCCTTTTTCAACCAGACTCGACTAACTCAAACTCTGGCGGCGGCACTATCACGGGCACTATCACGGGTACTATCACCGGTACTATCACCGGTACTACAGGTAGTTCGAAAGGCACGATTAATCCGACTGACCCGATTGATCCGAATCCACCTACTGGCGAGAACCCACCGCCAACGTCGTCTGGGTTCAATTTAGGTAAAGGTTTTTTACTAACCGAGGGTGATTACGCCCCAGAAACCGTTTGTCTTAAAACAGATGACTTATACGTTACTGAAACGCCCATTACCGGTCAGGAATTAGATTTTAAGGTCATTGAGACCAGAGATGACATGTTGACACAGCTTGACTTAGATATTTCCGCGGATTTATCGTTATCGATCGGAAGCTTTGGCTTGGGAGCAAGTGGAAAGTATGAATTAGCTCGCGAAATCACAAGCAAAAAATCTCGTCAAACCATGGTCGTCAAATGGAAAAGCCATGGCTCACGCTTAGATCTTGCGTCAACAAGCCCTTTCAAGCTCAAGAATTATTGGGTTAATAATTATCTAAACCCGTCTGATGGTAATGACATTCCTGAACGACACTTTCGTAACGCCTGTGGTGACGAATACGTTAAGTCAGTTGATTTAGGCGCAAGTTTGTATGTGCTGGTTACGATTACCAATGAAAATATTACTACCGATGAGCTTATAAATATTGGAGCTGATTTCGATGCCAGTGTTCCGGAGCTTTTTTCTTTAGGCGTTAATGGCAGTTTGAATCAACGAGCACAGACATTTTTCAGTGAGAACACACTTTCATTTCGAGTGTTTACAGAAGGTGGAAGCGATGTAAATATATCAATCGCCGACCTTGATTTGAATCAAGTCCAACAATACGTTGATAATTTTATCGCAGGGGTACAACCTGAAGGTTTCGTCGCGGTAGACAAAACGACAACTGAATATCCGAATCCATTACAATATAACGATATATTACATTTCGATTTGTTTTCCGACTATCGTCCGTATAAGCAACAACTGAATCGTTGGCTCGATCTGGATGCTCAATTAAATATTCGTTGTGAGGGTCTGATGCTGGTTGACGATCAAACCGGCAATACCTCTGGCGGGCCTAACTCATTTGACTCGAAGTGTGAAACAGCGCGTTACTATCTTATCCCGAATATACTTTACTGTGCTGAAGGGCCCCAGTGGGAAGATTGTACACATCCTTACAATGCCACGACTGATTCAGAAAAAAATTTCGTAAATGAGTTAAACACAACGATACCAGATCCATTTACCGCAAATTCACAAGTAAATGTAACCTCTTCTATTCCTTACTTTCAAGTAAAAAAGGGTAGGGCAGAGAGCCCCAAAACGGCCACCAGAACGGCGAATGCTTGCCTCCCTCACAATGCCTGTTTAATCAACACTGACAAGCAGTACACTGATCCAAATTCAGTTCCAGGTAACGTAGCGGTACCAGGGTCATATGTTTATGTTGGCCGCCATTCGACTTCCGGTGGAAGTGGCAGCCACACAATCTATCCAAGTGCAGACGGATCACAGTGCTTACAATCGAGTATAACGGTTAAGACGCCTCCAAAGTTTGCTGGACGAACCTATGCATGGTACGAAGGCTCACAAGTTTTGCATGGATCATGTGCGGCGTATGAAGACTTTTATATCATTCCATAACTATTATTAGATATCGAAGGTGGCTATAGCGGGGATTATGGGCATGTCCCCGTTATAGTTAGCAAAAACACAATCAATGCTATAGCCAATATCACCAGTTGTAACTTATTGATTTACATATCATCAGATTTTCATCAGGAAAAAAACAAGGCTCTTCTACGTTGATTTTGAGCGTTTCATGTTAGATTTTAGTCCAAGTTTACGGCTGTTTAAAAAATACCTAGGGTTGGTTGAAAAGCATGAAATTCCTGATTAAAGCCATTATATTGAGCGTACTGTTTAGTTGTATAACACTCAATCCCAGTTCAATTCTTGATGCTGCGGAGTCAGAAGCTGGAGCGTCTGAGTGCCGTGACGGTGATGACCCTACGTGTAATGGGAACATAAAGTATGATCCAGATGCAGCCTGTCTTACCATTGAGAACTCATGCCCCGTTGAGTTTCTAGAGTCGATTCTATGTACTGATCGACCTTACTTGTGTCCAGGAAAGAGCCCATTAGGTAATTTCACTTGGGGCAAACTGGTCGTCATTCATGCCGACGTGCTGTATAAGTTTGGCCTGCCCTCTCAAGCAGAAATCGATCAATATACCGATCATGAAGATGAAGTATCCAACTTTATTAACCATGAAGCTTTAGAGTTTGTTATTTGCACATTTGACGAAGAAAAACAGCCGGACAAAAAAATCTGTGTAGATGGGTCCATCTACCTCCTAAAAAACTGCTCCAACCCTAGGCTTTGCACAGGCGGACATAAGGAGAAGAATCCAAGTGTAGGCCTGTTGGTAGAATAAGATTCCTTTAAGGTGTTATACGCGATGCCTTTTTAATGAGCGGCAATAATAATTGACGATTCTGTAAGGTTCTGACTATAGAAAACAAACGAATTCAAGTCTGTCGATACGGAGAATTGTTGTATAAACGGTATTTGTCCAAGTTGAACATCTCTGCTGATTTTGTCTTTGAAATTGTAGTATCGTATTTTTTTGTCGGTGGAGTAATAGTAAATACCATCCTTGCTTACTGAAACTCCATCGTACGACTCGGTGTCTATATCATCAAATAGTAAAATCTCGAGGCCATTATCAGTATCGAATTGCCATAAGCCTTGGTGATGTTCCTTTAATAAGAAAACAATATTTGGACTATTGCCTGCAAACGCGGTGATAGCGCCTTTAGTGGTCAGCTGGGAGACGTCACGTGTGATTAGGTTCTGCGAGTAAATTTGTTTGTCTCCCGACATGTCAGATGCAAAATAAATATGTTCCCCATTAGCTGACCAAGTGGCGTGTCCATAATTGGCATCCGTATCTTGACTTAGGTAGGTGGTCTTTTCACCGGTATCAGCGTTGATTGCATAAATTTCGTTTTCTCTTGAGCTTAACAGTAGCGTGTCATCGACTGACCAATTCAGGTTATCGATCGATCTTCCATCAGTGAAATTTGTGACTCTACGCTCTTCACCATTCAGCTCCTTTATCCATATCTGTTGAGACCCTGTTCTCAAGGATACAAATGCAATTCTGTCGTAATTATTGGCGTAGCTGGGGTAAACATCCAATTCCTCGGATGAAATAATTAGCTTATCTTCTATCGTTGCATTGCTAATTAAAGGATTAGGGACTTGCCATATGCCTTTGCCGGCGTAATTGTCATACTTTTCGATAATCACCGAGTTACTCAATGGGCTCGAGTAGACTTTCCTTAGGTTCGGTTCTAAGCCTTTTAATACGGTGCTAGAGGTTTCATTTTTAATTGAGAGGGCATTAACATATTGTTCTCTATCGATATAATATAAGAGCTTGTTATCAGCGCTCCAGGCCAGCGAGTCAATATACTGATTGATTGTATAGACTACTTTCTCCTTGTTGGTTTTCGTATCTATGATACCAATTTCACTTCTACCCCAGCTCGGGCGTCGAATAAACGCTAACTGAGAATTGTCAGAAGATAGAGCCAAACTGAACTCTCCTAGAGACTCATTTTGATTTAGCTTTGTGACTTGCGTTTTTTTCCCGGTAGCGATCGAATGAGAAAAAATCTGATGCGTTCCAGCCGTCACATAAATGTAATAGAGTTTTGTACCGTCATTCGTTAATTGCAAATCTGAAGATTCTGTATATAGCGTATTGCATTCAAACAAAATATTTTCTTTGTAACTGCCAGTGTCAGTTTTGCTTAACAATATTACGTCGCAGCTATCGTCATCCGAACGAGTAAACGCAATGTGACTAGCGTCTAAAGAGGCCGTTAGATTATCTTCTGTTGCGTTGTTGTTTGTTAGCCGTTCAGTAATACCGGTTGATAAATGCTTTTTGAAGACGTTGGCCGGCTGGTATTGATCTAATTGGTAGGTAAAAAAGAGTTGATCTATTGCGTTTAAATAGATCGGATTTTTTTCCACTCCGGTGATTGTTGTCAGTGGTTTTATGGTACTAAACTGAGTGAACTCATCTTGCTGTTGCTTTTGTATAATGGCAACAGACACTATGAAAAAAACGACAATGCAAAGTAGATATAAATATTTCTTTGGCTTTTTTACAGTGGCGCTACTGGCAGAGTTTTTATTAGGTTCGATACCGTCAGTGGTCTTTGCCGTAGGCTCCAGCTCTTGAAAGCTCGCAACGTATTTGTAACCGTATTTAGGAATGGTTTTAATGTACGCGGTTCTATCATTGGGGGCGAGCGCCTGCCTTAAGACTTTTACAACACGATAGACTACGTGTTCAGTAACGACTCGGCCATGCCAAATATTATCAATAAGCTCTTGATGCGAAATAGTTTTGTTTGAATTGACTGCAAAGAAGCTTAGTGCACGAAGCATTATTGGTTCTAGTTTATTTACTTCGTGGGTGATTTGATTGGTTAGTGTGTTTTCTCTTGTATCGGCTAACCAATCGCCCGTTATGAATCGCATTCAGTGAGTTCCTTTTGGTGTGTACAAACTAGGTTATTTTTTCTAGTAATCAACTAATGTGAAATAGATAAAATCACTTGAAATAGCGATTAAGGATACCGCGCTCATACGATTTGTCTAGGTCTTTGAAATCAAAGATACACTAAATTGATGCTAATAAAATTGTGCGTTAACGTTGCTTAAACAGGACAAAAATTGTTGGAAAAGAGTGTGGCGCATGTTAGCGAAGGGGAAAATAAATAGGAAAAACAAACGGGATACCCACTTTAGCTAGAGAAAACACCAATCTACCAAGCTTAGGGGGCAAAGCCCTTATCTAAAGCCAATCGTGATGAGGCCCGATTATCGCCAGCGAGTCCGAGACACTTGGCAAACTGGAGCATCATTTGGGAGCTATTGTTTTCTAGAGAAACTTTAGACTTAGCTGGCTTGCCGAGTAGGGCAATCATATCGAGTGGGGTCTAGAGTACGGGGTCAAAAAAATAAGAAAAGAGCTTTGCCTCTAAAGATCCACCCTGCGCTCAACGCTATTTTTACAATTCATACTTGACGGCACACACTGTTTGCCATACAGTATATTTCATACTATGCACCACACAGTAACTAAAAAGCCATGACCGACAGTGAGCATTATCAGAAATTGAAACTCGAATTACGCCGTGGCGTGATTATTCTAGCGGTACTCGCGGAGCTAAGAGTTGAGCATTATGGCTATTCCTTGCGTAAGAACCTCAGTGCAAAAGGGCTGGAAATTGACGAGGGCACGCTCTATCCATTAGTCCGTAGATTGGAAAAGCAAGAACTGTTGATTAGCGAGTGGCGCATGGAAAACAATCGTAAGAAGCGGTTTTACCAACTTTCAGACGTCGGAAAACAAGTTTTAGACAAGTTAACCAAAGATTGGCAAGAAACAGAGTCAACCTTAAACAACATCCTTGAGCAATAACAGATTACCGTTCTGGAGAGCAATATGAACATGATTAACAACTACTTAGATAGTTTCGAGAACTACCTAACCATAGAAAACCACAGGGAAATTCGCGACGAGCTAGAAGCGTCTTTACTTGATCAAATAGAAGAAAGAGAAGAGCAACTTTCTCGCTCTTTGAATCAGCAAGAACAAGAAGAGCTCTTATTGAAAATAGGCCATCCGATGAAGGTTGCAGCGGGCTTCTTACCGAATCAACAATTGGTCAGTGCTGAATACTTTCCAGCCTATAAGAAAGTGCTAACCATTGCTTTGTGGGTTTACGCAATCATTGCCGTGCTAAAAATGGTTCCGTTTAACCTTAGTTTTTCAGATGGCTCATTTATCACTACGCCGATTGTTATTTTTTGGAGCTTAGTAGAAACCGGAATTTGGGTGTTTGCTGGGGTGACCTTGGCGTTCTATCTGTTTCAAAAACACGCCGTGAATATCGATTTTCTATATGCATGGTCGCCTAAGCAGCTTTCGAGATCAGGCAGAAAACTGCCACTTAGTCGAGTCGAAACGGCATTCGAGATCTTATTTGTAGCGCTATTTCTAAGCTGGTGGAACGGCCTATTTAACGCGGAGAGTCTCTTCACCCAGCTCTACACAGTAGAAACAATCACCATGAGTGAGAGCATGCAGGCGATGTTATGGCCTGTTAACATTTTGGGTGTAAGCAGTATTGCTATATCACTGTATAACTTTATGAAAGCCGGCTGGGATCGTTATAGTTTGATTTTGAATATTGTTGTAGGTTTGGCCAATTTGGTGGTAATCAGTATCATGCTGCAATTTGATCAATACGTAACAGTGGGGTCATTGCAAGAATTGGGGCCTGAGGTCAGCAACGTTATCGAAACTGTTTTACTTAATGTAACTAATATTCGAATTATTTTGATTGTGATTGCTGTATTGGTTATTTGTGACCTTTACTCCAGCGTCCGAAGATTAAAAAAATAGTTAGAGATCGATTTTAGCTGGGGAGGACTAAATGCGAGGGTTAAGTGACATAACGTCCACAATTTATATACAAGCAGTCGCTTATAGTTTGCTAAGTTCAACGGCTGGTAGTTTTATAAGTTCAACGGCCGGGCCCGATTTGATTATATCGATGGGGCCTAAGAAACGAAAAGGGGGCGGTGAAAAAGGGGAATGAGAATTTTTTGTCACCGGTCCCTTAAATTCCAGTTTGCAATTTCATTAAAGAGATTTGACCGCTTAAATTCTTCTGTGCGTACAGTTTAGAGGCCGATAATAGGGTGTTTTAGATTTTAAAGCCGGTTAATTGAGGTGTTTTTTGTAGTTATTGGTGGTAGATAGTGTTGTTGGCAGTGGCTTTGGAGAGTTAGGTGGCATAAATATTATTGATTCCGGCAAGCGTTGTTAAATCATGTTCTATTTGTGGGTCTATATTTAAACTCATAGCTAAAGTTCACATCAGATAAACAACGTAGCACCAGCAAAGACTCAGTAATATCTTTGTAAAGGAAGGTATTCTTCGGACATCTCACTAAACAGACGTCAGAGTGAGTCGAAGTGAAATTCTGAAGAGGTCAAAGGCAAATTTACAACGTTAGCTTGCCTGTCCTGTTTGTTGTAAGCAGCCAAGCCTTCAGAAAGGTAAATCTCGAAGCGAACTGACTTTTTAATATAGGAAATTTTACATGGCAGTTATCTACCCTGAATTAGAAAATATCGAGCGTCTAAAGGTTCCACCCACTCCTGGAGAATGGGCTCTTGTTAAGTTTCTTAATGAAGCCTTAGACGATAGTTATGAAGTGTTTTTCAATCCATATTTGGATGGTGATCGCCCTGATATTGTTATATTAAAGGAGTATTGCGCTGTATTTATAATCGAAGTCAAAGATTGGAATTTAAGCAATTATACAATTACAGAAAATAATAATTGGGAGCTTTTCAATGGTACTAGGGTAGTCAGAAAGGCGTCACCAAATTCGCAAGCATTTCGTTACAAAAAAAATCTTTATGACCTTCACTTACCTGTCATTGGGTTAGCACGACTTACCAACCCTAATTTTTACAAGTTAGTTGATTGCTTTGTATACTTTCATGGCCCTGACAAAGCAGCGATTGACTTATTGTACTACCCTGGAGAAGAAGCACTTAAAGCAGAAGAATTGAGTTTACATGAGCGTTTTCATGATAAAAAAATGTCTTTTGAGTCTTATGAAAAAGCAAGGTTGTATCTAAACAGAAAGAAAGGAAACCTTCAACGAGATAAAAGAATGTCTTTTTGCAGTGATCAACTACCTTTATTAATTAAGAAAATTAAAAAATACACTACTCATGTTCTTTTTGACGACGAAGTCTATCGTGATTTCAAACGTAGACTAAGTCCACCAATGCACACCTTAAATCAAGGTGTAAAGGTAGAGTTTGATAAAAGGCAGTTGTCGTTAACGAATAGCGAGAATTCAAAAGGGAAAGTAATGGGAGTGGCTGGTTGTGGAAAAACATCAATTTTAGCTCAACGTGCTTTAAATGCTTTTCAACGACATAACTCAACCGTCCTAATTTTGACCTTTAATATTACGCTTAAAAACTACATTAGGGATAAGCTAAGTGATTTACAGGGCAATAGAGATTTCTCAAACATTGAAATCTCTAACTATCATCAGTTTTACAATTCACAAATCAACAATACTGAGCAAGATATTAGTGATTTGATTGATCAGCACACAATAGAGAATCTCTATTCTAGAAATGTCTTTAAAGGCGTTGAAGTTACTCAATATAAAACTATTTTAATAGATGAAATTCAAGATTATCAACCTGAATGGGTGAAAATTATTAGAGATAATTTTCTTCATGAAAATGGTGAAATGATGCTATTTGGCGATCAGTCTCAAGACATCTATCAAAGGAATGTTTCTAGAGCTGCGATTATAGCTCAAGGTTTTGGCAAATGGTTAAGGTTAAAGCGATCTTATAGAACAAATTATGATTCTCCATTGAACCAACTATTTAAGAATTTTCAAGTGCAGTTTTTGGTTAAGAAAGATTTACATACAGTTTTAATGGATGTAAAGGATGTTAGTCCAGCTCAAATTGATTTAGATTTTAGTTTGCTAAAGTATGAAGAAGTTGAAATGTCTCAATGGAAAGATACTGTACTAAATTCAATAAAGAGCTATATCAGAGGTTACGAATTACACCCAAATGATGTAGTGATTTTGTCATCAAGAATATCTCTCGTGAGGCAATTAAACGAACGAATATTGGAAGTTGAGAAAACTCATTGTATGTTTGAAACCTATGAAGAGTTATCGGCTCTAACAGATATGAGTGTCGATCAGCTGAAGAAACTGAATGAAGATGAAATTAGCCTCTTAATAAAGCCTAAAAAGGATCTAGTCGAAAGAGTTAGGCGGACCAAAAAGAGCCACTTTTATGCAAATAGCGGACTTATAAAGCTTTCGACCATCCATAGTTATAAGGGCTTAGAGTCTGACACTGTATTTTATCTAATGGGTAAAGATGATGAAGCTGAAGTCTTATACACTTCAATTACGCGCTCCTCGAAGAATCTCGTAGTTTTTGATATCGGTGGAGCTAATTTATGTTCTGGTTTCATGAAAGGCTCCATGAAAGGCTCCATTAATACTCAATGATTAATTTCAGGATGTCATTTTAGAGGTTTCAAGCAAGGCACAACCATTTCTTCCACCAAACATTCCGTTGAATATCTAAAAACAGCCATTGGTCATCACGAACATAGAGTTTTCGCAGCTCTATTCCTAGACAGAAACATAAAATGATTGCCCTAGAAGAGTTTTTCACTGGGACAATTGAGCATGCTTAGGTTTACCCAAAGCAAGCCGCTCTGATATTGCATTAACTCAAAGGTTGGTTTCTAGTATGCAGTTATTAGGAATTAAAACACTCGACCACATTATTGTTGCAGGCTCTGAGTTAATAAGTTTGGGCATATTTAATTGTGGTTGAAGCTATGATCTAACGTTATATTGTGTAAGTTAATAGGGCGAGCCATTTATTTTTAAAGTAGTTCACTCTATAACTTAATATTTTCAGTCCTACTATCTTCGATGGCCGCAAGGATGAATCGCAAACCAATATGGTTTAATCGAGAACTAAGCATTAATCATCACTAGAGTTAATTTAATGGCCTATATGCGTATTTTTGCGAACGTGACCGCCTAATTTTGCGTAGCGTGACCACCTGCACCTTGCTTTCAAGCAGTCAGGTTATTTTATAGTAAAGTGGCTACACTTTGTTCTTTTCGGCCTGTATTTTTCGC
>JBKEFT010000016.1:0-105470 GCA_046709645.1 Arenicella sp.
TTATTGCACCTCAACCTGTTCGAAAAACGAGACCTAATGGCCTTAGTTCGAGGCGATGCCGTTCACCATCAAAACTACAACCCAAACCAATTCTCGTTGTTGTGAAAGTTAACGGGACAGCAGTGAATAGAGATGCATAAATTATGTCTTATCCGTACGGATCAATAGAGGCTTGTCATCATTAAATATCGAGCTGTAATATACCTAGCCCTAGGAATAGTAACTATGGCTTTGGGTTTACTGTCTAGATCAGATTACGCCAGTTCATGGCCAAATGTCATGTCTGAGTATTCGGGCGATACACTCTGGGCGACTCTTGTATTCTTTGGATTTTGTATACTTGCACCACGCTGGGGAATTCGACGTACAGCATTAGGCGCACTGGCATTTTCATTTACTATTGAATTATCACTGTTTTATCATGCTCCTTGGATAGATGAGATTAGGAATACAAGGTTAGGCGGCCTAGTTCTAGGGTTTGGCTTTAAGGTTAGTGACTTGGTCTGTTATACCGTTGGCGTTGCATTAGGTGCTGGTATTACTTTGTTATTATCAACTTTATTTAGACCAACAAAACCCGCATAGCAAACGCTCGACCTCGTTCAGATTTTCACACGTAATATCGGTTAGGGTAATAGCAGAGGCATTATCGTTTGTCGCCATAAGTAAGCGGTTAGCGGGCTGACTTACATTAAAACTACCGAATCGATTTTAGCCCTCACAGTTGCTAAACTAAGTGATCTTTCCTTTTATACATAATACACAAGCAACCATGTCGCAAACCCAGACCTTTATATTAGCCATTGGCGGTTTACAGGGCTTTTTATTATTTGCGCTTCTAGTCAGCGATAAGAGGGTCAATTACGCTAGCAAATTACTAGGCGTCTACTGCCTTTTTTTGGCGTCGACTTTGTTGCTTCCGCTAATAGTCGTCTCTGGCGAGGTTAGCGTTACTTGGTTGATTGGTTTTTTATTATTTCTACCTGCTAGTTATGGGTCTATTAGCTACTTGTATTGCCGGTCTGCAATGACTGGGGAGCCGCTACAACGCTACGATGTTATTCATCTTTTGCCGTTGCTAATCTGCTATTCGCTCAACTATGAAATTCTTTTCTCAGCTGAAAAGGCGTTGAACTTTGTTCGCATGCCTAAACACATAGATGCAACGCTTAAACTCACTCTCGCTGTTTTTTACGGCCAAGCGCTGCTTTATGCGGCCCTGTTAGCGAGAATGATCCATCGCTACCAAACAAAGGCTAAACAAACGCTATCGTCCTACAACCCGGACACCTTTAAGTGGCATTGGAGCTTGGTGGTGTTTATGGTTTCCATTTGGGGCTTAAAAGCATCGTCTGGCCTGACGAGCAACGAGTCTATGGTGAATTTCATTGCTGACTGTTTGTTGGTATTCATGATTTACTTTTTTGCGGTTGTTCAGTGGCGTAATCCCAGCCTGTTTCATGTCCAGCAACTGCGTGCCGAATTAGCTCAGCCGACGGTGCCAGACAACAAACAACCGTCAGAGGGATTATTAGATCAAGAGACACGTTCAAGCGTTTTGCGCTTGGTGCAAGATCACGTTAAAGAGCAAGCTCTATACCGCAACAGTGAGCTCACCTTAGCGATGCTTGCTGAACAAGTTGGTGTCAGCGTGCATCATTTATCTGAAACACTAAACCAATACGGCGGTAAAAATTTTAACCGCTTTATCAATGAATATCGGGTCGCTGAAGTGTGTCAACAACTCGACCAAAAAAGTGACCGAAAATTGATTGATCTGGCATTAGATGCCGGTTTCTCGTCGAAAAGTAGCTTCAATGCTATCTTCAAAAAACTGACTGGGCAAACCCCAAGCCTGTATAGACGGCAACCCACCTTACAATAATCGATAGTCCATTTTCGGCTATCAATAGTGATAAACCTATAATGCTGGACGTCTAATCTTATAAAGTTGGACGCGGTTTAGTTATTCAAGTGTTGAAATTAGGCCATCAATAACTGATGGAACCACCCCATGTTAAAAACACTTTCGAAATGGCTTCTTGGCCTCTTAGTTTGCACAGTAATTCTTGCAACGGCTTATCTGCTTTGGTTTAAAAACGGCGTTAACTTTATCTATGGCGCTGACACCGAGGTGGTCGATCACACGGCGTTTGCCTCACCCATTGAGCTGATAGCGATTACCGATGTCAACGTGCTCTCGCCAGACGGTGAAACCATGCTTGCTAACCGTACTGTGGTGGTAGACGGCGGAAAGATTATTTCAGTGACTGTCGGCGGCACCGTGCCGGCCAATGCCGCGGTTATTAATGGTCATGGCAAATACATCATTCCAGGCTTGGTTGATTCTCATGCTCATCTTTTGAAGAGCCCCAACGATTTATTGCTTTACGTTGCCAACGGCGTTACCCATATTCGTGACCTGGGCGGCGCGCCTGAGCGATTGAAGTTGCGCGAAGAGATTGAGCAAGGCCGCGTAGGCCCACGCATGTTTGTTTCATCGCCTCCGATTGATTCGATGGGCCTGTTAGAAGGTGCCTTTTATGAAATTATTACGTTTCATAAAAATACCCGTGGTGTAGAGCACGCAAAACGCATGGTGAAAGAGTTTGCAGAGCAAGGTTACGACGCAATTAAAATCTATCACCTCGACATGCCTAGCTACCGAGCGGTGAACGAGTTAGCTGCCAGGCTGGGTATACCGACAACGGGTCATTTTCCTTTAACATTGGAATTGTCCGAACTCGCTGTAACGCAACAAAAAGAAGTTGCCCATATTGAGGAAATTGTTCGCGTGCTGATTCGAGAATTTGGATCGATCAATGACAACGGCAGCGCGGCTTTCTATGCCCACGTTGAGGCTCGTAGTGACGCTATCATCAATGACTTATTAGCGAACGACATTACCGTAAACTCAGTGTTGTGGTTTATGGAAAGTGTTACCGACCAATTTAGCGATCTTGAGGCGGAACTAAAAACCGTTCAAATCGAATACGCTAACCCCGGCCTTGTTAAAGGCACCAAAGACTCCGAAGATTTTAAAGTTGGCTGGCTGCCCAGCTACAATCAATTTGAACTCGAGAGTGATGCCTCAGAAAAAACACGCAAGCGGAATCATATTTTCTGGCAAACTCGAGAGAACGCGCACCATATTCTATTAAAAGCGATGGTTAGGCGCGGTGTTAAGATCGTCGCAGGCACCGATTCAGGCGGAAACTTAGTAGTACCCGGTTTCTCCATACACGATGAATTAGTATCGCTTAATCAAGCCGGAATGAGCACCGCGCAGGCACTCGCCTCGGCCACCTCAACCCCTGCCGAAATGATGAACAGTAATGCCGGTAGCATTGACGTTGGTCGGCGTGCAGATTTGTTGATACTTAACAAAAACCCACTCACAGACATTAACAATACTCGAACTATTGATACCGTGATTCTTAATGGTCGTGTGTTTGCGCGCGATAAGCTTGATGCAATGCTAGCAGCAGTCAAGGACGCCAATGATCGCAACCGTAAAATCAATATCGACGAGTATCGATAGCCGATACTTTTTAAGCTAGCTGCCAACGTTGAGAACCTTGGCGGACTAGCGATTTTGCGTGGCAATATATTAATAATTGAAGTGGTATGAAATGGTTTCTTAGGGGAAGTCACCCCAAATTGCCATCATTTTATCCATCTAAACCAAGTTACCGTCATTTTGACCGAGCGAAGCGAGTGGAAAAATCTCAATTCATGATCACAGTCTTTTTAATTACGACTGGCACCTAGTACCCTCAGGGGGCAACGACTCTTTCAGCTTCTCTCAGGAGCGCCAGCCTGCCCTTGAGGTATGGTCGTTCAGGACAAATAATAAGTACGTCTGCGCAAATGAGGCTTTATAATTAAGTTGACTGGACTTTAATAATTTAGCGATACAGGCATGCATGAACAAAAATAAAAAAAATATAATCCAATCCATTTCGATTTTGCTCGTTTTTGCATCCATCACAGTCATACCCTCTTTGCCCGTTATTGCGAGCGAGCAAGTGAAAATACCTATCGAGAGTTTTGCTAGTTTGCCCGACGTCACTAAAGGAAGGTTATCGCCGGATGGCATTCACTTTGCTTCGTTAGTCAGAATTGATACGCCTGATTTTCAAGGTACCGCAATTCACATACTGAATGTAGATACCTCTGAGATTAAGCTACACGCAGCCACCGATAATACCGAGACGGTGATCAAAAACATATCGTGGGTTAACAATGTCATGATTTTGGTTAAGGTTCAATTTACGGCTTATCGATATAATGGCGATGCCATCGAGCAACGTTTTATGAAACTTAATGCTCATACAGGCGAACTTAAACCGTTAATAGGCACTGACTTTTTTCGTACTAATAGCTACATGCCTCAAAGCCAAGGATATGTAGTGGATTACCTGCCCGAAGATCCTGAACACATTCTACTAGGGATAAAACGCAAACCTCGGCATGGTGAAGAAGTCTATAAAATAAGCATGGGGGAGGAAAAGCCTCAACGCGTGCAAAAAAGTGTCGATTACTATTATGGTTGGCTTTCAGATCAGCAGAATAACGTGCGTTTGGCCACTTCAACACGTAAAAGCACAAAGTCTGAAATCAAGTTGAAGGATTTAGAAAGTGGGAAGTTTCGAACGCTGTGGAAATACGAGTACTATTCAGACAAAAGAGTTTCGCCTCTAGATTTCGATGAAGACCCTAATATTCTCTTCTATAAGGCTTTTCACAACGGGTTTTTTGCTCTGTTCAAGGCCGACGTTTCGCAAGACCCTATTAAGGGAGAGTTAGTTCACTCAATCGACGGCGAAGATTTTAATGGTTACATTTTGTACCACTCTCGAGATGATCGGCGGGTGGTTGGGTTTTATCAAGCTAACAATAGCAAGCATTATTATTGGGATGAAGAGCACAAGAAGATGCAAGCAACTCTCGACCATACGTTTCCAGATACCAGTAACTCTTTTTATGCACGAAGCAATAACGACAATAGGCTGCTCGTTTACCGCTCATCGTCTAAAGACCCTGGCGCGTATTATTTATGGGATCGCTCTAAAAAGACGATCGATCTATTAGCAGTAGCAAATCCTCGACTGCATCCTGACGACATGGCCGTCTCCGAGGCCTTTTCCTTTACCGCAAGAGATGGTTTCGAAGTTGACGGTTTACTGACATTGCCCGCCGGCAAAGCACTGCCTAGAGCGACTATAATTTACCCCAGCAGCAAGCCCTCGGGGCGACACTCCAATGAGTTTAATTATGTTGTTCAATTGTTCGCAAGTAGAGGTTTTAACGTTATCAGACTAAATTATCGAAAGTCGTCTGGTGGCGGCCTCGACTCTTTAAAAAAAGGCCTTGAAGAATGGGTAGCAAACATTCAGAACGATATTGAAGATGCGAACCAATGGGGTATTGATAAAGGCCTGATTCAAAAAGGAAAGGTATGCATTGCGGGTGTGAAATATGGTGGCTATGTAGCCTTGATGAGCGCGGTAGAAAACAGAGGCCAATATGCATGTGCAATAAGCATATCTGGAATTTCTGATCTTCCAGATATGTTTACTGATAGCAAACGGTATACCAGCCACACTTCTGTTAAAAAATTTCTTGGCAATGACTCTAAAACGATGCGCAAGTTATCGCCAGTTAGCCTAACTAAGACAATACAAATACCAATTTTACTAATACATGGGGCCGACGATATCGTTGTGCCAGCAAGCCAAAGTGAACAGATGTACGACGCATTAAAGCGTGGTAAAAAAGACGTTGAATATGTAAAAATAGAAGCGGCTGGCCATAGTTTTGAAGAGCAAGAGCATAGAACTACTCTCTATTCTGCTCTAGAGAAATTTTTGAAGAATAATTTATAAGATAACTCAGGGATGAAATGTCTCCAATTGACGCGAAAAACGCGACTAATAAGAATCGTTACAGGGGAAGAGGACTTGTTTTAGCTATGCAGGAGCTATTGGCAAGTTACCGTCATTTTGACCGAGCGAAGCGAGTGGGAAAATCTCAATTCATGATCACAGTCTTTTTAATTACGATTGCCACCTAGTACCCTCAGGGGGCAACGACTCTTTCACCTTCTCTCAAGAGCGCTCAGCCTGCCCTTGGAGTATGATCGTTCAGGACAACTTTGCCCCATTCGCATTGACATAATCGAATCAGTCTTCAATACTCGGGGCGGCAATTCCTACTTCTAGGAAAGACTACTACACCTACTTTCATACTCCGGCTGGCACCTCCACTACGGCCGAATCGACTCTTACTGCGACCTTACATATAAGGTAAAGAATGAAATTATCGATTTATAGAATTATGCTGTTCATGATGTTTTTGTTCTTATCTCAAAACTCATTTGCTTCTGATGTTGTTCCTTTTTCCGTTAAGCGCATCAAACCCGTTGGCGCAGGCTATGTCGAATTAGTTGGGCCGGGTGAAATAAGAATAGACAATAAAGTTGTTTCCTTCGAAGAAACCAAATACGTTAAAGCAAGTAACCTCGGTACGATGACCTCAGTTGCTGGGTCGGACAAAGGGTGCATACTCGCTTATTCATCTGAAAGCTATACGGAAGATATCTCAGTACAAGACCAATCATGTAATGAGATACTGTCTATTCTTAGCGTTGTGAAATAAGAGATATATTCCCACACAAGAGCCAGCACGAGAGCCAACTTAGTGCGCTCGTGAAGCGATAACGCGTGCCGCCCATAATATGTCCGCACCTTTAAATCGGCTCTGAGATACTCGTTTCGATGATTCGTCACTTGGTCTAATAATATGCAGTTAACTGAATAGGTATTCGACAATGATGGAGCCGGTATTAAGGGTTGACGACAAAGGAGCTAACCCTGTCGAAGGCCGTGTCGTATTCGATCATCCAAAGCTTATTTGGAACCTGAGTATGATTATCTTGGCGGCTATATTTGCGCCTATGACTTTTACTTTAGGCTCGTTCATCCTCTTTTTGGTTTTAACTTACTTTTCGCTACTCGTTGGGCATAGCGCGGGAATGCATCGCTTGATGATTCATCAATCTTACCAATGCCACCCAATCATAGAAAAACTATTAATCTATATCGGTGTTTTAGTAGGAATGTCAGGTCCTCACGGAATTATTAAGATTCATGACCAACGAGACTGGGCGCAACGCAAAGAAGAATGCCATGATTTCTTCTCGCACAAGCGATCGTATTTTCAGGATATATGGTGGCAACTAACGTCCAAATTCGAGTTTAGAAAGCCACCTACCGTGACTATCGAGGCAAAGTACGGAGCCGATAGATTTTACAAATGGTTAGAGTCCACGTGGAGATTCCATCAACTATTTCTGGCGATCATACTTTACTTTTTTGGTGGTTGGCCATTTGTAGTATGGGGCGTTTTTGTGCGAGTTTCAGTGAGTATTGTCGGCCATTGGTCAATTACCTATTTTTGTCACAACCCTGGGCCTGGAAGCTGGCGGGTTAATAACGCTTCTGTCCAGGCTTCGAATATTCGGGGTTTAGGAATAATTACTTACGGGGAATGCTGGCATAATAATCATCACGCTTTTCCCGAGTCAGCTCGTATTGGAATCGAGCCAGGTCAGCAAGACCCTGCGTGGATCTTTATTAAGTTTCTAGCTTATCTTGGATTAGCAAAAAATTTAGGAAAACCAAGAGATCCTGCGCTAAGAGGTGACCTGCAGAAAATTAGCTAATGAAATAGTTAAATCCTATGTGTCTTAATGATAGGTGACCACTCCAACAAAAAATGCGTTGCTTAAAAGTAAACAACGCATTTTAACTACCTATTTTTGCTATTTAATAGCTGGCTAGGTTACTGGTTCACCTCCTTTTTTCTTTCTCAATTTGAGCTTCAATCTCTTTGAGAAACTTCACCTCATCGGCGCTCAACGCCGCTTTCTCGGCCTCGCTCATTTGTGAAAGCAACTCAGGCGCTATTTTTAGTTCGCCGGTTACCGGGTCGGTGTAGGTACTCATTCTTGAGTCGTCTGCAGGTTGTGCTAAAGCAACTGCGCCCGAAAGAGCTATCACCGTGGCGACGCTTGTGGTGAGAAGAATTTTACGCAAATGTTTAGTAGGGTTCATTTTTTTCCTCATTCAATAAATAATTATCGCTGATTCACCGGCTCGGTTGTGTAGGGTTACGAGCCTTGAAATGAGTCAATGAGGTAAAGTTTAGGAATAAATACGAGCGCTACATTAAACTTAAAATGTTAGTAATTGAAGTTTCACAAACCTTAAATTGAGGTTAGAGATTAAGCGATTGCAATAATCAGTTGAGACCGCTTAACTATTGACGTTTGTCAATTTAAAAATCGTTGAACAACAATGGTAATCTGCCATTTTCTTGCCTTTTATTAATAAAAAGGAACCTTAGATCACGCTTTAAAGGCATCCAAAACGCTATTTTTATAGTTTTCACCAATAGGTATTTCAATATCACCAAGCTCAACATCACATTTAGTTAAGGCGGTGACCTTCGATTGATTAACGATATAAGAACGATGGGTACGTAAAAAACCAACTCCCAGTTGCTCTTCAAACGCACTAATCCCTTGCTTAATAATATGCGAACCGTTGTCGAGAAAAACCTGCACATAATCCTTTAAGCCCTGTACGTAGAGGATTTGATCTAGCTCTAACTTTACCTGCTTACGATCTTTGCGAACGAAGATGTGTCGTGGCAGCGAATTTTGAGCCGCATGTGAATTTTGTTCGACGGCGCTTCGCGCATCGCGATGAGATATCAAGAACCGCTCAATCGCTTGAAAAAACGCGAAAAGACAATCGGCTTTAGTAAGTAGTCAACCGCGTCTAAGACAAAACCATCGACCGCATAATCGCGGTAGGCGGTGGTGAATATCGCTTTTGGCTTATTCAGTAAATTCTTATAAAAGTCGGTGCCTTTCAACACCAGCATCTCAATATCCAAAAACATCGGATCAATATGATTATTCTTAAGCACATTACTCGCCTCAATCGCGCTAGCACATGAGGCCACTACCTCGAAATCATCAAGCTGAGAAAGGTGCGACTCAATTAGCTCACGCGCCAACTCTTCGTCGTCAACAATTAGACACTTAATACGGCTCATGGAGTCTCCAAAACCAGTTGCGCAACATACTCATCAACGCTGTCTGTTGTCTCAAACCGGTGTGCATTCGGGTATAGCAAGTCTAGCTGTTTACGCAAATTATTAAGCCCTACCTTATCTTGACCCGTATCGGATGATGCTGTCTTCGGCTTGGAATTACTAATTCTAACCATAATATCGGATTCAGTTGTTTCTAATTGAATTACTACCTGTGCCTGATTTAGCTCTTCTCGCGTACTGTGCTTACAGGCATTTTCTAATAGGGTTAACAGCAATAAGGGCGCTATCTTTTTAGGTGTGGTGATGCGGTTTTCAAATGACACATCTAGCCGCTTGCCATAACGAATCTTTTCTAAGGCGATATAGTCCTCAATTAGTTTAACTTCAGCGTCTAACGATACGTATTTATCAGTACAGCGATAGACCACGTAATCCAATATGCCGGACAGCTTCTCGATAGCAACCGCGGTTTGATCTGATTTTTTTAGTGCTAGAGCATAAATATTATTCAGCGTATTAAAAATAAAATGTGGGTTTAGCTGATTTTTCAAAGCGTCAAGTTCGGCGGTTCGCTTTTGTTCGCTGATACGCAACAGTGATTGCTGCTTTTGATAAAACTCATAGGCCAATATCAATACGGTCGGAAACACTAAATTCGGCAATTTAGAAAAAATGATGTAACGCATGGTCCATCTAGGATCTATCCGTTGCAGAAACGTCATCTCGCCGAACATACTCAAAAAGCCTTTGTAGCTAAGTGGATATAGCGGCTCTAAATAAAAATAACGAATTACGATATTAATGTTTGAAGCAATTAACACCAGCAAGAACATGTAGAAACAAAATCGCCAAACCTGGCCTTTATCCAATACTTTAGGGGCCAACACCTTTAGGGCGACTAGAGCGACCAGCATTTGCAACGCGGTAATCATGCCTGCGGTTTCAATCAACTCTCTATTAGAAACATAAACCTCCCAATGCGGGCCGGCATTAATAATAAAAACTGCCAGCCAGAAAACCAACAAACCAAGTTTTGAGAATAGTGGCAATGCCGAAAAAAAGGGTTTGGTTTCATAAGGGTTGGGTTGGCAAAAAGACTGATCAATAGTGTGGCGCTAACAATTAACTATACAGCCAAGTTGAAACCTTGGCACTTTCTCGACTAACCGCCAAGCAGTGCCCACCAATGTGGTTTGACCATTGATGAAGCCCCGATAGCCGACCTTTTAAGGCCACGGCGACCCTCAAGCTGGATTGGTCTACTAATTCTTATTCCCCTATCAATAGCGACTAATGTAGCTCAACTTATCAATCAACCACGCAATATCAACAATGAAAAATGTAATCCTAATTTTAATAATCATTTCTAAGCTTGTCGAATGCTGAGGCTAAAAATATTGAGCTTAACGGCAAGGCTGTTTTGGTCACCGGTGCCAGTAGCGGCATTGGTCGAAGCATCGCCGAGACATTGGCCAGCAACGGTGCCTTTGTTTACGCCGGAGCTCGCAAACAGAAAGATATCGATGAGCTTAGCCAAATCAAAAACATCGTGGGTATTCGCCTAGACGTCACCAAGGCAAATGAAATAGTTGCAGCGGTAGAGCTGGTTAAAAAAGAAGGGCGCGGCCTCTATGGCCTGGTCAATAACGCCGGTGTGTTCTTTCATGCGCCGTTAATTGAGGTCGCCGATTCAGAGATGCAGTTCATGATGAATGTAAACGTATTTGGCCCTTATCGAGTTACCAAAGCCTTCTCACCGCTAATTATCGAAAGCAAAGGTCGCATCTCTAATATCAGCTCAATAGCCGGTATCGCAGCTGGCCCAATGTTTGGCCCTTACGCGATGAGTAAATTCGCACTCGAAGCGTTTAGTGAATCGCTAAGCCATGAAATGAGGAAGTTTGACGTTCAAGTCAGCGTTGTCGAACCGGGCAACTTCAAGTCAAACATCATGAAGAATATGCACAAGCGCTTAGCATTGATGGAAGCGGATGATATTCCGACTAGTTACAAAGAGGAACACAAAGCACTTGGCAGTTTTACCGCTATCGACCGCTCTCATCACCGAGATCCAGTTGCGGTTGCCAACGCAGTAGTTCAAGCGCTTTCGTCCGACCAACCAAAGCTACGCTACTTGGTTGCGCCGACCCAAGCCGAAGCAAATATGATGATTTGAGCGGCGATGGCTAAAGTTGTTCAGCTCAATAGCGGCCACGAATTTAGCGTTGATAGAAAAGCGTTAATCACAACCTTAGACGCGGTTTCTCGATAGTCATGTCTCAAACTAAGACTCAATGGAGCCTATTTGAGATGCTCTCGGCCGTAAAAAACATGAGTTTCGAGCAACGCTGACGGCGTTTACGATGGTGTTCGTACTAATGGCCTACTACTTTGTATTAAGGCCAGTACGCGATGCTATGGCCAGCGATTGGAGTGATTCGCAAGTAAGCTTTCTTTGGAATCTTCAGTTTTTCGTCAGCATCGCGATCGTCTCCCTATACGGCCTATTGGTATCACGCGTCCGTTTTAAGACCGTGGTGCCGTTGGTGTATTCAATTTTCGCCGCCAGCTTCGTAGGCTTCTTTTTTATTACCCCCTTGTTGGCCAACCCAAGATTAGTAGAGAAAGCTTTCTACGTCTGGGTCAGCGCATTTAGCTTGTTTCACCTATCGGCATTTTGGAGCTTGATGTCAGACACGTTTAGCAAAGAGCAGGGTAAACGGCTATTCGCTATCATCGCGGCTGGTGGCAGCGCCGGGGCATTAGTCGGGCCGCTGATACCGGCACTATTTGCTGAACAGCTTGGGCTAGACTGACTGATGTTGGTCGCGGCTTGTGGCTTATGCTTAGTGGTACCGTTGGTGGTGTATTTAAGCTATTTAAAAAAACGTGACTTAAAACCACAAGAGTCAGGGCACATTTCAAGCAGTGATGTGCATAGCACAGAAAGGCTTGGTGGCCGCTGGTGGAGCGGTTTTAGCGACTTCTTTAGCAATCCTTATCTTCTCTGTATTGGGCTATTTATTTTACTCTATGTCTTTATTGGTTCGTTCGTCTACTTTGAGCAGAAAAATTTATTGGCCGAATACAGTAGACCCGAACGCGCCAAGATACTCGCCACCATTGACTGGGTGGTAAACAGCCTTACCTTTGTCATGGCGTTCTTCGTCACTAGCCGAATCGTTACCAAACTTGGTATGCCAATAACCTTGGCGCTGATGCGCATTCTATTGGTAGTTGGCATGCTGGCACTGGCCTTTGCACCACTGATTGTTATCGTGATGGCGGTTCAGGTTACACGACGCGCGGGTAACTACGCGGTGACTAGGCCAGCACGAGAAATGCTCTTCAGCCAAGTAACCCAAGAACAGCGATTCAAGAGTAAGCCAGTAATAGACATTGTGGTATATCGCGGTGGCGACGCAATTAGCGGTACTTTGTTCGCATTTCTGTCTGAAGGCCTAGGCTTAGGCTTAGCATTGATTGCGCTAATCGGTGCTGGCATCAGCGCAGTGTGGTCAGCAGTGGCGATTTTTCTTGGTCGTCAATATGAGCGTGATGGCCCTAAGCAAGAACTACAAAAAAACCAACAACAAAGGACAGCTAATTCAACAATAAATCTATCAACTTAACTATTAAGCTAACTATTAACCCGAGGATCGAACATGCGTTATTTATCACTTATTTTAACTCTAATTTTAACTCTAATTTTAACTCTAATTTTAACTCTAATTTTAACTCTAATTTTAACTCTAATTTTTGCCCAACTAGGCTATGCCGGTGACTCTAAGCATAGCTCTAAAGAGAGCGCCGAAGCATTCATGCAAGATTATCTTGATGGCTACGAAAAATATCTAACTGGCGGCAGTGATGCCGACGTAACTTTGGTAACCGAGCACTTCTCAGAGCCTATGGTAATGATGCCACCAAGCGGTCCAGCACCGATGGCAACTCATGAGGACTTCGCTCCGAATATAAAATATTTCTTGGATAACGCCCTAAAGAAAAAAGGCGTAGTTAAGCTTGAATGGGCGAAACTACAAATGACCATATTAAGTGATACGCAAGCGCTGGCAAGCGGCTTGGCAAACGCGCTTGATAAAAATGGTAAAACCGTCGAGCAACGCGCCTCAATATATATTTTAACTAAATCTAAAAAAGGTTGGGTGGTATCGGTAAATCTGCCCCATTCACCAAGCATGGTGCCAACTTTAACGGCTGCCACAGTTAATTAAATAAATTAAATCAGTGATCTAAAAAATTTTGCAGACGCCTATTACTATTAGAATCTCTCGCTCAGATAACATGCCTCTAGTAATTCATGCTTTTTTAAGTGATTCTGTATCACTAATTTTCAGTAGGCGTCTGCAATTTATACCTATACTTGGCCCGACGATTCTGTAGAACGGCCTAAATGCTCAGTACAATTAAGCCGGGTAATCAACCAGGGAGAATTCATTTCTATCTCGGTAACAGAGGTATTGCCCCACCGAGAAGGAGCCTCAAGACCCGCTAATAAGCTTGCATGGTTGGCGGTAATTGAATGACACACAAATCCGTGGGTTACGATCAGAATATCGCCCTTAGCTCGGGCCGCGAGAGAAATAATGTGCTCCCAGGCCAGCGAGATTCTGTTATCAAAAGTCAGCCAGCTTTCACCATTAACCGGTTGGTAGTCTAAGGCAAATGGATCAAAGTCTAACTGCGCATAGGGACGGCCGCGGATATCGCCAAAATTACGCTCTCTTAGAAGCTCTGTATAGTTTGGCTGAATGCCACTTTTCTCGGTAATATGGCTAGCGGTTTGCTTAGTACGAAAATAGTCACTACAAAGAATCTCACTAATATTGAATTGGGCTAAATGTTCTGCAAGCTGAGCCGCCTGAGTATTGCCATTTTCAGACAACCGAGAATCAGGCATCTGAAATGTATGGCTAGCATTATCAACGGTCTCGCCGTGGCGCACTAAAAGTATGGTCATTTTAATTATGTAGATTTGGTTAACTAATCGTCTGCCAGTTTAACGTAGACGACGCTGTGTTAAAGCAAGCATGGGCTTGCTTGATAGTAGTAAAAACTATAATAATTGAATCCAAATTCGAGTTAGACGCATCTAAATTTGTATAAAATACACAATTCATGATCGCAAGATCAACAGGAACCTCACCATGTTAAGCATAAGCAATATTTCTAAGACCTATGACAATGGCGTAAAAGCCCTCAATTTAGTTGATCTGAAAATTGAGAAAGGTTTGTATGGTCTTTTAGGGCCCAATGGTGCAGGTAAATCTAGTCTTATGCGTACCATCGCTACGCTCCAGCAACCCGACCAAGGGAGCATTCAATTTAATGGTATTGACGTATTAAATCAGCCCAATGAATTACGTCAGCGTCTTGGATACTTGCCCCAAGACTTTGGTGTGTACCCACGGGTGAGCGCGTTCGATCTGCTTGATCACTTGGCCATTCTTAAAGGCCTCTCTGATAAGAAGCAACGCAAAGAAACCGTTAATGCACTACTCGCTCATACAAACTTGCACCAACATCGCAAAAAAGCAGTCAGTGGCTTTTCAGGCGGAATGCGGCAACGCTTTGGTATTGCACAAGCACTATTAGGTGACCCAGATTTGATCATCGTTGATGAACCAACCGCGGGGCTAGACCCAGAAGAGCGCAACCGATTTCACAATTTGCTGGTTAGCTTGGGCGAAGAAAAGGTAATCATTCTATCAACTCATATTGTTGAAGACGTTTCTGAACTGTGTATGAAAATGGCAGTACTGGGTAATGGCGAAATTCTGCTTGAAGGAAATCCGCTGGAGGTTACAGACAGTCTCAATGGTAAAATTTGGCGCAAACTGACATCACGCGATGAAGCGGCCGATCTCGAGGCCTCACTGCCGGTAATTTCGAAACGTTTATTGGCCGGCCAAACGGTATTACACGTGCTTGCTGACGACGCGCCCGAGGGCTTTGAGCAAGCGGCGGCGACCTTAGAAGATGTCTATTTCTCGACCTTGCACTCAGCTCGTGCCAACCAAGCAATCGCTTAAAGGGAGGTAATTATGTTAAGCAATATGCTCAAATTCGAATGGCGCTATTTTACCCGCCAGCCGTCGTTTATCGTCACCTGTTTAGTGTTCGTTCTACTCCCATTTCTGGCAATGACGGTCGAAAACGTACAAATTGGTGGTGGAGGCAACGTTACTAAAAATAGCCCATACGCTATTTCTGAAGTACTTCTGATATTAAGTATCTTCTCGATGTTTGTGGTGGTGAATTTTCTTGGCAATACAGCTACCCGAAATCACACACAGAAAATGGCGGAAATTATTGGCACCAAGCCGATACAACCGTTCGGCTACAACCTTGGCCGCTTTCTGGGTTCTTACTTAGTTTGCTTAACGGTGTTTCTGATGGTGCCCATCGGCGCCTTCATTGGCTCACTAATGCCATGGGTAGACGCGGAACGCATCGGCCCCAACCAACTGTCTTACTATCTTGTTCCGTTCATCATATTCTCAACAACGACCATTTTCACTCTGTCAGCGATTTTCTATTCGGTCGCCCGCAAAACCAATAGCCTGATGATTATGTACGTGATAGCTGTCGCAATTTACATTGCCTACAGCGTTTCAGGGAATATTTTCGACCAACCAGATCAACGCTTCTATCGGGCGCTATTCGACCCGTTCGGCCTAAACACGTTTCGAGAAACATCGCGCTATTGGACTCCATTTGAACGAAACACCACAGTAGCAAGCTTAACGAGTTCGATCATTGCAAATAGAGCTTTATGGCTCGGTATCGGCATTGCGGCACTCGCCACAATGGGCGGCCTGTTTAAACCTTTGCGTCTCAAGACACACAAGGCTAGCAAGAGTAAAATAAAACAAGAATCGGTTGAACTCGCGCAAATCAATCAAGACATATCATACCGAGTCATGTCCAAGTCCGGGCGTTCACAATTCGTATCGAGCTTGAAGTTTGAAATCAAACAAACGATTTTCAGCGCGCCATTCTTAATCCTGCTCATCATTTCAGTGGCTCAACTTCTGGCCATTGTTCTAACTGAAGAAGGCGGTTATGGACAACCTATGTGGCCGATTACTCAGACCATGGTAGAAAGTATTGCCGGTGGCTTTGGTTTACTCATGCTAATCATTATGGGCTACTTTACCGCCGAAGTTGTCTGGAGAGAGCGAACGGCAGGCATTGGTGATATCACTGATTCAACACCCACACACAACGTTGTTATGTGGGCGTCTAAACTCATCTCTGTCTGTTTAGTCATAGTGATACTAATGATCGCTGGAATAATAATCGGCGTGGCGCTACAGGCAAGCAAAGGTTATACCAACTTTGAATTCGGGCAATACTTCATACGACTAATGTACTTTGGAGCCTACCCGCTCGCACTAACCACCGTTTTAGCATTCTTCATACAAACAATCAGCCCGAATAAATACATCGGTATGATGGCGTTTGCAGGCTTCATTCTCTTGCAGATTGTGTTGTTTAGTTTAGGCGTTGAACACACTATGTTTATCTACGGTGAATCACCCTCGTTAATCTACTCCGACATGAATGGTTATGGCGACTACCTAACATCTCATCATTGGTACATGCTTTACTGGACAGCATTAGCCGTAATATTGGGCTTGGTCAGTTTTGGCTTATGGCGTCGCGGCCCAAGCTCGAGCCTACGCGGCCGCATGAGCTTGTTGACATACCAACTGGGTAGCAAAGGCTTGATCACTGCCGCGATTGCGGCGGTGGTATTTATCGGCTCGGGCGCTAATATTTTTTACAATACTCGGGTATTAAACAAGTTCGTCAGTACTAATGAGTTTCGAGATCTGCAAGCGAGCTATGAAAAAACCTACTCAGCTCACAAAAACGATAACAACCCAATCATCACCAGCGTTGACATTACGGCTGACATTTTCCCCAAACAAAGGCGTATTGAAGCCGCCGCTGACATTACCGTTGAGAACCGCGGTGAGTCACCAATAAGCCGCTTTCTGATAGCTTGGCCGCAATACGCAAAGACCAGCGATGTTAAGTTTGATGGGGGTTTAATTGTAGAGCGCGACGAAACCTTAAACAGCGCCTGGTTTGAGTTTTCTACGCCTTTGGCTGTAGGTGAGATCCGCAAGGGTCAGCTAAGCACAGTAATCGACCATGATGGTTTTAAGGATCAAGGCGAGGATTTTACGATTCTCGAAAACGGCACCTTTATCAACAACACTGAGCTACTTCCTTACTTCGGCTACAACCGAAGATTTGAGTTGCAGGATAGGCACGAACGTCGTAAGCGAGATCTTGGCGAACCCGGGCGTGCGCACAAGCTCGAAGACCAATCTCGGTACCATGAAAACGCCTTAGATAGATCGCTTACTTTCATTGACTTCAAAGCAACGGTGTCTACCTCAAAAGATCAAATTGCGATAGCGCCCGGTTATTTAACACGAGAATGGGAAGAGGGCGACCGTAAGTATTTTCGTTATGAAATGGACAGCCCTATTCTAAATTTCTTTAGTATTAATTCTGGTCGTATGGCGGTTAAAAAAGAAGATTATAAAGGCGTGAGCATTGAGGTGTACTACCATCCAACTCATCATTGGAATATCGATGACATGATAAAATCTAGCAAAGACTCTTTGGACTATTTTCAAACTGCTTTTGGTCCGTATCAACATCGCCAATATCGGATAATAGAATTCCCGAGATATCGTTCGTTTGCTCAAAGTTTTCCAAATACCATCCCGTTTGCCGAAGGCGCTTTTTTGAGTGACCAACGTTCTGACGAATACATTAATCAAGTGTACTTTGTGAACGCTCATGAGATGGCCCATCAATGGTGGGCACATCAACTCGGCTCCGCTAATGTGGAAGGTTCGGCTGTTTTGTCTGAAACCTTGGCCGAGTACAGCGCCTTGATTGTGATGGAAAAGGCTTATGGTGAAACCAACGCACGCAAATTTCTGACCTATGAACTAGACCGTTATTTACGTGGCCGTGCCAGTGAAATTTTGGATGAAAATCCATTGCTAAGAACAGACAACCAGCAATATATCCATTATCAAAAAGGCGCCGTTGTAATGATGTCTTTACGCCATAGAATGGGGGAAGACCGAGTAAATAGAGCGCTAAAAGGCATACTCGATGAATTCAGGTTCAAGGACAATCCGTACCCAACAACCTTGGATCTAGTACGATACTTAAAAATCGATGCAAGTGACTCAGAAAAATCTCTGATCGACGACCTGTTTAATCAAATCACTTTGTATGAAATGCGCGCAGAGGAAGTCGCAAGTGAGGAACTGGAGAACGGTAAGTTCAAAATCACCTTCAAGGCATCAGCAAAGAAGTTTTCGGCCGATGGCGAAGGTCAGGAAACTGAACAAGCCTTAGATGAGAGTGTAGAGATTGCCATGTTTACCAATGATCCGAATAAATATGGTCTAGAAAATCGAGTTATTTATAAACAGCAACACTCGGTGGTTAGTGGCGATAACACCTTTGAGATTATAGTCGATGAGAAACCCGCCTATATTGGTATAGACCCTTTTGTTCGATTTATTGATCGAGATACCGGCAACAATATTCTAGAGCTTTAATTAGCACTGTCGATATCGTAGAAGCCGAGCGGTAAAATCCTTTTAATTAAAGCAGTGATCACTCAACACTATACCCTGTTGAGTGATCACATTTGAATTGACCTAATTCTAGAACATCCATCCGGTCGGGTTTGGATGAGGCTTGCCTTCATCTAGCAATTTCATGCCTTTAACGCAGCGTACGATGAACCAAACTAGCACGGCCAACATTAGAAAAAAGCCAATGACGACGGCCATCAAAACCATCGAAATCAAACCATAAAGTAAGCCGATCCAAAATGTTCTGATTAAAAATTGATAGTGTGACTTCAACCATTCTGGCGCGTCACCCTTATTAATGTAGGACATAATCAAGCCAATAATACTGGTCAAACCGAGTACGATACTAACCAGATAAAGGATGTAGATCAGTTTAACGCTCTTAGCCGGCGCTGGATCTGTGGTGGTATTTACAACTTCACTCATTTTTATTCTTCCTAAATGTTGTGTTTTTAAAGTTGTGACTAATAACAGTCGACCACAATACTATATTGATATTTAAGTAATAGTGCGCGTTTTTTAGGTGTTTTTATCGCATTGTGCCAAAACCGCGAACCTGTGTTTCATATCTATTAGCCCGAAAACGTTAGCTTGATCACAAAAGCGTGTCTCAACATAGTTATCAATTTTTCCTTATCATTAATACTTACATTATCGATACCGCCCATAAAATTAGGCTGCTACAGCTGGCTCGGCTGCGGTCTTTTCTGCAACTGGCATTTTCAATAAATACTCAAACGCTGAAAGTGATGCTTTGGCGCCTTCGCCCATTGAAATAACGATTTGTTTATAGGGCACCGTGGTAACATCGCCAGCGGCAAAAATTCCGGGCTCTGAGGTTTGGCACTGCTCGTTAATAACAACTTCGCCATATTGGCTAAGCTCAACAACGCCTTTCAAGAAGGCACTGTTCGGGAGCAAACCAATTTGAATGAACACTCCATTGAGATTCAATACCGACACTTCATCGCTTGCCCGATCTTGATATTCAATTGCGTTTACCTTGCCGCCTTGTGCCAAAATTTGCTTAGTCATGACGTTTTTATGAATGGTAATATTGTCGCGTAAGCCAGCTTGGTCAACTAATATCTGATCGGCTTTTAACTCTGGTAAAAATTCGAATACCGTCACCGATTTAACAATACCAGCTAGATCAAGCGCTGCTTCAATTCCCGAGTTACCACCACCGATCACAGCGACATCTTTGCCCTTAAAGAAAGGGCCATCACAATGTGGGCAGTACGCAACACCGTTACCAATATTTTCTTTCTCGCCCGGCACACCAAGCTCCTTCCAACGCGCGCCGGTGGCAACAATGATGGTTTTCGCTTCAATTACTTCTCCGGAGGAGAGAATCACTTTTTTAATGTCGCCCTTTTCAACCGAGGTAACGCTCATATGTTCTTTAAGCGTTACTTCATAGTCGTTCAAGTGTTTAAGCATTGCGCCAGTTAACTCGGTCCCAGTTGTTTTAGAGACGGAAATGAGGTTTTCAATACCCATTGTATCTTTGACTTGCCCGCCAAAACGATCGGCGATGATGGTAACGTTCAAGCCTTTACGAGCGCTATAAATCGCCGAGGCTACGCCCGCTGGGCCACCACCAATTACCACCACATCTTGTAACGGCATGACGTCGGACGGTGCGGTATTAGCCGCTTCAGGAAAACGCTCTGTCAACTTGCTTACTAGCGATGCGATATCAACTTTACCGTTAGCGAAAAGCTCACCGTTGAGGTAAACACTTGGGACACCTTGTATGTCCCGCTCTTGAATAATGCTTTGGAATAGCCCGCCATCAATCATTTCTGTCTTAATGTTGTCGTTTAGCAGAGCGAATTGATTCAGCCCCTGCACAACTTCGGGGCAATTATGGCAACTCAACGAAATGAATACCTCGAAGTGGATATCCTCTTTTAAGTTACCAATGAATGTTTGGATCGTCTCATCAAGTTTCAACGGCGTGCCGGAGCTTTGTAAGATAGACAATATTAGCGAGTTAAATTCATGACCGCTGGGAATACCAGAAAAATTTATGCCGGTATTTTTACCCTCAACGTCAAGAAAGAAGCTGATAGGGCTACGTAAGTAACCTTGAGTATCACGTTCTTCAATACTGATTTTGTCGCTAGTGGAAGCGACGCTCGTTAGGAATTCGAGTAGCTCACTTCGTTTCTCATGCTCGCCTGTTTGCAAAACAAGGGTCAGTGGTTTAAGCATATTGGCGGTGTAGCCTTTTAATGCAGTTAAAATATCGTTACTAAGCATTACCTAGCTCCTTACTTCTGGCATGGGTTGAGTGTCACGTTAACGTTAGAGTGACTACAAGAGGCCTGAGATTTCAGGCCTCTTGCTACGACTATTTGGCTGATCTTTTTGGCCGAGCTTTTCAGTCGGTATTTTCAGTCGGGCTTAGATCACCCCAAAGTCTTAGATCATTCCAACTAGGTCTAAAGAAGGCTCTAGCGTTTTTTCGCCTTCTTTCCATTTAGCTGGGCAAACTTCACCTGGGTGAGCCGCTACGTATTGAGCCGCTTTTACCTTACGCATCAGGTCTTGCGCATCACGGCCGATACCTTCGGCAGTAATTTCCATCGCTTGAATAATGCCTTCTGGATCAACTAAGAAGGTTGCACGATCAGCAAGGCCAACACCAGGGCGCATAACTTCAAAATTGTTAGTGATTACGCCATTCGGATCGCCAATCATTGTGTACTTGATCTTGCCAATCGTGTCAGACGCGTCGTGCCATGCCTTATGGGAGAAATGTGTGTCGGTTGATACCGAAAATAAGTCAACTCCAAGTGCCGCAAACTCTTCTTGATAATCAGCAAGGTCGCCTAGCTCAGTTGGGCATACAAAGGTGAAGTCCGCAGGGTAGAAGAAAAAGACGGCCCATTTCCCAGCTATGTCATCGCTTGATACTTCTATGAATTCGCCGTCACGAAAAGCGCTTGCGTGAAAAGGTTTAATTTGGGTATTAATTAGGGCCATGGTGGTCTCCGAGTAAGTTTTAATTAAGGGTATAAGTTATACACATGTGGTGCATCATAATCAGACGGATACTAATACAAAACTATAATTTAATAAATTTGATTATACAGAACGTGATGTTCTAAAATACCGAACAATAGATGTGACAGACTCAGTCAATGTAGCCTTATTTCAGGCTTATAAAATCTGACAAACCGAAGAGGCCCATTATGATTTCATTTAAGCAGCTTAATTACGCTTTAGCAGTGGAAAAAAATCTGCATTTTAAGCGTGCGGCTGAGTCATGCTCGGTATCACAATCAGCCTTGAGTACCGCCTTGAGTCAATTAGAAAAACAATTAGGCTTACAAATATTCGAGCGCGATAACAAAAAAGTGTTAGTAACCCCGATTGGCAAAAAGATACTGCAGAAGGCCCAGGAGATTAAATTGCAGCTTGATGATATCTACAAGCTTGCTGAGGCACAACGCAGCGAGCTGAGCTACCCAATATCAATCGGCATTATTCCCACCATAGCTCCTTACCTACTGCCAATAGTTCTTCCGGGATTGACTCAACATTATCCTCACCTCGAACTCGAAATCGTCGAAGAACAATCTCACATCCTAGTTGATAAAGTTCGGCGCGGAGAAATAGATACGGCGATCTTAGCGCTACCTTACGACTGTGACGGCTTGTTGACTTTCGAATTCTGGGAAGAAGATTTTTACTGGATTACCCATAGCGACAAGATGCAAATCGGTTGCACAGAGGTCACCGCCAAGCAACTTGCGCATTCTAATCTAATGCTGCTACAAGATGGTCACTGTCTAAAAGATCAGGCTTTATCAGCGTGTAAGTTCCCAAGTGAGGCTAAACACAGTGTTGGCGCAACCAGTTTAAATACCTTGATTCAATTAGTTGCTGGCAAGCTAGGCACAACACTGGTTCCTGAAATGGCATTGGAACAGTTGATTGAAAGCAACGCTTTACTTAGCAAGGCCCGATTGAGTGAATCTGGCCCGCACCGACGTATCGCGTTTATTGTTAGACCAAACTATTCAGGGGTAAACAATATTGAATTATTGATGGCGCAGTTCAAAGCATCATTGAAACAACACTTTAGCAAAAGCAGCGACTAGAAAACGAACAAGGCGACCGTTTTAAGGACCGCCTTTTTGCTAAATAAGCACTACTCTACAGCTTTCTACCAAGCTTTTTCTCAGCGATTATTCGCTCCCAATTAGCGTTGAAAAAATTAATTCGCTCATACGCATTCAAACCATGAATTATTAGGCCGACAGTCCAGCCAATCAGCCAATCAGCCCCCAGATCACAAAACTGTCATCAAAACCTTTCACTACAGAAATGGTTACAGAGAATATTAAGTACATCAGTAGATGGTTATAAAATTCTTTAATACCTTTAGCGTAGTTAATTGCGTACTCTTCGTCTGCTTTGATATTTTCGATTTTTACTGTATTTTCTTGATTGCTCATGTCGGTCTCACTTTGATTTGCTTGAGCGACTTCTTCTGCTGGTGTTTCGAAAGTCGCTAGTTGAACCTCAAAGGCCGCTGCTAATGATTTCTTAGATTCCAAGCTTGGCGCTTGACCACGCTCAATACGCTGAATGGTTCGCACATTCAAATCGGCAATATGAGCCAGCTGCTCCTGCGACCAACCTCTTTGCAATCTAAGTTTTCGTACAATCATTATTAACTTACCTTCTTGGTTATGAGCCAATATTGTTGACCTATCAACGACTTAAGAACACGGCATTAACACGGCAATAGGGCGACAAACACCCGACTATGATCAAGGTTAGATCGATTGTGCTATTGAGTAAAGCTTAAGCGGCAAAGACTCAGGCTAAGTAATTATCAAGAGCCTTGTTGATAGTTAATTTCAAGATCAGCCATTGAAGTGAATTAGAAACCTCGATAACAAGGAGTCTGGCGTTGATTACTGGTAAGCTAGTGAAACTCTTTCCACATCACTCAACCGACATCCATTGTGTACTACAATGAGTCATCAAGTATTAGGAGACAATATGGATAATTTAGTTTTTGTAATTGCTGGCGTCATCATTTTTGTTCTAGTGTTTCGAAGTATTGTTCGAATCGTGCCACAGAATCTAGCGTATGTCGTTGAGCGTTTAGGCAAGTATTCTTCAACTCTCGAAGCTGGCTTCCACATACTGATACCATTTCTGGATCGAGTCGCTTACAAACACTCGCTTAAAGAGTTTGCGTTAGATGTTCCCGCTCAACAAGCCATCACCAAAGACAACGTGCCACTAGGCATTGATGGGGTATTGTACTTACGGATTATGGACCCCAAGGCCGCATCGTACGGGGTAGAGAATTTGCGCTTTGCGATCACCCAGCTAGCCCAAACAACCATGAGAGCCGAGATTGGCAAAATCAGCTTGGACGCAACCTTTGAGTCGCGCGAGCATATTAATGCCACGGTTACTCATGCTATCGACGAAGCCTCTGAGGCGTGGGGCACCAAAGTTCTGCGTTATGAAATTAAGGACATTTCGCCACCGACTACTATTCTTGACGAGATGGAGAAACAAATGGCTGCTGAACGGCAACGACGCGTAGCAGTGACCACTTCAGAAGGCTATCGCCAAGCGCAGATTAATGAAGCCGAAGGCGACCAGCAAGCGCTTGTGCTACGTGCCCAAGGTAGTGCCGACGCAGTTGAAATCGAAGCCAAAGCTCGAGCGATAGCGATTGGCACTATTTCAGCGGCAATTAACCACGAAGGTGGCACAACAGCCGTCGCACAGCAGCTATCCGAGCAGTATATTTCAGCCTTTGAGAAGCTAGCACGTGAGGGCACCGTGGTGCTTTTACCGGCCGACGCCTCCGATGTCACCTCCGTAGTGAGCAAAGCCTTTACCGCATTTGACGCATTGAAGACGCAGGTCGACAAAACAAAACAAGCGAGCTAAGGCTCAAATACCGACGTTATGACTGAAATTTCACCAACCGTTTTCTATTTGTGCCTAGCCGTGGCCTTAATCGGTGCCGAGCTTCTAATACTGCAGCTTTCGGTATTCTGGTTTCTGTTCTTCGGGGTTGGAGCGTTAATCACCGCCGTGATCAGTTGGTTCGTGCCATTAACTTGGCTAATGAGCACCAGTATATTCCTAGTTTCATCAATCGTTATAGCCCTGCTTCTTTATCCCAGTCTCCGTCGTTGGCAAGCCAAGCCGGGCCCAATTGCAGGCAATGATGCCATAGGCCAACGGGTTGTAGTGCTGAAAACCATTAGCCGAGATAAAAACGGTCGAGTTCAATGGTCAGGCTCTAAGTGGAATGCCGAATTGGCTGATGGCGAAAGCGAGATCGCAGCCGGCGAACCAGCCGTGATTATTAAACTTGAAGGCATTCGTTTATTTGTCGGGCGTGGTCGTTAGAGCCGGATTGTGCAAGATGATTTTACTGCGCCTCAAATTATCGTTGAGAACGATTCCTAAAAACAATAATTTCTGAAAACAAGCGCTTGATCGGTTATTTCCACTCACCACAGAATGACTGCGGCTCGCGGCAACAATCTTGTACGAGCCTTTATTATTTTGACTTTTTGAGCCTCACTACGATTTCTATTACACAATCCAGATTGAATAACTCTTGGTTTTGGTCACCAGGTTTACTCAATACTCTGCGTGTGCTCATAAAGCCGATCGATAAGACTATCAAAGACATCGCGTTCTTCCTTACTGAAACACTCTTGCAGTAAGTTTTCGTAGTCATACGATACAGGGACTATCTGCTGGTAGATTTCTAAACCCGTTTTTGTCAGGCTTAAGTTTTGTCGTCGCCGATCGGACTCGTCAAGCTCTCGACTGACTAAGTGGCGCGCCAAGAGCTTTTGTAACGCACGGCTAATCATCGATTTTTCGATTTGTACTTTTAACGACACCTCATCAGCCGATGCGCCAGGGTACTCCCCCAGTACAGCCATTATTCGCCATTCGGTAATCGACAACGCGAACTTATCTTTATAAGTTTCGGCAATAACGCCACTGATTCGGTTTGAGAGAATCGATAATCGATAAGGCAGAAAGCGCTCAAGCGTGAGAACAGCGGGGTGCTGGGCAGACTTTTTAACCATGTTTGCATTTAGTTGCAACTACAACTATATTGGTTGTTATAGCAACTAGTTTAAACCATTTTTGAGCGAGACCCTAATGTCTGATTTATTTGAAAACCCAATGGGATTATGTGGCTTTGAATTCATTGAATTCGCCGCCAACACACCGGGTGTACTTGAGCCAATTTTTGAGATGGCCGGCTTCACCAAAGTCGCCCAGCATCGCTCCAAAGAGGTTCACCTTTATCGCCAAGGCGATATTAACTTGCTGATTAATTATGAGCCAACGAGCAACGCCTACTACTTTGCCCAAGAGCATGGCCCATCAGCCTGTGGTATGGCATTTCGAGTCAAAGACTCGCAAGTCGCTTATGCCCGTGCACTCGAATTAGGCGCGCAGCCGGTCGACATTCCCGTGGGGCCAATGGAACTGCGCTTGCCCGCAATTAAAGGGATAGGCGGAGCACCCTTATATTTGATTGATCGCTTTGAAGAAGGCACGTCTATTTACGACATCGATTTTGAATTTATTGAGGGTGTTGAGCGTAAACCAAAAGGCTGCGGATTCAATGTGATCGACCATTTAACACACAATGTATACCGTGGTCGTATGCAATACTGGGCGGATTTCTACGAGCGTTTGTTTAACTTTAGAGAGATTCGCTTTTTTGATATCAAGGGCGAGTACACTGGGCTAACGTCGAAAGCGTTGTCAGCACCGGATGGTTTGATTCGCATTCCGCTAAACGAAGAGGCATCTAAAGAGACTGGGCAAATTGAAGAGTTTTTAATGGCCTATAATGGAGAGGGCATTCAGCATATTGCTTTCTCCTGCGATAACTTAATAGAATGCTGGGACAACCTTAAGGCTCGCGGCATGCCGTTTATGAGTGCGCCACCCGACACCTACTACGCGATGCTTGAAGATCGTTTACCAAACCACGGTGAGCCAATCGATGCACTACAAACGCGAGGGATTTTGTTAGACGGTAGCACCAAGAACGATGACCCGCGTTTGTTGCTGCAGATTTTTTCTGACACGCTTATCGGCCCAGTATTTTTTGAGTTTATTCAACGCAAGAAGGATGATGGCTTTGGCGAGGGCAACTTTAAGGCGTTGTTCGAATCAATCGAACGCGACCAAATAGAGCGCGGTATAGTTGGCGTCAAGTAACACCGCATAGTTGGCGTAAAGTAAATAGTTGCTGAATATCTGACACAGTAAGAAGAAGGAATCTATGATTGTATTAAACGAAACACATCAACCAGAGTTACGCAGTTGGGTCGCATCGGCTAACGATAGCCAAAGTGATTTTCCAATTCAAAACCTGCCGTTTGCAATTTTCAAACGCAAAGGAACTAAGGAGAAATTTAGGGCCGGAGTAGCGATTGGCGAACATATTGTTGACCTAAAAGCGGCCCATAAGGCCGGTGTGTTTAGCATGTCGCTAACGCCGATGCTTAAGACTTTGCATAAATCTAAGCTGAACCAGTTTATGGCTCTCGGCAAAGATGCGTGGTCTGAATTACGCCTTGAACTATCCCGTGCGCTAAGGACCGACTCAAGCTTGCAAACACAGTTAGAAAATTGCTTAGTACCGCAGCGCCAAGCTGAATATAAGGTTCCTGCGCGCATTGGCGACTACACTGATTTTTACACATCAATTAATCACGCCACCAATATTGGCAAACTTTTCAGGCCCGATAACCCCTTACTTCCAAACTATCAATGGATACCGATTGGCTATCACGGGCGAAGCTCTTCAATTGAAGTATCGGGGCATGGGTTTCATCGGCCTAAAAGCCAACTCAAGGCACCCGATGCCGATGCCCCGGTTCTAGCGCCAAGCAAACGACTCGACTACGAACTCGAGGTTGGTATCTATATTGGCAAAGGCAATACCTTAGGCCATTCTATCGATATTAACGACGCCGAAGACCATGTCTTTGGTCTGTGTATGTTTAATGACTGGTCAGCACGAGATATTCAAGCCTGGGAGTATCAACCGCTTGGCCCATTCTTATCGAAAAGTTTTGCCTCTACGGTGTCACCGTGGATCGTCACGATGGACGCAATAGCACCGTATCGTCAAGCATGGTCTCGCCCAGCCGACCACCCGCAGCCATTGCCGTATTTAGAGTCGCACGATAACCGCCGTGCTGGCGCAGTCGATATGCACCTTGAGGTATTACTACAAACCGCAAAAATGAAAGCTGACGGCCAAGCCGCCGAGCGACTCGCTTTGAGCAACTTTAATCAATCGTATTGGACCATCGCACAGATGGTGGCGCATCATTCAGTCAACGGCTGCAACCTAAAGCCTGGTGACTTCTTTGGCAGCGGCACACAGTCTGGCACTACCGACAATAGCTTTGGTGCGCTAATTGAAGCAACCACCGGTGGTAAAAACCCGATAACCCTAAGCAATGGCGAAACACGGGCATTTTTAGAAGATGGCGATACCGTTACGCTTAACGGTTGGTGTGATTCCGAAGTAGCCCCTCGGATTGGCTTTGGTCATGCAACCGCAACGGTGCTCCCGGCACTCGAGGATTAGTATGAAGATAGAACGAATTCATCATGTCGCTTATCGCTGCCACGATGCCAAAGAAACCGTCGAGTGGTATGTCGAGAATTTGAAAATGGATTTCGTACTTGCCATAGCCGAAGACCAAGTGCCCTCGACCAAAGAGCCCGACCCTTATATGCATATTTTTTTAGATGCAGGGCAGGGCAATGTTTTAGCGTTTTTTGAACTACCCACCAAACCCACCATGGGCCGCGATGAGAATACCCCTGAATGGGTGCAGCACATTGCCTTTAAAGTTAAAGATATGGATACTCTACTGCAATATAAAGCGCACTTAGAAGGAAATGGCATAGACGTGCTTGGCGTAACCGACCACTCGGTATTTCAGTCGATCTACTTCTTCGACCCGAATGGCCATCGACTGGAGTTGGCGGCACCTGATCTGGCTGAGCAAGCTAAGCTCGATCGCCTAGATACAGTTAAGTGGGATATGCTCGAAGAATGGTCAAAGACCAAGCGCGCGCCAAAGCACGCTGAGTGGCTGCATAACAATGAGTTTCAGGCGCTTGATTAATACCATGATACTCACGAGCTACTTTAGAAGTACCGCGGCCTATCGCGTGCGCATTGCCCTGAATCTAAAAGAGCTAGAGCATGAGCTATCGCCGTTAAACTTATTCACAGGCGAGCAAAAAACAACTGAGTTTTTGAATCGTAATCCAGACGGCTTGATTCCGACTCTACAAGTCGGTGATGACCTTCTCACCCAGTCCATGGCAATTCTTGAATACTTAGAAGAAGTCTGTCCAACAGTAAGCTTGCTGCCTAAAGACCCCATACAACGCGCCTTTGTAAGAGCATTGGCACAAACTATCGTTAGCGATATCCACCCTCTTAACAACTTACGTGTGCAACAGTATTTAGTTAGTGACATGGGTGTCAGCGATGATAAAAAATTGCAATGGTATCAGCACTGGGTAGCAACAGGCTTCGACGGCTTAGAAACGCGCTTGAAAAAAAGTGCCGGCGAGTTTTGTTTTGCAGATACGCTAAGCATTGCCGACGTTTGCTTGATACCACAAGTCTATAACGCACATCGATTCAATTGCCCTATGGATGATTACCCAACCATCAATAGACTTAATCAGACATGCTTAAAACTCGATGCGTTTGCTAACGCGGCACCCGAACTTCAACCTGACGCCACCTAATTAATTACTGAAAAATTATCTGCTGACAATCGTGCAAAACCAACAACAAGTAATACAAAGCCTACCGTCGCATTTACAACCGTTTGTCGCGACCCAAGACTATTCAATCTACACCTCACGCGACCAAGCCGTGTGGCGTTTTCTAATTCATCAGCTTCGCTTTAGTTTAAAGGGTGCGGCACACGAAACCTATTTCGATGGCCTAATAAAAACAGGTATTGGCTTCGAGAAAATTCCGCGCATAGAAGAAATTAACACTCGCTTAAACCTATTAGGCTGGCAAGCTGTGGCCGTTGACGGGTTTCTACCTCCCGCGGTGTTTATGGAGTTTCAAGCGATTCAAGTATTAGCCATTGCGGTTAATATTCGCGCCTTTGAGCACATGCTGTATACCCCAGCGCCTGACATTATTCATGAGTCCGCCGGTCATGCGCCGTTTTTAATCGACATAGATTACGCTGAATTTTTACAACGCTTTGGCGAACTTGGCATGCAAGCAATTGCCAACCAACATGACATGGATCACTACGAAGCGGTGCGTGACCTCTCTATTGTTAAAGAAGATATCAAGTCTACCGACGCTCAAATCCAGCACGCTGAACAACGTGTTGCCGACATTCAAAACATCACAGTCGAGCCATCAGAAGCTAACTTACTAGCAAGGCTGCACTGGTGGACGGTTGAATATGGATTGGTGGGTGAGGTCGATGATTATCGAATTTACGGTGCTGGTTTACTATCGTCGTTATCCGAAAGCCAACTTTGTTTAGATGATGCCAAGGTTAGCAAAAAAGCGTTAACCATTGACTCAATAAAAACGGCTTACGATATCACTGCACAACAACCTCAGCTATTCGTAACTCAGTCATGTCGGCATCTAAGCCACGTGCTAGAAGAATACGGTCGGCATATGTGTTGTATCGCCGGTGGTTCGTCGTCATTATTGAAAGCCTATGAGGCAGGCTCAATCGTCACCGTTACCATGAATTCAGGGCTTCAAGCATCTGGAAAGATTAGCCGTGTAATGTGTGATGCCGTTGGCAACGCCATTTATTTGAATACCGAAGGGCCAACTCAATTGGCATTTGCTAACTGCGAATTAATAGGCCATGGCACTGACTATCACGCACAAGGCTTTAGCTCGCCCATCGGCCGCTTAATCGGCTTAGAGCGGTGCCTCTCGGGCTATAGCGTTGATGAATTAGCACGTGATGGGATTGCACTGGATAAGCCAACCACGCTACGATTTCTATCCGGCGTCACGGTTAAAGGAACCTTAACTAATATTCTTCGACGCGAGCAAAAAAACATATTAATGAGCTTTAAGGATTGCACCGTTACTGATGTCGACAACACGATACTGTTTGACCCAAGTTGGGGAATATTTGATATGGCAGTTGGCGATTCGGTTGTTTCTGTTAGTGGCGGCTCGGCAGATCAAGCCAGCTTCCCAATGTACGAAAAACCCTCAGTAAGCGCACACGCAGAGAAAAGCTATAGCAACTATGAGCAGCAGATGTTTTTACTCTACGACGATATCCGTGCGAGTCGAGAGAGATCTAATAATCCAGCCAAATTAGCTGAGCGAGTGATTGCCCTTGAGTCTGTTGATTGGCTAGCTCTGTATGAAACGCTCGAGTTAGTGCTTGAACACCAAGGCGATGAGTCAATTCGCGCTGAATTGGTAAAGCGCTTAAAATTAGAGACAGGAGACAATGCGGTGTTGATTAAGCAAGGCTTACAGCGACTGGCCACCTAGGATCAAGGTTTCTCAGGTTTTATAAATCCGCTAGCGAGGGCCAGCGTTATGACAATGACTTCATTTTTAGCTCGACTTATTTCGGAACGGGACACCAGCGAAAAAAAAGCCCGACAAACAGTCGGACTTTTCACAATTAAAACGAATCAAACAAATTACGTCAAAGTAGCCTGATAACGCTCAGCTGATTCGATAATCTCTCTACGAGCCTCTTCTTTACCAGCCCAACCTTTCACTTTCACCCATTTACCTTGCTCAAGGTCTTTATAGTGTTCGAAAAAGTGCGAGATTTTGTCGAGCATTTCTTGTTGCACGTCGCGGAAAGTAGTCACGTTGTTATAAAATTTAGTTAGCTTCTCAACGGGAACAGCTAGAATTTTAGCGTCGCCACCTGCTTCGTCGTCCATTTCTAACACGCCAATTGGGCGGCAGCGAACAACAGAACCAGTTACCAAAGGAAATGGAGCAAGCACCAATACGTCGGCAGGGTCTCCATCATCAGACAAAGTTTGCGGAATATAGCCATAGTTACATGGGTAGTGCATTGCCGTAGACATAAAACGATCAACAAACATCGCGCCAGTCTCTTTATCTACTTCATACTTGATCGGGTCGCCGTAACGAGGAATCTCAACTACTACATTTACATCGTCTGGTAACGATACACCTGGGCCTACATTGTTTAGAGACATCTAAGTCCCTCCAAAAGATTGGTCATGAAAAAGTCGCTGTATTATACTGATTTAGTAGCCATTAACAGCTACACACAATAAGAAACACTAATAATTTACATTCCTTATAAACAGGCGAGGCAGACTCAAGCAGATTTTTTGTGAATTAAGTTTAGTTAGTCTCTCAAAACCGTGGTTTTCTACACTGGTTTTGATTAGGCAAAATTAGAGTTACAGAGACGTATCCGATTCACTCATTGCAAGGACGTTAATCTTTGTTTGTCTATGCGAACAGGTAATAATATCTGCTTGCAGGGGATACATCGGAGGATAATCTATGTCTGAACAAGCGATTCCAGCGTTACTTGGGGTGTTAGGGTTAGCAATTGCATTTGTCATTTATGGCGTCATTGCAAAGCTAAAAGTGAATGACCCTAAAGTAGAAGCCATTGGCAAACAAATTCATATCGGAGCCATGGCGTTTATGCGTCGTGAGTACACCATTCTTTTAGCCTTTTTAGTCGTACTTGCCATTCTTATCGGCATCTCAGACTTAGGGCTACATACCATGATCGCCTTTATTCTCGGGGCATTTTGCTCTGCGTTTGCTGGCTACGTAGGTATGTTCACCGCTACCAAGGCAAATACCCGAACTACCACGGCCGCGCATGAGCAAGGAGCCGCAGCGGCCTTAAAAACAGCTTTTTACGGTGGCTCTGTAATGGGCCTAACGGTTGCCTCCATGGGCTTAATCGGCATCGGTATTCTCTACTACTTCTATGGTGGCAACCCAGAAGCCACGCATACTATTCATGGCTTTGGCATGGGCGCGTCAGTCGTTGCCTTATTCTCGCGTGTTGGCGGCGGCATCTTCACCAAGAGTGCTGATGTTGGTGCCGACTTAGTTGGTAAACTAGAAGCAGGCATTCCCGAAGACGACCCACGTAACCCAGCAGTAATTGCCGACAACGTTGGTGACAATGTTGGTGATGTGGCCGGCATGGGCTCGGATATTTTCGAGTCTTATTGCGGCTCGATGATCGCAACCATTGCCATAGCCTCGACCCTTAGCGTCGCCGCTTTAGCATCGCTAGGTGGCGATCAGCAAGCCTTAATGTTCTTGCCACTGGCTCTTTCTTCTATGGGTTTGATCTGTTCGATACTGGGTATTTTGCTAATAAAGATATTGAGTAATCAAGCGCCTGAAAAGGCTTTGCGCACTGGCACCATGGGCACCGCGATTCTATTCATCGTTCTCTCTTACTTTATGATTCAGTACTACGGTATTAGCACAGGTGTCTGGTATTCAGTACTAATTGGCTCGGTTGGCGGCATCGTCATCGGTTTAGTCACCGAGTACTACACCGCCGGCAAACCGATTCGTACTATTGCCGCAGCAGGTGAAACCGGAGCGGCTACAGTAATGATTGCGGGCTTAGCAATTGGCATGGAATCGGTGGTAATTCCAGTTCTTACGCTCTGTGCGATTATCTTTTTCTCTGACCAGTTTGCAGGCCTCTATGGCGTCGCTATCGCCGCGGTAGGTATGTTAGCCACGGTTGGTATTACGATGGCTATTGATGCTTATGGGCCCGTTGCAGATAACGCTGGCGGCATTGCCGAAATGGCGGGACTTGGCGAAGAGACTCGTAAGATAACCGACTCTCTTGATGAAGTCGGTAACACTACTGCCGCGATTGGTAAGGGCTTTGCCATTGGTGCTGCGGCGCTAGCGGCACTAGCAATTATTTCCGCTTTTATCGAAACGGTATCGGCCAATATCGACGGTTTTTCCTTGCAGATCAATGACCCAGAAGTATTGGTCGGCATGTTTATTGGTGGTATTTTACCGTTCTTGATCAGCAGCCTAACCATGAAGGCTGTTGGCGAAGCCGCTTTTGACATGATCAAAGAAGTACGTCGTCAATTTAAAGAAATACCAGGATTGATGGAAGGTACGGCAGAACCAGATACCGCACGTTGCGTAGACATTGCAACAACAGCGGCATTAAAGCGCATGATTCTACCCGGCGTATTAGCGGTTTCGGCACCGGTGGTGATCGGCTTTGGCATAGGTGCTCAAGCTTTAGGCGGTATGTTAGGCGGCGCATTACTCGGCTGCGTATTACTAGCGATTACCATGGCTAACGCCGGTGGCGCTTGGGATAACGCTAAAAAGTATGTCGAACGCGGTAACCATGGCGGCAAAGGGTCAGTTACTCATGCAGCGGTTGTTGTTGGTGATACGGTTGGCGACCCATTTAAAGACACTTCGGGCCCGTCAATGAATATCCTGATTAATGTCATGGCGATTGTCAGTTTGGTAATTGCACCGTTGCTAAGCTCTTAGGACTTAAGTAGGGCTTAAGTTCTTAAAATGATAAATAATTAGTCCCCAGGCTAAACAGGTAAAGTGGCCAGCCTTGCTGGCCACTTTTTTGCGGCATCATCCGCGATTTGAAGCCCACTTAAATTTACCAGCCCCACCACTTAGAGCGCTCAAACTCAGATTTTTCAACTTTTCGATAGATATTTTTGATTTTCGATAGCACTTTGCTTAACCATCATCGTTAAATAATGGTCAAATAGTAATCAGCAGTGGTCTCATTTAATTTGATCGCACTTCGCCACTAATAATTTAATTAGCATTTTGGCCTTTATGGATTCAGTAATCTTTGCAGTTCGTTTTTTAGCTTTGTCGCAAGTCGTGCTATTGCTAATTTCGCTCGCCATCTCTAAAAACCCACCGTGCGTAAGAACCGTCGGCGCGGGGCTATTCATTGGAATAATCGGCTATTTACTAGGCCCGATTGCAGATGCTAGAAGTCAGATAGAGTTAACTGCTTTTTTGTACACCCTTGCGAGTCTCACACCAATGTTTATTCTGCTGTTTGTTTGGGTCGGATTCGAAGAAAAGCATACGTTTCCAACTTGGTTCTGGGGCCTCATTGTTATCAATGTTTTGTTAGAGATTGGGGCCCATGCCATTTATACAATGAATGGCACGATGTCGAGCTACATGCGAGTAATGCAATTGGTCGAAATATCGCTGGTAATCCTAGCTCTAATATTACTCTGGCGTGGCAAGGAAGAGGATTTGGTCGAGACCAGAGCAAAGTTGAGGAATTGGTCAATTTTAGGTATAGCATTGCTAACACTACTGATTCTTTTCTTACATTTAGTGACCGCTCACCTTGTTCCGGACGGCTTTGAACTGTTTTTTATGTTTGCTGTTTTCGCGCTAACTTTATCGATAAATTTCGCTATGTTGAAAGTTAACCCAAGTGGGCAAATAACGGCACATGGTAAACCCAAGATTGTCGAAAGCAAAGATCCATTGATCAGCAACTTACTTGATCGCATGCAAGACGAACGCCTGTACGCCGATCACGATCTTCGCGTCGCCAAACTGGCGGACATGGTTGGTTTACCCGAACATAGCTTGCGTAAGAAGATTAATAAGCAACTGGGGTATCGCAACTTTAATCAGTTCGTCAACCGATATCGTATTGAAGAAGCTGGCCAACGTTTAAATAAAGAGCCGACAATTCCCGTTTTAAGCGTTGCCTTAGACGTTGGATTTCGATCAATTTCATCCTTCAATACGGCGTTTCAAAGTCAGTTCGGCATGTCGCCTACCGAATACCGTCGGCAAAGTCTGGCTTAGTAGTATCTGCATCACCTTGTACGAAAACAAGCAGGCGATTTATGGCCTGCCACCAATAGAGATGGGCACCGCTAATATAAATTGTGCTTGTACGACTGCTCTAGTGTTGTCTCAATCTGCTGTTGATCGAGGTCGTTTTTATTAGCAAAATGACGTGCCATTAATTGCTCATCGGGCTCCCAACTCTCTGGCTTCCATAAATGCGATCGAATCATCGCCTTGCCACAGTGAAAGAAACATTCTGCCACCTCCACATGGGTACAAAGCAGCGCTGGCGTGCCATGCGCTGCTAGCGCTTGAAGCAAATCCGGATCTCGACTGAGCGTGGCTCTACCTTTGACACGCAACGTTTCGCGGGTACCGGGAATCACAAATATAAGGCCCACCCGATTGTTTTCCAGAATATTGTTAAAGCCGAACATAAGCTTATTGCCAGGTCGCTCGGGGATTAACAAAGCACCATCTTGATTAACCTGTACAAAGCCCGCCGCATCACCCTTTGGTGATATATCTGGTAAGCCGTTTTCGCCATAGCTAGCGATAAAGATTAATGGAGAACGTTTTATGAAATTGACCATCATGTCATCTAGGTTCTTGAAAACTTTTTGCTTAACCATCGCTTTGGGTTCACCAAGAAGCTGTTGCAACTCGGCGGCGTCTTTAACCACGTAGTCCTTATTCATATTGCCCTCAATTAGTTGCAACGATTTGCCTCGATCAAATCAAGATTGCGCGCGTCACTGCTCATAAGTATTTGTAAATCGTCGGTAAGAAAAATTCACTCACTAGTATTTGTGAACCTTCGTAATCATACGGGGTGCGGCGTGCAGCCACTAGATTACCTAGGTATGAAGTTTGACTAAATTGGCGCCTTGACACTTTAATTTGGCCATCCTTAAAAAGCAAATGCCCAAGCGGTGTGCGGCCCAAGTTAGCTAAGCCACTGCGGCCCTTAGCAACCAATGGCAAGGGAATGATGCTTCGCGCGAAAACGGCCGTCTCACCATAAAGCTGCAGTTCTACCTCGCGTATCACAGCCGCACGAGACAGAGCTTGGCCTAATTCTAGCTGTTCGTGGAAGAAGGGTAATTTTATAACTTGCTGCAATACGTTCACCGCGAAATTATTATCACTCAAGCCAAGCAGGGCTGAGGTTAGCGAGCCTCTATCGCTTGCCAGTGCTACTATCTTTGGGTTCAGTTTTGAAATCGATAGAGCGTTGTCTGGCCACCAATTAAACTGACAAGCGAGGTCATTATACGTTTTTCCCATGAGTAATAAATTTTAAACCTACAACTGTTCAAAGAGTAAGCGATTTAGTGTTCGCCGATGGTTGAGAATTACCCATTTTGGTAACGTTGGTATTTTCTTAGCCTTCGCCCAACAGGGGTATCGGCACGTGAATCAGGGCACATATCACACGCAACATTTCATGCTCATCCGTGAGTACTTGTTTATCATCAAGAACGGTTCTCACTAGAGCCGCTACAACGGTAGATTTATCTTTAGGCTTGAGTTTATCGAGTACCGATATCGCGAGATCTAAGTCTTGTTGCCATTGACCACTGAAACTAAGGTTCATGTGGTTAATGCCGGCGATATTCATACCTTCTTTAAACGCTTTTTGAGCTCGCTGCAAACCTTGAGCACTTGATCGGTGTTGTCCATGAGCAGACAAAATACTCATCACGACTGATAACTCTTTCATGCAGTCTTTAATATTTTTACGCCCATGTAATCGCGTTTTATTGGGCAAATCGGCTTCGTTTAAATATTGTTTGATTAGGCGGGTGAGTAGGAACTCAAACGAATCAATTTTGCTATCAGCGTTGGCTAATAACTCAATCGTTAGTTGAATGCGCTCGATATCCGAAACCGGACGACGTTTGAGTGTAGGAAAGCTCATTTCAAGGATTGCTAAGCGTTGTTCAACCTTCACCAAACCATGCGTTTGAACCAAGTGTTGAATTTTACGCTCGCTGATATCGCCCATTTGCTCTACTACAATCAATAATTGCTTAGAACGTATTTCATCATCTTTGTCTAGCAGGCAATAAAACAGAACCTCGGGCGCCCACTCCAGACTGTGTGCTGAACTCGATAATCCCGACGCGAGAGAGGCTGTGAGCATGGCCGCCGCGGCAATTCTTTCATTACTCGGGTTACCGATATCACCAAACATTCCGTCGATATCAAAAAAGCCCCCTTTGTTTTTAGAGTGCTTCTTATTGTGCTGTTCTTGCGCCGCTTTTACCGCTTGTAGATGCTCGACTTTTTCTTGCTTCGTTAGTTTTTTAGCGAGTACTTCTATTTCGGCTGCGTCAAAGCCTTTCTCGATTCTAGCTATACGCTGTTCAAGTGGCGGGTGAGTCGAAAACATTCGAGAACGAAAACCGCTACTAAATAGCATATGGCTTACTTCTTCCGAATCTGATGTCAGATATGACGAATGGCTGTACGCGGCGATCTTTTTAAGTGCACCAGAGATCCCGTCAGGGTCACGAGTGAACTGGACCGCAGAAGCATCCGCTAAGTACTCTCGTTGGCGTGACAGCGCAGACTTCATCCAACGCGCAAAGAACAGACCTATATAGCCGACTATCATTAGTACAATGCCGATGGCAACAATTGCCGAGCCGTTATTATCACGAGAAGAGCTAACTCGGTAACGACTGGCGTACAGAAACTTTCGACCTAGAATTGCGATCACGGTAATACCGAATATCACGCCCATCATGCGGATATTGATGCGCATATCGCCATTAAAAATATGACTAAACTCATGCGCGATAACGCCTTGAAGCTCAGCACGGCTCAATTTCTCGAGCGTTCCTTGAGTTACAGCAACCACGGCATCGCTAGGGGTATAGCCCGCGGCAAACGCATTGATACCTGGCTCGTTTTCCATCACATAGACATCAGGCACCGGGGTACCAGAAGCCAAGGCGATTTCCTCAACAACGTTGTACAGACGACGACGCAAAGGATCACGCGTATCGGGAGTGACAATGGTGCCGCCCATGTCACGCGCTACCTTACCGCCACCACTTCGCAAACTTGCAATCTTAGCTAGGCTTGCTAAGCCGATAGCACCTCCTGTGGCAACACTACTGGTGAGCAATAAATCACTGTTAGCTAGCCACATTTCTGGGTCTAGTGTTGCAGCAAAACCTAATTGACCACCATTAATCGAGGATGGCATTTGTGTAGAAAACACAAACATCACAACTAAGTCCACTGCCAATACGATTAGAAGCGCAACGCCAAAGAAGGCAAAGATAAGCCATCGAGACTGTTTACGTGCTTTCTCTTGGTGTTCAAAAAAATTCATATAATGGAAACCCAGATACTCAAATTAGTCGCTAGAATTGAACCTTTGGGACCTGCTTCATAGCCTCTTCTTCAATCTCTAATAGCTCGGCTCCCTTAAACTGAAACCAGTTGGCAAGAAAATTACTCGGGAATTGCTCACGCAAATTATTGTACATCATTACCGCATCGTTGTAGGCCTGACGCGCAAACGACACTTTATTTTCAGTGGTGGTTAGCTCCTCAGAAAGCTGCATCATATTTTCGTTGGCTTTTAAATCTGGATACGCTTCTGATAAAGCGAACAGTCGACCTAAGGCGCCGCTCAACCCTTGTTCGGCCTGCCCTAATTGTTTCATGGCAGCCGGGTCGGTTGGATCGGCTTTAGCGTTGTTTAAGCCGCTAACCGCCGCATTGCGAGCATTGATAACCGCCTCAAGAGTCTCTTTTTCATGCGCCATGTAACCTTTGGCGGTCTCGACTAAATTTGGTATTAAGTCATGCCGACGAGTCAACTGTACATCAATTTGAGCAAAGGCATTTTTATAGTTGTTGCGACCGGCAACCAGCCGGTTGTACATACTCACGCCGTAAAAAATTAGGCCGATAAATAGAATTAATAGAATAGTTCCGGTTCCCATTACGATACCCTCAATGTTTTAGATGACTCTTTATAACAGATACCAGCGATTTTTTGGGGTTTGATCGACATTGTCAATACAATGATCGGTAATAAAGCGATTAGCTTAGGAAAATCGTGGAATTTCTCCAAGTCATTCAGGTTAAGGGAAGTAAGGTATTTTGGTGTGAGTCCGCCGATTATATTCACAAGTATCGCAATTGATTCAATTCGAATACATTTTTTAATCTTATGGAGACCACCAATGCAGCATTAAATAAGCCTGCGCAGGCTGCGGTTCACAATTATTTGCGCACACAAAGCATTGCGCAGTCATTCGACCAAGACCAACAACGAAAGATCATTGACACGCTTACTGATTATTATTCGTTTCTTATTTCCAAATCAGACAAGCAAGATAGAAACAAAGAATATACGACTAAGCGAACTATGCTTTACGCCAAACGTTTACGCCTGAAAAAAACGCCGTTGGTGACCAATCATAAAGCCAGCTCAACGGCGCCGCATACTGGATCTAGACCTGGCTTAGTGAGGCTGGGTTTAGTTTATAACTCTGAGTTAGGCGAGGGCGCACGCCTACGAATACGACCAGTAAGCTATGATTTACTCGACCTCGATGATGGGCACGTTGCCAACTCGACTCTTAATATGTTTAATATCGAAGCGACGAGTATCAACGCTCAACAGCGCCTTACACGTTTTGATCTAGTCGATATCAAGACCCTTAATATCTCACGAACAGGCTTACCAGGTGACGGTGGACTCGGCTGGGGCCTTCGTTTCGGGCTAGAAAGAGCGAACAACTCTTGTATCAATTGTTTGTTAGGCCATCTTTCAGGTAGTGGCATAAAGGCGATGCAGATCAACAGCAAACTCACCTTGTATACCGAGGGCGAATTAAGTTTCCATTCAAGCTTTGAGGGCGGATCATTTCGCACTTATGCAACAATTGGTGCTATAGCTAAACCCATTAAAGGCTGGAAATCTCAATTCATTGTTGGAAAGCGCATTGCTATTGATGGCGACGCCGACGCTGAATCAGTTGTTCGATGGGAGAATAGATTCGGTGATAATCCAAGCCGAAATTTTCGACTCGATATAAACCACGATGGCACTACTGAAGTACAACTCGGTTATGGCTTATATTGGTGAACCGTCGTATATGGCCAGTCTTAAACTCGCCACTCGCGGCTTACTAAAAGTTGATCACCATTGAATACGCGTCCTATAAAAATATCAGCTTTATTGACGATACCAACCCCGCTTGGCGTTCCCGTCATTAAAATATCACCATTTTCAAATGACATAAATGACACGACCTCATCCAATAGTGCCGATGGCGAGTTGAGCATTTGGCTGACACCGCCTTGCTGAACAATGACTCCATTTATCTCTAATTCGATTGTTAGATTTTTGAGCTCGGTTGGGGCCTCGACGAATTCACTAAATACCGCTGAGTGATCAAAGCCCTTAGCTCTCTCCCAAGGTAGCCCTTTACTCTTTAGCTGCGTTTGTATATCTCGCTTGGTTAAATCAAGGCCTAGGCCGACTGCCGCTAGTTCATTATTAATGATTAAAAAGGACAATTCAGCTTCATAGTGAATATTCTCTTTTTGATCAAGCACGAGTTGATTTGAAATCGCCGAGTTAGGCTTTAAAAAGATAACCGGTTGGCTAGGAACCTCATTACCAAGTTCCTCAATATGGGCGACATAGTTTCGCCCGACACAAACCACTTTCGATGGCTGTAGTTTTTGATTACCGTAATTTACTGAGTTCATTGTGATTATTTTATTCGGTATTTATTAGATACCTTAAGACCTCTACATGACTCAGAGATAAGGTGAAAATAGTTCGGAATTTCTTCAATTAAGGCGGAGAGCTTAGCCAATAGCGTGATATTGGCAAATCTAAGTGTCCTTGGATATTTTCAATGAAAAATGAAGGGATTACAGCCATTTTTATCTGTTCGTCGAGTTATGCTGAAGTCTCACCTTATACCCATCTAATAAAAAGCCCACTTATTCGGTCAAATAAGCGGGCTCTTTTAAAATGCTATCAGCGCTGTTTTATCGACCGCGTTTGGCCATTTTCTTGATTGCCGCTAACTGTGCAACCGCTTGAGCTAATTCAATTTTCGCTTTGGCGTAATTGATATCCGCTTTGCTGTCTTTCAATGCTTGCTCAGCTTTACGCTGTGCTTCAAGAGCCGCTGCTTCGTCAAGATCATCAGCACGCATCGCAGAATCTGACAGAACCGTGATTTTCTTAGGCGTTACTTCGAGAATGCCACCAGAAACATAGATAACCTGCTCTTCACCGTCTGCCGTTTGAACGCGAACGTCGCCTGGTTTAAGGCTTGTCAACAGGGGAGTATGTTGCGGGTAAATACCCAGCTCACCCGAAATAGCGGTAGCAATCAACATAGTTGCTTCGCCAGAGAAAATCTCTCGCTCAGCGCTTACCACTTCAACTTGCATTGTACTCATCTTTTTTATCCGCTAAAACCGCATTCGCGGTTAGGTTGCTTGCAACCTCGAGCTTAAGGCTGCTTGTCTTACTGTTACCAATAGATTCCCGCCTGCACAGGAATCACGGAAGTGGCTCAAGTTACAAACCAATTCTATCTGACAACTAAACTCAGACAATAGACCAATGAGTCTATCGACCAAGTTTTGTCGTGATCCTAATCAGTCAGATTTCGTTCAGAGCAAGGCGCTGATTTGATTCAAGGTTGGGAGCATACTTTTTAGTATGTGACCGTTCTTGAAACAAGTCGGCAACGCCGCTTCTGTGCGAAATATGACGATTAGGATTTGCCTTTGGCAATCACTTCATCAATCCCACCAACCATGTAAAACGCTTGCTCTGGGTATTCATCCATTTCGCCGCTCAAAATTGCTTTAAAGCCTGCGATGGTGTCTTTCAGAGAAACATACTTACCGTCAGCACCGGTAAACACTTGTGCTACGAAGAATGGTTGCGATAAGAATCGTTGAATCTTACGCGCTCTCGCTACAGCTTGCTTATCTTCTTCAGAAAGCTCGTCCATACCTAGAATCGCAATAATGTCACGTAGTTCTTTATAACGTTGCAACACGTTTTGCACGCCACGTGCTACTTGATAGTGATCATCGCCAATAACCAATGGGTCAAGTTGCCGTGAAGATGAATCAAGTGGATCTACTGCAGGGTAAATACCTAGCTCAGCAATTTGACGTGACAATACAAGTGTCGCATCCAAGTGAGCAAAGGTTGTTGCTGGTGATGGATCGGTTAAATCATCCGCTGGTACGTATACTGCTTGGAATGATGTGATTGAACCATTCTTTGTTGATGTAATACGTTCTTGTAGGGCACCCATCTCACTCGCTAGAGTCGGCTGGTAACCTACCGCTGAAGGCATACGACCAAGTAGCGCTGATACTTCAACCCCAGCTAGTGTGTAACGATAGATGTTATCGATAAACATCAATACGTCACGGCCTTCGTCACGAAAGTATTCAGCCATTGTCAAACCTGACAGTGCAACACGTAATCGGTTGCCTGGAGGTTCGTTCATTTGGCCGTATACCATGGCAACTTTATCTAGTACGCCGGCTTCTTTCATCTCATAGTAGAAGTCATTACCTTCACGAGTTCGTTCACCAACGCCCGCGAATACTGATAAACCTTCCGATGCAACTGCGATGTTGTTGATCAGTTCCATCAAGGTTACGGTTTTACCTACACCCGCACCACCAAATAGACCAACTTTACCACCCTTAGCGATCGGCATAATCAAGTCGATTACTTTTACACCGGTCTCAAGAATAGCCGTTTCTGACGCTTGGTCAGCATAAGCTGGTGGCTCACGATGAATTGGGTCACGACGAACAGCTTCAACGTCACCAGCATTATCTACTGGGCGGCCTAGCACGTCCATGATCCGACCAAGCGTACCTGGGCCAACCGGAACCGCAATTGGGCCACCAGTGTTGCTTACTTCCAAGCCACGCTTTAGACCTTCGGTAGCGCCCATGGCGATAGTACGAACAATTCCGTCGCCTAACTGCGCTTGAACTTCCATGGTTAAATCGGCACTTGTTACAAGCAATGCGTCATATATGTTTGGCACTGCATCTGCAGCAAACTGTACGTCCACTACCGCGCCAATGATTTCTACAATATTTCCGGAACTCATTTTGGTTTCCTCTTAATTTCAATTTATTCGCGAGAACCGCTTTGCGGTTGAGCGGCTTGCCGCTCCGAGCTGATGGCTCTCGTAAAAATAACTTTTTCTAACTAAACAACATTTAATCGACTAATGCGAGTCTTCAACCCGAGGCGGCTAGCCGCCTGCTTGCGAAGCAAGACCCGCGAATAAATCACACAGCAGACGCACCGCTAACAATTTCAGAGATCTCTTGAGTAATCGCTGACTGACGAGCCTTGTTGTAAATCAACTCTAGCTCACCGATAAGATCACCAGCATTATCGCTTGCAGCCTTCATCGCCACCATACGTGCAGACTGTTCACAGGCGACATTCTCGACTACCGCTTCGTAGATTTGCGACTCAATGTAGCGCTTCAAAACGGTGTCTAATATCGGCTTAGCTTCAGGCTCGTAGATGTAATCAAATAATGCTGGCACTTCGTCGGTCGCTTCTTTTGTCGCCACAACTGGAACCAATTGTTTCGATACAGCCGCTTGAGTCATGGTGTTCACAAACTCATTAGAGACAACGTACAGGCGATCAATCTTGCCATCTTCGTAAGCCTTCAACATAGACGTAATCGCACCCAAAAGGTCCGCCAAACTTGGCTTATCGCCATAGTGTGAGGCCTCTGAGACAACTTTACCGCCCGCTCTGCGAAAATACGATAAGGCTTTTGAACCAATGGTGGCGATATCAATTTCAACACCTTTTTCGTCCCACTCAGCCATGTCAGTCATGCTCCGACGAAAAACGTTCATGTTGAGACCACCACAGAGGCCACGGTCTGAACTTACGACAATATAGCCTACTCGCTTCACTTCACGCTCAATGGTGAAAGGATGCTTGTATTCCAAATTCGCTTTAGCAATGTGTGCCACTACCGAACGAATTTTTTGTGCGTAAGGTCGAGCGGCCAACATGCGATCCTGCGCTCTGCGCATTTTGCTTGCTGCCACCATTTCCATGGCTTTGGTGATTTTCTGCGTACTTTTGACGCTTCCAATCTGATCGCGGATTTCTTTACCGACTGCCATAATTAAATCTCGTTAGTTGTCATTTTGAGCGAAGCGAAGAATCTTGTTAGATTACAGCGCCACGCTCGTAACGACGGGTTGTCTACAATTCGAGAGCCATCAGCTCGGGCCGCCTGGGCGGCCGTTGCGTAAGCAACTCCGCGAAAGTTAGAAGCTTCCGTTGGCTTTGAAATCCTTCAAAGCTTCATGAAGGCTAGCAACAACTTCGTCAGTTAGCTTAGGCGTCTTGTTAATGCCATCGATTAAAGAGCCGAAGTTAGCTTTTACATGAGCTTGCATTGCCGCTTCACATGCACCAACTTGTTCTTTTTCAACGTCATCGAAATAGCCTTCGTTCGCAGCAAACAATGACAGAGCTACTTGAGCCGTAGACATTGGCGCATATTGCGCTTGCTTCATCAACTCAGTTACACGCTCGCCACGGGCAAGTTGTGCTTGAGTCGCTTCGTCGAGGTCAGATGCGAACTGTGAGAACGCGGCTAATTCACGATATTGAGCAAGTGCTAGACGAATACCACCGCCAAGCTTTTTAATGATGTTAGTTTGCGCTGCACCACCCACTCGAGATACCGACAAGCCAGGATCTACTGGTGGACGAATACCGGAGTTAAACAAGTCAGTTTCCATAAAGATCTGACCGTCAGTAATCGAAATTACGTTGGTTGGTACGAATGCTGATACGTCACCGGCTTGAGTTTCAATGATTGGCAGAGCCGTCAACGAACCTGTCTTGCCTTTAACACCAGTCAACCGTTCTACTTCAGCTGCGTTGATGCGCGATGAACGCTCTAACAAACGTGAGTGAAGGTAGAATACGTCACCTGGGTAGGCTTCACGGCCTGGCGGGCGGCGTAGTAACAATGATACTTCACGATACGCTACTGCTTGCTTAGATAAATCATCATAAACGATCAATGCGTCTTCGCCGTTATCACGGTAATACTCACCCATCGAACAACCCGCATAAGGTGCGAGATATTGCAATGCAGCGGAGTCAGAGGCATTTGCCGCTACAACAGTTGTGTATTCCATAGCGCCATGCTCTTCTAGCTTACGAACCACCGAAGCAACCGAAGATGCTTTTTGGCCTACAGCTACGTAGATACATTTAACGCCGTTACCTTTTTGGTTGATGATGGCATCAATCGCTACCGCTGTTTTACCAGTTTGACGGTCACCAATAATCAATTCACGTTGGCCGCGACCAATCGGCACCATGGCGTCGATTGATTTGAAACCAGTTTCTAGAGGTTGGTTAACACCTTGACGCTCAATTACGCCTGGTGCCACTTTCTCAATTGGAGACGTTTCAGTAGTTTCGATGGCACCTTTGCCGTCGATTGGGTTACCTAGAGTGTCTACAACACGACCAAGAAGCGCACGGCCTACCGGTACTTCTAGAATGCGGCCAGTACATTTTACTGTGTCGCCTTCAGAGATGTTTTTGTAGTTACCCATAATCACCGCGCCCACTGAGTCTTGCTCAAGGTTAAGCGCTAGGCCAAAGATATCACCAGGGAATTCCAACATCTCGCCTTGCATCGCTTCACTTAAGCCATGAATGCGGGCAATGCCGTCAGTTAAGCTGACCACGGTACCTTCGGTACGCGATTCAGCGGATGCTTCAAAATTTTTAATCCGATCTTTAATCAGGTTACTGATTTCAGATGGGTTCAATTGCGTTGTCATGACTGCAAGTCCTCAACGTTAACTGCTGTTTATTCGCTACGCGTCTTCGGCTTAGTCGTTAAATGACCGGGCTGAAGGCTCACGCAGTTAGACACTAGCGCATTAGCGCTGTCGTCAATTTCTCTATTCGTCCTTTCGCAGAACCATCAATCACCATATCGCCTGCTTTAATAATGGCACCACCGACCAAGTCGGCATCCACTGTCTCTTCAAGTTCTACTTTGAGGCCTAAACGCTGTTCAAGCGCGGCGGCCAATGATGATTTTTGATCGGCCGTTAGTGGCTTAGCGGTAATTACTTCCGCGTTGACTAGAGCTTTCGCTTTAGCAACTAGATCGATGACCTGCTGATTGATATCAACCAGCGACTCCAAACGATCATTTTGTACTAACAAGTTGATAAAGTTAGCGCCGCCTTCAGGCAGGCTATCTTTAGCAAGATCAATTAATAGCTCAGCAACTTTAGCATCTTCAATACGCGGGTCAGAAACCAGCGCACTAAAATCAGCATCGTTGCTAATCACGGCGAGTTGTTCCAGAGCATCGGTCCACGCGTCAAACGCGTTGGCTTCTTGCGCTAGATCAAACACCGCTTTGGCGTAAGGTCGAGCAATGGATGCATTGTCTGCCATTATTCTTACCTGTTTGGTTGCGTGCGTTAGCTAGCTTTTAATTGCTTAACAAGGTCGTCGATTAAGCCAGCATGAGCGGCTTCATCAATTTCTTTATCGGCAATTTTACTGGCTGCTGCCACCGCGATAGAAGACACCTGAGTGCGCAATTGTTCACGCGCCGTGTGTACTTCTTGTTCCACCTCAGTAAGAGCAGACGCAACAATGCGTTCTTTCTCAGAGGTAGCGGTGGTTTTCGCTTCGTCAACAACGGCGTTACCGCGCTTTTCTGCACTGGCAATGATTTCGGCTGCTTGTGTCTTAGCTTGGCTAATCAACTCGGCTGCTTCTTTCTCTGCTACATTCTGTGCTTCTTGGCCTTTCTCAGCCGCGGCTAAACCGTCTGCAATTTGATTTTGGCGTTCTTGCATAGCATTCACCATTGGTGGCCATACAAACTTTTTACAAAACCAAACAAACAGCAAGAACGAGATGGTTTGCCCAATAAGGGTTAAATTAATATTCATCTATCGTTCCTCGTTTTAGAAAGTTAGCTAATTAAGCAGCGGCTTTCAAAGTTTCTAATACGCTTGCGTCGATCAAACCTGATGCGAACAAGAAGTATAGAGCGATCGCTACAGCGATGATTGGAATCGCGTCGATCAAACCAGCCAGTAGAAACATTTTAGTTTGAAGTGTATTCGCCATTTCTGGTTGACGTGCAACACCCTCAAGAAAGCGACCGCCCATAAGGCCGATACCAATTGCAGCGCCTACAGCTGCTAAACCTAACATGATGCCTACGGCAATTGCGGTCATACCTACGATAGTTCCCATTTGGAGCTCCTGATTTCTAAAAATAGTAAAAATTAAAATTGAAAAAGTAAAATAACGCTAACTTCTAATGGTGCTCGTGAGCTTGGCTCAGGTACACAATAGTCAGCATCATGAAAATGTACGCTTGGAGTGTAATAACTAGAATATGAAAAATAGCCCAACCTAGTTGTGCAACGCCGCCCAAAACACCTAAGCCCAAGCCTGCGCTATACATCATAGCAATCAAGATAAAGATAAGTTCGCCGGCATACATGTTGCCAAACAAACGAAGGCCAAGAGAAAGCGGCTTAGCAAGTAGGCCGACCAGTTCAAGTACCAGATTAAAAGGGATTAAGTATTTGCCGAACGGCTGCAAGGCCAGTTCTTTGGTGAAGCCCACCGGCCCTTTGATCTTTATGCTGTAATAAAGAATCATGATGAATACCGCTAATGCCATACCTAGAGCAACATTCACATCGGTCGATGGCACAATTTTCATATAGCCAACGCCGAGAAAGGCCGCCAACTCAGGAATCCAGTCAACCGGCACCAAATCCATCAAATTCATAAAGAACACCCAAACAAAAATGGTCAACGCCATCGGCGCGATCCACTCGTTCTTTGCTTGTTTGGTAAACGTGCTGTCCTTAGAGTCTTGTGCCATATCGAACAAGGCTTCAACAAAACACTGCACTTTGGATGGCTTGTCTGAACTGAAGTTCTTAGCGACACTGCGCATCACCCAGAACATTATCACGCCCAAAGCCAACGCCCACGCCATTGAATCGACGTGAATAGCCATAAAACCCATACTGGCTGCTTGTTCAGCACCATCAGCAAAGGCCCATGATCCGTCAGGGAGTTGACCGTATGTAAGATTAGTAAGGTGGTGGTTAATATAACCAGCGCCCGTTAGTTCACCGTTTTCAGATGCCATGTTCGATTCCTGAGAGAGTAAATCTCAAAATTAAATTTTAAATTCTTTCACTGGCTACCGCTAATAAACAACCAGCCTAGCCGGAGTTAAGTATTAGCTGTACCAGTTATCAGCCTTGAGCCGTATTAACTATTTGCCCTGAGCGGCACTTTATAAACAGCCCTGAGCCGCACTTCACAAACAGCCCTGAGCTGCACTTCACAAAGAGTGGTCTTCCGATCGCCCCTCAACAACGTCGAGCTTTGACGGAACCAACAATACTAAGCAATTTATAATCACCGCTGAAATTAGGTAAGCGATTATAAACGGCAATAAAGACACTTTGAGTACAATCAGACAAATTGCCATCATTGCCAAAGTGAATATAAATTTCAAAACAACACTGACATAAAATCGTATCAATATCTCTGCGGCGACCGCGTTCGGCTTAGCGCTAAACAAACGGCCGGCAGAATATAAACTGCCGATAACAGCTATCAAGCCTCCGAAGAGGGCAGATAATGCTTCCCGCGCATCAAAACAGATTAGCATCGCAATACTGAATACCGCTGTGCCAAACAATTGCAGCAAGGCCAACTTCAATAGCACAGACGGTTGAGTCTTACTGGGCTGCATAACGTGGCGTGTTGCCTGATTAACGCTATCAGCTTCGCTGAACTGGCTCTCACTTTTACTAGAAGAGCTTAGGTCTGAATTATTCATAAATCGGCCGTTTTGACTGCTCGCGGAGTATAAATGCTAGAAAGACGTTTCGCAATGCTTGTCAGTCTGATTTTTACGCTTGTTTATCACGGCAATTATCAAGCAAAAACCGCTATGTTGCTTAGCCTTGCGCAATCGCCCTGAGATTTTAATATGCACCTGTATGGTTGCGAAATATCTATTTACTATTACCACACAGAGAAAGAACATTATCTCAAGCTATACGCTAGGTGCCCCGGTTAAGCCCAAATAGCTACAATTCTCAGCATTTACCAGACAACAAGGTGGACTCCACGTTCGCTGTTGACGCATGCCACTACCAGCTGTAGTAGACTAACAAACTTAACGTTAATGCTACGCGAACAGATCATCACATGCGAATGATGACGGTGGACTCTTTTCAATGACCCAAACACAAAACTCGACCTCAAAAAGCACGGCCTTGAACGATCTCGACGGCGCCGTGACAAACGCCTCTAAATGGCTCACAGAGGCCTTATCGGTCGAACGAGAAGAGGGTTGGCTAGACTCTAACGGAACACAGATTCATTATTTTCGCTGGGGAGATCCATCGAAGCCAGGACTGTTATTACTGCACGGCTTCTTGGCTCATTCTCGTTGCTTCGCGTTCATAGCACCATTTTTAGCCAACGACTATCATATTATCGCCTATGACTTATCTGGCATGGGTGACTCAGGTGCACGCGACGATTACCCTGATGATATTCGCGTAGCCGAGGCAGTAGATGTTGCGCAACACACCGGGCTTTTCGATAACGCTATAAAACCAACGGTAATAGCCCACTCATATGGCGGTATTGTTGGCACTGCGGCGGTCAATGCTCACCCTGAGAAATTCGCTGGCTTAGTAATTTGTGACCTTATGGTGATACGCCCAGAGATACTTAAAAAACATGCCGATAACTTTCGCCGCCCGGGAAGTCAAAACCCCGATAAACCGAATCGCATTTATGCAGATTACCAAAGTGCAAAACAGCGTTTTGTGCTGGCGCCACCACAAGAGGTAGAACAACCCGAGCTGCTAGAATTTATGGCCTATCACTCACTCAAGCAAGTTGAGGGCGGTTGGTCATGGAAATTTAGTCCCAGCGTTTACCCAAGAGTAGACGGCGTCGAGAAGCGATGGACTGGAGTGGGCCAAAGGATTGTTGGCACGCCGGGACGTGTAGCTATTATCTACGGGCGTGAGAGTAAGCTTTTCACGGCTGACTCGGCAAACTATATTCGCGAACTCGGAGGCAACTCTATTCCGATCATCGACATACCTTATGCACGCCATCATTTAATGCTCGACCAACCAATCGCTTTCACCACAGCCCTCAAATCTGTGTTAGCTCTTTGGCAGTAGGCAAGCTCTGCAAGAATGCCTACCGTTAGCGTTATCTTACCCAGTTGTGACTCTGAACAATGGATCGCCGAGGCGGTGGATTCCGTGCTTAAGCAAAGCCATCAAGACATACAGCTGATCGTCATTGACGACGAATCACGCGATAACACAGTAGCAATAATTGAGCGCTTCGCAGACGATGACCAACGACTGATTTTAATCAGGCGTAAACATCGCTCTGGCGGCCCCGCAACACCACGCAATGATGGAATCAGTATCGCTACCGGAGAGTATCTAGCATTCATCGATTCAGACGATGTATGGCACCCAAGGAAACTAGAGCTGCAACTAAACGCCATGCATGCTTACAAACTGAATTTCCTGTCAAGCTTACACAAAAGTTTTCAAAACGTGACGCCAGATGCTCAAGTTTTTAGTCAACAAGAACCCGCGATACAGCGCAAAAATCACTACCAACTTATAAGTAAAAACTGGGTCGTGACATCTAGTGCACTAATCTCAAAAACGCTGTTCAGCGACATTCAATTCAATCAATCGGCTAGCTATGTTGGTGTCGAGGATTATTTGCTTTGGTTACAGTTACATCAAAGTAAAGATATTAAGAGCGCCGTGCTTATAGCGCCATTAGTATTCTACCGCTTACGCGATGACTCAATTTCAAGCTCCAAACTTGCAATGGCCGGCAAAGTATTTTATCTGCTTAACCACTACCGTTATTTAGGAAAATCACTTGGCCTAAGCAAATATTATTTTTTTATGCGTTATGCTTTACTGTCACTATTAACGCGGCTTACTCGCAACTAATACTCAGGCAATTCTATGAAATACATTTCTACGAAACGAGTTATTCTGGTCGCAATGTCAATCGCATATTTATTTTCTTTGAGCTCTCAGGCGGAAGCGCAGGCAGATACAAATAGTGGGCCAAGCCCGAATTACTCGATGGGCGAGTTCTGCAAAAGGCTACCTCGCTCTGATTATGAAAAATTAGACCAGGTTGATGTTGATGACCTGTGGTTTCAAGTTTACCAAGTTGCACCCGGGGTCAAAGCGATATACGAACCACACCAATGGCAAGAAACTATTTCATACCTTATTGAAGGTGAGTCTAAAGCTCTGTTATTCGATACCGGAAATGGTATCGGTGATATTCATGGCTTAGTTAAACGCCTAACAAACAAACCTGTATCAGTCTTAAACTCACATTCGCACTTCGATCATGTTGGTGGCAACCATGCATTCAAACGTATTTACGGCATGAATACAGCGTTCACCAATCAACGTCAAAAAGGCATTTCAAATAAAGATATCTCTGAAGAAGTATCGGCCGCCGCTTTGTGTCGGCCACTTCCGAAAGGGGTAAGTGAAAAAACTCATAGTGGGCGACCGTATAAGATCAGCAAACGAATTGAAGATGGCTATATTTTTAAATTAGGCGGGCGTAGTATCGAAGTTATTCATGTGCCTGGACACACGCCTGATGCGATTGCCCTAATTGATCGAGATCAAGGTTTACTGTGGACCGGCGACACCTTCTATGCCGGGCCGATTTGGTTATACGCAGCAGAAACCAACTTAGTTGCTTACGGACAATCAATTGACCGTTTACTGCTCGAGCTACCTAATGTAACCACCTTGTTACCCGCTCACAATACACCATTAGTAAGCGCGGACCTGCTACCAAGATTGAAGCATGCCTTTAGTAAAGTTATTAGCGGCAGGGCAAAACGACAGGAGTCCTTCGACGGCACGGTAATTTACTCAATCGAGGGTGAGTCAGCATTTTCGTTTTTGTTGCGAGACAATCCTTTTTCCTATCAGCCGGGGAATTAACATGACCGACGCTTCACAGTTTTGCTCTGTGCATCACCTTGAGTCGCTTATTAAGCAGGGAGAGGTTAAGGTACTCGACGGCTCTTGGTACCTGCCTTCACAATCCATTGATGCCGAAAATGAATTCAAGCAGCAACATATACCCGGCGCCCAATTTTTTCATATTGACCTGATTTGTGAACAAAACTCTGAGCTGCCACACATGCTGCCAAGTGCTGAGGACTTCTCGCAAGCGGTAGCAAAACTAGGCATATCCAATGACTCTCACGTGGTGGTTTATGACAGCTCAGGGTTGTTCTCAGCCGCCAGAGTTTGGTGGACTTTCAAGGTGTTTGGTCTTCAAAACGTTCAAGTACTCGAGGGCGGCTTACTTGCATGGAGCGAGCAGGGTGGGGCACTAGAGAGTAATGTAAGGCCGGTAATTAAAACCGACTACGTTGCCACGCTAAACCGCGAGTTTGTCATCAGCAAGCACGAGCTTATAGAGAACATCTCGAGCAAACAATATAGGGTGCTTGACGCTAGGTCGAAAGAACGTTTTTTAGGGCAAGCTCCGGAGCCCCGCGCAGGCTTACCTTCAGGGCATATGCCGGAATCGGTTTGCATGAGCTTTGCTAGTTTGATCGAGAACGGTCGACTAAAATCGCGTCAGCTATTACAAACGCTGTTTGATCAAGCCGGCATCAACCGGTCTAGCAAAATCGTAACCTCCTGCGGATCAGGCGTGACCGCAGCGATCATCACTTTGGCGCTTGTCGAATGCGGCTATGGCATGAATCGCCTGTATGACGGCTCATGGTCAGAGTGGGCCTCAGCTGATGACACAGTGATAGTGAACAGATCGCTTTAAATCAACACCTTAGCTTTCCAGCGATTTAACTTTCAAATCATTCACTATATTTGCGAATTACAGCTACTTTATCGCCCTCCAACTCTAACACCTCAATAGTGTCATAGCGTTGCTCGATTAATTCTCCAGTTTGCGGATGAACACCGACTGAGACAGTCCGATATTTGATAACCACGACGTTGAAGCCGAGCGTAATGTTATTAAGGGTCGCAGCATATTCAGTGTGTGTCCCTAGGTAATACATCATGCCTTTGGTTAAGTTCTTTTTCCCATCTTCGGAGCGAGTTGCATCTGGGTCATACGGCAGATGTTGGTGCCCAACATCGTCGACTAGCAATGCTAGATAGCGCTCAATATCATCCTCGCTCGCAGTTGACTGTTGGGTCTTAACCCACATAGAGAAATAGTTTTCAGCCCACGCTTGTTTGTTTAACGAGTCCTCACCACTTGTTTTGCCAGAGAGGCCTAAGATGATGCTAAGTAACACTACTAGGATCGCATATTTCATCTTAGCTGGTACGAACACGTATACTGATGACCACCATCCGCTTGGTTAATTTCCATCGAGCCTGAAATATTTTTTAGCTCACCACTGCCTGAGTCTTGAAGAATTTTAACCTCTAATCTTTGAGCCTCAGCTGACATAAAGCCGTTGTGCACCAAGGTGGACGAACCCACTCTCCCGTCAAGGCTACCCTCAAATTCTTCGATTTCAAGATAAAGAGCTGTGCCGCGTTCAGTTCGCTTACTCAGCATTTGACCAAGACCACTGCCGCTCAAACCACCAGAGTACTGCTTTTTAATTAGCATACGCCCTACAGGAGTATCGCGGTCTTGTTGTGGCTCCATTATCACATCGAAGCTACCGTTAACTGACTCTTGAGTTTGTTTGCTTGGCATAATCGCTCGTAGTTAATAACTTAAATTTTCCGGTGCTTGAGTTTAGCCGAACGAAATTAACAGTTATGCAAACCTAGACGATCCAAAGCAGGCTGTGGAATAACGTAATTGGATAACACCCACTGCACATTACTTTCGGTAAATCCGAGAAGCTCTCGTTGGAGCATTAGCTCCCATACGTTGTTGGTGATTTCTAAAATGTTGGTGATTTCTAAAATGTTGGTGATTTCTAAAATGTTGGTGATTTCTAAAATGTTGGTGATTTCTGGAGTGTTAGATGCTTCTAGAGTATGTGATACGTCTAAATTCGAATCGGGTCCTTGATTCATTTGATAACGCTCTAAAGAGAGTCTTAACTTTCTTCCTGCTCTGCCAAGTGCTGAGGCTTGTTCTTTTACTACTTCGAGCTCTATCGCTTGATATCGGGAAGAGCTTTTTCTTTGTAAACCAAATTTTTGCATTTGCGCCAATTTGTAAATGGACAACAGAAAAATCTGCTGTCCACTATTACAGACTAGGTCAGGCTATAACGCAACAACTTTGTTCGCGCAAGGGCCTTTTTGGCCTTCGCCAACTTCAAATTCAACGGCTTGGCCGTCGTCTAAAGTTGCGTAACCGCCGCCACTTTGGATCTCAGAATGATGGACAAAAAGGTCTTTGCCGCCATCTTCTGGTGTAATAAAACCGAAACCTTTGTCTGCATTAAACCACTTAACTGTGCCTTTACTCATTTTCTTTACTCGTTTTGTCGGTGAAAAAATTAAACAATATCTAAGTTCACCAGTTTAGATATATATAAATCCGACTCAATCCGTTTTTTACTAAAACTCGATTAATCGACAGAACAGTACCATACCTGTGTTATGTACATGAAAACAATAACTAAATGCGCATTAACATAAAAAATTTTGCTAAATAATGGCAAAAACGGTGTCTGACAAAGCATTTTTCTACTTTTCGACAATATTTACTACAAATTATTGCTCGAGCCATCATCGAAAAATATAGCTGGCGAGCATAAATATTGACTGTTAAGGGATCATTACCTATCGTATTTATGACTAATTCCACCGATGATATCAACAATAAAATATTTTTTATTTCTATTAGTTGAGGTCATTGATCAAGCAACGTTATTCAATCCGACAAAACAATACTATAGAAAAAGCAACTCACATCTGCTTACCATTTATCGATAAGGCCCTTGAGGTGAATCAATCCAAAAAACAAACATATAACTGAACTGTAAATCCAGAAGCTGACACTATTCTGTGTGACTTGAGGATGAGTTGATATAAATGGTGCAAACAAACCAATCACGCCGCGCAACAAATACACTAGAGTAATTAATACAAGAACCGGTTTACGTAATGGAAGCTCGATAAAAATGCCTGCGCCGGACCATGCGTACGCGCCGAAAACGGCAAGTAAAGCAGAGATACAAAGGGTAATTATTGTTGGCTGTAACAAACCCTGTTCCGCCATCACAGCCATCGCCTCACCTGCACCAAAAAAGCGGTACCACGATGCACCACCAACGATAATAGCCAGATGCATTAGTGATACAAAAAAACTAAGCGCACCGGCGATTCTTAAATAGTCAAGGTTCATGTTTTAATCACGATTCGCAGAGCCAACAATCATCTCTTTACTCTAAACTTGTGCCTTATCTTATATGCGCAAGAATGCCATCCAATGTATCCAGGCTTGAATATTCAATCACTAATTTGCCTTTGCCATTGTTATCTTGCAGAGATACTTTAGTACCCAGCTTATCTGCCAAGGTTTCTTCTAAGTATCTAATGTCAGCACTTTTTACCGGCTGTGACGTATTCTTTTGAGGGCTCGCATAGGCGCGCACTAGCGCCTCAGTTTGTCTTACCGACAACTTTTTAGCATAGACTTCGAGAGCAACGGTATCTTGGTGTTCTATTGCTAGTCCTAAAATTGCTCTGGCATGGCCCATTTCAATTTTGCCTTGCTCTAACAACTGTCTCGCACCAGAGTTTAGGCTCAACAGACGAAGTAGGTTAGTTACCGCCGTTCTTGAACGCCCGACGCTTCTTGCCATTTCTTCGTGAGTTAGCCCAAATTCATCCATTAAACGCTTTAAGCCTGCAGCTTCTTCTACCGGGTTTAAATTTTCGCGTTGAATGTTTTCAATCAACGCTACAGCCAAGGTAGCTTCATCGGGGATATTTCTAATCAACACAGGAACTTCATGTAGCTGCGCAATTTGCGCTGCTCGCCAGCGTCGCTCGCCAGCGATAATTTCGTACTTTTCGCCAGCGATAGGGCGCACTAGAATTGGTTGAATAATACCTTGCGAACGGATAGAAGCAGCCAGCTCTTCCAATGATGCTTGGTCCATGTTAGTTCTAGGTTGATATTCACCCGGCTGGATTTTTTCGACCGGCAGTGTGTTGGGCAGAGCCTCTTTGGGCGTCGTCGATGTGGCGTCTGTGCCTGCTTGTGACTCTACGACACTGCTACCGAGTAGGGCTTCTAAGCCTCGGCCTAAACGTTTTTTCTTTTTCGTGCTCATAACTATTTAACTCTGTGCTGTTAGATTAGCTCTAAACTCATTATAAGGTCTAGGTTGATTACAAGCTCTAGGCTCATTACAGGCTCTAGGCTCGTTACAGGCTCTAGGCTCGTTACAGGCTCTAGGCTCGTTACAGGCTCTAGGCTCGTTACAGGCTCTAGGCAGTCGCTGACGTTGCTTTATCGGCCTTTCGCGATGCGATCGACAGCATTTCGTCGGCCAGACTTAGGTAGGCCTTAGCTCCTTTCGAGCTTGGCGCATAACTAATTACCGACTCACCATAGCTTGGTGCTTCCGCTAAACGAATATTACGCGGAATCACTGTTTGGTAAACCTTGTCGCCAAAATGATTTTGCAGTTGCTTACTTACTTCACCCGAAAGACTATTACGCTTGTCGAACATGGTTCGCAACAAACCTTCAATCTTAAGCGTCGGATTAAGCGTTTCTCGAATCGCTCGAATAGTAGACACCAAAGCGCTCAGACCTTCTAACGCGAAATACTCACACTGCATCGGGATCATCACGGAGTTTGATGCCACCAAAGCGTTTACCGTAAGCACATTGAGTGCTGGCGGACAATCGATAAAAATATAGTCATAATCATCTTGGACTGCGGCGAGGGCTTTTTTCAAGCGAAGCTCTCGTCCGATTTCATTTAGTAACTCAACTTGCGCACCAGCCAAATCACCATTAGCGGTCATAACATGAACGCCACTGTCGGTTTTTACGATAGCCTCCTTGGCGCTGGTTTCGTTTAACAATACATCATAGATGGTCACATCTAATTCGTCGGTATCAACTCCCAGCCCCACGCTGGCATTACCTTGTGGGTCCATATCGAGCAGCAAGATTCGTTTTTCCCGTAAAACAAGTGCAGCCGATAAGTTAATACTACTCGTGGTTTTACCAACGCCACCTTTCTGGTTTGTTACTGAAATTACTTTGGCCATAGTATTTGTCATGACGAGCGATTAGCCGTCGAGCTTTGATATTGTTTGTATTATTGAAGCTCTTTTACTTGGGCGCGTCTATAACAATTAGGTTGCGCTGTGCATCAAGTTCTGGAACTTTAAGTGCAAAGGTATCAAATTTTAGGTTCATCTTCTTGAGAACTTTCAATTCTTCCTTTGGAACTAAGCCCTTCATGGCTAGCCAACGACCATTTTGGGCAATCGTCTGCTTCGAACCGTTAACGAAATCTTCAATACTAGAGAATGCTCGAGAGGTGACCATAGAAAATTTTTCTTTTGGTTCAAAATCTTCGATTCGCACGTTTTCAACCTTGAAATTCTTCAGTCGCAGCTTGTTGGCAGCGAACATTTGAAATTGCGCTTTCTTGTTTCTCGATTCGACCGAGGTGACTTGTAATGCTGGTGATAAAATAGCCAGAATCATACCCGGTAAACCAGCGCCACTGCCAACATCCAACAAGCTCGCGCCTTTCATGTATGGCTTAATACTAGCACTGTCGAAAATATGAATGCTGAGCATCTCTTCCAAATCATCGACAGAAGTTAGGTTGTGAGTTTTATTCCACTCAGCGAGTAGCTCCATATAGGCTACTAGTTTTTTAATCGCTTCGTCACCATAAGAGACGTCGAGTGAGTCCATTCCTTGCTTTATGCGCTCGGCGAGCATTTCTTGAGTCGCGGTACTTGTATCATTCATTGCGATGCCATGTGTTTTATGCCTGGTTTTAGCTGCAGGCATAAGTGTAACTCGGTCAATGATTATAGGGGATGCGGGTTACTAAGCGAAACCTTAAACGAACGGCTTTTGAAAAGGCCATTAATTCGCCATTTTTTACTGATGGCTATAATTGGCCTATTTTTGTTAGTTAAGCCGCTTTGCCTCGCTTTTTTAGATACACAAGCAACAAGGAAACAGCCGCTGGCGTAATGCCAGATATTCTCGACGCTTGCCCTATGGTAGTTGGCTTATGTTCATTTAGTTTTTGCGCTACTTCATTCGAAAGACCATTAACTAATGAATAATCTATAGTAACGCTAAGGGCGCTAGTCTCATTATTTTTTTGTTTTTCAACCTCGGCATACTGTCGTTCTATGTAGCCATGATACTTAGCTTGAATCTCGAGCTGCTCGGCCACTTTCGGGTCGCTTACCGCTTCGCCTGCACCTGGTAAGGTCATCAAACGCTGATACGTTACTTCTGGGCGGCGCAATAATTGCATCAGATTAGCTTCTTTCTTTAGCGTGTCACCAATGATGTCTCGAGCAATGTCATCTGAGACCGTCTCGGGGCGTACCCAAGTATTATTCATTCTTTGCTTTTCACTATCAATCGATTCGCGTTTCTGGCAAAAAGCAGCCCAACGAACATCATCGACTAGACCAAGATCTCGTGCTTTTTCAGTCAAGCGTATATCGGCATTATCTTCTCTCAAAATGAGCCGGTACTCAGCTCTTGAGGTAAACATGCGATAGGGCTCTTTGGTGCCCATGGTGATCAAATCGTCAACCAACACGCCAATATAGGCTTGGTCTCGCGTGGGATACCAACCTTCTTGATCTCTCGATTGACGCGCTGCGTTTAAACCCGCTAACAACCCTTGCCCGCCAGCCTCTTCATAGCCAGTTGTGCCATTTATTTGGCCGGCGAAAAACAAGCCGTCTACGTATTTTGTTTCAAGCGTAGGTTTTAAACCTCGCGGGTCGAAGAAATCATATTCGATGGCATAGCCTGGGCGTACGATTTGGGCGTTTTCAAAGCCCACGATCGAACGTATAAAGTTGAACTGGATGTCATAGGGTAGTGATGTGGAAATACCATTCGGATACACCTCATGTGTTTTTAAACCTTCGGGTTCGACAAAAATTTGGTGTGAATCTTTATCGGCGAAGCGTACGATTTTATCCTCAATTGACGGGCAATAACGTGGCCCCACGCCTTCTATTACCCCCGCGTATAAAGGTGAGCGATCTAAACCTGTTCGAATGATATCGTGTGTGTTTTTATTGGTGTGGGTTATGTAACAGTTCACTTGTTGCGGATGTTGTGACACATCACCTAGGAACGAAAACACCGGGCAGGGTGTATCACCTGGTTGCTTTTCTAGTTTAGAAAAATCAATGGTTCGCGCATCTAGCCTAGCGGGTGTGCCTGTTTTTAAGCGACCAAAGGTAAATGGCATTTCACGCAAACGTGCAGCTAGGGCGTTAGACGGCGGGTCGCCAGCACGGCCACCTTGAAAATTCTCCATACCAATATGAATTATGCCACCCAAAAAAGTTCCAGTAGTTAGAACCACTGTCTTGGCTTTGAACTTCAAACCCATTTGCGTAACCACGCCAGTAACTCGGCCGTTCTCTATAATCAGGTCGTCAGCCGATTGCTGAAATAATGATAGGTTTTCTTGGTTTTCGACAACTTCACGTACCGCGGCCTTATATAAAACACGGTCGGCCTGCGCCCGCGTTGCTCTCACCGCTGGACCTTTGCGGGCGTTTAATGTGCGGAATTGTATACCGCCTTTATCCGCGGCTTCAGCCATCACGCCACCCATTGCATCTATCTCTTTAACGATGTGACCTTTGCCGATTCCCCCAATTGCCGGATTGCATGACATTTGGCCAATTGTTTCAATGTTGTGAGTAAGCAACAGTGTACGCGCGCCAATGCGTGCCGAAGCAAGTGCCGCTTCGGTGCCTGCGTGGCCACCACCAATTACAATGACGTCAAAAGATTCTGAATGAAACATACGAGTTAAAACCCACTTACACCGACTTATTTTACACCGGCCAATCAACTGCGCCGATTCTATATGACGCTGATTTTAACGCTTTGCTACGCGAGTGACTAATTGTAAAGGTAAGTTTTTATAACTTAATCTTGTCTTAAATCCCTTAGTACGGCCTGAGTTCGGTCTTCGGGGTTAGAGAAAAATTGATTTTGGAGGGCATTTACGCGCGCTTGGTAGGCACTTGTTCCCGGCTCTAAACCGGCCTGACTTAAACTATTTTTTTTACCTTGATAGCGAAGGTAAGTATCATCGAACTGACGCTGTTGCTGACGTCTGGCGATAATAGAGTCTATTTGTTGTTGTTCTACTCCTTGTAAGCGAAGCGTGTCATAAACTTCTGCGTCGTCCTTTTTAGAGCCCATTTCAGCTTCAATAGTCTGCTGAAATTCGCGATTGTCTCTGGTTTCTGCAAAACTTGCCGATACGTCGTTTGGTAACTGAGACTCCAAAACAAGCAGTCGCTCTCGTTTTTGTTCATCAGTTGTGTCTTGGTCAGCCATCAACTCAAGGCTTGATAAGGTGTGATTTGCATAAGTGTCTTCTAAACCAAACAAGGCTTGATCTTCACTTGGATTGAACAGAGCTTGACGCTCTTGCTTCAACTGATCAAAACTTGTCCTTAAGAGTTGCAATGCGTCGCTGTCGTTTAAGGTTTCTTGCGTTATAGGTGTTTGTTGAATTTGATATTCGCCTTGTTTGTAGTGTAAATACTTCGCCAATAATTCAACCGCCTGCAGGCTAGCCGGTTCTGGTAAGTAACTTAACGCGTATCGTTCGATTTCAGCGATTGCCTGCTGAGGGCCAACGTCATCAGCGATACTTAAAAAGTAATCAAAGAAGTCTCTTACGCCTAACTCTAATATTAGGCTTCCATTAGCGTCAGCTCTAAGTGCGCCATCAATACTGGTGCCGTTTAAAGCCTCAGAGATAACAAGCTGATCGTGTTCGCTCGGTGTTGATATAATCTCTGAAGGTTGTTCTATTGTTTGATCAGATGTATCGGTTAACTGGCTGTTTTGAGCCAAAACCGGGCTGAGTGTCGTCGACGTTTTAGACTCTTTTAGGCTTATTTGCTCGTTACTAGCCGAAAAAAGAAACAGTGCTGACAAAGCCAGCACTGTTAATAACAACGACGCCAAGATAACTTGGCGCTGCTTATTCTGGATCATGCTTAGAGATTCTTATTCTTTAAACGATTTGCTTGAGAACGATAAAGAGATACAGGGTTAGTCCAACCGCGTAGTCCAAACAAATGGTTAATCGCATCAACATGGTTAGTTTTGTAGCTGGTGCTAATGACACGTCCAAGCTTAGATGAACAGGTGCCTACTAAACCATCGTTTTGCTCAAACCCAAATGCTAACGATGTAACGCCTAAAAAACCGTCAGTAAGGTCGAAAATGTTAGTAAGAACTCGGTCGCCTGACCAAGAAAACATCTTGATATTGTATCCGTTAATATTTACGTTTTCAGATATGGAGCTACAGTTATTACTGCTAATGCCTTTGTTACCAAGCGCCTGATTTAGTTGCATGGTGCCTTGTGTGCTTAGTGCATTTGCGCTGGCTAATGCATCCTGAGGGTTGTTACTACCAGAGAAAAAGTTAATTAAGCTTCCGGCCGCGTTTAAAATACTAGCAACGACATTCTGACCGACGCCACTAGGAACAATACCCAATAACATGTCAGCTACCTTTGAGCCTCCGTTAACGCCATTTACCGATGTAACTGATGCAACTTTGTGCGGAACTAAAGAAGCGGCGACTCGTGACGTAGGTGAACCTTGACTATGACCAATTAGATTAAACTTGCTCTCTGGCAACGTCATTAAATAGTTAGCAAGCTGCTGCCCACGCGCCTCAGATGAGTTAAATGCGGATACTGATGGGGTATAAACTTTAGCTCCTGAACGGCGTAAGTTATAGGGTATTGTGTGAAAATAGTTAATTACACCACCGATGTTATTAAAGCCTGAAAAGCCGTGAACAAGAACAATAGGGTATTTAGTTTTGGTATAATTTGCTTGCGCTGATGCGCCTACAAGCAGTATTGAAACGCTTAACAATAATATGCTTAGCTTCGGTAATGAGTATTTCATTGTTGTATCCTTTGGGGGTTATAAAAAATTTAAACTTATTTATCGTTTGGAGTATTTTTAGCCATTGAGCATCCTGATCGGCCACACCCTCTTATTAGCTATCAATGAGATTTAATGCTCTCGATAGTTTTCCACTAAAAATCGTGGGGTACAGATTGCCAAAAAGATTAAATCTTCTTGGCTTTGATTTTGTATTTTCTGAGGCTCATCAGGGTTGATAATCACAACATCACCTTCGCTTACTTGTCTCTCTATATTGCCGACTGTTACCGACGCCGTGCCAGACAACATCACATACCGTTCTGTGGTCTGCTTGAGTGAATGAAGCTTGGTCGTTTTTCCAGCCTCAACTCGCACTCGTGCGACGGAACAATCACCGTCGTCAGCAACGTTGTGCCACTCTTCAATAAAACATCCTTCTTTAAAATAGGTTTCTAGTGGCCTAGTCATAGTAAACAGTATCAATGGTTATAATTAGAGAGAAAAAGGGTGGCGGTTAATCACAGACTAATGAATTGCCAAGTTATAGCCCAAGGCATGAATACTGGTTATTAGTGATATTCCTAAAAACAATAACTACGTTGTATCAAAGATTTAACCTCGATACCAGACCAAATGTCCAGTAAGTGGTAAATAACAAAGATTCACCAAACATATATTCGAGCGTCTATTAAAAATGGATAGCTCAAACCTAAATAACATCGTAGCGTCTACTAACTTGATCAAAATATAGATAGTGTTGGCGCTTAAACTATCTCTGAGACCATCCATTATTTGCTCGGTTGAGATTGAGATCGAATTTCTTCTCTACTGTACAGTTTTTAGCCACAAAGCTCGGACCCGCTGAAATATCAAGTAAATCGATATTTTTCACCATGCAGGTTCTTTTCCCTTTGTGCTCCGTGACAAATGTGGTGCGCCCTCGCGGGATAGATTTTGGGTTGTACGGTGATAGTTCGGTAGGTGATTGATACGGTTTGGACACGTCGAAGGTCGTATCAAAGTTAGTAATTGAGCTTGGGTTTTGGTGAATATAAGTCTCTGTTTCAGAGCTTAACCAGCGTTTGAACGAGGTGCTTTGCAGGGATGTTTGAATAACAATTGTTGACACATCATTATCTGTCGACGGCTTAGCAGCAATCACTTGATCAAATGTAATTGGTGGCGCAACAGAGTTAACAGCATGTTGTATAACCTCGCCGGTTTGCTGTGATACTGCTGATTTAAGTTCAGGCTCTGGCTGATCTATTTGCTGCTTTAGCATGGTTACTGTTAGCGAGTTTTCCTGCCTTTGCTCGATCGGCCTAAACGCTAAGTTCTGAGCTAACAACAAACCATGCAGACACAACGCGGCAATCAGCGCGAAAGCGAAATTGCGTGTTGATGTTGCCATTCGCCCAACTCCCATTATTGTTATCAACACATAATAATTAACCCTATAGACACAAGCCTTAAGGTGGGAAATTGTTAATACTTAAACGGTTTCAGTGGGGAAAAACTCTACTAAATGCGACTAAGTTGGCTAAGAAACTACTTACCAATACAAAATCCGCTGAATATTTCACCCAACAAATCGTCAGCGCTGAACGCACCGGTTATTTCGTTTAAAGAGGTCTGTGCCTGTAACAACTCATCTGCCAGTAATTCTCCGGCATTGTAAAGCTTAAGCTGTTGTAGCCCTCGATCTACGGCATCGCGAGCAGCCGCGAGAGCGGTAAGGTGTCGACGCCGTGCTGTGAAAACAGTCTCATTATCTTGTGAGTAACCTGCCAAATCCTTTATGTGGTCACGCAATTCGCTTAAACCAAAACCGGTTAGCGCTGAGACTCTTAGACCATCGCCATCGAGCGAACTTTCTAGGTCAACCTTGTTGTATACCAGCGTAGTATTATCTCGATCAATATCGGAATGCGGCCCAGGGTCAGTAGCATCAATAATATGCAACACATGGTCAGCTTCATCAATAGCTTTTCGAGCGCGCGCTATGCCAATTTTCTCTACGGTATCGTCGCTGTCTCGCAAGCCTGCTGTGTCTAAAATATGCACGGGTAGACCATCTATATCGATGGTTTCGGTAACCACGTCTCGGGTCGTGCCCGCCACATCAGTGACAATCGCCGCATCATGACCTGCTAAGGCATTTAGCAAACTCGACTTTCCAGCATTAGGCTTTCCGGCTATCACCACACGTAAACCATTACGCAATATAGCGCCTTGTCCGGCTTGTTTAATCGTATCTGCCAAGCTGTTTTGTAAAGCCTGAATACTATCGCGGATTTTATCATCAGCTAAAAAATCGATTTCTTCATCCGGAAAATCGATTGCTGCTTCTACATACATACGCAAATAAATTAGCTCCTTCAATAGGTCATTAACCTTGTTCGAGAACTCGCCTTGCAGCGACCGCATGGCTCCTTTAGCTGCTTGGGCCGTAGCGCTATCAATAAGATCGGCTATCGCTTCGGCCTGCGCTAAGTCTATTTTGTCATTCAAAAAAGCACGTTCTGAAAATTCGCCAGCTCTAGCTTGGCGTGCTCCTAAGCGGATAACTTCCTTAAGTAGAAGGTCTTGAATTACAGGCCCACCATGCCCTTGAATCTCTACAACATCTTCACCGGTAAACGAATTTGGCCCGGCAAAGAAAATAGCTAAACCGGTATCAAGAATGTCAGCGTTCTGGTCACAAAACTTTGCGTAGTGCGCTGTTCGTGGCGTTAGTTTCTTAGAAGATAAACGTTCACCTAGATCTAGAGCTCCAGGACCAGATAAACGTATAACACCAACACCACCTTTGCCTGGTGGTGTGGCGATTGCCGCTATAGTATCTAGGCTGCTATTGGACACTCTTCAGTCTAGGCATTCTTTTCTTGTTGACGATAGTTAAACCACTGCTGAGCCATGGTTAACACGTTGTTGACAACCCAATACAAGACTAAACCTTGGGGGAATGTCATAAACAAAAACGTCAGCGCAAATGGCATGATCATCATCACTTTCTTTTGAATGTCGTCCATTGGTGCAGGGTTTAATTTCTGCATAAAAAACATCGATACGCCCATCAAAACAGGCAACACGTAGTACGGATCTTTAGCCGACAAATCGACCCACCAGAGTGCAAACGGCGCGTGGCGCATTTCTACACTTTCCAGCAAGACCCAGTAGAGCGCGATGAATACGGGTATTTGTACCAAAATTGGCAAACAGCCACCGGCGGGATTTACTTTTTCTTTCTTGTACATCGCCATCATTTCAACTTGAAACTTTTGACGATCATCTTTATAGCGCTCTTTCAATGTCGCCATTCGCGGCTGGAGCTTTTTCATTTTCCCCATCGAACGGTAGCTGGCGGCCGAAAGAGGGTAGAACATCAACTTGATTAAAATGGTAAGCAATATAATCGACCAGCCCCAGTTTCCAACAACGTCATGAATCCAACTAAGTACCGTAAATAAAGGGTCAGCAATAAAGGTAAGAAAACCGTAATCTACGTTGAGACTTACACCCTCAATACCACCTTCGTCTTGCAGCTTATGTAAGCGTGATGTTTCTTTTGAACCCAAGTAAACCTTGGCGCCAACAGAGCCGATTTGATTTGCTCCGACCTGCACAAAATCACTTAAGAAACCAACTCTGTAATTAGGGTTAGCATTCTTGTTTACACTTGTAAAAAATTTCTTTTCGCCTTCTGGTGGTAACCAAACGCCAACAAAATAATGTTGCATCATCGACACCCAACCAGAATTTGTGATAAGGCTGTTCTTGGGTTTTTCTGGACTATTAGTGCGTCTTCGTTCTAGCTCATCATCTTCTCTATCTTTTATTTCGTCGAACTTAATCTTTTGATATTTTTCTTCAGGTTCATAGATTGCTGCGCCGGTATAACTAGGTAAACGTCCAAAACCACCACCAGAATCAAGAGGTAAGGTACGATTAAACTGACCATACATTTTACCTGTCCATGTTTCTCCAGTTATGTTATTGATTTGATAATCAATATCAACAACATAACTGTCACGGGTAAACGTCAATGTCTTAACGAACTCTATGCCGTTGTCAGCAACCCAGGTCAATGCTACTAAAACCGAGTTATCAGAACCTATATCGTAAACTGTTTGGCTATATTGATATTGGGTTAAGTGGTTTGGTGCATTTTTGCTAACATTAGATAATCCGTCTTCTGCGATAAAAGTCTCGCTAGAGTCCTTTTTTAATAAAGCAAAACCAACGTCAGGATTATCTATTAATGCAAGATGGTCTCGCAACTCAAGTCGTTCAATGACACCACCTTTGGTATTAATGGTGGCGACCACCAGGTCTGTAGTAACTCGTATTAAGGTACTTTCTTGAACAACAACAGCACTCGGTATCTCAATATCGTCAGCTCGAGGCACACCACTTTCTTGCGCTAGTGATGAATCTGATGAGGCGCCTTTACTTGTCGGTACTCCGACTGACGGCACACCAGTAACTACCGGCGTCTCTATCTGAGTATCGACTGGCGTAAGGGCTGAATAATCTATCCACTTGAAATAGAGAATAGTGCTAATAGCGATCAGCGAGATTGTTAATAAATTACGTTGTATATCCATGTTTCAGAAAGCTATTCAGTTAATTTTATTTTGACTTTTATAATGGGGCGTATTCTAACCTTAATAGGGTGCGATAAAACAGGGAAGAAATAGCCTTACTTTAGATGATCAGTTTAATGCCTACATTTGATCATTTTTTTGCTCATCAATATCTGGCGTTTCACTGTCCGGCACCGGATCAAACCCAGAACCACCCCATGGGTGACATCGGCACAGGCGCTTAGTTGTTAGCCAAAGGCCTTTGCTCACACCGTGTATCTGTAATGCTTGGTTGGCATATTCTGAACAGCTCGGTGCATAACGACAACGGTTCCCTAAAAACGGACTAATCAATAGGTAATAAAGTTTAAAGAGCGTTTGCAATAATTTGACCATGATAACTATCTTAAACGCACTAAGTAGGGTTTGATCGCCCTAGATCTTGGTCTTTGTTTAAATCGGCGCTTTGAGTAGTTTCTCTATTATTGGAAAGTTCTCGGCTTTTGATAAGCTCACGGCTGTGCCAGCGTTGCCACTTTAACACTTTGGCCCATAACACCTCTAAGCTCTCGAGCCGTTCGGCGTTGTCAACATGTCTACTGCTTGGTTTGGCCGTTAATACCAGATTAACTCCTTTCAACTCACTTTGACGAAGGCGAAAAAACTCCCTCATTAGTCTTTTCAAGTGATTTCTATCAACCGCTCGCTTTGAAACCTTCTTAGAGGCTGTTACACCAAGGCTATTTTGCTGATCAATATCATTGGCAAGCACGTTAAACGTAAAGTGCTTACTACCGCCCCATTGCTTGGAACTATAGACGCGCTGAAAATCGGCTGGAGTTTTAATACGCCGTTGCTTAGTAAGGCAAAATGAACCTAGCTTTGTCTTATTATTATCTAACAAGGCAGCGTTTTTAGGAGGAGGGTGACTATCGGATGAGGCATTATTCGGACTCATATTACTAAAGACTTGGAGGGTACTAAAGACTTAACGAGCAGCTTACCGAAGATGGCAAAGCTAGTAATATAGTGACAATGTAGCTGTAGTGATTACAAATAATCATTTAGATTTGGTACCGCCTTACTAATATAAACAAGGCGGTACCAATCAAAACACTATACTGTCAATTCAGCACGGCCTTTGGCACGACGAGCATTGATGATAGCGCGACCACTCTTAGTGGCCATACGAGCACGAAAACCGTGTGTACGTTTACGCTTGATTTGACTTGGTTGAAAAGTACGTTTCATTTTAAATAACCTTTATAAAGTCCTAAAAATAGAAGCAGCATTGCCGCTCTCAAAATAGGTGTTGCTAACTAGTTGCCGCCGACTTAACTTTTCTTATCTAGAGATGTTCAGATAATATTGAAGCGTCTCAGTAGTAAGAACTCAAGGTTGGCGTTAGTGAATAAACAACCTTAAGCACTCATTTTAGAATAAACAGTTAATTAGGCTGTTAAAGGTCAAGTTCTGAGCGGGATGCAAAGGTACTGATTTTGTTATTAATAGTCAACACGATATAACCATTATTTGAATAATTTTGTTATCCCTTTTTTAGCCATAAATTGGGTCAAACCGTTTGTAAAGCCTAGTCCCTGAGCGGTATATTATTCGACCGCTTATGGACTAGGTATCATTGCGGGAAAGGGTTGTTATATAACCCACATTTCAAATAAAAACAGTCAGATTAACACCGGTCTATCAACATGCAAAATGTCGTCCTATGGGACAAGTGCCTCTCTAAGCTAGAGGATGAGGTGGAAGAACGTGATTTCCATACATGGGTACGTCCATTGCACGCTAACAACTCAGATTCAGAGTTGATACTTTACGCGCCTAATCGATTTATAAAAGATTGGCTGGTTGATAACTTAATGGATAAGCTAGACGCCACGGCCCAACATTTCGCTGGCGAAGGCGCGAAAGTTACTATTAGCTTGGAAGGTCCAGCTACTCAAGCGCCTCGAGTAAGTAGCCATAAGAAAGTAGATAAGGCGGCCGAACATGAACAAGAATTCAGCCATGCATCTCCGTTTGGTACCAATGTTTTGAACGCTACGTTTACCTTCGAACACCACATTGAGGGTAAGTCAAACCAAATTGCTCGAGCTGCAACAAAGCAGGTTAGCGAAAACCCCGGCACAGCATACAATCCACTATTTATTTACGGTGGTGTAGGTCTCGGTAAAACTCACTTGATGCATGCTGCCGGGAACTTAATTCTTGAAAACAATGAAAACGCCCACGTAGCTTATGTACATTCAGAGCGTTTCGTATCAGATATGGTGAAATCGATAGAAACAAATAGTATGAATAAGTTTAAAAACTACTATCGCTCGCTTGATGCACTATTGATTGATGACATCCAGTTTTTTGCCGATAAGGACAAATCCCAAGAAGAGTTTTTTCATACTTTTAACACCTTGTTGGAAACAGGCAGCCAGATCATACTTACGAGTGATAAATTCCCAAAAGAAATCAATAACCTACAGGAAAGATTAACATCTCGGTTCGAGAGTGGTTTAACGGTTCGTATAGATCCGCCTGAGCTTGAGACTCGTGTCGCAATTTTAAAAAATAAAGCTCGTAAAAATAAAGTCGACCTTAGTGATGAAGTAGCATTCTTAGTGGCGAAAAAAATTCGTTCCAATGTTCGCGAATTAGAGGGTGCTCTACACCGACTGGTTGCGAGCGCACGTTTTTCTAATAGAGAAATTGATTTGGACTTAGCCAAGGACACCCTACAAGACTTAACCTTGTTTCAAGAACGAAAAATATCTATTGATAATATTAAGAAAACGGTTGCTGATTATTTTAATATTCGCGTCGCTGACCTGAAGTCTAAACGCCGTAATCGCCAAATCGCCAGGCCTCGTCAAATCGCCATGGCATTGGCAAAAGAATTAACTAGCATGAGTCTGCCTGATATAGGCGATGCGTTCGGTGGCAGAGACCACACAACGGTTATTCACGCCTGTAAGAAGGTAAATGAACTTACGCGTACGGATTCAAAAATAAAGGAAGATTACGCCAGCTTACAAAAGATTTTGTCCATGTAAATAGAATCATAAAAGTTGCATGTGTATAGCCTGTGGGTAACTTTGGTATAAATACGGTATTATCAAAGAGTAACTCTTATCCACATTTAATCCACAGGTTCACAGGCTTCAATCAAGAGTGTTACCAACAGAGTGAACCGTTATTATCTAGTTGATAAATATAGGTTTTATTGAGATATTAGACTTATCAACACCCCTAATAATAAGAGTAATAAACATATAAATAATCAAACATGAATATAAATATTAAAAAAGAAACTCTGGAAAAACCTCTTTCTCAGATCATAGGGGTGGTAGAAAAGAGACAAACGTTACCTATTTTAGGTAACGTTTATTTAGAATTAAAACAATCGACATTAACTCTAGTGGGTTCAGACTTAGAGACTGAGATAACCACTAAAGTTGAAAACATCGAGGGCTCTGATGGTAAAACCACAGTCTCTGCTCGTAAGTTATACGATATCTGTAGATCACTTCCGAATGAATCCCAGTTGTCCCTAATAATTGAACAAGACAACAAGATGATAGTCAAAGCAGGAAAGAGCCGCTTCACCTTACAAACTCTTGCTGCAGATAATTACCCACGCTTAGAAGAAACGCATTGGCAACATGACTTTAACCTAAGTCAAAAGCAGTTAAATAGTCTGCTGACGAAAACATCATTTTCTATGGCTCAGCAAGATGTTCGCTACTTCTTAAATGGCTTATTAATAGAAATTCATAACGATCACATACTGTCAGTCGCTACAGACGGACACCGCTTAGCAAAAACCCAAGTAATGGTTGAATCTCTGGGTATTGATCTAGTTCAAAGTATTATTCCGAGGAAAGCCGTGATAGAAATAGGTAAATTTCTTGATGCCGGTAGTGAAGACGCAGTCAGCGTTAAATTGAATTCAAGTCATATTTCGATTGAATCAGGAAACTTTATGTTTATATCAAAGTTAATTGACGGTCGTTTTCCTGATTATGAAAAAGTCATTCCAGCCAACCTAGACAAGCACATAGTTATAAATCGAGAGAATTTAATAAAAATTCTCAGTCGAGCGGCTATTTTAAGCAACGAAAAATTTCGCGGGGTATCTCTGAGTGTTGATAATAATGTTCTAGAAGTTAGGTCACACAATCCCGATCAAGAGCATGCAAAGGACGAAATGGAAGTTACTTATTCAGGCGCCGCAATCGAAATTGGCTTTAACGTTAACTATTTATTGGAAGCTCTAAAAGCCTGTGACTCCGAAAACATTGATCTCGGACTGCTGGATCCTAATACAAGTTGTACTTTCCATGCTGAAGAATCAGCTGATACGCTTTATCTAATAATGCCGATGCGCTTATAAATAGCTATTACAAAGAAAAACTATGGCCGTCACTTCGAAAGATATGACGGCCTTTTTTATTGAGTTCAATTATGTTCCACGTGGAACATAATTGAAAAGGCGTCACGAACTGTAACCTTTGCGCTACTGACTAATACTACTTAGTTTTGCCGAACTGCACGTTTCTTAAGCACTTTAACGATAGTTATTCCAATATCCTCTTTAATTCTATGTTTTTTTGATCTCTAGCCTAAACTCTCCCCAGTCAGTCAAACATAACTAGCCTTATTGCTCGCTTCGAGCAAGTTCAAACACATCGCCTTAGATAGCATAGCCATAAGACCGTATTTTCACCGAAGTACCTCACATGACCAAACCGGAAGCGCCGTTTTGCGGTGACGAGGGTGTGATCAACTACCCAGCGTTTCGCTTAGATTTCGTTGTTGCGCTGCTGCTCTTTTTTAGTAATTGGGCAAGCACGGACGACTTTGTGGATAATGCCATCTTTAAAACCCTGCATACCCGACTCGACTCAATTAGATTTACTGGCATAACCCTCGTCGGCCAATAGCTCGACACCATCGGGAAGCTCATCGAGTAGCAGCGCTAACGATCGGCTTTCACGAGCGTTGGCTACGGTACACAGATACTCTCAAGCTATCCATATTCGTTATTGCGGGCATAAAGCTTATAGCCCAGACAAAAACAACCGCAATTCCTAACCGACTTAGCATCTTAATCCTTACTGACTGCGGTCGGCGTCACATCTACATTGTCCTCTGTATCCATAGCGCGGCGGTTGAGTGCGTCAAGCGATTCTATGGTGCTGAGATAGTCGACCGCTACAGTCGTGTTACTAATCTTTAGGTTTTGTTGCTCAAGTTGGCCGGTTGTATCAGCTATAAGGCTCTTCAATACCGCCTTGTTCTATATTTAATATCGTTCATTCCTGGGGTGGGAATATAAAAAGTTAGATTAATTTATCAACAAAGAAAATTATGGCTCGTGATACCTTCATCGTAGGGTAATTAATTTTGGCTGCTATCGCTGTTTTGTTGACAGGCCTCTTGATTCAAAAGCTGAATACGATAAGTAATGAAGTGTTGTATATGTTCCGATGTTTGCTGTTCTATCGATTTATCCCGTATTGTGGATTTATAGGTGCTACAAATAGGCAAACAGATGAATTGATTCCTTTGTATTCAATCGAATTTCACGCCCAACCCTAAAATCACACTGCCCAGTATTCAGGTATAAAACAATAGGGAACCCGCCCGAGTGCGTACCCTTCTATTGAATGGTATAACGGGCTTTTTCAAAAGTTGTTTAAAGAATAGCTTGTGGATAGCTTTGTTATAAATACGTTATAGCCACTACAGAAAAAGAAAAGCCACAAACAAGTTGTGGCTCTATTGGTACTTTTTCAGCAAAAGAGTTTAAAACTCCAGACGATGCTTTCATTAGGCTAGCCGGAATACTTAAAACTTTTTAAGCCCTACAGACTCTTCAACAGTGTGTGGGCCTTTTTTTACTTGAATCAATTACAAACAAACATCGAGTAAGATAATCAAAGGTTACAATGTGGACATCCCTTTGTGCAGTCTAGAGACTCTACTTCCTACGCCCGAGTCAAAAAAGGTGTTCAATGGGTCATAGCCGTTAATACCACGTCGGTCACTGCGTGCCCGAACTCTCGATCGCCGTAGCTTACCACCGATTGTGTGCCAATCCAGACAAACCTCTAACGTGAGCAAGGGGCTCTTAGCTTTGTTTTGATAAAGCCAAGCTTTAAGGGTTATTTAAAGAAGCTGCTCGTCTGTTTTACATAGGTCAATTAACGAGCTATTGTTTCGAACGATGATCGTCTTTTTTGCGCTAAGGTCTAAAGTAGCATAATGTTCCACGTGGAACATTATGCTATTTGACCAATTTAAACGGCTGTGAACACCGTCATGATTGATGTGTCTATTGCGAAAATTTGCTATAATAAATCCCTTAAAACACCCCTCAGAAGAAGATAAAAGAATGAGTTACGATTCCAGTAGTATTCAGGTTTTAAAGGGCTTAGACGCCGTTAGAAAGCGACCAGGGATGTATATCGGTGATACTGATGATGGAACTGGACTTCACCACATGGTTTTCGAAGTTGTTGATAACTCTATTGATGAAGCACTGGCTGGCCATTGTACTGGCGTAAATGTCGTTATTAACCAAGATAACTCTATTTCAGTATGGGATGACGGTAGAGGTATCCCTGTTGGCATTATTGAGGAGGAGGGTAAGTCCGCTGCGGAAATTATTATGACCGTGCTGCATGCCGGTGGTAAGTTTGACTCCAATTCTTATAAGGTATCTGGTGGTCTACACGGCGTAGGTGTATCAGTAGTAAATGCGTTGTCCGATTGGTTAAAGCTAGAGATAGACCGCGACGGAAAGTCCTATTTTCAGGAATATCATTTAGGTGATCCACTGGCGGATTTGATAGAGGTTGGCGAGACCAATAAAACAGGTACTAAAGTAACTTTTAAACCAAGCGCTGAAATTTTTGCAATAACAGAATACAGTTTTGAGATATTGGCAAAACGCCTACGTGAGCTGTCTTTTTTAAATTCAGGTGTACGCATTGAGTTGTCAGACGAACGTACAAAGAAGCGCGAAGTATTTGAATATGAAGGCGGCATTGTTGCTTTTGTAGCGCACTTGAATAAAATGAAAACCCCTCTGAATAAAGATATTATTCAGGTAACAGGTGAAAAAGATGGCGTTCATGTTGAAGTTGCCTTGCAATGGAATGATTCATACAAGGAAACTATATTATGTTTTACCAATAACATACCTCAACGTGACGGTGGTTCTCATTTATCAGGGTTTAAAGGCGCTTTAACACGCACTCTAAACAATTATATTGAAGAGTCAGGTCTGGCCAAGAAAGAAAAGGTTAGTGTCAGTGGTGACGATTCTAGGGAAGGTTTAACCGCAGTACTGTCTGTAAAAGTACCAGACCCAAAATTTTCATCGCAAACAAAAGATAAACTCGTTTCTTCAGAAGTGAAAGGCATCGTTGAATCTGTGGTGAATGAAAAGCTCTCTGACTTTATGTTAGAGAACCCAGGCGAAGCTAGGCGTATCGCTGAGAAAATCGTAGATGCGGCTCGTGCTCGAGATGCGGCTCGCAAAGCGCGAGAAATGACGCGTCGCAAGGGAGCGCTCGATCTGGGTGGTTTACCGGGTAAGTTGGCTGACTGTCAAAATAAAGATCCAGCATTGTCTGAGATATATCTAGTGGAGGGAGACTCTGCGGGTGGATCAGCAAAACAAGCACGTGATCGTAAATTTCAAGCTATTTTGCCGTTGAAAGGTAAGATACTAAATGTTGAAAAAGCACGGTTCGATAAAATGTTGACCTCAGATGAGATCACTATTTTAATCACGGCTCTAGGAGCTGGTATTGGTACAGCCGACTTTAATATTGAAAAGCTACGTTATCATCGCATTATCATCATGACGGATGCCGACGTCGATGGTTCACATATTCGTACCTTGATGTTGACCTTCTTTTATCGCCAAATGCCTGAGCTGATTGAACGGGGTTATATTTATATTGCTCAGCCACCGTTATACAAAATTGGCAAAGGCAAGTCCCAACGTTACGTGAAAGATGATGCTGAATTTGAGTCTTATTTGTTAGAGTTGGCTCTACAGAAAGCTGAAATTGTAAATGCTGATGGCACAAATAGCGTTTCCGGTGCCGAGTTGGCAAGTCTTTGCAGAGAGTATCTCTCAGTAGAAAAGACAATTAGTCGTTTGAGTAAAGATTACGACCCTATTGTTTTAAAGGCCCTAATTGATCAATCAGTAGACGATACTAAACTTAATGATGAAGTAATTGCAGATATTGAAACGACTCTTAATCGTGAAGGCTATGAAAGCCCACACTATAAATTGTCTGTTATTGAAAACGGTGTAAGCACGTTGATGATCGAAAAACGACATCATGGCACAACTAGCACTAGCCAATTTGGTTCAGCATTTTGGGCATCTCCAGAATACACTTCGATAAAAGGCTTAGCTGAGAAGTTGGAATCGACACTAGGCAATGCCATGGTTGTTAGACGTGGTGAAAGCGAGAGAGAATGTATTGAATTTTCAGAAGCCTTGAGTTGGTTGATGTCGACAGCAAAGAAAGGTCTAAACGTACAACGATATAAAGGTCTTGGTGAAATGAACCCGGACCAACTTTGGGAAACTACAATGGACCCGGAAGTTCGTCGTTTACTAAAAGTGGTTATTGATGATGACGTGGCATCAGATCAGACGTTTACCATGCTAATGGGTGATCAAGTGGAGCCTAGGCGCGAATTCATCGAAAAAAACGCCTTCACAGTTAATAACCTAGATGTGTAAAACACTCTTTTAAAAACAAAGAGTTATAGTTTTTTTTACACAAGAAAAGAAGTTTTACATCGTCCTGTGGTAAATCTTTTTTGATAACTTGGTGATAACCCCGTTTTAGATGCTAAAACGGGGTTATTTTTTAGCCGAAAATATAATTTAATGAAGTGTTCTTGGAACGCTCAAGGTGAATCTTGGAATATTTATTTCAAACTCATTTGCTACTTTTTGGTCTGACTTACCAACCATAAAATATCGACCTTCCATTGTACCTATCTCAGTTTCTAAAACAGCACCACTGGTATATTGGTATTTCTCTCCAGGTTGAATTAGAGGTTGTTCTCCGATCACTCCCTCGCCAAATATTTCCTCTACTTTCTTATTTGAATCTTCAATTATCCAATGACGGGATAGCAATTGACACGCAGTCTCCGAATCATTATGAATTGTTATCGTATAAAAAAAAACATAGCGGCTATCATCCGGTTCTGACTGCTGAGGCACAAACCCAGCCTCAGAAGTTACCGTGATTAAATTGTTTTGTTCTTTAGGCTTCATTATTCGCTTCAGTGTATAGGGTTACTGGTTTACTGGCTTTCTTTGGAATTTTAGCCATTGTCATTTCTCGTCCCCAAACATAGCCAGTGTCGAGACACAGGTATTGGTTTTTATTTAGTAAGCCTAACGCCGACCAATGACCAAAAATAACTCGATAGTCTTTAATACTTCTATTTGGAAAGTCAAACCAAGGGACAGTGCTAATATTAGCCTTGCCTTTAAAGCCACTTTCTTGGAGGTTGAGGTGTCCAGTAGGGCTACAAAAACGCATACGAGTGAAAGCATTGATTGTAAATCGACGTTTCTCAAGTTTACTCAAACTTGAAGACCACTTACTGGGTTTATTGCTATAAATTGATCTGAGCAAGTTAACGCAGCTTTCTTCTTTTTGAAAAATCGCTTCCACGTCTTGAGCATTCAGCAACGCATTTTTAAGCGACCACCAAGGGTATATACCCGCGTGACACATAATATAATGACGATCAGAGTTAACATGTAACAACGGTCTTGACCTCAGCCAATCAGCGATTTCCTGAGAATCATGGGCTTCGATTACTTTAATTAATGTATCGTGTTGGCGGGGTTCCCGAATACCATACATCATTGATAATAAATGAATATCATGGTTTCCTAAGACACTAACACATTGTTTATTAAGACTTTTAAGTAGTCTCAGTGTCTTTAGAGACTTTGGACCTCGACTAACTAAGTCACCGACACATAGTAATGTATCTTTGTTGGTGTCAAAGTTAACCTGATCTAGTAACCGCGATAGCGGATCGTAACATCCTTGAATGTCGCCAACAGCATAATGGGCCATTCTGTTGTATTAGAAATCTAGATCGTCGTCAGATCGTACCGGTGGATTCCCATCATAAATCGAATTTAATCGAGTCTGCTCGTAAGCTTCTTTCAGAAATAGATAGGGATTTAATTGATTTTCTAGTAAATCAACTGATCCTAATAGGCCAGATCTTACATCAACTACATTCAAAACAGTTAGGCCAAGGCGTGTCGCACTATCATCAGTGATTACTGCGGCAGAATTAAACGCGAAATTGTCGATAGTAAAACCAATTCCATCACGTAAATTGGATGGGCCTAAAAACGGTAATACTATATACGGACCCGGCTTAACACCCCATACAGCGAGCGTTTGACCGAAGTCCTCATACTTTCTATTCACCTGGTATGACTTGGCAACATCAAACAAGCCGAAAACTCCGATAGTGCTATTTACCGCAAATCGGTAGGTAGACGTTAAAGCACCATCGACCTTTCCTTGTAATAAGTTGTTTAGGGTGTTCAACGGTTCGCCCAAATTACTAAAAAAATGACCTACAGCCCTACGTGCAGGATTTGGCACAAGTGTGCTGTAGGCCTTAGCAGCGGGCTTCAATACCGCTTTGTCCGCTGCGTTATTGAATGCGTAAACACCACGGTTGAGGCTGACTAACGGGTCACCACTGGTCTGCAACATCGGGTCGTCAGTTACATCTAAGGTAGTGCAGGCCGTACCGGCAAGCAATAAAACAATTATAAGTGGTAAGCGTATTAATGAATTCATTTCTTTCATACTAAAAATCCTGTCAACTCCAAGACCCGATTATTGTCTGAACTATTTCAAAAACTTATTGTAAAGTAGCTTCATCTGTAGCTGATTGTACTTTACCGGCCGCTTTCTGTTGAAGTTTTTGCTGATACAAGCCTTCGAAGTTAATCGGTGATAATAGTAATTGTGGGAAACCAGCCTTGCCAACCAGATCGGAAACGGCTTCGCGAGCAAATGGTAATAATATATTCGGGCATGCGATTTCTAGCGCTAAAGGCAAATCAGCATCAGATAATCCAAGTATATGAAAAACACCTGCTTGCTGAACTTCAACTAAAAACCCAGTCTCTTCTCCCATCTTCGATGTGATAGTCATTCCCAGAACAACTTCATAGAAACCTTCTTGCTCCAATTTACTAGCCTGAATACTAGCGTCTACACTTACTTCAGGAGCACCCGGATCTTTCAAGAAGATACCTGGTGAGTTAGGAGATTCGACTGAAATGTCCTTTACGTAAATTTTTCGGATGTCAAAGGTGTTTTGCTGTGCCTGTTCTTCAGCCATGATCTTCTCTTAAAGTATATTATTATGTTGTGCAGACCAAAAGGCCTGGATGTCTAGTGATTTAGGCTTTGACTTTGGTAAGTGGGAGGTTTTCCTTAGACCAAGCGACCAAACCGCCGTTTAGAATATTCACATTAGTGAACCCTAGTGAAATTAATTGTTTAGCAGCCTTGGCGCTTCTTGCCCCAGTCTGGCAAGTCACTATTACGGTGCTTTCCTTATGTTTTAGTAGGGCTTTATTATCAGCATTCAACGTCTCGAGTGGAAAATTAACTGATTTAGGTATGTGTGAAGCCGCGTAGTGCTCGGCTTTGTTCACATCGACCACCACAGACTTCCCTTTTCGTTGAAGCGCCGGCATCTCTAACGCCGAGACACCATTGGCCCCGCGTACCGAGTTTTGCAGTACTGATAGAAGTAATAGGTTGAATACGATTGCTAGTGCAACGAACCACCATAAGTTTTCGTTAACGAACTCAATAAACATGTTTATAGTTTGTCATCATCGAAGCCAATATATCCCCTGTGATTAATTATCAGATAAATTCTTCATAATGCTTTTAGCTAAAACGCATTATGTAAAACAACCCAAATCAAAAGGGAGCAACGAGCTATAATTGAAATAGCTGCGAAGTATACAACACCGAAGCCCTAAAAACGGCCTAATAATACCTAAAAACCCTTAGCAAAAAAAGATGTCTAGATCGTTTCAATTATGTGTACCGTTTCTCTGCACTTTAGTAGTTCAATGCGCTTTTTTTACTGAGTCGGTACGCACTGTAAACGCTCAAGAGAGTGATCAGAGCTATCAAAAGTCGATTGGCGAAATAGGGCAAAAAATTAAGAATATTAGTCGCAACCTAAATGCCAATAAAGCCTTAGTCGCGACTGAACGTGACAAGCTTATGGCCGCCGAGCAAAAATTAAGTAGCTTGGATCAGCTATTGCAGAAAATAGACTATGACTTAGCAAGAAACCAACATGAGAACGAAGCTCTAAGCCTACAAATTAGTAAAGTAATAGAGTCGCAGAGCAGTAATCGTGAAGCTCTTCGAACGTTAATGACTAGCCAATATTTACAAGCAAAGCCTGACTTAATTAAGCAACTACTGAACCAAGAAAATCCTTATGCTGTTGGCCGCTTGAGTAACTACTATCAGTATTTTTCAGATGCATTAAAGGGTCGTATAGAGTTGCTAGCTCGAAAAGCGAGTGAACTTACAGCCTTAAAGCAAGAGCAGTCAAAGGTGATAGCCAAGCTAGACTCCGAGCGTAAAGAGAAAACAAAACTACAGGCCGATTTCCTAGAATCTAAACAGCTACGCGCTGATTCTATAGCCAGATTAGATAAAAAAATTGCCTCCAATGCGGTGACCTTGGAGAAGTTAAAAAAAGATCGTGAAAGACTTCAATCATTACTTCGTCAACTTAAGGTACAAGCCGCCGAGCTAAAACGTTTAGATCAATTAAGGGCTAAGCAAGAAGCTGAAAAACGTAAACGAGAGTTATCAAAGCCAAAGGATGCTAGGCCCGCGACCTCAACGCCAACGCAAGAGGTAACGCGCTTGCCGGTGAAAGGCGGGTTCATTAAGCAGAAAGGGCAGCTATCATACCCAGTAGAGGGAGAGATAACACGTCGATTTGGTAGTCGTTTGCCTGAATCTGGAATGCATTCAGAAGGCATATTCTTTAATACTCAAAGCTCGGTATCAGTAAAAACTATTTTTAGAGGCCGAGTACTCTTTGCTGACTTCTTGAAGGGTTATGGTTTATTGATCATTGTTGATCATGGTGATGATCATATTAGTTTATATGGGCATAATGATCGCTTACTTAAGAACGTTGGTGATATTGTTGCCAGTGGTGATGTTATTGCAAATAGTGGTATGACGGGCGGCTTGAAGTCGCACGGGCTCTACTTTGAGATACGCGATAATGCGACACCCGTAGACCCTGCAAAATGGTGCCGTTAATTATTCTTTCGCGCGAAACGGTGCTGATAAGTAATCACCAGCCAAATTTTTTACTTTATGATTAGCATCAGCGTTGCCTAAAATGCTAATAAATAGACTTAATGAGAATTAACCAATGATGAACTGCCTGCGACTAAGACACCTATTATCGGCTTCGGCCTTAATGCTCATGGTTACTGGCGGGCCGATACTGGCTCAAACGGAGGTCGAGGTAGACGCATTAGAAAAAACACCAATACCACTGTCACAAATACGTACGTTTGCTGAAATTTTTACTCGCATTAAGCTTAATTACGTTGAACCAATCAGTGATGAGCAACTGCTCGAATACGCAATAGAGGGCATGTTGAGTGGCTTAGACCCGCATTCGGTTTATCTAAAAGGTGACCGTTATAATGACCTCAACGAAGGAACAACCGGGGCTTTTAGTGGTCTCGGCATGGAAGTAATCATGGAAGACGGTTTTGTTAAAGTAGTCGCACCAATTGACGATACGCCGGCCGCCGAAGCCGGAATTATGACCGGTGATTTAATCATTCGAATGGATGGCAAAACCGTTTCAGGATTGAGCCTTAGTGAGGCGACTGAGCGTATGCGTGGTGAGCCTGGCACCAAGATAACCATTACCATTTTACGTGAATCTGAACCAGATCCATTGGATGTTGAGCTTACCCGTGCGCTTGTCCGTTTAAATTCGGTGAAACGAAAACGCTTGAGTGATTCAATCGGTTATCTTCGAGTTACACAGTTCCAAATAGCCACTGCCGAAAATTTTCGTAAAGAACTAAAGCAACTACGTGAGAGCGAAGGCTTTGAAGGTTTAGTCTTAGACTTACGGAATAACCCTGGTGGTTTACTTACTAGTGCAATTTCAATCGCCGACGTATTTATTGATGAAGGGCTGATTGTTTCTACCAAGGGTAGGTCAGGTACTATCGATCAGGACTACAGGGCGACGCCAAGTGATTTTATCGATGGTAAGCCACTTGTGGTACTTATCAATGGTGGCTCGGCAAGTGCTTCAGAAATTGTAGCCGGAGCGCTTCAGGATCATGGTCGAGCGTTAATACTTGGAACTGATTCGTTCGGTAAAGGTTCGGTGCAAACGGTACTCAACATTGACGATAAAGAAGCTATCAAGTTGACCACAGCCCGTTATTACACGCCTAATGGTCGATCCATTCAGGCTGAAGGTATTAAGCCTGATGTATTGGTTGAGTACAGAGAGTTTAAAGACCGTGAAAAAGGCTTCAAACGAATAAAAGAAGATGATTTACCGAGACGACTTGATAATGATAGTGACAAGGGCAGTAGCAAAGACAGCGGCAAAAAAGAAAGCTTCGAAACGCCGACTAAAAAGCAGGAAGAAGCACAGCAGCTGCTTGCGCGTGATTATCAATTAAATGAAGCGTTTAACTTGCTCAACGGTTTGATTTTATTTAAAAATAAAGTAAAAAAGCGAGAATTAATTAGTACGAGTTCTGATAAATCGAAGAGTCTGTAGACTTACGTTGCTTCCAACTGAGAGTCTCAAGCTCTGGCTTGTCTAAGAAAGTATCGACATGGCCAACACAGAGGTAAGCTACTAGTTTATTTTCCTGTGGAGCATTGAGAGTTTCTTTTACTGAGTTAGCATCGAGAATGCTAACCCAACCGATTCCGATGTTCATGGCACGGGCCATTAACCACATATTCTGAATCGCGCAAACCACACTGTATTCACCCATCTCGACCATACTTGTTTGACCAAGCACGGGCTCTGGCGACGGCCGATAAAATACCGCTATATTAATCGGGGTTTCTAAAATTCCTTCGAGCTTGAGTTTAACGTATTGGTCATGTTTCTGATCTTCGAACAATTCAGCAGCTTTTCCGTTTTCGCGTTTAAAATTATCAGCAATAGCCTGTTTGATAGACTTATTTCTAATCACCACAAATTCCCAGGGTTGTGAGAAGCCAACCGAGGGAGCCAGGGAACCTGCATGCAATATTTTATTTATATCGCTTTCAGAGATCGCACGATCATTAAAATGATTGCCACGTACATCACGCCGAAGCATCATTATTTGCTCCAGCAAGCGTTGGTCGTCGACCGAGAATTGCATGTTAATTGACTAAACTAGAATAACTGAGGTCGCTTATTTCCCCATTAAATCCATTAATGCTAATACTGTCGCCTCTACTCCGCTGGTAACCGCGGGTTCTGGGGTTATTTTAAATAACGGGCTATGGTGGCTTGGAACCGGCGTTCCACCTTCTTTTGCTATTTTAAAGTCGGCTTCAGGCGTTCCGCCAATAGCAAAGTAGACGCTTGGAATATAAGGCTCGGTGGTGAAAAAAGGATAATCCTCCGCGCCCATACCTTTATTTGGCTTTTCACTTAGAATGCTTTTGCCCATTTTCTCAACCCAAACAGCCCGTAAGCGTTGAGCCAACTTGGCATCGTTGATGGTCGGCGGCACACTTTCCTTCGAGACTAAAACCTCTGGTAATTTGTCTTCTGGTAAACCAGCGACTCTTCCCATATTTTCAGCGATACGTTTGACGCCGTCTAGCAGGGTCTTACGGGTTTCTATACTGGTATTTCGAACAGTGAGTTGCAATACCGCTTTGTCAGAAATAATATTGTGTTTAGTGCCAGAGTGGAACGAGCCAACCGTGACTACGCCGGGGTCGCGGGGGGGTAGCTCGCGCGACACTAATGTTTGTAAAGCCATAACTATCTGGGCTCCTAATACGATAGGGTCTTTACCGGCGTGCGGGCTTGCGCCATGCGCGCCAACACCGTGAATTATGATATCGACCGTATCGGCACCAGCGTAGGGGCTGCCATCGGTAACCCCAATCTTACCGGCTTCTATACCACTGGTTACATGAAAAGCAAGGCCATAATCAGGAATGCCAAACCGTTGGTATAGGTTATCTTCCATCATGGCTTTAGCACCAAGAACACGTTCTTCAGCTGGCTGTACGATGAGCATTAATGTTCCAGACCATTGGTCCTTCATCGCCTGCATTCGCCGAGCAGTACCCACTAAGCTAGTGATATGAACATCGTGACCACAGGCGTGCATCACCGACACTTCGTTTCCGGTAATAGGATCTATTTGGGTAGCTTTAGAGGCGTACTCTAACCCTGATTTCTCTTTAACCGGCAAACCATCCATATCAGCGCGCATACTCACCAAAGGGCCGTCTCCATTTTTTAACATAGCCACAACACCTGTGCCGCCGACTCCGCTAGTTACTTCAAAGCCTGCCGCCTTTAATTCTTTTGCCATTCGCGCGGCGGTTTTATTTTCAACGGTGCTGAGTTCTGGGTTGGCATGAAAGTGTTTAAACAATGGGCCAAGATAGGTTTGGTAATCGTTATTAATGGTTTTTGTTAAATCACTATCAGCAGCCAGCATGGGTGTGCTGGAGAAAAGTAGAGTAGCGGAGATTACAATTGAAAGTAGTTTCTGGCTCATGATGAGGGCTCCTCAAAGTTAAGTCGGTAGAGATCTGTTGATAAGCTTCTAGTTGCAGGCTTGTGGGCACAATAACGAGTTACGATAGAGTGTAATATGATTTGCAAGCTCAGCATAACTCGACGAACGAATAAAAATGCCTGTAGCGGCTTTATCTAGCTTGAAAAAGCTTGCCAATAGATCGCCATTAATCGTGTTTTCCTCCCTAACTGGAGAGATTCCAAGCACGTTTTATTTCGTCCTTGCGTTATGCTGAGGTCTGAATTTAAAACTCAGGCGTGTAAATTGGGAATTAAGTCGCTTTCAAGTTTAGCAATAGCGTCTTTCAACTTCAGCTTTTGGCGTTTTAGTCGCCCGACCTCAAGAGTATGGGCATTAAAATTCTTAGCCATGTTTTGAATCGTAAGGTCAAGGTTACGGTGCTCTTGTTTGAGTTCCGCAATGGCTTGTTGTAAATGCTGCTTGTCTGATTTTGTAATTTGCATATCATCACCTAAGGTTATTTTAGCCGATAAATTTCTATAAGCGATAAATTTCTCTAACAATAACATGTTGAGGTCTCATGTTATCGAGTTGAAAAAGCGTTTGGCATAAACGGGATCACTTTGACTATTCGTGTGCATAAAAGTGTCAGCGAAATCACGGTAGCGGTGGTATTCTTAATAGCGGTTTTATCTTGGCGGTAAATGCAATGACGATTAGAAGTTTTGTGGCCCTACCTATCCCCCGTGAAACAGCCAATCAACTAGGCGATGTTGCGGCAAAAATGTCGTATCAAGACAAGAGCGGCGCGATTCGGTGGGTAGATCAGGAAAATTACCATATAACCTTAGCGTTTTTAGGCGAACAGCAGCAAACAGATTTGGAAGCGCTTGCCGAGCAACTTGACTACCACCTCCGCCAAACCGAGTTTCGAGCGGTATTAAGTCACTTGAGTCCGTTTCCAGAGGCACGGCCTAAAATAATCGCGGCGATGATGGACAAGTCGGATGATATTAGTTGTGTGCAGCGACAAGTAATGAATGCTATCAAGTCGACAATGTTGTTGATTAATAAGCGAAAATTCATACCGCATGTCACACTGGGCCGTTATCGCCATAGTCGAAATGCCTACGCCGGCGGCATTCCGATGAATGTATCGTTTGAAGCCTTAATTGACGAGGTTATTTTGTTTGAGAGTGTTTTGACGACTAGCGGCGCTGAATACGAACCTATTTACCGTTTTCCATTAGATAATTATTTAGACCAATATGATGAACATAGTAACCACCAAAGTAACCACCAAAACAATTTCTAATTTTCAGCTCCTGAAAGTCACAGAGATCTTTAGTCGATGAAGGCTGATTTACATTGTCATTCGCATTTTTCTGATGGTTCGTTGAGCCCTACAGAGCTACTTTCTTTAGCGCAAAAAGCAGGTATAACAGATCTAGCATTAACCGACCATGATACGCTTGATGGCCTGCCCGAAGCTAGGCTAGCTGCGAGGCAAATGGGTATAAACCTGATTGATGGTATAGAGCTTTCATGCACGTGGGATAAGCAGCTTATTCACATTGTTGGCCTAAATGTAGACACCAACAATAGAGTATTGAAAGCGGGTGTGGTAGAAAATAAGCAACGCCGAGTTGATCGGGCCGAAGCGATGTTTGAAGATTTTGAGCAACACGATATTTATCTTCGTGAGTCGGTAACTGACCTTATTGGCGGTCGCGGCGTGCCTACCCGACCACATTTCGCCCAAGTTCTGGTGGATCAAGGCTATGCAAAAGACAAAAAGCAAGCTTTTAAGCGCTACTTGGTTCGAGGTAAGCCTGGATACATCCCTATGTTGTGGCCCAGTGTAGAGCAAATAGGATCATGGATCAAAGCCGCGGGTGGTGTCGGGGTGTTGGCTCACCCAAACCGCTACAAATTCACTCGAACTAAATTATCTCGATTACTCAACGAGATGAAAAAGGCCGGCATTCAAGGTATCGAGGTGTCTACCTCGACTACCGATAAGCAACAATCAGCGATGCTGGCCGACTTAGCGACACAGTTCGGTTTGTACTCTTCGGTAGGCTCTGATTTTCATTCGACAGACCAGCCGTGGGCGCGACTCGGCGGGGCAGCCGATTTGTCGAAAGAGCTAAACCCTGTTTGGGCTGGTTTTGGCGAGACACTGGAGAGCGACCACATGCATCGTTGAGTAAACTTCGAGCCCTAAAATTGCATACCTGTTAACCATTATTACTAAAAACTTATCTATATCATGTTAGAAACTGACTTCCCACCATCAATGAATCCGAGAACGGTTTACTTGAAAGATTATCAAGCCCCAAAGTTTTTAGTGCCAACAATCTCGCTTGATGCTGAGCTTGGAAAAGAGCTGACAACGGTCACCGCGACCCTAAGGTTAGAGCGCCAAGGTGAGGGTAATGAGCCACTTATATTAGATGGCGAAAAACTCACCTTAAAGAGCTTAAAAATTGACGGAGTCTTGCTCAATGAAGGCCAATATAGTCTGAGTAAGGAAACACTAACCATCACTGATGTCCCTGAGTCCTTTAGTTTAGAAATTCAAACCACTCTACAACCTCATTTAAATACCGAGTTATCGGGTTTGTTTCAGTCGAGTGGAAACTTTTGCACTCAATGCGAGCCTGAGGGCTTTCGTCGAATAACGTATTTCCCTGACCGCCCAGATGTTCTTAGTGTTTACGACGTTACTATTACCGCCGACAAATCGGCTTACCCGGTACTTATGTCGAACGGCAACCCTGCCGCTAGAGGTGATAATAGTGATGGTACACATTGGGCTAAATGGCATGATCCACATCCAAAACCAAGCTACCTTTTTGCCTTAGTCGCCGGCGATTTGAAACACATCAGTGATCAATATCAAACCACTAGCGGCAAGCGAGTAGAGCTCAATATATATACCCAAGCGCATAATATTGAAAAATGTCAGCATGCTATGGATTCATTGAAGAATTCGATGCAGTGGGATGAAAACGTCTATGGCCTGGAATACGATCTCGACGTCTACAACATTGTAGCGGTTGACGACTTCAATATGGGGGCAATGGAAAACAAGGGCCTCAATGTTTTTAACTCTAAGTACGTGCTTGCCAATCAGCAATCAGCTACTGACTCTGATTATGAGGGGATAGAGAGCGTAATCGGCCACGAGTATTTTCACAATTGGTCAGGCAATCGCGTAACTTGTCGTGACTGGTTTCAACTTAGTTTGAAAGAAGGCCTTACGGTCTTTCGTGATCAGGAGTTTAGCGCCGATATGGGGTCACGCTCGGTAAAGCGAATCCGTGATGTGCAAGTTCTTCGGGCATACCAATTTAAAGAAGACGCTGGCCCGATGGCACACCCGATTCGGCCAGACTCGTATCAAGAAATTAATAATTTTTACACCTCGACTATTTATCAGAAGGGTGCCGAAGTTATTCGCATGATGCACTGTATGGTCGGTGCGCAGGGCTTTCGCAAAGGGTCAGACCTTTATTTTGATCGCTTCGATGGTCAAGCTGTTACTACTGAGGATTTCGTTACCTCGATAGAGCAGGCTAACAATGTCGATTTACAACAGTTTAGGCGTTGGTATACACAGTCCGGTACGCCAGAAGTTCATTTAACACAGCGTTTTCAAGGCGATACGCTTTATCTCGATTTTTCTCAATCTTGCCCGGCAACACCAAATCAAAAAGACAAACAACCGTTTGTAATCCCGATTGCGATAGCCCTGTTCTCCACAAGCGGTATTAAGCTGCAAGAGACCATGCTGGTGCTGGATCAAGTGTCACAGAGTTTTGAGTTCGCAGGTCTCAACAGCAAACCCTTGGTGTCTTTGTTGCGAGATTTTTCAGCACCAATAAAGTTACACACTGAGCAGTCGGATCAAGAACTATCGGGTTTAATCGAGTTTGATGATAATGGTTTTTCGCGCTGGGAAGCAATGCAACGGCTGTCTTTGAAGGTGATTCTTCCGGCCTTAGAAACGGGTGAAATCAGTGAGCCGGCGTATCAAACCCTATTGCAAGCTATGCAAGGGCTGATAAATTCAAACCCGGTAGATAAGGCTGTCTATGCAGAGATGTTGAATTTGCCGTCGGCGGCTTATATTACTGAACAATGTAAGCCAATTAATCCGCAGAGAATTTCCAGCGTTCGAGACGAATGTGTTAGCCGTCTAGCACGTGATATGGAGTCTAAGTTTCATGTCTTGTATGCCAATAACAATCAACGTTCTGGTTTTTCTCTTGATGCCGAAGCCGTGGCAGAACGAGCATTAAAAAACAGAGCATTAAGTTATTTGGTGTCTACCGAACAAGCCGCCTATCATGCACTGGCAAGTCATCAGTACCATATAGCCAGCAATATGACAGATCGCTTAGCTGCTTTTAACGCCTTAATAATGTCGAGCTACCCTGAGCGCCTGGTGTTGATTAATGATTTCTACCGGCATTGGCAGCACGATACTTTAGTGCTCGATAAATGGTTTGCATTGCAGGCTATGACGCCTAAAGAGGAGACCTTAAAAAACGTTAAAGACCTATTAGGTCACACAGCATTTTCAATCAATAACCCGAATAAAGTGCGATCGTTAATAGGTGCCTATACCGGTAGCTTAGTTGGTTTTCATCGGCAAGATGGAAAGGGCTACGAATTTTTGGCTGATATGGTAATCGAGTTAAATTCGATTAATCCTCAGATAGCGTCGCGACTGGTTAGTGTCTTTAATAACTGGAAGAACTATTCAGAACCTTATAAAACAGCCATGAAGAGCCAAATTCAGCGCATTAGCGAAATAGAAAACTTGGCAAAAGACGTGACGGAAATTGTCAGTAAGGCTCTTGATAGCTAGTTCTAGTGTCAGTAAATGGTTTGCTGGCGCGGGTTTGGCAGGTTTTTATTAATTGTTTAAAATAAACGAGGCAATTATTTCTATATAGACTATTATTTTTCTGGGTTATTAGAGTTAGATTTTATGGCGGGGGCCAACACTCGATTTTGGATTGATTTCTATTATCAAGTGATTAAATAAAAATAGACTCAGTCAATAACTAGGTACCCACAAATGTCGGTAATGTTATTCAGAGATGACCCATCTCTATTCAAAATTAGTGTGACTAAGTTTTCGCGTTACAGTCGAAAGTTAGTATTGGCATTTTTTCTAATCATATTAAGCACGCAAACTGCGTTGGGAGCTCGAGCTGTAAGTTCTGAGCGAGTAGCGGCAGCGTTGGCTGCGATTAATATGATACTTCTTGGTGAAGAACCCCCAATTGATGAGCCGGTCGGTGACCGCTTCGATATAGCTCTTTCGCAGCAAATTCCTGGCCCGATAACGGTCAGTGACTCTGCATACGCAGCATTCGACAGGCAAAAGGTAGGAGTAGAATTTTGTTTGGACATATCCGCTAACCAAGCCATACAAGGCGGCGATATAATTGTTGAAATTAATGGCGAACGCGCTACTGTATTTGAAGGCAAGGATAACTGTTATTCGCTTTCGGTTGAGCAGCAGCGTTCGATAAACTATATAGTCATTCGCACGGTGATGCCTGGACTAGTGCTCACCCTAACTCGGGTGGAACTGGGATCTCAGCGGCAAAGGCAACTATCTCTACCAAGATTAACTCGTGGTCAATGGAACGAGCGAGCGGTACGCAAGGTACTTAAAATATTTGCTTTTGGTGGTCACGCTAAGGACACACAGATACTCGAGTGGGCGGATTTGCGGCCGCAAGAAGCGGTCGTCGAAATGCTTAACTTCGCTGAGCATAATCTAAAACTATCACCACTGGCCGATGGTGAGATTTACACAGATACACAGAGCGATCACGGAACACTGCTTGGTTTTCAAAAGTTTATTTCCAGTACATCGTCTAATCTACCGATACCGGTTAACAATCGCGATCAATATGGTTTAGATGGTTACAATTTCGATGATGCTTATGGTCGTATGATTACAGTACGAGGCTTAAATCCTTTTAGACAGAAAATAGGATTTTGGGAAACTAATTACCACCTTGCTGTAAACCGTGATGCGGGTGTTAGCCGTGCCCAAGTAGCCGATTATTATGACAAAATCATGACCGCTCATGAAGCTGGCCTGCCATACCACGAGGTTATTGGGGTAGCGGCTAAATCAGCAGCGGTCGCCGATCAGTATGGACATGATCGAAACCAGTGGGTTTTTGATCGTAATCGTAATGAGTTTTTTTTAAGAGGAAATGACGACTTTGCTCGTGAAATTCATCAATTATTTTATGGGATTTTCGGTGTTGATGATCCTAATCATGAAGATGGCACGATACGCGAGACAGCAAAGATGCTTACCGATATGCCAATCCAAAACGAGATTGTTGTTAATTTTGGAACCAGTAGGCACCACACCGCTAATTTGACGATTTTAGGTCAGACGGTAAGTGGCGCTAACGCGAGTGAAAAGATCGATAGCCTGATGCCTATTTCAATAGAGCATCCAGAAAGTCTTTTGAATCTGCCGGTAATGATTATCTCTGTACTCGCTGATGATAATTTAGATGTGCTAAGCGCAAAGCAGTTAAGGAACTCATGGGCCTCAATGGGGTCTGATAAAAATCTTCTACGGTTTGTACAGGCTTATGCTATTTCCAGTTTGTTCCACAGCAACAATCAATTCAAATATTTAACTAGCCATGAACGCGCGCTGTATATGGCGAACAAGAACAACTTGGATAACTTAGAAGCGTATTTTGGTGGGGCCTCTTACAGTGGGCGAGCGGGGCGTTCTGTTGGTGGGGTCGTTAGCAATGATATCGCTGGCGAGTTTTTCCGGCCCTTACACAATGTCTTTGGCGCACAATCCGCACTTGAGGCATCTGACTCTGCCTTGGCTTTTGAGAACAACTACAATCTTTTGACCGATGAGGAGTATCGGCAGCGAGATGCTGTTCAGTGCAGTCGTTGCGATCAAGGTCAGCCGTGGGAGAAGAAGTGGAAGGACGTTCTCCCAACTCGATCTGATGGTCAATATCATGTAGCCGATGTTGCCGAGTGGCTTTGGAATCACGCGGTTGGGAATCTCGACAACTACACAGACCTTGAAAAAGCGCACGTCTATTCCTTATTAGGTGCTGCTCGAATCAACCCTGGTAGCTCGAGTGATGGCGACTATCCGTTGGATTTTAATTTTCTGATGTGCATTGCTGAGAATTATCAATTACGCGAATCAACAAACACAGCCCAGTTAAACTTTATATTGCTGGGCGACAGGTGGGACGATTACTGCCGTATTAACGATGAAAATACTAGCGGTTTTACCGCCGCTGAAAAAGAAGCATTAAATCGAGTTTATACCGGCCAGAGCATTGGCAATAACGCACTCGCTCAAGATCTACTTACTCAGCTCGGTGCGATGACTCTACCGTTACAAGCCACTACTGGCAGCAACGGCGGAGACGACGTTAGAGAACACACACTGGAGCGTATTAATAACGCCTTAGGGTTTATTTTTACAACACCATTTGTATTCGCGGAGGGTCAATGATGAGTATCAACAGCTTTAATCGACGTCAATTTTTACAATCAGCGGTAGCAACCGGCCTAGTCTACGGAGCCGGCGCATTGCCGCAGTTTGCTTCATCGTCAATCGCCGCGCCAGCTCCGATAAGCAACCGTATTACCGGTTTTCTTAACTTATCGGGTGGCCCAGATATGCGCCACTTGATAGTGCCTGCACACGATTCAGCGCCAGACAGTTTTGGTTTTAAATATTGGAAACATAGGACGCGTGCTCATCGACTGAACGAAACTGGCGTTACAGCGCAGCAACGTTTTAATGACGATTACTATCCGATTACCGTCGGAGGTCAAAATTGGGGCTCCGGTATGGTCGACCCGGGCGGCCTTAATACGGGTCAAACATTCGGCATCTGGCGAGAGGCTGGTTGGTTGATCGATATGGTTCGTGCTGGCGATTGTGCGCTGATTTTTAATGCCGTTGGTGGTACTAACCGCGCTCACGATTTGTCATCATTAATGCTCGACCAAGGTAATCTTTTATCCGGCTCTAATGACCGAGATCGCTCGGGGTGGGGTGGGCGGCTAGCTCGCTCAGCCGGCGGAAATGCAATAGCATTGACCAATTCTCCAAGTGCCTTCTGTTTTGGGCCACTTGGCTCAGCACCAAGTTATAACCCCAATGCCATCGATAATAGAGATCTGATCTCGGTACAAAATTCGCGCGAAATCGGTCTGTTTGATTTTAATATTGAGAATAATCAGCATTATGATCGTAACGATAAAATGGCACGCGCAGCGAAGAGTTATTACGCAGGTTTGCGCCAAGAGCAGATCGCTCGGGTATATGAAAAATTTATGGACCACGAGTCTAAAATCCGTGAATTCGGTCAATTGATTCAAGGTCGATTAGAAACAGTGCCAATTCCTACCTTGATTCAAGCGTTGAGATCAGACGTTGATGACATCAACCCTGACCCTAATGACTCTGGAAACTTAGGCCGCAGAGTATTGAGAAGTCGGGGGTTTGGCGATCAAATTCGTAACTTTTATGATGTCGCGGCAACCAATGATCTAATTAACCCTAGAGTCATGTCGTTGAGCTACGGCGGCTGGGACAGTCATGGTTCGCAACGTCGTTTGGCGGCAATCTTAGACTCTGATCCAAACAACCCGTTTGAGAATCGAGGAATAGAGAGCGGCTTAAAAGATATTTTTGGTGGCCAATTTGGTTCTAACCCAAGCAATTCCAATGCATGGCATGGTGGCTTTTCAGCATTATGGTCAAGTTTTGCTAGCGCAGCGGATCGACAAAAGGTTGTGTTAACGGTCGCAGGTGAGTTTGGTCGTCAAATTCGTGATAACGGCGACAGCGGCACCGACCATGGTAAGGGTAACTTGATGATAGTGCTTGGCGACGGAGTACGTGGCGGTGTGTACGGTGAGATGTTCCCTGATGTTGAGGTTGATAAGTATGACAACTCAAACCTGCGAACGCCTGACATAGATCCACGCAGTGAAATCGATTCATTTTTAGCTAAGGTTAGTGACTGGGTTGTACCTGGATCATCCAGCTCGGTGTTTCCGCGTACCGCGTCAGGCTATACCGGCGAAGCGCCGTTACAGGAATTTTCAGGCATCTTTAGTAATCTGATGACTTAGATTTCAGCAGCGGCAAGGTTCAGTCAATTTTTACCTTACTTTTCACCCTACTTTTTAGCTTAATTAGAAAACAAGTATGCGCTTATTGAAAATAGCTTTGCTTATCGCTTTGTTTATCTCTTACTCGTCGGTATTAGCTTTTGAGACATATCGTGACAGATGGCGAGTGATTTACCCTAATTCTAATGCCGATGATATTGGCGGCAGTGCGATAGCCGATGAAAATGGCTGCCAGGTCTGTCATCGAGATGTTGAGGGTGGGTCACCATGGAATAGTTATGGCTGGCAGATAAGGGATCTAATTAGGAACGAGAACGAGAGCATCGATGAAGCGATTGACTCCGTTGAGTTTGACAATCTCGACGGCAATTCAATTGGTGCTACCTCGCTTGATCAGATAATCGCTAATTTTCAGCCCGGCTGGGCGGTCGGCAATGTAAATACGATCTATTTCTCTAACGGTTCGACGGCAACTAACCAGCCGTCTCCGGCGACGCCATCGTCTACGGGTATCGATTTTCCGGCGTCTACGATCACTAATCCAGTAGCTGATATTACCAGCGGCACCATAAGTGCTCGCTTAGTTGAGGTTGCGACAAACTTTAATGCGCCGCTACGAGGTGTTACCGCACCGGGGATAAACGGTAGTATGTTTGTGGTAGAGCAAACTGGAAAGATATTCAGGGTCGAGCTGAGCACTGGCAATAAAACCTTGTTTCATGATGTTGGGCCTGACCTAGTTCCCATATCGCCGAGCTATGACGAGCGTGGTTTGCTTGGCTTAGCCTTTCACCCAAACTACCAGAGCAATGGCTTGTTCTATACCTACCAATCGGAGCCGGCAAGAGATTCTCAAGATGATGATGTTGATTTTTCAACGGATGAGCTTGGGCGTGCTCCTAGCCTAGCTCATCGGTCAATGGTGGTTGAGTATAGGGCTGTAGATGCCAGTTGCAATTCGAGAATACAAAAGCGCGATACATTGATGATCATCGATCAGCCGCAAAATAATCATAACGGCGGTGATTTAGCATTTGATCCAGATGGCTATTTGTATATCAGCTTAGGCGACGGTGGCGCTGCAAACGACCAAGGGCCTGGTCACAATTTAGGTGGCAACTCGCGCGATAATAGCAATGTTCTGGGCAGTATATTGAGAATAGACCCATTGGGTAACAACTCACTCAATGCTAAATATGGTATCCCAGGCGACAACCCTTTTATTGCTGCTGGTGATCAAGGGGTTGATGAGATATTTGCTTATGGCTTCCGCAATCCATTTAGAATTTCGTTCGATGCGGTTACTGGTGAGCTCTACACTGGCGACGTAGGGCAAAACCAAGTTGAAGAAGTTGACGTGGTTGTTAGCGGCGGAAATTATGGTTGGAATTGGAAAGAGGGCAGTTTCAATTTTTATAATCCGGGTCCGGACAGCGGTACTTACCTGAGCAATGTCGCCGCTCCGGGCCTACCCAATGATGTGATAGACCCAATCGCTGAATATGATCACGACGATGGTATATCTGTCACCGGTGGCTTTGTTTATCGTGGCAGTGAAATACCAGAGTTAGCCAATCATTATGTTTTCGGCGACTTTTCTGGTAGTAATTTCAGCACCGCTACGGGCCGGCTTTTTCACCAGAACCGAGCTAATAGCCAACTACGAGAATTCATTTTAGCTATGCCGCTTGTCGGTTACGTTACTGGCTTTGGCCAAGATGTTGAGAACGAACTTTATGTGGTGGTTAACAATCAACCTAACCCAGGCGGGCAAGAGGGTAAGTTATTACGCTTGGCCGACACCTCAACCAGTGTCAGTTACCCAAGCGCTGATGGTGAGAGCGCAATGTGCCCACCGGCAGTTCAGGGAGACGAGCTTTGTTTTCCAATTCCAACCAACAAAGGTTCAACCGCAGTAATATGTCTTTAGTTTTTCTCTGGGGATTAAACAATCTGGTTTTAGCCTATCGCTTGGCTTATAGTTTAACTCTAATCAACATAAACTAATCAGCATCACTATGGATGTTAAAACCGCCTTAATTACGGGTGCATCTGCGGGTCTCGGACGCGCTACTGCAACACGCTTGAGTAAAGCAGGCTACCAACTAATCTTAGTCGCTCGCCGTGAGTCTAAGTTGCTTGAGTTAGCCGACAGCCTCGCAACCGATTGTCATGTTATTGCCTGCGACGTAAATAACTTCGAGCAATTGACGGAAATGCTTGAGGCTCGTCCCGCTCAGTTTAAGGATATAGATTTACTGCTGAATAACGCCGGGCTAGCGCTTGGTGTATCGAGCGCAGATAAAAGCGATTGGAATGATTGGCAGACCATGATTCAAACCAATTGTATGGCCTTAGCGTATCTGACTCGGCAAATATTACCGGGCATGGTTGAGCGTAATAAAGGCCATATCATAAACCTCGGTTCAGTAGCCGGTAACTACGCCTACAAAGGCGGAAATGTTTATGGTGCCAGCAAAGCGTTTGTTGAACAGTTCAGCATCAATTTAAGAACCGATCTTTTGGGTACTCGGGTACGAGTTACCAATATAGCGCCAGGCATGATTGGCGAAACTGAGTTCTCGCAAGTGCGCTTTCATGGCGATAACAAAGCCGCTGATGCGGTTTACGCTAACTGCGATGCACTGAGACCGGATGACATCGCGGCCAGTGTCGAGTGGATAGCCGGCTTGCCAGAGCACGTAAATATTAATAAGTTGGAGATGATGCCAACGTGTCAGGCACCAGCTGGTCTAGCGATTGATAAAACAATGCAGTGATTTTTTGGTTCGACGCCGTTGTCGTGTGACAACGGCTAATATGCACTAAGTTAGCGTTAGGCTGGACCGCTGCCTGGAATGTCCTCGCTATTAAGAGAATTCATCTGCTTGACGCGTTTGCGCAATTTAAAATCAAAGCGATAATCCATTTTGCATGGCTTACCCGCACAAGTAGCTGGCGTAAATTTAGCATGAAACAGTACTGAAAGCGCCAACTCTGTCATCTCCTTATGAGGTGATTCATACACACTCACTTCCTCTACCTTACCATTTTCATCGATTGCAGCAATCAGTCGTAACCAGCCGCCACGTGCAATTCGCTCGTGTCCTTTGATTATTGGCAGATAGATAGATTTAGTTCCATACTCTGGGAACGGAGGAATTTCATCTTTGGCGAGGCCATCAAAGTGCAAGCGATATAAGTTGCGTTGCTTCTGTGTCAGCTTGTCATACTCTTTGTTAAAGGGGATCGGAGATTTAGCTTCGACTGGTCGAAATTTTGAGCCCATTGGCGCATCGCCATACAGTTTATACAAATCCCTTGCGTGGGCCACGCCGGTAATCATCGACAAGAAAAGTAGCGCTATAGCGACCTTTTTACACATATTATTTCTCCTAAAAGTAGTAGTTTAAATCCAATCTAACAGTTCTTACTGTTAATGTTTAAAGTCGAACAAATAATCAGAACAGACATTCTTAGAAAAGTGTTTGACGCCCTTTAGCAAAGGTTATTGTTCGAGTTTTTAAATATCTACGCCAAATACCACGTTAATTCTTCAATCGATCTCGATAGTTCGCCGCAAACCGGTTTTCATATTCTGTTCGAACTATCTGGTTAACGCTTTGTAACTGATCTTTTAAAGCACATTGATCAGTTGCTTGATAAAGTTGACGTATAACTTGTTCGTCTTCTGGTTGTGCCTGACCAGTGCTATTTAAATTTGAAATAATAGTTTGATCGACAAATCTATGAGCGTCACTAGGCCGTTCAAACGTATGCCCCAACTCAGACATACAATTTGACCATTTCTGTGTAGCGGCGATCGAGCGTTGATCATTTCTGATCTCGGACTCCATTGTATTCAGCTCTGTTTCAAGCCCGTTGCGTTTTGCATAAACACCCGGAATAGACTCAAAAGCTCTACTGACGCAACTATTGCTGTTAGCCGCTAACTCATGATCTAAGCCTTCTTGGATATTTGGATCAGTTAAGCCCGTGAGAGCCAAATAGTAGCTCTGGCTCATCGATGGAGACAGCTGATCTACGTACGATTGGTTTGGGTTGGTAGCCGCTTCAGCCAATAGCCGTTCAAATTCTTTCTCATTCTCAAGCACCGAATCATCGAGCACAATAGAAGGCGCGGGAGTGTAATCAAATCCGCTCTCGCGCATACAATCTGCAATCAGGTTCTCACGGCTTTCTTCTTCTATTGAAAAAGTTTGCTCGTCATCATCATCATTGTGTCCGAACCCCGGATATTTGGCGAGATCCGAGATCTGCAAAATATTACTTTGGTTCGAATTTGAACCCAAGCCACTCACTGCTGATGAGTCGTCATTTAACACATTGTTGGTCTCTTCTATAACCGTAGGTTGACCGTCTATAGAAGTATGGTCAACATTCTCAGCAATACGCTCGGTCGACGTCTTTGCTTGCTTGTACACAAGAACAGCAGCAACAACAGCGACTAAGGTAAGGCAAGCAGTTAACGTAAGAATGATAGATGATTTTTTCATTGCCTAAATTTAGTAAAGTGGGAGTGCCGCTTGGCTGAGCAGATGAGTTAGAAAAAGCCGTTAGCCACGGGGATATCCAAGGAACAGATCTATCGCCCAGCCCAGTCGCCAAGTATTATATTCATCTGTACTTATCCCTTTTGCGCCGCTATTCCAGGTATGGAATTCGCGTTCTAAATAAGCTGCTTTGGCAGAAGTGTTACACAACTCACCCAGACAATTGAAAAGAGTACAGGCACTACTATTGTGACAAATAAGATCGTTAGTTCCAGGGCTAGCAGCCCCGACTGTATTTTTTATATGACCTGAAAGGCCTTCACCACCAGTAGCACCATATGATTTGTAGATTAGATGAGTGCCGTGTTTACTCGCATCTGTGTTACCGCAACTTTCACTGCGCGCATTACTGTGAATCGGTATATGCACGGTAGCTCCCCAGGCATTCGAATTGCTGATCGCGGAGCTAACCGTACCCCGCCCAATTCGTACTTTGTAACCACGCGCACGCAAATTACGGTAGATACTGGTGCTAGTAGATGAACCTACATAATTACCGGTCGCTGCGTAATACGCGAATCGATACGCTGAGGTATTCTCATCGAGACTACCCATTCCTTGGCTCCCAACACATTCGCCGCGTCCACCCGCGTCACTGTGCCGTGCAGGAGATAAGTAAACCTTTTTACCATTCCATGCAGAGATCGGCTCATATATAAGGTCTGATTGGGCCAGAGCTGAAGTCAGTAGTCCGAGTGAAAGAGCGAACAACGAACATATTCTCAGTAAAAACAGAGAACTTGGCGGGGCTAAAAAAGAGTTTGGCAGAGCCATAAGTTCACCTTTGTCGTATTTTCTTTACAGCACCAAATGAAATAGTCTTTATTAACAAATGCATATGCTCAGTGCCATCCGGATGATTATCATATGCCAAAAGTTGACTATTGTCCATTAAAAGCCTTCTCCAATACGGAATGAGTGTGAAAGTACCGCCGTATTCTAATACGGAATGAGTGTGAACTGACAAACAAGCCTTACCTGTTCATGATGTTGGAATGAAAGCACTCATGAATCTTAACACTTTAAAAAATACCCAAGAACTACAGACATTTCTTGATAGTTCAGAAGCTGTGGCATTTAGCCTTCCCAAGGATAAGTCGTCACGCTACAAATTCGTTCAGTCGATATTGAAGCAGTTTCATTATCGCGCGCTGAAGAAGTCTCAAAAAGGGGTTGTTATTACCTTTCTAATTCAAGTGACAGGCTACTCTCATCCACAGCTCATGCGACTGGTTCGGCAATACCGCGAATCCGGTGTTGTACGGTTAAGAAAACCGTCTGCACCAACGGGTTTTAGACACCGATATACAACACAAGATATTACCTTGTTGGCTCAAATGGATGAGCGTTATCACACGCCCAGTGGAGCGGTCATTAAAAAATATTGTGAGCGTGCCTACCGACTATTTTCACAGAATGAGTATGAAAATATAGCGCAGATATCCGTTTCTCATTTATACAATTTACGTGATTCAAAGTCCTATAAAAATCAGAGAAGAACGTTCAAAAAAACGCAGTCACGACAAGTGTCAATCGGCGAAAGGCGTAAGCCATTACCGCATGGTGAGCCAGGCTACATCCGTGTTGATACCGTTCACCAGGGCGACCAGGACGGGGCTAAAGGGGTTTACCACATCAATGCGGTCGATGAGGTCACCCAATACGAAGTTGTCCTTTCCAGCAGCAAGATCAGCGAAGTCTACCTCATTCCCATACTGACTGAGATGCTCGACACCTTCCCGTTTAAGCTCAAAGGATTTCATGCCGACAATGGCTCAGAATACATTAATCAACACGTTGCCAAATTGCTCAATAAGCTCCATATTGAACTCACTAAATCTCGTGCAAGGCAGAGCAATGATAATGCCCTGGCAGAAAGTAAAAATGCCGCGATTGTTCGTAAAACATTTGGCTACAGTCATATTGATCAGGGCTGGTCTGCTGAGCTGAACATATTCAATCGCGATTATTTGAACCCCTTTATCAATTACCACCGACCCTGCTATTACCCAACAATCATTACCGATGAAAAAGGCAAGCAACGAAAAAAATACCGTTATGATAAAATGATGACACCCTATGAAAAACTGAAATCACTTGATCAAGCTAAAGACTATTTGAAGCAAGATATTTCATTTGAACAGATGGATAAAGAAGCTTATAAGATGAGTGATAATGACTTTGCTGATCAAATGAACCTCGCTAAAAAACGATTATTTAAACAGATAACCGAACAGGAAATCGCCTGATTATCAGAAAACACTCTAACAGGGTTTCACACTCATTCCACCATTGGAATATACTAACCACGAAATATTTGAAACTTCTTGGACCTCTCCAATTTGGATTGAATCGCAAAGAACAACCATTTCTTTTGCTCTCACCTATGTAAGTGCTGCACTTTTGCGGAATCTCTCAGTCTGGTTTCAAAGTATTTTATTTGCCACTTTAAATATTTTTTCTTCTTTCGTAAAGAGAGCTTATGTGAAAAGTTGATCTATGCGAGCTCACAAGCCCAGATCAGCACTGAACTACCGGGAACTTTCTTAGGCGTCATATATGGTGCTTTTCCTAGTAGCAACTTTACACGCTCACCAGAACATGCGTTTTTAGCATAGGGATAGGGCTATCACAGGAAAAATGGTTAGGCGTTTTCATGATATATTGTGTTATTCCTAGTCGATAGTTTTTGACGAGGAAAAGCACCTTATATGCTCCTTTAAGAACATCAAGGGCTCCTTAATGGACTAGCTATGTATGGTGTAGATAGTGAAACATAAAAATGACAAAACACTGCCGCTTTCCTTTGAGGAGCATTACCTACAGGTAGCGACAAATAGCGCTTTTAATTCAATAAAAAAATAGATGTAAAAAAAAGGGGAAGACGTTGTTTCTAGAATCTATATCAATTAATAACTTTCGACTATTTTAAAGCCATCTGAATTGAGTTTATACACCAGGCTCCGAGGCAATATTCATGGGGTTGCAGCTTAATGACTTCAAGCCAACGAACTACCAGAATCAGAGTTTCCACTAGTTAAACAAGTCCTTAAAAAAGTTCAGTATCGTATGATAAAAAACATTATTTCCTTAATTCGTCGGCCTGCCAACTTCCTTAATGGCATCGCGTGTTGGCTGGAATATAAATACTCCTCAGCTGACATACAATCGAAGTTCGTGGACCTCGCGCCTACTGATGAAGCCGACAAGACTGGCGTATATTCCGAAGCGATTCTTTTTGGTACCAAGAATGCGAAGGTCTCTAACATTGCCCTAACTGGTCCCTATGGGTCAGGAAAGAGCAGCATAATCCAATCTTTCCTGAAGAAGTATCGGCGGCCTGCGCTTCATATCTCTCTCGCTGCGTTTGTTCCCGAGGCTGGTTCGGATGGCGGCGATGTGAGTCGTCAGGAAATTGAAAGAAGTATTCTGCAACAAATGCTATTTGGTGCTGACGCAAACAAGCTTCCGTTGTCCCGGTTTAAAAGAATTAGGTCGCCTGGATTTTGGTCGTTTTTTAAATCTCTTTGCATTACGGTTGGAACTCTCGCGCTTTGGTATGTGTTTCATCGGCGAGAAGACGTCATCAGCGGCACTTTTTTTACTCCTCTCGCGTTCAGCAATGGAGTCAATCTAGCAATCTTCCTCCTCGCAGCAGGATTCCTCTGGATGACATTGCATCACTTTTATGTTGCGAGCTTCGGTCTGTCACTCAAGAGTCTCTCGTTGAAGGATGTTGAGATAAGGCCTGCAAATGATGACCAGTCGTCCATATTGAACCGTCACCTTGACGAGATAGTCTACTTCTTCCAATCAACCAATTATGATCTCGTGATAATTGAAGATCTAGACCGATTTAACAATGTCGAAGTTTTCGTCACTCTGCGCGAAATTAATAGCCTCGTGAACGAAAACGCAGGGGTTAAACGCCATATAAGATTCCTCTACGCCCTGCGCGACGACATGTTTGTCAACACCGATCGAACAAAATTCTTTGAATTCATCATTCCAGTCATACCGATCATCAACACATCGAATTCGATCGATATGGTATTGGAGCAAGAAGGGAGACTTAACCTCGATGGGGGTCTTAATCGGCAATTTTTGAGAGAGGTCTCAAGATATCTAAACGACCTACGGTTGATTAGGAATATCTTCAATGAATACGCCATTTATGCCGCCAATTTGGAAACTGATGGAGAGAGCCTGCTCGACGCCAACAAACTCCTCGCAATCCTAATCTATAAAAACGTCTATCCAAGAGATTTTGAGCAACTACATCGAGGCGATGGTGCTCTCGCTGAAATATTAGGTCTCCAAGGTGAGCTCATTGCTACTGGTGCAGCTATGCATAAGGCCGAAATCGCAAAGTTCGAAAAGTGGATTGAAGCCGCTGAGCGACAGACGCCGTCAGACCTTAGAGAGTTGCGGCAAATATACGCTATGGCTATGATTGAGATGCTGCCTCCGAACCCCAATGTTGTCAGTAGTGACAGGCATCAATGGGTAACGCTTCAACAGCTGGCCAGCGACAATGGGTTCGATCAATTGATTGGAGCTAAGTCCCTTCTTCACCGCGACATTCGCGGCAACCAATCTCAGGTGGATATTTCCAAATTGGAGAGCGAGGTGGATTCTCAGAAATCGTACCTGCAACGTAAGAAGGAAATCGAAAACAAGGCGGTAGAAAACAAGGTTAAAATCTTACAGCAAATAAATGAGCTCAAATCAAAGGTTGCAACTTTGCGAACGACTAAGCTCAATGAGCTGTTACGGTTGACCGCCAACATAGAGCAAGACCCTTTCGAAAGCTTTGAAGAAAATGGTGAGCTTGCCCGTTTTCTGCTTCTGGAAGGTCATCTCGACGACACTTACTATCAATACACGTCACTCTTTCACTCAGGTCGTTTGTCGCCCAATGACAACAAGTTTCTGATCCAGATAAGGGCATTTATCGCGCCTGAGCCGGGTTTTCCGATCGACAATCCAAAAGAGGTAATCGCTGCGATGCGGGATGAGGACTTCCGGCAGGGCTATGTCTTAAACGTCAAGATCGTCGATAGCCTCCTGAGTGAACCTAGCCGGTACCTGGGTCAAACGACGAAACTTTTTGAATTCCTCTCATCCGAATTCGATAGCTGCGAAGACTTTTTTGATGCCTATTACACCAGTGACCGCAATGTTGCAGAACTTCTTGTAGGACTTGTCAATGCTTGGGCCGGCTTTGTCCCAGCGGCTATTGCAAGCCCCAACAATACCTCACACATCACCCGAATTGTTGCGAGCCTAACGGAAACCTCGCTCAAATCTCTTACGAGAGATTTTGTCGAGTTACCAGAATTTGTTTCGGAGAACCTTCCAGAGATTCTGGTGAATTCACCAGAGTTAGCCCCGGAACGCCTTACTTGGCTCGACTTTGAGGTCAAAGATCTGGCTGCAATCAAAGAACACTCTGAAATTGTACCCGTCATGTTTGAAGAAGGGCTTTTCGAACTCACGATCGCCAACCTGGAATACATCTATCGAGAGCTGTTGGGTAAAAAAGATCTCGAACGACTACGTGAGAGTAACTTTACTACCATACGGTCAACGAATAATGCTGCCTTATTGGAGCGAATCGAGCGAGATTTTGACCGCTATCTATGTGATGTACTTTTAGAACTTCCTGAGAATTCAAAGGAGGATGAACCGACGATTCTGGCGGTGATTTGTCACGATGCTCTTGATCTAGATGATCTTCGGGCGTTTCTTAAACAACAGACAACTCTGCTGTCAACTTTAGAAGCCGTGCCGGAGAGATTACACGCTATGTTGTTCGAGCTGAATGTCATCGAACCAACTTGGACGAATTGTCTCGATTTCATGAAAGGAGAGGGGTTCGAAAAAGATATATTGGTCGAGTACCTTAGTCGAAATAATGTCCAGGCAGCTATCCTAAGTCACCCAATACCAAGTGACTCAGATTCGCTACGACTGCGCCAATTCCTCATCGGAGAAAACTCATTTTCGGACGACGTATATAGGGGATATACTCACGCACTGCCAAAGCAGTTCCCAATGCCACCTGAAGGGCTCGAGCCAGAAAAACTTCAGATACTTATAAATCAAGGGAAAATAACATTCTCTGAGAAAAGCCTCGACGCCCTCGCTGATAATAGGGACATGCAGATACTATTTGTTGCTGCCAATATCAACGCCTATTTGTCTGACTCAGATGGCTATGCGCTGGATGAAGACTTCTTGGAAGATATTCTTCGGTCTTCAATTGATAATGCATCTAAACTCCGGATAGTTAAGTTGATGCACCTTGAAGCACTTATAGATTTACCCGACAGAGCAGCGCTTATTGGTCCAATCATTCAAATTGGAGGCGTGAAAAATCTCGAGCTTAATGCATATATAGTGCGATCTTTAGTTGAGCATTCTAGGCCTATTAATGTGCAAATCTCACTATTAAATCAATTCCATGCTGATTTAGAGGATGATGACGTTCGTCAAATATTGGCTATTCTACCGCAACCATTCTCCAAAATAAAAAACGGGTATGATCAGCCAAAACTGAAGAATACTCCAGAAAATATAAGTTTGGTTAAGTGGCTTAAGTCAAGAAAAATTATTTCGACATGGACGGACGGTGGTTTATTCCACAATGATATAAAAGTGTTTCTCTTTAGAAAACCCTAAATAGACAATACCTCTTAACTTGATGAAGAACTAAGGTTCAGTATTTCATTTCAGCTATCTAAAGTAGCGTCCTTCGTTATAGATGTTTCGCTTAAATTGAAAAATATGGTAGCTTAAGAGTTCCCCATCCGAACAAGAACTAGTTTTTTAAAACAGGGATATCAATCAAGATGTATTTAAATATTTAATCCCTCTTAGAAGGAATCTAAATGGACTATAAAATCTTAGTAGTTAACTTTTGTGCAATCTGCAGCCTAGTAATTGCTGGATGTTCAACGTCATCGAAAAATCAAGGGCGTTTTGAAATAACTCGCGCAGCTGGACAATGCCGGTTAGATAATAGCGTCTATCAATGCCTTGAGGCGACGCAGATCGAGCGTAATAGATCCGAGACCGGCCAGCTCTGTACCATTCATATACCAAGAGATTTGCTATTACAGTCATGGCAGGGTGTTGACTGCGTATTTTTGCGAACGTGACCGCCTAATTTTGCGTAGCGTGACCACCTGCACCTTGCTTTCAAGCAGTTAGATTATTTTATAGTAAAGTGGCTACACTTTGTTCTTTTCGGCCTGTATTTTTCGC
>JBKEFT010000017.1:0-102587 GCA_046709645.1 Arenicella sp.
GAACGATTAAATGACTATATCGCCCTTTGGCGCGAGCGCCTTACTAGCCCATCTTGGTATATGGGCATCGTCAATGAAGCCATCGCACGTAGAGCGAACAAAGAAGATAATTGCACAGGTCGATTTTGGGAGTAAGAACTACTGGGACAGCCATAACTAACACTTGTAAATCTTACACTAATCTGAGAATCTAATCACTTAAAGGAATAAAGGAGAGTTAGGATGACTCAAGCCAGAGAAACTATCGTGTCTGTTGCCGACACGCCCTACTATCATTGTGTGTCTCGCTGTGTTCGGCGGGCTTTTTTATGTGGCCAAGACCACTACTCAGGGCAAGACTACGAACATAGACGCCAATGGCTTGAGGATAAGCTTCATCATACAGCGCAAGCGTTTGCCATTAAACTCTGTGCTTACGCGGTCATGAGCAATCATTACCACGTTGTATTACACATCCGACCCGATCTATCGAATGATTGGTCTGATCGCGAAGTCGTTAAACGATGGCATTCATTGTTCAAGGGGAACCTGATTTCTCAACGTTATTTGTCTAATGATGTTTTACTCGATACCCAACGTGAACGATTAAATGAATATATCGACCTTTGGCGCGAGTGCGTAACTACTGGGACAGCCATAACTAACACTTGTAAATCTGACACTAATCTGAGAACCTAATCACTTAAAGGAATAAAGGAGAGTTAGGATGACTCAAGCCAGAGAAACTATCGTGTCAGTTGCTGACACGCCCTACTATCATTGTGTGTCACGCTGCGTTCGGCGGGCATTTTTATGTGGCCAAGACCACTACTCAGGAAAAGACTACGAACACCGGCGCCAATGGCTTGAGGATAAGCTTCATCATACAGCGCAAGCGTTTGCCATTAAACTCTGTGCTTACGCCGTCATGAGCAATCACTACCACGTTGTATTGCATATCCGACCCGATCTATCGACTGCTTGGTCTGACCGCGAAGTCGTTAAACGATGGCATTCATTGTTCAAGGGAAACCTGATTTCTCAATGTTATTTGTCTAATGATGTTTTACTCGATACCCAACGTGAACGATTAAATGACTGTATCGCCCTTTGGCGCGAGCGTCTTACTAGCCCATCTTGGTATATGGGCATCGTCAATGAAGCCATCGCACGTAGAGCGAACAAAGAAGATAACTGCACAGGTCGATTTTGGGAGGGTCGCTTCAAAAGCCAAGCGCTACTTGATGAAAGGGCCTTGCTGGCCTGCATGGCCTACGTTGACCTAAACCCAGTTAGAGCTAAGATGGCAACATCACCAGAAGTGTCTGAGCACACCAGCATAAAAGCTCGTATTACGGCGCTACAAAAAAACAAACCTGCGCAATCAACGATAGCCGAATTTGTTGGATCAAACTCTGAGGCGCAAGGCCTCCCGTTTTCACTTAAAGACTACCTTGAACTCACAGACTGGACTGGCCGCCTTATACGAGAGGAGCCGCTGCCCTCGGGGTACAAGCGAGGCTCGATCAGTGACGAACTCCCACCAATACTCGAACGACTATCATTAAACCAAGACGCTTGGAAAATACTAACTACTCGTTTTGAGTTGGAGTTCAAACAATGGGTTGGGTCAGAACACATCGTACGCCAAGTCTATTCCGATAAAAAATATCAACGAATTCCCTCGACCCACCATCATCGAACGCTACTAGGCTAAACAAGACCATCAAAACACCTTAAAGCGCGCTAGCGAGAACGGTACTCGCCAAAAATTCATTGATTACCGGACTCGTCATTAGAAACAAGTCCAATTAGCGTTTGGTTCACTCGAGAATTACTGAAAATATAGAAGTCATATTATAGAAAATTTTGTACGAAGAGCCTGCTCTTAATTTGGGTGTCCCAGTAATCCTTAGGGAATGATGCTGTCCCATATAAAAGCCCCGCAAACAACGTAATAATTCAGAATAACTATCTTCCTTCCTCTTATATTCTTCCCAAAGACGCTTTCTCCATTCGTTTACAAGCCAAGCTACAATTGCGCTAAAAACGGGCACTGCTAACTTCCAAAACTCGACAGAGGATAGAACTTCACGCAAGACGGATAATGGTGCTTCAATCATAGAGAACAGAGTTTCAATCATATGGTTGTCCTGTAGACATAACAGCTTTATTATCCGACATTATGTCGGGATATTTGAAATATTCAGACACCCTAAGTAAGCATTCTTTGTAACCATAGATTGTCCGCTTTGAGTATTCTACGGTCAATTGCTTATGTCAAACAGATGTACGGCAAAAGGCGCAAGTTTGCCCTTTATAGCCCCTCAAATCTTTCGATAAACACCGTTAAAACAGGCGCGCGTTGTTTGCGTGTCCCAGCACACGAAGTGTACGTAAGTTTTTGTCCTTGTATATATCTTGAATTTAATTCATTCACTATCATGTTCTTTTAGCTCACTAAAAAAAGAACCTACCTGAATACCAATGAATGGCGCAGATGCTATTAAGCATAACCACATGATTTTGTTTTCTGTATTAGCTTTGAACTGGTGCAACGCTGCCTTTAGATCCGCCGGTGCAATTTCACTTAGATTATTTAGATCAAGCCAACTGGACATAAAAAAATGCACTGCTACCGCGAACAAAGCGAAAAATAACATGAGTGACAACCGACGGAGTGCAAACAAGTATTGATCTGGCTTGTTATATGCCAGCCACCCAAGACCGGCAATAACTAAAGGTAGGGACAAGGCAAAAACTGTTTCAAGTACTTTCATGGCTTCTGGCATTCCCAATTCTCCAAGTAGATATAACAGTTTTATTATCCGACTTAATGTCGGGATATTTAAAATATTCGGGCACTCTTAATAGGCGCACTCCAGTGTCGGCTATCAGTATTCTTGAGTCAATTGATTAAGTCAAATGCAACTGGATCAAATTTGCCCCCAACTGCCTTTCAGCTTGCAAGATTTCAAAAAGTTTCAACTGCCGCCATATAAAAAAGCCTATATGTCGTATTTCAATACTGCAAAGTCATAGCCATTTTCACCCCCTACCCTCGTTAGCTAACACAGCTCTAGCAAGCGCCACAGCGTCTGATCGGGTCGTTTTCGGCACAGGGTTTCTTAGGCTATTAAACACCTCACACTGCCGATGCTGCTGAACCTCACCATAGCTAGTAAAGGTCGTTAACACCTGATCATGCCCCAAATTCTGGCTCCACGCTTTAAACTCTTCAGGGGTTTGGCAAACCTGCTCACCTAAACTTGCTAGGGTTTTTCTAAAGCTGTGAGGGTTAAAGTATTGCAGGCCAGCACCTTCAAAGGCTTGTTTGAATATGGCGCGTATTGGGCTTGCCGTTGACCAAAATTCGGTTTTAATTCCACCCACCTCAAATTCTTGCCGCTCATTTTGAACCATAAACGATTTCGGAAACAAAGGATCGTCATTGCCAAAGAGCTTTTCATTGCGTAAATAGGCTAACCAATCAACTACGATTTGGCGTATCTCTGCACCCACTGGGAAAAAGTAGCTGGTGAACGTTTTGCTGTATTTTGTATCTACATCTCTGGCATCTTGAAATACAGCATCATTTTGTAAATCTACATGCTTTAGACTAATGCTAGCAATGGCCGAATCTCTTGCGCCTGAAAGCAATGTAAAGGCAATTAACGCCCTATTCCTGCACTCTATTTCAGTCGTGTTCGGCATTTCATTCAGAACGCGTTTTATTTGCTCAACGGTTGGCACTCGCAGGGGTCTCTTAGCATTAGCAATACGAGCATCTTTTTCTGACACATTAAAGTAATCCATTTCTGAATAATTCAATTTGGACACATAACCGGCTTGCATCGACAACCATTGAAAGAACGTTTTCAAATGGCGGGTTGTTGAGTGCAGGGTTGCCTTGCTCAATGGCTTGCCAGTTTGTTGATTCGTTTGCTTTGCCAAATGGCTTTTAAACGCTTTAGCCTGTTCGTAGTGAAATTTCTTAAAATCTTTATAATCAGTCTGTTGTTCAAAGCGGCTAATGGCCATTGCCACCGCGTCTACCGAAGCCTCACTTTGGCGCTTAGCTTCTTTCAAAAAATCAAAGTATTTATGTTTGATTCGCTCGTTGTTTGCATTGTGTTTCATCTTGGTTTTACCTCTTGCTTTAAAGTCAATGTATAAGGGGGGTTGTGTCTAACTAACTATGTGTTCTTAGTTCCCCTTATACTGACTTCCCAAATCCGACTCATTTGCTCTATATGGGCCAAATTACTGAAACGAGTCACTATGCCCTCACAACATTCGCAAAGGGCTATTAAGAGCCCTTTGCCCTTTGTAGAGGGCAAAAATTCCACCATGTTCCCAGCCGATTTTTGTGGTTTTTTACACTTCATACAATAGAACTGATCTTTAGCACAGGGTCGCTTCATACGTTGATTACGCTCTTTTAAAAAAGGTTTCAACACTCGCCCTAATATCAACATAGGCCGTGAACCATCACATACTTCTAATCCATCTTTTGTCCAATTCCTAACTGTACCTTTATGCACTCCGAGCACATTAGAGACTTCATCTACCGTATAGCTACGATGAATTTTAACTAAGCTAGCGTTCAGGCGTTTAGACATTATTCAGCCCCACGACTCGCTTCAATGCGATCAGTTAGCCACTGTTGTATATCGCTTTCTAACCAGCCAACGGCGCGGCCTCCCAAAGAAATAGGCTTTGGGAACTCGTCGTTTTTAATGCGTAAATATATTGTACTGCGTGATAGGCCAGTTAAATTCTTAACAGCTGGCAGTCTTGCTATTTTATAGATCATTTTAGTTTCTCGTAAACGTAATTAGGACGTTCGAGAGATTACTAATGTGCCATAAAATAGGGGCTAACTAGGTTTTTAGGATTCCTAACTAGGTTTTTACTTTGTGCGAGTCTCAACGGCTTGAGGGAGCAAAACAAGTATTTCTCTAATTTTATCGTTAGAAATTCTGGTGCCATTCAATTCCGTCATTTTTTCGATCACTGCGGCCATCCCTCTGGCTTCATAGTCAATACCTGCCTCTTTGCAAAGGGTCGCAATAAGAACCAGTAAAGTGTTTCTCTCTCGACTCCCTAACGGCTTCGGCGCGCTCTCGACAGCATCAGCCTCAGAACTAAAGCTCTCGATAAAACGATTCAATTCATCAACCCTGACAATCAAAGAGCTATTGCTTGGTAACAACCTCGCAGGCACGTAAATACGATCATCTAACCAAGTATGAAAATTCTCTTTAAGGAATTCAGCCCTGTCGTTATCGTGATCTTTTCTCATTCCTTCGGCCACATGACTCGAAGGTCTATATGAATCGCCAAACATCTCGTCAAACAGCTCATCCGCACTAGCATTGGAGCCGAGGTATTCAGGATTCCTATCGTATTCTTCAAACAGCTGAAAATAGCGGTCTGAGTCTTTTAAAATGACAAAGCTAAGACCTTTGACACTTTGAACATAATCAATGGCTTTATTAGTATATTTTGAGTAAAGCTCTTTTAATAGATCAACCTCATGGCCTACCATCGCCAAATCAAATATAGGTAATAAATTTGAAGTAACCTCTTCGCTAAGTTCTAAATACCCGTCTGACAAAGAGTAGGAAATTGCCGCGCCATTCTTAGACCGAACGTGTTGCCCATACCTGCCAAACTCAAGCTCATTTAGAGTAATCGAAAGCTGAAGCTGTTTATTCAAAGCCAATCGAATAACTTCCCCTCTAGAAACGTGGTCGCCAATACCCTCGGTCAAGTATAGCGATGCGTCCTCAAGACTTACAAACTCCCTCAATTTAAAAAGCTTAATACTCATTGACCTTGCGGCTCATTAAGCAGTTTTATTGCGGACATGCTGCGAACTATTTCTATGGCTATTAAACTGGCTGTTATTGCTCTTTGAAAAAGCTCAAGCTTGCATTTATGGTGATCTGTCATTCCATTTCGTTCATTAAAAAATCCGTTACCGTTATCCCTTGTTATGAATTGAAGCCTTAAGAGCTCTAAAGCTTCTTTCATCACAGCATGACGGACTCATTTAGTCTTTCAGTGTTAGTTTACCCATTGAGAATATATCTAATTCAGTCCGAATTAAACTAATAAAGTTTTAGGGTGTATTTTCTTGTGCAATTCTCGCTGATTATTCAGTCAACTATAAAAAGATAGCTCAGAACAAATAGCTGACAATTAAACTTCATTCAAACCCTTGCTGATTAATTTGTGAGATGAAAAATTGACTTCAACAACTTAGTTGCCAATGATTTTAAGCGTTTTAATGCCTGCAACGCCCACCTTACCATTGGCCGCTTGCTCTATGTATTCACTCCACCATGACATCATAGCTCGCCTTTGTTGCAAGTAATCACTGCGATTATAGGCGCGGCGCACCGCGTTTTTGTCTATATGCGCTAAAGCGGCCTCAATTACATCGGGCGAAAATTGCTGTTCGTTCAATGCGGTTGAGCCAATGCTGCGAAAACCGTGGGCTGTTTGACGGCCTTTGTACCCCATGCGAACTAAAGCACGATTTACGGTTTGTGAATTAGCGTGTTTACCTTGGCCTAACTGGCTAGGGAATACATGGTCTAAATGGCCGCTTATTTGTCGCATATTTTCAAGAATATCGAGCGCTTGATTGCTCAACGGTACAGTGTGGTCGCGCTTTTTCCCTTTCATTCTATGTACGGGTATATGCCAAAGCCGCTCTTTGAAGTCTATTTCATCCCAGCGAGTTCCTGCCAATTCAGCAGGTCGTAATAAGGTGTGGAGGCTCCACAACATTAGGTATCGCGTGGGGGTGTAAAGGTTGGCAATTTTGATAGCCTGCAATAATTCGGGTAACTCTTTCGGCTGCAAAGCAGGTTGATGCACTGTTGTTCTTGTACCAAATGCGGCGGATATTTTAGTAAGCGGGTTATGCTCGACTACACCCGTGTTAACAGCAAAGTTCATCACTTGGTTTAGTTTTATACGAACACGGCTAAGGGTTTCACCCTTATTTTGCTTTTCTAATGGCCTAAGCATGTCAATCACCAACGGCGCGGTTATTTCTTTTAGCGGGTAGCCACCTAATTTAGGTAAGGCGTAAAGTTCCATATGCCTAATGGCTTTCTTAACGGTTGTTTCATCTTTGTCTTGCCGCCACACATTTAACCATTGTTCGTAGACGTTCAACAAGGTAATTGAATGTTCAGCGGCTCTAGCTCGTTTCTCATTATCACGGTGATGCTTTGGATCAATATTTTGGCTTAACAGGACTTTAGCGGCCTCTCGCTCTTTACGAGCATTAGCAAGGCTAACCGTTGGATATACACCAAAACTGATTTTGTTACGCTTATTAGTATATGGGTGAGGGTAATTAAAAAACCACGTTTTGCTACCTTTAGGGGTCACTCGTAGCAGCAAACCTCCGCCATCAGCTAGGGTGTATTCCTTTTCCTTTGGTTTAGCCCGTTTTATCTCTGCATCGCTAAGCGGTGTGGTCGTTCTAGCCATTTTAGTAACCCTCGTTTTACACCCTACCAATTAGGGTTACTAAACAGGTTACTAAAAATCTAGGATATTGCAAACCTTTATAGGATTACTACGGACAAAAAAAAGCCGCAAACCCTTTAAGGTTGGGGCTTTGATGTACTTTGCTGAATGTTATCAGACTTAATAATGGTGTCCAGAGAGGGACTTGAACCCTCACGACTTGCGTCACTACCCCCTCAAGATAGCGTGTCTACCAATTCCACCACCTGGACTTATTCTTTACCTACATTACTTCGTCTATCTAATTCTTACTAAGTGTACGACCCGCTACGCGTGCACCGATCTCAGGCTGCGCCTTCGCGGCACTAAAGCCTTCGGCTCGTCGTCTACCAATTCCACCACCTGGACTTATTCTTTACCTACATTACTTCGTCTATCTAATTCTTACTAAGTGTATGACCCGCTACGCGTGCACCGAAGTCAGGCTGCTAGTTGGCGTCAGGCGCTACCGGCGCTTCTAGTTCTGATTCGTCTTTTACCTCGTCGACTTGCGGAGATTCAATTTCCGGCACGTCAATAGTCGGAACTTCGCTCGCTTGCTCTTCTACTACCGAATCTATGCTAGGCACTTCACTACTTTGCTCAACGTTAATCGGCGCAATCTCTTGCTCGGCTGCGTTACGCTTGGAGTATATGTATGCCAAGGTTAAGCTGCTGACGAAGAACACGACTACCATGGTTGAGGTGCATCTAGTAAGGAAATTGGCCGAACCTTTACTACCGAACATGCTCGCCGAGCCGCCGCCACCAAATGCAGAACCCATGTCGCCTTTACTTTGTTGCATTAACACTAACGCGATTATTGCAATAGCAGCAAATACGTTGACGAGTATTAGAATAGTTGTGATGTTCATTATATAACTCTATTTTGGCAGAACACGGCTAAAACCTTAATATTGGTCTAAAAGCTGAGCGTTCAAGTCTTTTCTATTATTTTTTGTACAGCTTCACAGATACCTGCAAAACCACTTACTTGCAACGACGCGCCACCAACTAGGCCGCCGTCAATATCTTTTTGAGCGAATAGCTCATCAGCATTGCTAGGCTTGACACTGCCGCCGTAGACAATCCTTACTGCTTGTGCAATTTCAGAGCTCAATCTATCAAGCTTGGCTCGAATAAATGCGTGCACATTTTGCGCTTGCTCTGGACTCGCTGTCTCGCCCGTGCCGATAGCCCATACTGGCTCGTAAGCAATAGCGGCATTGGCAAAACCTGCAATTCCAACTGTGTCGATAACCGCATCTAATTGCGCGGCCACAACATCTTCAGTCTGCCCGGCTTGTCTTTGTGCCAAAGTTTCACCAATACACAGTATTGGCACGATTGACGGGTACTCAAGACAAGCTGAGAATTTTTCCGCAACTTCTTTATCAGATTCATTAAACAACTCTCGTCGCTCAGAGTGACCCAATAATACATATTTACAACCGAGCTCGGCTAACATCGAGAGAGAGATCTCTCCAGTGTATGCGCCTGAGTCAAATTGGCTAACATTCTGAGCACCAACTGAAATCGGTTGACTTTCAGAAGAGTCAATAGCCTGACTCAAATACGGCGAGGCGGGACACACTAAAATGTCATACCCTAGCTCCTTTTGTTCACTTAATCTGGCCGCGTCTAGTGCACGTCTAGCGACACCAGAGATCAATTCGGTGGTCATTTCTGAACTACCGTGCATTTTCCAATTACCTGCTACTAAAAAACGTCGCATAAAATCTCTTTAATCAGAATCAAGTGAGCGGCGGATATTAGCATAGCCCCTAGCTTTGCACTAGGAATCTTGACAACAAATTAACCACAAACGATTAGCTTAAAGTTGATTTTTCACTACCTTAGAAATTTCTTCGCAGGTCGACTTAACTAAAGCGTCATCTTGGCCTTCGACCATTACTCGAATGACCGGCTCGGTACCAGACGGGCGTAACAGCACCCTACCAGTATCGGCTAAGACTGCCTCAGCGTGACTAACCGCCTGCTTAACCGCCTTAAGCTCAACAACGGTGGCGGCGTTAGTGCCTTGCGGTAAGCGAACATTAATCATCGTTTGCGGATACATAGGCATCTCTGCGGCAAGCTCGTGCAGCGGTTGCTGCATAAATTTCATCTGCGTGAGAACCTGTAGCGCCGACACTAAACCATCGCCGGTAGTGGTTTTATCTAAACAAATAATGTGCCCTGACGACTCACCGCCAAGAACCCAATCGCGTGCTTTTAGCTGTTGCATGACATAACGATCTCCTACTTTCGCCCTAACAAAAGGAATGCCTCGCTCTTGCAGCGCCTTCTCCATGCCGAAATTACTCATCAAAGTGCCTACCACTCCGCCTTTGAGGCGTTTTTGCTTAGCCAGGCTATCGGCTATCACGAATAGCAGCTGATCTCCGTCTACAACATCACCATGACTGTCAACCATTAAGACTCGGTCGGCATCGCCATCGAATGCGATGCCAACATCACAATTTTTCTCTAACACCAGCTTTTGCAAACCTTCAATATGGGTTGAGCCGCAGCCATTATTAATATTGAAACCATTCGGTTGATTATTGATAACGTGAAGATCAGCGCCTAGTTCGTGAAACGCGGCAGGTGCTGACTGATAGGCAGCGCCATTGGCGCAGTCAATCGCGACTTTAAGGCCTTTGAAGTCCATCCGTCGCGGGATAGTGCCCTTACAAAACTCTACGTAACGACCAACTGCGTCATCCATACGATGAGCCTTGCCTAACTCTTGAGACTCGACCACGGTCATAGATTTGCTCATCAAAGCCTCAATTTCAAGCTGAAACTCGTCTGAAATTTTTGCACCATCGGGTGAAAAAAACTTAATACCATTGTCCGAATAGTGATTGTGCGATGCACTGATTACGACGCCGGCATTGGCTCTAGCGGTCTGAGTTAAATACGCAATCGCGGGCGTTGGTAGTGGCCCTAACATTGTCACGTCCATACCTGCTGACGATAAACCGGCCTCCATGGCTGACTCCAAAAGGTAGCCAGAAACCCGCGTATCTTTACCAACAAGAACGCTGCCTTTACCGTAATGTCGTTTCACGACGGTGCCTAATGCCCACCCCAGGTGAACAATGGTCTTCGGTGTGATCGGCTCAACACCGACGGCACCACGTATCCCGTCGGTTCCAAAAAAAGATTTAGTCATAATTTTTGTCTTATTTGATGACATTGTGTTGCGTTAACTGTGAATCTAGCCTAACTGTTACAAACGGCTTCTACCGCCCGTATCGCATCGTAGGTTTCTCGAACATCGTGTACCCGAACTATTTTTGCGCCATTCAATATCGCCTGCACGGCTAATCCTAAACTGGCCGGTAAACGCTGATCGACCGCTCGCCCTAGTAGCATGTCAATTAAAGATTTACGCGATACACCGATCAACATCTGACAGCCGGTACTCTCTCGCAGTTGCGCTACTGACTTTAGCAGCTCTAAATTATGTTTCAGGGTTTTGCCAAAGCCGATCCCAGGATCAAGGATGATGTCATTTAGCTTAATTCCAGCATCCAAAGCAGTCGAAACTCTCTGTTTGAAAAAGGCCTCAACTTGATCGACAACGCTCTCATATTGGGGTTTTGCCTGCATCGTCTGTGGCTGGCCCTGCATGTGCATGATACAAACCGGTACGTTGGCGGCGGCAGCCACCTCAATCGCTCCAGGCGCTCGTAAACCGTTGACATCGTTAATCATACTGGCACCGACATCGACCGCTGCACGCATGACCTGAGGCTTATAAGTATCTATCGATATGGGCACGGTTGTTTGCGCGCTTAAAGCTTCGATCACCGGTATGACACGCTTGAGTTCTTGCTCGACAGTTACTTCTTCAGCACCCGGACGTGTTGATTCACCGCCGATATCGAGTATATCGGCACCCTGCTCTATCAGTAATAGGGCCTGTTCGACAGCCAGAGACGAGTCATTAAATTGCCCACCGTCTGAAAACGAGTCAGGGGTAACATTAATAACGCCCATTATTAAAGACGTGTTGTGCCTTAATAATGAGCGTATCGAGTTTTCACCCATAGTTAACTAGCCTGGTTACTAAATCGGGATCGCCGAGCGTTTAAGCGTCGCTAGCCGGCTTATCCATTTGAGGCTTGATACTTGGACGATCTCCAGAATCGTCACTAGAGTCTTTCTTCTTCGGAATCGGTAGGTCTGCCGGAGGCGTTGGATCGTTGCCTTCCATAATCTCAGCAATTTGGTTAGCATCAAGAGTTTCATACTCCATTAAACTGCGCGTCATCACTTCTACTTTATCTCGATTATCTTCTAGGATCTTTTTCGCTCGAGCATACTGTTCATCCAAAATTTTCGATACTTCCGTATCAATCAAATTGGCAGTCTGATCGCTCATTTTAGAGTTGGTATTGCCACCTAAGCCACCATTTTGCTGGCTATCAGCATAGACTCTAGTACCCAATGCATCACTCATGCCCCATCGGGATACCATATTGTGAGCCATCTCAGTAGCACTCTCGAAATCACTTGAGGCACCAGTGGTCATCTGCTTCATAAAAATTTCTTCAGCAATTCTTCCACCTAACGCCACGGCAATACGTGCATACAAAAATTCTCGATCATAGCCATAACGATCTTCTTCAGGCAGGTAGAACGTCAATCCAAGTGCTCTGCCACGAGGGATAATGGTAACTTTATGTACCGGATCATAAATATCTTTCAAGACCGCACCGACCACCGCATGACCAGATTCGTGATATGCGGTGTTGAGTCTTTCTTTTTCAGGCATCACAATCGAGCGACGTTCTGCGCCCATCATAACTTTATCTTTGGCGAACTCGAAGTCTTCCATTTCAACCAGCTTTTTTGCTCCACGTGCCGCAAACAAGGCCGATTCGTTAACCAAGTTGGCGAGATCTGCACCTGAAAAACCAGGAGTACCTCGGGCAATCACGGCCGCGTCTACAGTTTTGCCGATAGGCACCTTGCGCATATGAACCTTAAGAATCTGCTCACGCCCACGAATGTCTGGCAGAGGCACGACCACCTGACGGTCGAAGCGACCAGGTCTCAATAACGCTGGGTCTAATACATCTGGGCGGTTAGTAGCGGCGATCACGATGATACCTTCGTTGCCTTCAAAGCCGTCCATCTCTACTAACAACTGATTCAAGGTCTGCTCACGCTCGTCGTTACCACCACCGATACCGGCTCCACGATGACGGCCTACCGCATCGATTTCATCGATAAAAATGATACATGGTGCACTCTTCTTAGCCTGCTCGAACATGTCTCGTACGCGCGATGCGCCGACACCTACAAACATTTCAACGAAGTCTGAGCCAGAGATAGAAAAGAACGGCACTTTTGCTTCGCCGGCAATAGCCTTAGCTAAAAGAGTTTTACCCGTACCGGGGCTACCAGTTAACAATACGCCGCTAGGCATGCGGCCACCCAATTTTTGAAAGCGCGATGGATCACGCAAAAACTCCACGATCTCTTGAACTTCTTCTTTCGATTCTTCGACTCCGGCGACATCGTCAAAGGTTACTCGATTTGTGTCTTGATCAAGCAGCCGAGCTTTACTCTTACCAAAGCTCATCGCACCTTTACCGCCACCGCCTTGCATTTGTCGCATTAGATAAATCCACACGCCAATGAACAGTAAGATAGGTAGGGTATTAACCAAAATAGTGGTGAGTAGCGAACGCCCTTCAGCCTGCTTAACTTCGAATGGGATCCTGCGATCAACCAGCGTATCGATGAGCTTTTCATCGAACTTTGTCATTACGGTCCAGAATTCGCCGCCAGATTTATAGCTTCCGACGATCCGCAGTTCGCCTTCGTCTAATAACAACGACTTAACATTGCCATTAGTAACCTGATCCATAAATTCTGAGTATTTCAACTCCTTGGTGGAGGTTCCGGCATCAGAGTTCTGGTCTGCCAAGAATGAGCCTACTATTAAAAAAAGCAGACCAATAATAACTATGTTGGTGAGTCTATTCACTGCATAACACCTTTAAACACTCTAGGTTGAGGGGAAATTAGTTTCTTTAAATTCTTACTAAGTGTAGCAGCCTCGCATGAAGTCGTGTGAGGCTGGTTACACATTGATAATGCTTAAGCCAGTCTGTTTCTAGCTAAAAAATAATACTCACGGCTTTTTGGCCGAGATGCCGCAGGCTTGCGCACAACACCACTTTTGTAGCGACTTTTAACTTCGCGTCGAAAATAATGCGATGCACTGCCTTCAAACAGCTTAACAAGTAGATGGCTATTGGCTTTTAAGCGTTTCTCACAGAAGTACAGCACCGAATCCAATAGGCTCTCATAGAGAGCATCATCGGAACTGCGAATACCTGTAATATTGGGGGCCATATCAGAGATTACAAGATCGATTTTTCGGCCATCAAGTAACTTATCCACTTGCATCAATATATCATCATCTTGAAAATCACCCTTAATGAAGTGTACATTGTCAATTGGGTCCATATCTAGCAAGTCTATTGCGATTGTGGTAACTCTGTCTCCGAATTTTCGTGCTATGTATTGAGACCAACCGCCAGGCGCTGAGCCTAAATCGACCACCACCATGCCAGCAGTGACTAAGCTGTCTTGTTCGTCAATTTCCTTAAATTTGTAGACCGCACGCGAGCGATAGCCTTGGCTCGTTGCTTTCTTAACATAGGAATCGTTGATATGGCGACGTGCCCATTCGCCAGTTTTATTGCCTTTTCGTGCCATTTTGGATGTTTTTTTCCTGAATTTAGGTAGAATCGCGCGTCTTAAATGTATAGCACGATGTTAACCTATCGCGCCGCTAATAATTATCTCATTAAATGACTCTAACTGGAAAACAAAAGAACTACTTACGTGGAATTGCTCACAATCTTAACCCTGTTGTTATGATTGGCAACAAAGGACTAACCGACGCCGTGATGAACGAAATCGACTTAGCGTTAAATCAACATGAGTTAATCAAGATTAAACTACCCGGCAATGAAAAAGCTGAGAAAGTCGCATTGTTAGCGCTAATCACCAGCAAATCGGCTAGTGAACCGGTGCAATTAATAGGCCGTATTGGTGTAATTTACCGTGCCAGTGATGACGCGAAAATCACTATCCCAAATATTTAGCCGACCCTTTCAGGGAAACCAGTAACCGCAATGAATGCGGTTTCTATGCTTTAAATTATAAATTGCAAACGGCTGCTGATTATTAGTAATTCGCTATTCGCATAGGAAAAGATCGTTAGATCCTTTTCTTGATCACTTTAAAGCAGCTCAATCTCTGTCGTACTTGGCTTATAACGCTCTTTGTATGCGTCTAAGAAAGACTGCTTATCTTGGTTCGGAATTGTCGACTCGTCGAGTTCGATAATAGCCTGGGCGAAGTACTTAAAGAACTCTGAGTCGTCAATTCTCGATACTTTATAGGATTCGTCTACTGGGAGAGCCATTAACGCTTCTACCTTCTGACGATCCATTGCCCGAGCAGAAAGACTCGAACCTGATACATATTGACGAAGGTCTTTATCAAGCTCTGTGTAATCCATAGAGAATGCCGTAACAAACACCTGTTCTTGACTCTGACCTGATATGACCGCCCTCAAATAGTCGATTAATTGCTCCCTACGAGTATTGTCAGCATACAGATAGTGCACCGTGAAAAACGAATGCATGTAGTTTCGATTCGCTTGGCGCAACCATTGTCGACTATTACCTGTAGATGTTTTTTGATTAAATGTTGTACGCGCGAATAGTGATTCGCTATTAAAACTGGTTACGCCACCACCGCTATTCAATATTGCACTAATACGGTTGGTATACGCCTCTAGGCTACCAAGCACAATTCTATTTGATGTCTCGGTATAGGTGGCTAAGTAATACGCGAAGCCAACGCGAAACCAAAGAGGGTAGCGTTCATCGATGCCCGCACTATTGAGTGAATCCTGAGCAATCGCATTGAATACAACCGAACGTCCAGAATTAGCAACTCGAAAGCTATTGCCGAAAAAACCTTTAATATCAACAAACATTCTCGTTGGCATACCTGGGCGATTAAGCTGGATACTTACAAACTCCTCTGGCAAACCCAACCCCTTCCATGTTCGACGGGCGTCGGTCATAAACAGGATCATTTTTGTGTCGCTATTTTTTGTGCCGGTACTTTTTGTGCCGGTACTTTTTGTGCCGGTACTCTTTGTGCCGGTACTCTGCTGCGGTTTAGCATTTAGAAAGAACGCGCAAAAGGCTCTATATTTCTCTAGTTGCTCTGTCGTTAAACGGGCTTTTTTTGCCGATATATCGGTGATGATCTTAAAGTTTTCACTCTCGACTAGCGTCCACTTTTTCTTTGCGAGCAACTTGATTTTTACATCAGCTAGCGCGTTGGTCGTCAGCATAAGTGACAACGCGAACGCGAAAAAAATAACTTTGTTCATTTAAATATAGTCATGCTTAAATGATCTTAGTCGTCGTAGCTAACTTCTAATATCTCGTATGCCTTTTCGCCTGCTGGAGCTTCAAAAGTAAATTCATCTCCTTCGAACTTGCCAATCAAGGCTCGGCCAATCGGTGAGCTCAGCGAGATTTTCCCCATCGCAATATCGGCCTCTAGATCACCAACAACTTGATAACTCACTTGCGCATCCGCGCCTTCGTCATACAACTTCACCTTGGCACCAAATACGACTTTGCCTTTGACATTTAGTTTAGTCGTATCGATAACCTCAGCAACCCCAAGATTGCTTTCGAGCTCTTTAATACGACCTTCAATAAAACTTTGCTGCTCACGCGCAGCATGATACTCGGCGTTTTCAGATAAGTCGCCGTGAGCGCGGGCATCAGCAATTTCCTGAATAACCTTCGGCCGATCGTCGCTTTTCAGTTTCTTTAATTCGGCCCGAAGTGCTTCGGCGCCTTTTTTTGTTAGTAGTACTCGTTCCATTTTAATTCAGTTCTTATAAGTTTCAATAATTTTAACACCAGCGAGCCGACCAATTGACCAGAAAAAGCGCTTAAGAAGCCAAAACTTCCTAAACGCCAACAGCTGTTGTATCTATAAAGGTTTATGACCTGCTATAGGCTAAGAGTCTTATGCAGATCTTGTAGCTTACTAACACGCATTTCGTCATGAGCTTTGTGTCCCTCAACCATAGCACGAGCGGCGGCAATATTGGTGAAGTAAGTCACTTTGTGCATCAATGCTTCACGCCGAATTGTGTACGAATCTTTAACCGTATTGTTGTTGCTGGTTGTGTTGATTACCAGATTGGCCTTGCCGTCGATAATCATATCAACGATGTGTGGCCGACCTTCAGATACTTTATTAACTGTTTGACATGCAATTCCGGCTTTCTTGAAGCCCTCAGCAGTACCGCGGGTGGCAACAATTTTAAAACCAGATTCAGACAAATAGCCAGCCAGATCAGTGGCAACAGCCTTATCGGAGTCGCGCACGCTGAATAAAACATTGCCTTCACGAGGGATATCTGAGCCAGTACCTTGTTGCGCCTTATTGTAAGCGGCACCGAAGGTGGTTCCAACGCCCATCACTTCACCGGTTGATTTCATCTCAGGGCTTAACAATGTATCAACGCCAGGAAATTTTACGAACGGAAATACCGCCTCCTTAACCGAAAAATACTCAGGGATTATTTCTTTAACAATACCTTGCTCGGCTAGTGTTTTACCGGCCATGCAGAGCGCGGCAATTTTCGCCAGTGGTCGGGACGTAGCCTTCGAAACAAATGGGACAGTACGCGACGCGCGCGGATTAACTTCAAGCACGTAAATGTCGGCTCCCTTGATCGCGAACTGAACATTCATTAAGCCAATCACATTTAGCGCCAACGCCATTTTTCTGGTTTGCTCACGCAGCTCAGCTTTAATTTCGTCAGACAAACTAAACGGTGGCAATGAGCACGCTGAATCACCTGAATGAACTCCAGCTTCTTCGATATGCTCCATGATTCCGCCAATAACAACGTCGACGCCATCACAAATCGCATCGACATCCACTTCGATTGCATCGTTTAAGAACCGGTCTAACAGCACTGGCGACTCATTGGAAACTTGAATCGCGGTATGCATATAGTTGGATAGCGCGTGCGCATCATGCACAATTTCCATTGCCCGCCCGCCGAGCACGTAAGATGGACGAACTACCAGCGGATAACCAACCTCTTCAGCTAACGCCAGCGCGGTATCTTCGCTTGAGGCGATGCGATTAGGCGGCTGCTTCAGTTTTAGCTCGTTAAGCAATGCCTGGAACTGTTCGCGATCTTCAGCGGCGTGAATAGCCTCTGGTGAGGTGCCGATAATTTTCGTACCGTGCGCTTTCAATGGACGAGCGAGTTTTAATGGCGTTTGACCACCGTATTGCACGATTACCCCCGACGGGTTTTCTTTGTGCACAATCTCGAGCACATCCTCTAGCGTTAGCGGCTCAAAATATAAGCGGTCTGAGGTATCGTAGTCAGTCGATACGGTTTCGGGGTTACAATTGACCATAATGGTTTGGTAACCCGCTTCGCGTAGCGCCATTGACGCGTGAACACAACAGTAATCGAATTCGATGCCTTGACCGATACGATTCGGCCCACCGCCAAGTACCATGATTTTTTCGCTTTGCTCGGGCAGCGACTCGCACTGCTGTTCGTAAGTTGAATACATATACGCCGTAGCGGTAGCAAATTCTGCAGCGCAAGAGTCAACTCGCTTATAGACCGGTCGAATATTCAATGCATGCCGTTTGGCTCGCAACTGATCTTCGCTAACTTGCAAAATTTCAGACAAGCGAACATCTGAAAAACCTTTGCGTTTTAGGGCATACATTTGATCAGCGTCGATCGATTCGAGTTGAGTACTATCAAGCTGGCGCTCGGTAGAAATTAGGTCTTCGATCTCGGCTAAGAACCAGGGCTCGATACCAGTGGCCTCATGCACATCTTTAATCGATAAGCCTTCGCGAAAAGCATCACCGATATACCACAGTCGGTCGGCTTTAGGCACCCTTAGCGCGGCACTTAGGCGGTCGCTTCGTTCGCTTCCGGCTAGATCACCGAGTTGAGGCTCAAAGCCATGACTGCCAATCTCTAAGCTGCGCATTGCTTTTTGCAACGACTCTTGAAAGGTACGACCAATCGCCATCGCTTCACCGACCGACTTCATCTGAGTGGTTAGCGTATCGTCAGCTTGTGGAAACTTAACAAAATCGAATCGCGGTATTTTTGTAACTACGTAATCGATACTTGGCTCGAAAGAGGCCGGCGTTAAACCGCCAGTAATGTCGTTGCGTAACTCATCTAAGGTATAACCGACTGCTAATTTGGCGGCGACCTTGGCAATTGGGAATCCTGTTGCTTTTGACGCCAATGCAGACGATCGTGACACCCGTGGGTTCATTTCTATAATGATCATACGGCCAGTCTTCGGGTCAATCGCAAACTGCACGTTTGATCCGCCGGTATCAACCCCGATCTCTCGCAACACAGCAAGTGAGGCGTCACGCATAATCTGATATTCCTTATCAGTTAAGGTTTGTGCCGGTGCCACGGTAATTGAGTCACCGGTGTGCACACCCATTGCATCAAAGTTCTCGATTGCGCAAATGATAATACAGTTATCTTGATGGTCTCTAACCACTTCCATCTCGTATTCTTTCCAGCCAAAAATACATTCTTCAATCAGTAGCTCATTGGTTGGAGATGCTTCTAGCCCACGCTCACAAATCTCGACAAACTCTTCTTTATTATAAGCAATACCGCCGCCAGTGCCGCCCATAGTGAAGGACGGACGAATAATCACCGGCAAGCCTAGATCGTTAAGAATCTCGAACGACTCTTGCATGTCATGAGCGATATCACCACGAGCGATCTCAAGACCAATTTTGGTCATCGCATTTTTAAACTGCTGTCGATCCTCAGCTTTGTCGATAGCCTCTTTCTTGGCTCCGATCATTTCAACCTTGTACTTACTCAAAACGCCTTCACGCTCTAAATCAAGTGCACAATTTAACGCTGTTTGGCCACCCATTGTTGGCAATAATGCGTCTGGACGTTCGATCTCGATGATCTTTTCAACCGCCTGCCAGCTTATTGGTTCGATATAGGTTGCATCTGCAAAGCCAGGGTCGGTCATAATTGTGGCAGGGTTCGAATTAACCAGCACCACGCGATAGCCCTCTTCTTTTAGAGCTTTGCAGGCTTGCACACCTGAATAGTCAAATTCACACGCTTGACCAATGATAATTGGGCCTGCGCCGATGATTAAGACGGTTTCAATGTCAGTACGTTTTGGCATCTCTAAATCCTCTTAAGCTTTCGCTTTCGCGTTGGCACTGTGTTGGGTCATCATATCTATAAAGCGTTCGAACAGCGGCGCCACATCTCTCGGCCCGGGACTTGCCTCCGGGTGACCTTGAAATGAGAAAGCGGCTGCATCGGTACGCGAAATGCCTTGGATAGTATTGTCGAAAAGCGAACGGTGTGTCACTTCTATATTACTCGGTAGATCAGTTTCTTGAACGGCAAAACCGTGATTTTGACTGGTGATCATAACCTTCTTTGAAGCCAAATCTTGCACTGGGTGATTTGCTCCATGATGGCCGAACTTCATTTTTTCGGTTTTAGCTCCTGAGGCTAGAGCAAGGATTTGATGGCCTAAACAGATACCGAAAATCGGAACGCCAGCGGCAATAATTTCTTGTGTAGCCGTTATAGCATAATCGCAGGGCTCGGGATCACCAGGGCCGTTTGATAAAAATACGCCATCCGGCTTATGCGCCAACACCTCGGTTGCCGGGGTTTGCGCAGGCACAACCGTCACATTACAGCCCAGCTGAACTAAGATTCGCAAAATATTATGCTTGACGCCAAAGTCATATGCCACAACGTTAAATTCGCCGTCAGTTTTTTGCTGATAGCCGGCATCTAACGTCCACTCAGCTTGAGACCAAGTATAAGCCTCATGAGTTGTGACTTGTTTGGCTAGATCTAACCCTTTTAAACCGGCGAAACCTTGGGCGGCAGAGACAGCCGCGTCAGAATTGATGTTATCACCAGCGACGATACAACCGTTTTGAGCGCCTGTTTCGCGAAGTATGCGTGTTAACTGGCGAGTATCGATATCAGCAATCGCCACCGTGTCATTATCCTTCAGGTAATCATCGAGGTTTTGAGTGTTTCGCCAATTGCTTGCCATGCGAGGCAAATCTCGGATTATAAGGCCGTTGGCATAAACAAAGTTTGATTCAGTATCTTCCTCGTTGGTACCGGTGTTGCCGATATGAGGATAGGTTAAGGTAACCATTTGCTGTGAATATGACGGGTCTGTCAAGATTTCTTGGTAGCCAGTCATCGAGGTATTAAATACCACCTCTCCTACCGATTGGCCTTCTGCGCCAATTGACTGGCCCCAGAACAGGGTGCCGTCTGCAAGTGCTAATAGTGCCGTATATTTCACAATTCGAGCCTTTTTCTTATGTCTTTAAGCGTTGATGAGCGCGCAAAACTTATTAAGGTTAATTTAGAAGGCGATAAAATTTACTTAAAAAAAGGGAGAAGCCTTATTAAAAGCTTCTCCCTTTTCAGAATTTTATCTACAAAAACCACCGGCTTCACTGGTGACCCAATAGGGTTTGGAAAGCAATTTGAGTGGTCTTTTCATCGGTGCGTATTCTAGCCGATAGGGAGTTATCTATGCAATGTTAAAGCGTCTTAAAACGATAATAAAATCAGCTTTTACTCTCAACCGCCAATTGCTTCAAATTCAAACGCTATTACACCAGTTATTAGCAGTAAATCAGGACATCGACTCATTACTGCACAGACCGCCGCTAGCGAGTCTAACTCGAATCTATTATCGACTTAAATTTAAATTGCCAGCCATGAGCTTCAAAGCGTCATCTTTTCGTCGCTTTGACTTTAAGAGCACTTAAAGAATCAGCCCTGAGCGTTTAAGTCGAATCCCTTCTCGACTTAAACTTTAAGAGCACTTAAAGGGCGTCAGCCCTAAGCCCTAGCACATCCTGCATGTCGTAACAGCCTGCTGGCTTGTCAGCTAACCAGATCGCCGCCCTCACCGCTCCTTTGGCGAAAGTCATACGAGAAGATGCCTTGTGTGTTAGCTCAACTCGCTCACCCTCGCTAGCAAATAACACCGTGTGATCACCGACCACATCGCCACCTCGGATAGTTGCAAAGCCGATGGTTTCGCGATCTCGAGGCCTAGCGATACCCTCGCGGCCATACACGGCGACCTCATTTAAATCTCGGCCAAGTGTATCGGCAATCACTTCGCCCAAACGCAGCGCTGTTCCAGAAGGGGAATCAACTTTATGTCGATGATGGGTTTCAATGATTTCGATATCTGAATCAGCAGCTAATACTTCAGACATTTGTTTGAGCAAATGGAAGCAAAGGTTCATGCCAACACTCATATTAGCTGCCAAAACAATTGCAATCGAGTCTCCTGCACGGGCAAGCGTTTGTTTTTCGCTGTCACTAAATCCAGTGGTGCCGATCACCATCGCTTTGCCGTTCGCAAGGCAATACTCAAGATTAGCCAAGGTAGAATCAATGGTGGTGAAATCGATCAGCAGATCAAAGTCAGCTTGGTCTACACTAGCAACCACAGATACATTAATCCGCCCTATTCCGACAAATTCGCCAGCATCAACGGCCAATAAGCTGCTGCCTGGGCGCTGCACTGCGCCAGTCAAGCGAATATCGTCTTGGGAAGCATTAACTACGGCTTGAATTAAAGTTCGGCCCATTCGGCCGGCTACGCCGGCAATTGCAATATTAAGCACTTAGTTCACTCGTTATAGATTGATAAATAATTCGAAGAGACTACTCTATCGATCGCCGAAAAAAGCTCGAGGCTGCTCGGCATTAACTCCGAAAAACATCTTTTATTTTGCCAAACACACCTTCATCGGCATTTGATTCAGAAAACGTGTCTAAGTCGAACTCGGCCGACACTCGGAGAATATCTAACTCATGGCAGGCATTAACCAATCCATAAACCACTGAACGGCTATAACCGGATTTTTGCATCAGGCTATGCGGGCTTTCGGATCGAACAAAAAGCATGGTACATAGTTTGAGCAACATATTATCCAACTCCAGCAAATCAAAATGTGGCCAACGCTCAAGAATATATTCAGCCTGAGAATCCAAACCGGCAGCCAAACTCACACTCTTTGTCGCTATTGTATTGGCCCAAACCAGACGACTGATTGGAAACGCCTTTAGCTCGTCGCTTGGTCGCCACGTCGAACCCAACTTGCACTTAGTAACGGACTTTTTGCGAATTGCAGCTGTCCATTTGCCAGGCTCTTGCTCGGAGTAAACCAGATCACGCTCGGGCTTAATGAATAGAATTTGCTCACGTCCGAAAAAGATTTCGGCGTCTTCGCTCCAAAATTCACCACCCGGCTTTATCACAGAGCCAGCGGCAAGCTTTGCTGTTAACCTCGCTTCTGCCTCTGCGTCAACATAACTCGAGTCGCTCTCAATTGTGTCGGAATTGATGTCTAAATCATCGTCAATTTCCGACTCACTCATCTCCCACGCATCTAAACTATTAGTTTCGATCACCAGAACACTGTTATTTGATGCACTTTCATCGTCAGTAATCAGTACCACAGCTTGAGGGATCTTGGGTTCTTTGTCGTCGCCTTTGAAGCCTTTTACATCATCGACTACCTTCATGTACTCGCTATTGGTGAAGCTATGATAATCAATGCTTAAATTATCCAGCTCATAATCAAAACCCTCGGCATCTGGAAAATCGTCTGACTGTTTCGAATCAGATTCAGTTTTCTCATCCATATCGACAATGGCGAACTGCATACCTTGAGGTAAAACCTTATCAGATGGAATTAACGGTTCAGCAATGGCTTCAAGATCAAGTCGCGTTAACTGCGTCCTGAAATCACTCCATTGTACCGGCCGTACAATATAACCAGGAGAGTCGTCTTGATCATTGCCTACTCTAATCGCGGGCAAACTGTTGAGCGACTCTTCATCTGTCGAAAACTGGTAACTTGAGTCGACAATGACTATGTCGGCGCTGTCTGATGAGTCGACGTTCTCTTTTAGAATAACGACTTGATATTCGAGCTCATTCTTAGCCAAATTCAAGAACGACTTGAATAAAATTTGTTCTTTCTTTTCAATCCCTTTGAAAACTAGATATTTGATTTCGGTGGTCACAGGAATACTCTTTGTAAAAAAATTTAGGTCTAATTAATTTATCGCCGTTCTCTTATGAACTGGCCATTACTGGCATCGATAACTTACTCATCGTTGTTAGGCCATAACGATTAGACCACTAGTCACTAGATTCTAGCTACTGGTGGATAAATGACATCACCAATTCGGTTGATGTTCGGCCACTAACGAAAACTTTCCCATTGTCCGCAGTTTGGACAAAACCAATACATGGCTTTAGTATCAAAACCACACCCGACACAAGTATACTCAATCTTTTCTGATTTTGCGCGACTCAACATTTTTTTTAATAAAGCCGCACTTCTATCACCACTAAGCTTATTTTCCACTAAGGCCGCATTAAGATAATCAGCAAGCGGTGAACTCATGCCTACGTTGTTAGTTTTATTAAGTACGTGGTCTAATGCAGCCGATTCCCCTAAAATTCTCTCGAGCGATGTCTGCCACACCTTGAAGGAATCTGCACTCTTTGGCACCACTGCAACATTTAACAAGTAATTCTCTAACTCATTCGACTTTCCGCTAAAGTTGAAGCTGCCTATCATTTTTTCAACAATAAGCTCAGCAAAATTAGGGTGCAAGTCGGCTAACGTTAACCATAAGTCTCTGGCACCAGAGTGATCTCCTTCGGCCGAACGTAAGTCGCCCCGTAGTAACAAACTACGAGCGATCGATGGAAATTCGCTGCGCGCATTGCGTAAATGTTGGCGGGCAATTTGATAATCACCGATACCGATCGAAAGCTCGGCCAATTCACAATAATAGTGCGCCACTTGCTTATTAACGTGCTGGCGCTCGCCGCGCTTAAGCAATCGCAACACATCAATCGCTTTTTGCCACTCTTTCTCTTGCTGATAAATACGAACGAGACCCTCGACAGCAAGAACTCGGTAGGCAGCCGAGTCTTTAAGTTCACGAAAGAGATTTTCGGCTCGATCTAACCAACCAGCCTTGTAATAGTCGTTGGCGAGCTCGTGAATCGCCTGCATTCGCTGGTCATCCGTCAAACTGGGCCGAGCAATTAAATTTTGATGTATCCGAGTCGCTCGATCGACCTGGCCTTTTCGGCGAAATAAACCACCAAGAGCCAAGTGAAGCTCAACAGTTTCACTGTCGACTTCTAACGCTTTAATAAACACCTCGATAGCCTTATCGGGCTCCTCGTTTAATAAAAAATTGAGACCCTTAAAATATTCTTTATTAACCGCTTGTTTTTGCCCAAAGCCGAGCTTAACAAAGAGCCAACGACTTCCGATAACACCCAATAAAAAGGCCAGCGCTATCGCCGGCCAAGTCCAATTCCATTGCGACAATAAACTCACTGTGAACAAGCCTCAACGCTAGCCAAAGACTATGGCTAAACTTCGTCCTTCATCGGTTCAGTTATTGGCGCGGCTCTAAGGTTTTGAACCTCTTTCTCAACCTTAGCGAGCTCACGCTTAGTCTTACCGACCTGCATTTTAGTGCGAACCACGGAAAAACTCATCAGCAAAACTCCAAGCAACATACCTAACACGAAAGGAATTAACATCACAATGAAAAGATCAACTTCGCGTTCAATATCGAAATAGTAACGAAGCGTAACAGCATCTGGATTCTTTAAGTTTAGTGTTAGCGCAAAGAGCGCAAAGACAAGAAACATAATAATTGATAATACTTTTTTCATGGACTGCTCGCCTAATTCTTATTTATCTGGTAGCTGCGATGGATTAATTTAGCTGCGATGACTTGATTAAGAGTTCAAAGCGTCGACTCGCTCTTTCAATTCTTTTCCGGGCTTAAAATGTGGTGAAAATTTATCTTCAACAGCTACCGATTCACCTGTTTTGGGATTACGCCCAACTCGCGCTGGTCGATAATGCAAAGAGAAACTTCCAAAGCCACGTATTTCAATACGATCACCATCTTCAAATGCACTACCCATGCGCTCTAAAACGGTTTTTACGGCTAATTCGACATCCCGATGCGCTAAGTGCGGTTGCTTGTCTACCAATGACTCGATCAATTCGGATCTTGTGATTGTCGGTGTTTTAATCATTACCCTATACCCTTGATAAATTTTTAGCGAACAAGTATAAATTTTGCAACGCGAAGGCGCAATAACTCCAGAGTCAATAAATTGATCTAAGTTACTGATATTGTTTCTTTAAAATTATAAAAAACCAGATTAAACAGACAAACGTAAAAAACCTTGGCCGACGTTAGTCAACCAAGGCTTTTTTATCAAATCTCCCTGCACCGAAGTTCAGGGCTTTAATAAGGCTAAATCAACCTACTTATTCAGTGATTCCTTTAGCTTTTCAGCTAGCAAGCTACCGCTGCCTGATTCACTCGAGCCACTACCGTACTCTTGAATCGCTTCACTTTCATGCTGCGCTTCCAAAGCTTTGATCGAGAGAGAGATGCGACGAGTCTTACGGTCAATCGCCGTAATTTTAGTCTCAACTTCAGTCCCTACTGGGTAGATTGCAGATGCATCTTCAACGTGGTCACGTGAAATCTCAGCAGCACGAAGGTAACCTTCAACGCCTTGCTCGATTTCAATAGTAACGCCGCGTGCGTCACCTTCTTTAACAGTACCATTTACAACGGAGCCTTTAGAGTTAGTTGCAACGAAGTCAGTGAAAGGATCACCAGAAACTTGCTTAACACCTAGAGAAATACGTTCACGGTCAGAATCAACCGCTAGTACTACCGCTTCAAGCTCATCACCTTTGGCAAAGTTGCGAATAACGTCTTCGCCTTCTTCGTTCCAAGAAAGATCACTTAAGTGAATTAGGCCGTCAATGTTGCCGTCTAAGCCGATGAATACGCCGAAATCAGTGATCGATTTGATCTTACCGATAACTTTATCGCCCTTCTTGTGAGTCGCTGCGAAGCTATCCCAAGGGTTTGAACGACATTGCTTCATGCCTAATGAGATACGACGACGTTCTGGGTCGATTTCAAGCACAACAACTTCAACTTCGTCGTTTACTTGGCATACTTTACTTGGATGAATGTTCTTGTTAGTCCAATCCATTTCTGAAACGTGAACTAGACCTTCAACACCGTCTTCCAACTCAACGAAAGCACCATAGTCGGTAATATTTGTCACTTTACCATAGTGGCGAGTATCAACCATGAAACGGCGCGCTAGGTCTTTCCATGGGTCATCACCCATTTGCTTAATACCTAGAGATACACGTGCTTTTTCTTTGTCGAACTTCAGTACGCGAGCTTCGATGTCTTGGCCAACTTCCAAAATCTCAGAAGGATGCTTAACCCGCTTCCAAGCCATGTCAGTAATGTGTAGCAAGCCGTCGATACCGCCCAAGTTGATGAAAGCACCATAATCAGTAAGGTTCTTAACGATACCCTTAACGATTTGGCCTTCTTCAATGGTTCTAAGCAACTCTTCACGCTCAGCACCCAACTCGTGTTCAACCACAGCACGGCGAGATACAACAACGTTGTTACGTGCTTTGTCGATCTTGATAACTTTCAACTCTAAGTCACGGTTTTCAAGATACGCAGAATCTTTTACAGGACGCACATCAACCAAAGAACCAGGTAGGAAAGCACGAACATTTTGTAGAGATACGGTGAAACCGCCTTTTACTTTGCCAGTGATTTGACCAACAACGATATCTTCGTTTTCGTGTGCTTTTTCTAGCTCAGCCCAAACGCGTACGCGTCGTGCTTTATCGTGAGACAGTTTAGTACGACCATAGCCGTCTTCAACGCTTTCGATAGCAACTTCTACTAAATCGCCAACCAGTACATTGTACTCGCCGTCAACTTTAGCAAACTGAGATAATGGGATTTCGGCTTCTGATTTCAAGCCTGCTGTTACTATAACGTAGTCGTTTTCGACTGATACAACTTCAGCTTTGATAACCTCACCGATGGTCATTACGGTGTCTAATAGGCTCTCTTCGAACATTTGGGCGAATGATTCGCTCATAAATCTACCTTTTTAGCTCTCCCCTCTCACTACAGGGAACACATTGATAGCGTTCGCGGCCGTAGTAATATTGAATCACTTTATCTGAACTTTGCTTCAGTCCGACTGAAGGTCCGCGTTAATTTACGAGAGTCAAAATGCGCGTAACGACTTCATCTATAGTGAGTTCAGAAGTATCTAGAACCAAGGCATCTTCTGCGGCTTTTAGCGGAGAAGCGTCTCGACTCGAATCTCGGACATCACGTGCTTGAATCGACTCTAACAGGCGCGCGAGATTAACATCGAAACCTTTCGCTTTCAACTGATCAAAGCGTCTTTGTGCCCTTATTTCAGCACTGGCAGTCAAAAACACCTTGAATGGTGCATCTGGGAACACAATTGTGCCCATATCGCGGCCATCGGCTACCAATCCAGGGGCTACTCGACAGCGACGCTGCATGTTCAGCAGAGCTGCTCGCACCTCAGGAATTGGTGCTATGCGGCTGGCTATTTGCCCGGCCTCGTCAGTTCTAAGTTCATCAGTCACCATATGTCCGTTGATTTCGATCTTCGCCGAGTCTGTTTCGCACACATGGCATGTAAGATTCATGCTGTCTGCCAACGCCACTAGGGAGTTCACGTTTTCGAGGCCAACGCCCTGATTGCTTGCAAGCCAACCTAGCCCCCGATAGATAGCGCCACTGTCTAGATAGTGCCAGCCAAATTTGACCGCACATATCTGACCAATAGTGCCCTTGCCAGCGCCACTGGGGCCATCAAGTGCCAATACCGGAGGCTGCTTTTCGCTTAGCTCAGACACTGATATTGAGGCCAACCGAGGTCGCCAATTCAACAAAATTAGGGAATGACGTCGCTACGTTGTCGGCTTCGTTGATAACGATTTCGCCACTAGAGACACCTCCGGCTATAGCAAATGACATAGCGATACGATGGTCATGATAGCTTTCGACTTGACCACCTGTAATGCTACCTCCTTGAACTACCATGCCATCTTTACGCTCTTCAACTTCTACACCGATAGCGCGCAGGCCTTCTACCATTGCCGAGATACGATCACTTTCTTTGTGACGCAACTCTTCGGCTCCTGAAACGATGGTTTCACCTTGGGCACAAGCAGCGGCAATGCAAATAACCGGGAACTCATCAATCGCTAACGGCACTAATTTAGGGTCAATAACGGCTCCTTTCAAGCCAACATAGGTCACTTTAATATCCGCCACTGGCTCACCACCAACGGCGCGCGGGCTCAATAACTTAATATCAGCGCCCATCGCTTTCAAAACGTCAATGATGCCGGTGCGAGTCGGGTTTACGCACACGTGCTCAAGGATTATTTTTGACCCCGGAACGATTGAGGCAGCAACCATGAAAAACGCCGCCGATGAAATGTCAGAGGGTATGTCTATATTGGCTGCGGTTAGCTCACCGCCACCGCTCAAGCGAATAGTACTGACCTGATCGTTAACACGCTCAGTGTCGCATTTGTATCCATAAGCCTTGAGCATTCTCTCAGTATGGTCACGGGTAGGCGCCGGCTCGGTAACGCTGGTCTCACCATCGGCGTACAAACCAGCCAACAAAACCGCTGACTTAATTTGCGCGCTTGCCATTGGTAACTTGTAGTTAATTGGTTGTAACTTTTCGACGCCGCGGATATGAATCGGCGGGCAGCCGTTTTCATCAGTCGCACATCGAGCTCCCATGGCCGATAGCGGCACCGTGACTCGGCGCATAGGCCGTGCGGTTAAAGATTCATCACCAACCAGCTTTGAAGCAAACTTTTGCGCCGCCAAGATACCTGCCATCAAACGCATTGCGGTACCTGAGTTGCCCATATCCAAGTCTTGCTCAGGTGCAGTAAGGCCACGCATACCGACTCCTTGAACCGTTAACTGACCGTTAGTTGGCCCTTTCGCAGTTACGCCCATGGCGCGAAAGGCAGCCAGCGTGGACATCACGTCTTCGCCCTCAAGTAGGCCGGTAATATTGCTTGTACCATTGGCCAGCGATGAAAACATCACGGCACGATGAGACATCGACTTATCTCCTGGCACACGAACATTCCCTGACAAGCCTTTGGCTGCTATCGCAGTTGTTAAAATCAATTTTTTACTCATGTTTTTACGTCTTATTCTATGTTGGGTACTATTTCGTTCAGCACTATCTATAAGTTCGATACTATTACTATTGCTCTATTTTCTTCATCGATTCAGCCTTATTTAGCAAGCCCTCATCTCTAGCCATCTTGGCCTCGGAAAAATAATTTAGTATGGCGGTTTGATCCGAGTTTGCAACATCGTTTCGTATCGCATCAATTTGATCCTTGAAGCCATCTAAAGCACTTAGAACTTCTTGCCGATTGGTAATGCAAATGTCTCGCCACATTTCAGCATCGCTTGAGGCGATACGGGTAAAATCATAAAAGCCAGCGGCAGCAAGGTCGAACAGGCGTTGACGGTCAGGCTGATAGCTCAGAAAATTCACCAGACTAAAGGCAATAACATGAGGCAAATGACTGGTCTTAGCAAAAGCAGCATCGTGCTCTTGTAGACTCATTCGTTTGACTTTTGCGCCAACGGTCGACCACATATTTGCAACCGTCGATGCAGCCGCATCTGACACTTCGTCAGTGTCGGTAATAATAACGTGTTTATTTTGAAATAATCCAAGTTTCGATGCCGCCACGCCCGAATTTTCACCACCAGCGATCGGATGCGCTAATACGAATTTATTTAAAACCGAAGGAACCTTAGCCTTTAACTGTGCATATAGGTCGGTCTTGACACTGCCAACATCGGTGATAATTGCATTTTCAGGGATATTGTTTTCTAGTGATTGCAGAAGTGGCACCATACTCTGCATCGGCGTAGCTAGCACTATAAGGCTGGCGTTCTTTACCGCGTCGACTAACGGCAATACTTCATCAACAACGTTTTCTGCAATAGCCGCCTTGGCGGTAGACTCGCTTCGGCAGACGCCTATAACATGCTTTGCTAAACCGCGTTCTTTTAGCTCGCGTGCTAACGAACCTCCTAGCAGGCCTATTCCTATAATTGTTACCTTCTCAAACATCGGCTTTACAACACGCCGACAGGGTAAGATCCAATCAGCTTAAAATAAACAGATTTACTTTCAAGCTCAGCGAGCGCGGACGCTACCTTGGGGTCGTCAACATGACCAATCAAGTCGATGAAAAACACATACTCCCAATTGGTTTGTCGACTGGGTCGAGATTCTATGCGACTCATATCCACGCCAACGTCATACAACGGTTTTAACAATTCAAATAAACTGCCAACTTTGTTTGGCGCTGAGACCATAATAGTGGTTTTATCTTCACCGCTGGCGGCGTAACTATCATTTCCGATAATCAAAAAGCGAGTTGTATTATTGCGCTCGTCTTCGATACCACTGGCTAAAATCGCTATATCATAAATCTTAGCGGCTATATCGCTGGCAATCGCAGCGACCGTATCGTCTTTAGAAGCAATAATAGCGGCTTCGGCGTTACTACTAGCACTGAAAATTTCCGCATCGGGCAAGTAACGTTCAATCCAATTGCGGCACTGGGCAAGAGCCTGCGGATGTGCATACACCTTTTTCACCGCCGTTAGACCATCTGCGTGACTTAACAACTGATGATTTATTGGCAGCTGCACTTCGCCACATACCTTTAGTTTTGAGGTTGCGAAGCAATCTAATGTGTGGGTAATAACGCCTTCTGTCGAGTTCTCAACCGGCACTACGCCAAAATGAGCCTTACCCTGCTCCACCAAGCGAAACACATCGGCAATGGTTTTCACATCAAGGCTGTTAACCGCCTGACCAAAGTGCTTAACAACCGCAGCTTGCGTATAGGTGCCCTCTGGGCCGAGATACGCCACCGACATGGGCATCTCGGCTGCCAACGAAATAGACATGATTTCACGCATTAAGCGCACCATCTGATCGTCAGAAACTAGGCCGTTAAGCTGATCACGTAATAGCCCATTGCGCTCGCGTACCCGACGCAGCACTTGTGCCTCGCGCTCCGGTCGATAAAACGAGGCATTCGCATCAACTGCGAGTTTGGCCTTAGCAATTTCTGCTGCAACCAATACCCGCTCTTGAATAAGCCTCAGAATTTTCTGGTCACAAGCGTCAATCCGGCTTCGTAACTCGATCAGTTCAGGAGAGTCTACTTGTTGTTTATCACTCATACGTAGTGTCGATTTAGGATTGAATAGCGCGAACAACCATAATGCCATCGAGCGATTTAATTGTCTCGACAACTGAGTCAGGGATGTGACTGTCAACATCGACAATGGTATACGCAAGTTCGCCACGAGATTGATTGATCATGTCGTTAATATTCAAATTAGCATCGGCCATGATGGTAGAAATTTGGCCCACCATATTAGGCACGTTTGCGTTTCCAACAACTAAGCGATGCTTAGTGCCCCGAGGCATCGAAACGTTTGGAAAATTCACTGAATTAACCACATTGCCTGATTCCAAGTAATCTTTTACTTGTTCAGCGACCATAATCGCGCAGTTGTCTTCAGCTTCGCCGGTCGACGCACCTAGGTGTGGCAAGCCGATCACTGCCGGTGTTTTCTTAGTGCGGTTATTAGGAAAGTCAGTTACATAGGTCGCTAGTTGGCCAGCATCAATCGCGTCACAAACGGCTTCATCATTAATAATGCCACCGCGCGCTAAGTTAATCACAACCGCCGTGCTTTTCATTTTGCCAACATTTTCAGCATTAATTAGGTCACGTGTTGCATCTATCAATGGCACATGAACAGTCAAGAAGTCGACCTTGCTGATAATTTCACCGACACTATTAGCGCGAGTTATGCGTGACGACAGATGCCAAGCGCCATCAACCGTCAAGCCAGGGTCAAAACCAATAACATTCATGCCTAGGTCGATACAAGTATTAGCTACCATACGGCCAATAGCGCCTAAACCAACAACGCCAATTGTTTTGCCAGGCAGTTCGTAACCAGCAAATTTCTTTTTGCCAGCTTCGACCAATTTTGATAATTCGGCATCTTCGCCTTGAAGGCTTTCATTGTATTGGATCGCTTGACTTATATTGCGCGCAGCCATAAACAAAGAGGCGATTACCAATTCTTTTACCGCGTTGGCATTTGCACCAGGGGCGTTGAAAACCGCTACGCCCGCTTTGCTCATTTTGTCTAGAGGTATATTGTTTACACCTGCTCCCGCTCGACCAACAGCTTTAAGCGACGAAGGAATCTCCATTTCATGCATTTTAAATGAACGCAGAATAATCGCATCTGGCGATGCTTCATCATCACTTATTGTATAGCTATCTGTCGGCAGCTTGTCTAAACCAAGCTGAGAAATATTGTTTAAGGTAAGAATTTTATACATCATTTTACTCGTCACTATTGCTAGTGCTAATTGGACTAAACCGAACCGATTTAGTGCTAATTTATTTTAGGGTGCCAAGTTGCTTAACATGTTGGCTAGTAAGCTAGTGCGGATTAGCGATTAGCCTGTTTGAATGATTCCATCAAGTCTAACAGCGCATCGACGCCGTCTAATCCCATTGCATTATAGATGCTCGCTCGCATACCACCGACTGAGCGATGCCCTTTAAGCGCATGCAAACCAGCTGAGTGAGACCGCTCTAAAAAGGCCGCATCCAGACCGCTATCGCTTAAAATAAACGGCACATTCATCCATGAACGGCTATCAACCGCAATCGGGTTTGTATAAAAACCGTCAGAATCATCAATGTAGCCATACAGTTTTTCAGCCTTAGCTGCATTGACTTTAGCCATGGCTTCAACGCCTCCATTGTCTTTTAACCATGCAAACACCTTACCGGCCAGATACCAAGCAAAGGTTGGAGGCGTATTATTCATGCTATCGCTTTCGGCCATCACTTGGTAATCCATCAAGCGAGGCATATCGTTCGGGAAGTGACCAATTAGGTCGTCACGAACGATTACAATGGTAAGACCAGCCGGGCCGATATTTTTTTGCGCGCCAGCATAAATAATGCCGTATTTAGACACGTCAACTGGGCGAGAAAGGATGGTCGATGATAAGTCAGCACAAATCGGTTTATCAGTTTCAGGTAACCAATCAAACTCAACACCAGCGATGGTTTCGTTTGGCGTGATATGAACATACGCAGCATCATCACTTAAGCTCCATTCTGACGCCGCCGGCACATGCTTATAGCCTTCTGCTGATGTATCACAAACTACGTTTACCTCTATAAAACGCTTGGCATCAGCGATTGCTTTCTTACCCCAGTGCCCTGTGTGTGCGTAATCAGCCTTATTGCCCAAGAATTTTAAATTCAACGGGATTGCTGAAAATTGTGAGGTAGCGCCACCTTGTAGAAACAGCACCTTGTAATTATCGGGAATGCCCATAAGATCACGCAGGTCTTGCTCTGCTTGAGCCGCCGCGGCCATAAACGGCTTGCCTCGATGTGACACTTCCATGACCGATGCACCTGCACCACTCCACTCAAGCATCTCTTGTTGTACTTGTCGAAGCACAGTTTCAGGCAACGCGGCTGGGCCAGCGCTGAAGTTGTAAATACGACTCATAATAAGTTCTCGGAAAAGTTTAAAATTGGGTCAGACTATCAAACTATGAATTGCCTACAAGCCGATAAAATGCAATGGCATCAATCAGCGAGGCGTGTAATTCAAGCTTCATTCGAATTTGGGCGGGTACGGTAAACAGCTATCAACGCACACAATTGATTTATCAGGGGGTCTTATTTTACACAAGCCTTGTTTAAATCCCTATATCTTTTGGCCTTGTTTTAGCAATTTACCGAAGAAAAAACTAATCATCGAGCAATAACGGAAGAATCGGCGTAATTGCGACCGCCTCTCTAACTAATAGTGAAGTAAGTGCCGTGCAGTTATTATTAACATTAGACTCTCCAGCCACCTGAGAAACACAGACTTCAACGACATACTCGCCCGGCGTGACAGGTGCTTTCAAGGTTATCTCAAAGTCAAAATTCTCTCCGGCATTAAGTGGTGAAACCACCGTTTCAGCCGTTTGTATAACGCCAGCCATATCGATCAAGGTTACATTCGTGACACTGGCTGGGGCTGGCCCATCGCCGAGGTTGCTTATCACGCCTAAAATCATCATCGACTGTCCTGCAAAGGGACGTAATTTAGAAGACCTAGCCGAAATAACGGCCAGATCAGCGGGCAGTGGCATTTGTAGGAAAGGGGTGTTTTCAGCAAAATACTCGAATGCATTGGCATTTCGAATGGCGCTGGCAGGCGAAGAACTAGCCAGACGCCGCGAACCTCTCTGGTCTAGAGCCGATGCAAAGTCATCTGAGCTTGCCACCACATTAAAGTGGCTTATTTCGTGAACGATAGTTCCCGATTTCGAATCTGTACCTTCACGAGCAACTTGGAAAAATACGCCGCACAAGGTCATGTTGTATGGGTCATTTGGAAATACAAAGGCGAATGTATTATTGGGATCAACACCATCTTGACCGCTGCAATCGCAATTAAAACCAATGGTTTGACTGGATAGCGCGCTGGCTATTCTCGCCATCCCTCGTTCAACTTGAGAATATCGACCCGCAGAATATGAACCAAACCACTCGCGATAGCGAGGGGCAGTGGCCCGTAACACGACGGGTGCGCCACGCAAATCAGTAATAGCGATATTAGCTATGCGTTCAGCCGAAGTTAAAGCAGCATCTATAGAAGAAATCTGGCTTGCTGAGCAATTCTGGAACCTTGCCAGTCTCTTTGCCTCAATAATAGGACGGTCAGCATTCAAGTTAAACGTGATCGGCACCTGCAGTTTGGTCGCTAGCGCACCAGAATTGCGCATTGCTATCTTATAGCGGCCTTTAAAGTTAATCGGGTATGATCCCTGTAAATTTACCTCGCCAGTGGCTGACTCGCCGGGCGCTATTTGCACGAAGTCACTGCGACTGGGCGCTAAACGTTTGACATGAACTCCGGTATACGGGATTTTCTGATCATTAAATTCAATATCGAAAAGGTCTTCGGTTAAACCGTTGTTAAGCGCCGTACCCCATTTGAGTAGCGAGATCGTCTGGCTGCCGAAATTATGATACGTCACCGAAACCATTAGCTTGTCTTCGACACTAAATGAGGTCTGCTCGATCGAGGCAATTACGTGCAAGTTATCAGGTATCTCTGATGCGGCATGAGCAACGCCAATGAGAGAAATTGATAAGGTCGCAGTAAATAAATATTTGAAAATAGTTTTCATCTTCATAGAGCTCCGTTGACTGTACTCACATAGGCCAATAAGCAAAAGCTAGCAATCAGGAAATGCATACGGCAACACCATTTCAAGGCTGTTTAGCTCAAGGGCATATGGGTTTGAAAGCTGATTATAGAGCGTACCTGAAAAAACTATTTTGAGCTTTTGGTCGGAACAAAACGTATAGCTACTGGTGATATCAATAGTGTTTGAAATGGTGTGCTGCGGTGCCAGAGACTGGTAGTCTGCGGGCTTTGGCGGCATGCGTTTAAGCATAATCCCCCGATAAGGGAGCTCGACGCCAGCCTTAAGATCGACGATCGTTAAAAAATCGGCGGTAACATTTTTCTCAAAAGGGCTTGCCCAAGGTAAAAAAGAAACTTCATTAGCCGAGCCATTCTTAAGCGTTGCGTTTAAAACAAGTTGCCCTGAGTCTAGATAATCTCGATCAACCGCCAGGTCAAGCATCAGCTCACTAGAAATTTTTTCGCTGACGCTTGAATTAGACTTCAAATCTTGCTCTTTCACGCTGGTTTGCGCTTTTAAATCAACAGTTTCGTTGCAGGCAAACAATGTCAGCAACAAAAAAGAGAGAATGGCTAATTTAGCCACACTCCCTTTGCCTGGCGAAGACCGGTAAAACATACCGTTAATCAACCTCACCTTCAGGCTGGTCAGAATCGTCTGCTGCTTCAGCATCGCCGTCAGTCAGCGTTTCGCCATCAATCACAGCGGCAGAGTCTGCAGCGACTTCTATACCTTGATCACCGTCAATACCTTGAGCAACTTCGCCCTCAACGATTTCATCGTCTGCCTCAGTCTCGGCAACCTTCTCAATACTAATTAGCTGCTCTCCTTGGGAAACGCCAATGATCTTAACACCCTGAGTATTACGACCGATTACCGATACTTCGGCTACACGCGTTCTAACAAGCGTTCCGCCATTGGTGATTAACATAGCCTCGTCATGATCTTCAACTAAAATCGCTCCAATTGAATCACCATTTCGATCGCTAGTCTGAATTGAAATTACACCCTGCCCACCGCGACCTTGCACATTGTATTCAGAAAGGAGTGTGCGCTTACCAAAGCCATTTTCCGTCAGAGTTAGTACCGCTGATTCCTCGTCATCAGCATCGCAAATAATCATCGCATTAACTTTATGCCCTTCGGCCATCTTGATGCCACGAACACCTCTTGCAGTACGCCCCATCTTGCGCACGTCGTCTTCAGCGAATCGAATGGCTTTACCAGAGGTGCAGAACAACATCACGTCTTGATTACCGTTGGTTAAACCAACGCCAACCAGCTCGTTACCTTCAACCAGATCGAGAGCGATAATGCCGTTGGCGCGTGGGCGAGAGAAGTCCATTAACGAGGTTTTCTTAACCGTACCGTCACTGGTCGCCATGAATACATGACTGCCTTCGGTAAATTCTTTGACCGCCAAAATAGCGGTAATATGCTCATCACTGCCCAGCGGCAGCAAGTTAACGATAGGTTTACCTTTAGCATTTCGACCAGCTTGTGGAAGCTCGTAAACCTTCAACCAGTAGACCTTACCGTTATCTGAGAAGCATAAAATTGTGTCGTGCGAGTTGGCCACAAACATACGTTCAACGAAGTCGGCGTCTTTCGTTTTAGTAGCACTCTTACCCTTGCCGCCTCGCCGTTGTGCGCGATAATCGCTCAAGGGCTGCGATTTTGCATAGCCTTCGTGTGACAAGGTCACTACCAAGTCTTCCTCGACGATCATGTCTTCGAGAGTTAGGTCTAGCTTCTGATCAAGAATTTCTGTGCGGCGTTCATCACCATACTCGTCACGAATCGCGATAAGTTCTTCACGAATAACTTCCATTAAACGATCAGTGTTTTCTAAAATATTGATATATTCAGCGATTCTCTCCAAGACTTCAGCATACTCTTCTCGAATTTTGTCTTGCTCTAAGCCGGTTAACCGGTGAAGTTGCAAATCCAGAATGGCCTTGGCTTGCTTTTCTGAGAGCTTGTAAGTATCACCATGCAAACCAAGCTCTGGCGCTAGACCCATAGGCTTACAGGACACGTCGCCAGCACGAGATATCATCTCGGCCACCACACCTGGCACCCATAATTTCTCTAATAGTTTTTCACGCGCGATACCGGGGCTGGCTGATTGTTTTATCAGCTCAATCATCTCGTCAATATTACTTAAGGCAATCGCCAAACCTTCTAAGGTATGTGCACGCGCGCGTGCTTTGCGAAGATTGAAGATGGTGCGACGTGTAACGACCTCTCGTCGATGTCTAATAAACTCTTCAATTAACTCACGCAGATTGAATATGCGCGGCTGATTGTTAAGCAAGGCTACAGTATTAATACCAAATACCGTTTGCAGTTGAGTCTGCTGGAATAATTTATTAAGAATAACTTCAGCAACTTCACCACGGCGAACCGCAATAAACATGCGCATCCCCGCTTTATCGGATTCATCCCGAAGCTCAGTAATACCATCAATCTTCTTAGTCTTAACCAACTCAGCAATCTTCTCAAGTAAACGAGCTTTATTTACCATATAAGGCAGCTCGGTTACGATAATTGACTGGCGACCATTAGATTCTTGGGTCTCGATATGAGTGCGTGCACGCATATATATTTTACCGCGCCCAGTACGGTAAGCATCTCGAATGCCTTTGCTACCGTTGATAAACCCTGATGTCGGAAAATCCGGCCCAGGTATATAAGTCATTAACTCATCGACCGAGATATCCTCATTGTCGACCATGGCAAGACAGCCATTAATTACTTCGGTGATATTATGTGGCGGTATATTGGTAGCCATACCAACAGCGATACCCGACGAACCGTTAACCAATAAGGTGGGAATTCTGGTCGGCATTACCGAGGGCTGAACTTCGCTTTCGTCGTAGTTCGGATAAAAGTCGACGGTTTCTTTATCAAGGTCAGCAAGAATTGAATGCGCGATTTTGGCTAAACGAATCTCGGTATAACGCATTGCCGCAGGTGAATCACCGTCAACCGAACCAAAGTTACCTTGACCATCAACCAGCGGGTAACGCATCGAGAAGTCTTGCGCTAGGCGAACAATGGTATCGTAAACCGCAGTGTCACCATGCGGGTGATATTTACCAATAACATCACCAACAATACGAGCCGATTTTTTATAGGGCTTATTGTAGTCATTATTGAGCATCGCCATGGCGTATAAAGCCCGTCGATGCACAGGCTTCAAGCCATCACGAACATCCGGCAGCGCCCGCCCGACAATTACACTCATAGCATAGTCGAGGTACGATTGACGCATCTCCTGATCAAGATTAGCGGGGATGGTTTCCTTAGCGAATTTATCGGTCATTTAGGCTTATTTTGATGTTTTTTATATCGCCGAATTATAACGCAAATAGAGCCAAACACACAGCCTCTTTGTATCGCGCAAAGCTGGACGTCAGTAACGACCAGAAAATCATAGCCTCCGATCCGTGTCAACTTTGGGGAAGGCCGACTTCAAATCATATATAGGCGCATTCGGCACGCATAATTCGCGAATCGCACCAATACCCATAGAAATAAATTCATCATGCTTTACCGCTAACACAACCCCCTGATATTGTCGCTGACCAAGGCCTGAAAGCATACTAAGACCCTCATTCACAGGGGTTCCAGCGCGATTGACCCAAGGGTCATAAATATCTACATCAACAGAGTATTCATCAAGGCCGGAAACGATATCAACCACCTTGGTATTGCGAACATCGGAACAATTCTCCTTAAAGGTCAATCCTAAAATTAATACCTTGGCATTAACGAGGTTAATCTTACGCTGCATCATCATTTTAACAATTTCGTCAGCAATCGAGAAACCCATTGAATCATTAATTCTTCGTCCAGCGAGAATCACCTGTGGCTGATACCCAAGCTCCTGGGCCTTGAACGTCAAATAATACGGGTCAACTCCTATGCAATGGCCTCCGACTAGGCCTGGTCGAAAATCCAAAAAATTCCATTTAGTGCAAGCTGCATCCAGCACCTCTTGAGTATCAATACCCATTTTATTGAAGATAATTGAAAGCTCATTAACGAGTGCGATATTAAGATCACGCTGAGTGTTCTCGATGACCTTTGCGGCTTCCGCCACTTTAATAGAACTTGCTCGATGCGTGCCAGCCTCAATGATCTTCGAATACAGCTTATCGACAAACTCGGCGGTATCTAGGTTTGACCCTGAGGTGATTTTTATCACCTTGGTAAGAGTACGCTTTTTATCGCCTGGGTTAACACGCTCCGGACTGTAGCCGAGAAAGAAGTCTTGGTTGAACGTTAAGCCAGAAACACGTTCAAGAATTGGCATACAAACTTCTTCAGTCACTCCTGGGTAGACGGTCGATTCGTAGATAACGGTGTCGCCCTTTGAAAGCAAGCCAGCAATCGACGTTGTTGCCTCCTCTATGCAAGTAAGGTCTGGGCGTTTATTGGAATCAACCGGGGTTGGCACGGTAACGATGTAGACCGATGCGTCCCTAAGATCGCTTACATCGTCGGTGAAAGAAAGGTCGCCCGCATCGCGTAAGTCAGCGCTGGTTAGCTCAAGCGTTGAATCGTGAAATTGCCTCAACTCGGCAATCTTATTAGCGTCCAAATCATACCCGACTAATGGGTAATGTCGGCTAAACTCTACCGCTAGCGGCAAGCCAACATAGCCGAGGCCTAAGATGGCTATCTTAAAATCGTCAATATTTTTCATATGTCGATATTAGATCATAAGCGTTCAATCATAAGTACCAAAAAATCGCTCACACAGTGCATTGTCGCAAGAGAATAACAATGACTACTGGAGCTCGAAAAAACAGTGAAAACCTATCAGTCAACAATCAGATCGGCTACGTATAGTCACCTAGCGCCTTACTAACAGACTCATAGACCCCTACTACATTACATACGTCATGCCAATCCATAAAGGCAATCGAATCAACCGCAAATAAATCGCGGTGGAAATAGCCAAGATCATTTAATACGAGGCCCAGGAATGCGGTGTGATATATCGTAAACTTGAATAGGCATCCCAGATCCTGAATTAAACTCTTTAATAAGCGTTGATGTGGTTATCGACTCATGCCAATCTAATAGCCTTAATCCTGCTTTATCATGCTTTATCATGCTTTATCATGCTCAGACAAGGTATTTACACTTTTCTTGCGCAAATGCTTATACCGATTAAATGGGCCATCTGCGGTTACGAATAATGCTTTTGAGTTAAGTATCTTTTCAGCAACCAAGGTATTTGACATGTCATATTTGCCAAGTTGCGTCTTGCTTTGTAATTTGATCGGCATCTTTTTTGAGCCTATGTGTTTGATCGGCTCAAAATCGAGAGGGTAACCATCACCGAGATCGTAGCGTAGTTCCCACCAAATCGCATCGGTATCAATATCCACATAGAAAGCCCCATCGGTAGGTACATGTGCGTCGATCGAATAAACCACGTAAGGGTCCTCTCCGGTAGATTGATATTGAATGCTAGCACCATCACCCTTTAGTATTTCAGCGTCATGTATCTCTCTAACGGTCGCTTGTTCACATCTCTTTGAGAACCGCGAGCATAATGAAGGGGAATTTAACTCGGTTATTCCGTTATTAAAATCTACTCTCAACCCGGATATTTTAACCGCCTCATCCTTAACACTAGGATTAGCAACTAAATATTGCCCATAGAGATAGTGCTCAAAAACAGCTGAAAGAAATCGATTTTCACTTCTTTCATATATAAACATAAGAGAGAAGTATCGCGACATACTAAGGTTATTCGGATCATATAGCGTTGGGTAAACCCAAGCGTAACTGCGATCGACAAAAATCGTGTGTTTACCAAAGTGGGTACTCTTAAGCCAATCTCCAGCAAGGTCTTTGTTCGACGAGACGGTATTCATACTGCGCTTTAAAAGCGATCCATATACGGCCGAGCCATCAAATATTTTAACACCAAACAACAAAATTATTGCTCCCGTCACGAATATCCCGATAGCCTTGCGCCTAGCACCTTTAATAATAATTTCGGACAATATTGAGATTGTTATTGTTGCTAAGAACCCTAAAAACAAATAAGTAGGAATGAACCAATAATCCCTTAGCGTTGACCCAAACCAATACGGAAGAAGTAATATAAATACGACCAGCCATCCATACAAAACGATTTTTCGGTAGCGTGCAATAAAGACACCGATTAATGACAGCATCGAAAGCACACAAAACCAAACGCCAAGTGCTTGGAGGTGAAACTCCCATATTTTTTCAGCCTTTTCGCCAAAACTGCCATAGTAAATTCGAGATATATCAGGAGCTAGCCACCGACTAGAGGCGTTCTGAGAGACAACTTTGCTGAGAAGAAATATTGCGGTGGTTAGGCATACTGCGAAAATATATCTACCCAACTGAAAAAAGGTGCCATCAAAAGTGAAATGTGCAGCGTAATCAAGCAAAGAATCGTATTTACCAAATAAGACTGTAACGACTCCGATACAGTAGTACACACCCCCTAATAGGTACATTCCGAAGTGCCCATAGTGATTCCATACTGGGTCAAAGTCTCCACCAAGAAATCCAACACCAAAAAGAACCAGTTCCGACTCGTCGACTTTCTTACCTTGGAAATACCAGACACTGATCACTTGAAAGATCGACACAATTAAAACAAACATGCCTTGAATACAAGCGCGATTAAAAGGTCCAGCCATAACTGTCGTTAATTTGCCTGCACCGGTTTCATTGTCAATTATATTCAGCTGCTTAATTGTAACTTTTAAACCCAATTATTTTTAACCGCGAAGTTCACCATCTCTTATTAACACTCAAAAAAGTCGCATAGAAGCCACGAGGGCACTGGCAACCGAATCGGCTACTTAATCAAATAGTGAGGTTTAAATGTGATATGAAAAACATGAGCCGCCAACAATTAGAGGCAATCTGTTAATTTAGTTTCTTTTAAAATATTAAACGTCTTGCCGAAAGCAATTCCCGAGCAGATTTATCGTCGTATTGTGATTAGTATTATACTTAATAAATATCGTCGTCATAGGAGTATGTTCCGGCGCATTAAACGTTATTAGTCCGTTGGCCAGAGCAGAACGTATCATAGCAGCCCCACACAAGCTGTTTCAAAATTGCTGATTACAATACTCAAAAATCCCGCTTCATGGGCAATAACTGACTCACCAGCTGAATAACCATTCCTGTAACCCAACATATATTCATTACAACAACCAACGGAAAAACGGAAAGCTGCATCAATATAGGCAAACTACTAAAACCTGGCTTTTTGACTCGAAATAAGAAAGCTAAAGTAATCGCGCAAAACAGAAATGCGCTTGCCGCTAACAATGGAGCAGCAAGAAAAAATGCAAGTAATACGGCAACAGCAAACAGTGGTATAACCTGTCTAAAGCGGAGAATATGCGGATGACGGTACAGAGTTCTATAGCGGCCTCTTCCGTAACGAAAGTACTGCCGAATAAACTCGCGCAAGGTTGACCTAACAACCAACGACGCTTGAATCTCAGGGTCAGAAAAAACTCGGAACCCTGCAGAAATCAATCTCGCATTGAGCTCGGCATCTTGGTTATTTACCCAATTCACATCAAACATTCCGACTTGTATCAATGTTGATTTATACCAGCAACCACACCAAACTGTATCGACCAACTTACCTTCAGTCGCTTTACGATAGCCAGCACCGCCATTGCCCAAACTCGAGTTAAGAACATATGCGAGCAGCTCACTAAGCGCAGTGTCGCTCTTTATTGACGTCACAGTTCCGCCAATATTATCTCCTGCGCCAGACTCTAAGAGCGCTACAGATTTAGAAATATAATCTTTGCTGTATATCGCGTGAGCGTCCGCGCGAAGAATGATCTTATGCGTAGCGGCTTCTATTCCGATATTTAATGCGAATGGAGTTGTTTTCATTTCATTAGAAAGCAAACGAATATTATTACCCTGATTTATTAGCCGCTCAGCTACCTCTAAGGTTCCATCGCTGCTACCACCATCAACTAGGATAAATTCTAATTTTTCTACAGGGTACCCATTTTCACTTAACGACGTTACAGCGCGCTCGAGATATCGAACTTCATTTAGAGTCGGCATAACGATTGAAACATAGGGCAAGCTACTTATCACGATACTTACCAAGACCTAACATCTGATTAAACTGCCTGTAACCCTCAGTCACGTTTCCAAAATATACGAGCTTTCCCTGATCTACGAACATTATTTTATTGCACATACGTCTAATTAACTCACGATTGTGTGTAGCAAGAATAAAAATATCGGCTGAAGAAATAAGTCTGTTAAATTTGTTCTCCTTTTGTTCGATAAAACTAGTGTCGGTAGTGCCGATCCACTCATCCATCACGAGGATCTGCGGACTGAGTTCTCCGATCAACGATATAAGAAAGCGTGTTTTCATGCCGGTAGAAAGCGTCGAGACAGGCGATAATAGAAACCGATCTATATCTGCGCTTTCTTTAACAGTCTCAATATAAGCATCTAGGTCTTGGCCTTTAAAGCCTCTCAGTAAGCCTGTCAGCTTTATATTTTGTAGACAGGATGCTTGGCTGACTATATCTGCGGACAAATTCAACAAAGGGAACGTCTCGCCTATTGAAACCAACTCCCCATCTGTTGGCTCAAGAACGCCCGAAAGCAACTTCAACAACGTAGATTTTCCTGCGCCATTTTTGCCGATCAGGCCAACCTTGTCACCAGCCTTAATTTCAAACGAAATATTATCTATAGCCCTAAAGGTAAATTCATCTTTTGAACTACTTTTAGTCTTAACAAAATCAAATAAGCTTGGCTTTCTAAGGCGAAAATCCAGGCAAATATCAGTCGCAGTAATACGAGTAATACTCATAGCATCGATGCTCTCTGTTGGATTCTGACTTCCATATTCCTATACACAACCACACCAAGTAGCAACAGGAATGCGGTGACAGAAACGGCCTGAACGACGTACTGAATCTCCAGCGGCTCGCCAGTAAACCCAGAACGAAGAATATGCAAATAACCGTAGAATGGGTTTAGAAGCAGTAAATATTCGTAATTCTGTAATCGTTCAGCCTTCCAAATAACGGGAGTTACGAGAAAACCTAACCTCATTACTGCTGTGACTACCTGACGAACATCGCCGAGAAAAAAGGCGCTCAAGCCAACACTTATCGAAAAGCCAAAAGACGCCGTAAGCATTAAAACAATGCCGAGAACGATCAAACCTAAATCACCAGCAGAAGGAACATAGCCCGAAACTAATACAAACGAAACCAAGAATGGCAATCCGAGTAAAAATGGAATGAATGAAACAACGATATCTTCAAAGATATACACGAAGACTGGAAGCCTTCGATTAGTCAGGCTCTTAGCGTTCTTAACCAAGGAGGCACAGAGGTTTGAAACGGCACTCGAGATTGCACCCCAGATAAGCATTCCGCTATAGACGTAGATAAAGTAATCAAGCAACGAACCTTCGATTCCCAAAACCCTAATCCAAACTGTTGCCAAAACGGAGGACACAATAAGAGTACTGAGAGGCTCCCATAGCAAGCCTAGCTTCGAACCGGTGTTTCGTAGAAAGATCTTCAAACAGGCGCTATAAAGAATATAGCGCCACATGCCTAGTGACTCTTTTATTTCAATTAAAAGTGATTTCAAAGTAAACGCCTCTTACGATCATTAATATTTAGCATCTACATCCAGATATAGCTTTCCGACAACACTCTCAACCTCTCGAATGATAACTTCAGCACGGGCGAGGAAAGAATGATTTTCGACGATATCATCGATATCGGCTTGCGATGACTTTAACTTGGACGCTTCCAATAAAGCCTTTTTAAATCCCTCGCTAGTACCATCATAAGAAACAATGTTTTGCTGGAAAATTCTCTCCATGCCATCAACTTTATCAGTCACTAATATCGAGCCACAGGCTGCTACATCAAAAATTCTATTAGATATAAAACCCAATTCGCGCATCGACTCCCAATGATCATTTAGTACGATTTTCGCGCGCGAATAATACTTTCTTAAACTTGTATTATCAATATTATGACCCTTTATATATTCGCTATCAATGATGCCGTTCCACAACCCGCCATAGACCGATATGGGCTGCTTGTTCTCAATAGATAAACGAACAACATCTCGATAAATTCGACGTGAATTACCAACGAATAGAAGTTCATGGGCAGCAACCGACTCATCCATATCGGGGTAAAATCGAGTTGGATCGGTGCACTGTAATAATGGTACTACTTTAGTGTTCTTTATTAGAGGCGATAACGTCTGCGCATGAGTTTCAGAGGCGATAAATACAACGTCATACTGCTCATATTCTTGGATTTCGACCTTGTCTGGATGACTAATATTCCACATCAAATTGACTTGGTTTTCTCTCGGCCTATATTGGGATAACCCACGAATGACTATAACCACCTCGTCAAGTGCTGAAGCTTCGGAATACCATTCAGGTAATAGATCTATTCTGATTCGATGCCCCATTTGTTGAAGAGCATTTTTGAGACTGACGGCGAAATGATAATCGCCCCACTCATTTTTTACCGATTCTCTTGGCACCGGCACTTTAATTGAGATTTTGAATGCAGTTTTCGACCAATGGTTGGCATAAGAAATTAGACTTGCCGCACGATTTTGATACGAATGCCCCTCAAGGATCGCAGATTGTAACTCTAGACACTTTGATCGTCGGAGACCCTCATCATTTAAATATAGTTCTAAAAGGTTTTCTAACTCTTGGGGCGATTGATAGCTCGGTATGTCGACGCCACTTTTGGATAGATCACGCAATTCATTTGCACCAGCAACACCATTGGTGATAACTAAACACCCGGCAGCTAAAGCATCAAAAACTCTACTATTGACAGAAGCCCAACGATTGGTTGAACTCGCGGCATCATCGATAACCACTTTAGTATTGGAATAGACTTTAGGAACTGCGACATAGTCGATGCCCCCCTTAAACATTTCTGGGTCTTCATCAACAGGCCAACCGTGCCCAATTATATGTGTTTTATACTTCCCAAGCGTCGGGAACACCTTTTCGATATCTCGCTCGACCCCCCACTTGCTGCCAACAAAACAGATATCGATATCCCTCTCTCGATCTGCAGAGGTATGAAACCGAGTTGGGTTGGTGCCGATTCGAAGAAGTTCTGAAGCAATGCCAAACTGATCTAGCAAGAATTTTTGTGCGAAGCTTGACGACGTCAAATAAAAATCATAAGTTCCAGAGTAATCCCAGCTCTGCCAACGGTCAAACCAGTTCCGCATCCATGCGACAACCATCGTTCGTGGGCTCCTGTCTTTGAGCCCTCTGGTGTCAAATCGATCGATAAGCACAACGAGCAAATCTACCCCATCGCAACTAAATTGTTTTGCAGCATTTGGGCCTCTTTGAGGAAAAAATTTTATCTCGCAATCAATCTCACGCTTTAGGAAAATAGAGAGTTCTAACGCTGTAAAATAATCGCCAGCGGTCGCCCCATCGAAAGCTTCGGTCACCACAAAGCCAATCGTTGGGCGCCCTAGACTGAAAGGATTACGTCGTTCGAATACCGACGACTGAAGCTTTCGATTCAATCCTAAGCCGTACTTCTCTTTAAAGTATTTGATGTTACCGAGGCGGCGCTCACGCACGGCTAGGCGCCCCTCTCGATTTTGAGATGTACTCTCGGCATGAAACGCTGATAAATTATCTATTAAGACGGATTTTTTACTTAATTTTTCACGATACTGCAGGCAAAGGTCAACATCTTCGTAGCCATAATTATAACCTTCATCAAAACCTCCAACGCTTTCCAGATCTGACTTTCTGGCCAACAACATTGCGGCCGTAACAGCAGGGTATTCATGAATACAATATTGAACGCTAAACGCCCTTTGCCCTGCTATATTTTTGGGTCGTAAAAAATTATGCGCTTTGTCCCAAGCAAATGAAATACCCGAATGCTGTGGCCTATTTAACTCAATATCATGGTACAAATGCCAACCAATTAGGCCAACCTCATCACGACTATCTAAAAGCCTCATCGCGACGTCCACTTGGGACTGATCACCAATCACCACATCATTATTTAGAAACAAAATATAATCGTACTTAGCCACCCTCCAACCTTCATTATTCGAAGTGCTATAGCGATCATTAAAATCTTTTTGAATGATATTGAATTCAAAAGGAAGTAACGCTGAATATTTCTTTACCAGCTCGATGCTGGAATCTTTTGAATTGTGGTCAATAAAAATAATTTCAATAGGAATGTTGGGTAATCGATATAAACCCTTCAAATATTTCTCTAAAAAAGCTTCAGCATTTAAATTAAGAGTTACGATACTCAGCCCGACATCATCAGCGAGCTTATTGACTGAAAGCAGCCAATTACCATCATCAATTTGAATTCCATTATTGATAAATTTACTATGGCCGGCACTGTCAACTTTATCAGGCTGGTTTGCTTGAACAGAACGCCGTTTCAATAAAAAAGTTGTCGCATCAATAATGAAACGCTTAAATTTTGAAAATGACCTGGTCAGTGGCTTCGAGCCGATAACAAGTCCTCTACGAATTTCAAGGTAGTTGCCATCACCTATTATATTTTTAACGTGAGCAATCAATATCTGTAAAATTTTATACATAGTCTCACTTCAATTATTGTTAATCAGCTTAAGGTCAACCCTAGTATTTAAACGGCTGCACCTAGACGACAAGTCAAAGACCAAATTTCCGGTAATTACGCCTTTGTGTTCCAATTTGTCGAAAACTCGATACTCACTGTAATCAGCTCTGACATAACTCAGTTAGAAGTATATATATCAAATGAGGGCATGTAATAAGCGCGAGAGTATACTATGAATAAAGCGACATTAACCCATAAATTCAGTTTGATGAAAAACGAACATTCCTGAAAATTACAATATGAAGATAATCAAAGCATTCTCTCCAGACGCGACAGTACCCTCATCACGAACACTAATAACTTCTTCAGTGTATATCGCAGCAGCATCTTTAATACATATATGGGCTCCTTAAAACTCAATTTTAAAACAAAGTTAAACCGCGGGCCATCACTAAGTACATCAAGTTGGCGTATAATCGATGACTGAACCCTTGACTTAGCTTCAAGCCGACTCCGCCCAGACATCGACTCACCGTCAACATAACCACTTTTGTTCAAAACCTTAAGTTCAAAATCAAAATTTTTACGGGAGATCAAATTAAAGTGATCAATTTTCGATCTAAATTGGCGCTCAATTTGACCAACTACGGCCTTTGAGAGGAAAACTTCAGACCGAATCTCAGGGTAGTTATTGACTAAATGATCGCTAATATGCCTCGCAAAAACATCAGGTTTATAACCTACCTGCTTTGCTATTTCGATATAGTGAATTAATATCTCTATTTCAGCGTGAGTAAGAGTTCGATTTACTCTCCTGTTTTCCATCGCGGTTAAGCTGGCGTAATCCAAATTTGTTAATTTACAAAAAGCGCTAGCAAGATGCCCATCTTCTTGTTCATAGTGCAGTAAGTCAATTGGAATTAATTGATAGAGTTCTAAATAAAAACGTAATGGATTAGCGTTACCTTCAATTGCAAACCATTCATCAAAACAACCAGTCAAGCCCCTTCTCTTTACCGCCTGGACATAATTAGAATAATTATGGTTGTAGATATTTCGTATATAAGCAACCACTTGCAAATCTATATCGTTATTGCCTACAAATTGAAGTAATTTAGAAGCACGATCCTTGTCAGATGTACCTAGCGTTTGCAGTGCTTCCGCCGAAATCAGAGCTGTACGTTTATCCGAGAAATAGTGATCAATAAGCTCTATATCAGCTACCCCTTCGCCGTCTAGGTAGCTTAAAAGTATTGAAGCATTTCCGCTACTGACCTCGTAGTGCCTAGCAGCACGGTTTCCGCCCGCATAACAGACCCCAAGCCGCATTAACCCCTCTTGATTATTAGCAAACCAAGACTGCAGCGCTGAGGACCCAGTCTTACCATAACCGATATGAAGGATTAGCTTTCTTTTCATCAAAGCCATAAGCCTAACTCGCTCGATATAAAAAAATTATTCAATAACATACGTAGAAAAACGTTAACCAATGTAACTCAACATTGTTATTTACAGGCAAAAGGCCATAAAAAAAGGCCCCTGCTTGAGCGGCCTTTTTTATACAATTATCACTTCGAAATCTTACATTAAAAAATTTGTTAGAATCTAGAAAAATAAAATCAGAGCAACATCGTGAAAATCTAAACTCTAATTGATCATGCGGGCAAAAAACAAAGTACAAGCCGCTTGCGCTGTATCAATACGAAGTATGACTTCTTTTTCTGCAACTGATGCGGTCAGCAAAGTGGCGTAAGTTTGGTTGTAGTTTACATGAGTTGCTGGCAACAGAACGTTGTTACCGCCGCTGGCTCCAGTACAAGGCAAGCCATTAACTACAGACGGTGAACTGATTAGAATACCACCAGTCGGGCTTGGGAACAAACTGACCATTATTTCAGCTGCAGGGCCTTGACATTGGGTTGTACCGTTACATGTAACCGCTGCGTTCGCAGCTGAAGTTCCAAGCAAAACTGTTGCGCCGATTAATAGTTTTTTAAAGTTATTCATTTATGTTGTCTCAATTATCGTTAAGTTAAAAGTAGCCTCAAAACAGCCGACGCCTAGGCTAGGCCAGCCTATTAAATCATGAAATCAAAACAGAAAACTGTTTGACATCCTAATCATTTTTTTCAAACTTTTGTAAGTGTACAGCTAAACGTCTACGTATTTCAAGAACCTTCTCAAGAAAAGCTGGCTTATTACCCTTCTGTCCACGCAATGCGTTTATTGTATTTACAATACGACCCCCTATAAGCCAACGACTCGTTTTTAGAATATCATCAATTTGAGCAAGGGTTTGATTGTTAATGTTAATTAACGACTCATGTTCTAACTTGAGATCGCTGACATGTTGTTCAAAATCATTCGCTCTTTGTTCAAAATCATTTGCTCTTTGTTCTAACTCAAGCCTTGCCTTCTTATTCAGTTCATAGTCCTCCAAACTTTCTTTTGCAGCAATCGAAAGCTCTTCAACTATGTGGTTTTTCTGCCCTTCATTATCAATCGTCAGAAGAAGCTCGTGCAACCCAATTTGTTTACTATTAATATGATCGGCAATATCGCCGATTTGTTTTTGACGGTGAAGCTTGGGAGAGACAAACTCAAAAATTTGCGCCGCGGTAAGACGCGTTATGCCTTCAACGCCCATAAGTATTAATTGGTCGAAAAGAGAATCCATAGCTTTAACTGGATCGGCCATAATTTGGCCATGAGAAACGAACACTGTTCGTTCCATATCGACGTATTTAAGTGCCTCTTTATTATAAAGTTCCCAAAGTGCCGCCCCCACTACTCTAGGGATTTCGTTTCGAGCATTAAGACTTAACGCTACTTCGACTGGAGTTCTATAAACGAATATGTATATCGGTTTATCTAAAATTTTTCGCCATTGATTTAGTAAAATGTTCAACCGAGGCTCTTTAAGTATCCAATTCCGATGTTTATCTAACTTGGCGATAACATCAGACGCTGCTAGTTCAAACTCATCAACGTCATCTTGATGAAAACAACCTTGAGTGAGCTTACTAAGCTCATCCCAATCTAGGCCCGCCGAGTGTAACAATTTGTCGTTGAGCTTGCGCACATCTTGACGCTCCCAAAAACCTTTAGGGTTTTCATCGTTGGTGCCGATCGCATCGCCATCTTCGCCAAAATAGACTCCCATCATATTTATTAGGCGAGCAAGCATTGATGTGCCCGAACGATGCATTCCTAAAATTATTATCTGCATAGCTTTATACTTGCCTGAAATTCATTTCATCTATAAACACAGCTGTCTGTCCATCATACTATAGAGAGACCTCTGCATAACTCTAGTGAAAAAGGAAAATAAGAAAATATTTTCAGGGTTTTTACCAAAACTGAGTGTAATAGCGAGCTATTGCGCGATTTTTTGGTGAAAATATTGAAAACTATTAGCCGTTTTATCTTGTGCTAGAGTTATGCAGAGGTCTCATAGAGTATTTAAAACTATTCAACTTAACAACCACCGTCTAAAGACGGTGGGTTAAAAGATAGGACTGAAAGTCCATGTTATCGGCTAAAGCCGATTGCTATTCTTCCACATCAAAGTTGTCATTCGGATTCCTCTCAATGTGATGCTCTAAATGCTCACGAATCATTTCTTTTGTTAACTCTCCAGCGGTCACACAGAAATATCCTCGAGCCCAAAAATGTTTACCCCCGTAACGCTTCTTAAGATGAGGGCACTGTTCAAACAGCTTTGTCGAAGAACGACCGTTCGCTCGCCTCCTGATTTTTGAAGGCGATATACTGGGCGGTTCGGAGATTAACTAATATACGTAATCTTTACTTACTACTCCTCGAAGTATTTCTATTTCTAGGTACTCACATGTTTGGCTTACAAGTTCCCGTATACGGTACACGCAAGCCCACGTCAGCCGTCAAAACTTGATAACGATATTTCGTTACCCAAGCAAAGTGATACTCAATCTTATATGAGACTCATTTCGATATTTCATACGGCCTATTTTAGAGGCAACGGCTTACTTAAAACTACCCATCTAAAATACGGGGGTTTAAACCCTAACAAACGGCCGAATTATTATCATTCGGCCAATCTAACGTCAATTAATGTTTTACCAAATATAGTAAACTTATAATCCCTGTTTCAATATTACTCTTATTTAGGACATCGTCGTGACAATCCCATTTATTAACCTCAACGCTCAATACATTGATAATAAGGCCGCAATTGATAGCGCGATAATGAAAGTTCTTGAACACGGGCAATACATTATGGGCCCTGAGGTCAAAGAGCTCGAAACTCAACTGGCTGATTTCATTGGAGTAGAACACGTTCTCGCATGCTCTAGTGGTACCGATGCATTAGTGTTGCCATTAATGACGCAAAACTTAAACAAAGGAGATGCGGTATTCACCAGCCCATTTACCTTCTTTGCTTCAGCAGAGGCTATTTCGCTGGCTGGCGCAACGCCAGTTTTTGTTGATGTAGACCCGATCACTTATAACTTAGACCCAAATGACCTAAAAGTTAAAATTCAACATGTTTTAAACGAAGCAAAACTTATACCAAAGGCGATAGTACCGGTCGACTTATTTGGCTTAGCGGCCGACTACGATAAAATCACTAGCATTGCTTCCGAACATAAGTTATTTCTACTCGAAGACGCCGCTCAATCTTTTGGCGCTGCTTACAAAGGTGTTAAAGCATGTAGTTTTGGTGATGCAGCAGCGACAAGTTTCTACCCTGCAAAACCTCTTGGTTGCTACGGTGATGGTGGCGCTATTTTCACCAACAATTCAGACATGTACGAAGAACTTGTTTCCTTACGCGTTCACGGACAAGCGATGTCCGGAGATAAGTATGACAACGTTCGAATCGGCTTGAATGCGCGTATGGATACGATTCAAGCTGCTATCCTGCTGGAGAAACTAAAAACTTATGATTTCGAAATTGAACAGCGAAACATTGCAGCAGAATTATACAGTAGCAATTTGGATGATACGGTAACGACACCAACATTGCCCGATGGCCAAGGTAGTGTGTGGGCACAATATTCTATTCAAGTTGACAATAGAGACAAGTTGAAGGCTGATTTAGCCGAAAAAGGCATTCCCACTGCAGTGTTCTATCCTATTCCGATTCATCTATCGTCCGCTTACTCACATCTTGGTTACTCGCAAGGAGATTTTCCTATTAGCGAGTCTATTTCAAAAAAGATTATTAGCTTGCCAATGCACCCGTATTTAGACGAAGCAACAATCAAGACCATCTGCGATGCGGTGAATGCGTCAATCGGCAAATAAACTCTTTAACAATGAAAAAATCTTTATTCGGCGTCTATCACCCGCTTCACAAAGCGAGCCTGTTAGTCGCCGATGTAGTAGCCATAGCATTTGCTTTTTCATCTGCCACCAAACTACGTTTAAATTCGCTACCTGACTTCGATAGCCTTGAGTATCTGGGACTAAACCTAGTTATCGTATCTTGTCTTTTTATCGGCAACGGCTATACAAGCAGTGCTATCGGGAGCCGCCCGAAGCTACCGCTAAATACATTTTTCACGGTGTTAGCGTCAACAATCCCGAGCACACTCTTCATCTATTTCCTTGGCCCAGAACGCTTTAGCGATCTTTTTGGTCGTGGCGTTTTTCCTACGGCTATCTTGTTACTCGGCATCTTAGCCGTCGCAGCCAGAATAGTATTAAACCAACTGTTCTTGTCTGACAATACTCAAAAACGATTGATCGTGCTTGGCGATATTAAATCAAAACATCAATTCGATGCCGCTCTTAATCGAAGCCAAATGAACTTCAAAATACATTATGCCGCCAGTTTAGATCTAGCGCGCGATGATGATAAGGTTGATGCCATCGTCATCACTCCAGAACACATCTCCAGCAAGGCTGAGCAACAAGGCCTTATTCAAGCGAGGTTGGGGGGAACTCCGATTTTTTCGCTCTCAGATTTTTTTGAAAGTTTTCTTTTCTTAGTGCCGGTAAACGAAATCGACAATAATTGGTTTATTCGTACAGAGGGGTTTACGATGCTGCATAGCTCTGTGGTACTAAGGGTGAAGCGCGCTGCGGACGTAATTAGTGCCATCGCGCTCATTGTTGCGAGTTTACCCATAATGTTAATCAGCATGATCTTAACCAAAATAGTTTCACCAGGACCTGTCTTGTTTCGCCAAACTCGGGTTGGGATGAACGGCGTGCATTTTACTATCTATAAGTTCAGAACTATGCACTTACATGCAGAAGAGTCTGGTGCGCAGTGGGCAAGCAAGCAAGATAATCGACTGATTCCTCTTGGTGGATTTTTCAGAAAAACGCGTATAGATGAACTGCCTCAATGCTGGAACATTTTACGCGGTGAGATGAGCATTGTCGGCCCCCGTCCAGAACGACCAGAATTTACTAAGTCATTGTCTAAAGATATTCCATACTACGACCTTCGTCATGTTGTAAAGCCGGGTCTGACGGGATGGGCTCAAGTTAGCTACCCATACGGAGCATCTACCGAAGACGCACTAAGAAAACTACAATATGACCTGTACTATATTAAAAATTACTCGCTATTATTAGATCTAAACATTCTACTTAGAACCGTATCATTAACCATCAGGCGCGGGGGTCGCTGAGCGGTTGCTTATTTCGTATAAGTTTAAGAACTCGCCCGCGTACTTTAAATTTGAAACTGGTGCGATATGTTTCATCAGCAGCGCTCTACGATGCCAAAGGCAATCCAGACGCACGTTTTTGTTGTTGCTATCTTTATTCACTAAAACGTATTTAAATTGCGGTTGCCCGTGTGACACGCTGTTACGCTGCTCAACATCAATAAACGCCTTAAATGCTACAAATACATCTTGCTGATGGAGATTGCAGGCTGTTCGCTGATCGAGCAGTTTCCGCCAGCTCGAAGATTGCGTTCGCCCTTGGTGTCGATGCACATTCCTAACATACAAAGGCAAACTTGCTGCAGCATAATAACTTGTTGCTAGATCACTCAAAACAATGTGGCCGGGTTCAATTAAATCGCGAATCTGATTTATATCATCCTGATAACGAAATGGGCCTTCGTAAAAGACAAAGCGTTGGCCGTAAAAAAGGCTCCAATGCCGTTGAGCCGAATTATTCTGACGCTTAAGTTGAATCAAGCCTTTGTCAAAGTGAGGACTGGCATCGTATGCCAATAGGGCCAACACAGAGGCTAGAGCGAAAAATACCGATAATCGTTTTTGAATAATGTTCATGTTCGCGAATTCGCCAGCGTTTTTCTAAACTCATTCAGCGTAACAAGCGCAAATGCCCATACAATTGGGTGAAAAATCATCAGCGATATCCGCCAAGGAGAATGATAGTCAAGTACAGCCTGAAACCAATGATACAGGTATGGCGATGCGCAAAACAACATCGCCACACTTCCAGTTCCGGCGGTAAGAATCGACAAGCGATTCGGCTTAACGATAAGCAATACTGCGGCCATTAGTACCGATAACACACCAGAGTAAAGCAAGCCACTACGCAACTGTAGATGCCAACTCGGAACTTGCAACTCGCCACCAAAATAGCCGATCGCAACCGCCGAACTTTCATAAAACTGCCCTGTCTGTAGAGCCAACCCAGGAACGAATAATGAGTAAAGATGAGTGTAATTCACCGAGCCCAACACTAAGGCGAGTAATATCAGCCAGATACAGCGCAAAACCATTCTGGATTTGAATCGAATATCAAGTAAAAACAATGTTACTGATATAGCCACAGGCAATAAATTCGCCAGTAATTGATCACTGATACCGGCTTTAAGATAGTGTTGGTTGACCGCAAACCATAGGGCAAAAACGGCTATTAAAATCAATATTGCTCGGTAGCAATAGATCAATAGCAAATGATCTCTAGCAACTATGTAGTGGTCATTTCTCGAAAGAGAACGGCTTAAAGAAGCTGCAATTAAATAGCTAAACCAAGCAATAACAAACCAGACAATCTCGGCTTTATGGGTAAAAACAACAATAATGCTAAGAAATAACAAGCTAATTAGCTTACTCGCTGAGGTCGAGATAAACGGCAACAACGTCTGCCTTAAGCTCGCCTTGTCGGTCGGCAAACTATCCAAAAATAGGGTAAATACATAAAACATCGCATACCAGGCTGTATACGCGACATGAGAAGGCCATGCAGAAACCCTCAAATAAGCCACTCCTATACCAGGCAATAAAACAAACAAAATCGCCGCAAGCAACGCGGTGGTCTTATTTTTACTGATGCCGTAGGCAAATAAGTAGAACGCCATTACTTTGAATACAGCAACCCAAGCGGTAACGGAGTTCCAAAAAACTGCGATCGAAATTCCCGACAATTGATTAGCCAGCGCCAAATTCCCATGCCAAAGGGGCGGATAATAACGCGTAGGCAAGCCTGTCAAATGGCCTACCGCTGGGCTGAATGCACTCTCCAATGCAATCTTGTTAGCGAGCGACATATGCCACCAAGAGTCAGACATTTTATCGATCAGGCCACCGTTATAAAACAACACAACAAACACAAACAGATATAATGCGGCCCGAGCAATATTTATTTCAAAGTGAAACGCATGATAGGCCTTTACTCTAATAACAAAGGCGTACAAAAACGCCGTTTGCCCTAAGGCAATTAAGCCAAGCGGCCACTTAGCTAGGGAGAACTCAAGCGACATCCAGCTTAGTAGCAGCAAGATCAGACCATTTAGGCCTAAAGAGATAAAAAAACTACTCAAAACTTGAGCTTCTAGTGGCTGAGTAAACGATCTAAATGATTTGAATTTAGATCGCAGCAACCAAGTCAGCATTAGCCCATTGGCAATAAACAGACACCCAATCCAGAGGTGCGATACTGCGTTAAAATAAATCGGCATCACAGGGAATAATATTGCTTGTACCACTTGGCAAATTTTTCAACACCTTGGTCAACCGACACCGAAGGTTGATAGCCAAAATCTTTCTGCAGCTCTTCAGTATTGGCCATCGTTCTTGGCACATCGCCATCTTGCATAGGCAGCATATTAATCTTCGCCTCGACGCCAAGATGCTGGCTCATATAGTCTATAAATTCCATCAGTTGAACCTGCTCACCGCGGCCAATGTTGTAGACCTTATAGTTCTGAGAGCTATTAGAGCCCTTAGAGCCCTCAGCGCCACTAAAGCTCTCGGCAATCTTAACCACCCCGTCAGTTATGTCGTCAATGTAGGTGAAATCGCGAATCATATTACCGTTGTTATAGACAGGGATCGCTTCACCTTTAAGCATACGCGAAGCGAAGCGAAACGGTGCCATGTCTGGTCGGCCCCATGGCCCATAGACGGTAAAAAAGCGTAGGCCGGTACAACGCATATCGTATAAATGTGCATAGCTATGCGCCATTAGTTCGTTGGCTTTTTTAGTCGCCGCATAAAGCGACACTGGGTTGTCAACCCGATCAGATTCAGAAAATGGGAAGTTCTTATTTGCGCCATAGACCGAACTCGATGAGGCGTAAATTAAGTGACCTACTTTGGATTGCCTACAGCCTTCTAGTACGTTTGCAAAGCCAACTAAATTTGAATCTATATAAGACTGAGGATGCTCTATCGAATAACGAACGCCAGCCTGTGCAGCCAAATTAGCGACTACATCAAATTGGTGATCTTCGAATAAGTCTGCCATTGCGGCTCTGTCGACAATATCCAATTCCAAGCTAGTAAAATTCGCCGCCTGCGGGTGTTTACTAATCTCAGCTAGGCGCGCCTGTTTGAGCGAAACATCATAGTAATCATTAAGATTATCAATACCAACGACCGAATGCCCCAGAGCCAGTAATTTTTGACTCAAGTCGGCTCCGATAAAGCCAGCTGCGCCGGTAACAAGTATATGCATAATAGAATAAAGCCTGAGCAGCAAGCTGCCTTTAAGTAATTACAATCTTAAGCCTAGTATATAATACAATCGCGTTCATATAACACGTCACCCGTTATTCTACCTTTTAATCTAATATGTGACGCTGAATACACCAGCGAGTAAACTGATCCAATACCGGCAAAACTAGATGAATGCTTCCTTAAAAATAATATCGGCTCGATGGGTAATTCCTGTTGTGCCTAGCAATACGGCGCTTGACCACCATGCCTTAGTCATCGAAAACGGCAAGATCCTCGAGATATTGGCAACCGACGCGGCATTAAAAAAATACCCAACGGCTGAACATATCGATAAGGGCTCTCATGCGCTGATTCCTGGATTAATCAACGCTCACACCCATGCAGCCATGAGCCTATTTAGAGGCATTGCCGACGATTTACCGTTAATGGAATGGCTAGAGGGCCATATTTGGCCCGCCGAAGCTAAATGGGTAAACGCCGACTTCATGCGAGATGGAGTCGAACTGGCCGTTGCAGAAATGCTATTAAGCGGAACGACGTGTTTTAACGACATGTATTTTCATTCCGACACCGTGGCCCGAACCGCCCAAGAAATGGGTATCCGAGCGTTTGTAGGTATGATCGTACTGGACTTCCCAAGCACATGGGCCAATGACTCAGACCAGTATTTTGAGAAAGGCATGCTAGTGCATGATGAAGTACGGTCACTCTCACGCATTAACGCAACCATCGCGCCTCATGCACCCTATACAGTCTCCGATGCGTCGCTGATAACCGCCCGCACCTATGCTGATGAGCTTGATATTCCAATTCACATGCACATTCATGAAACCGCTGAAGAAGTTGACAATGCGCTACAAACCCTTGGAGCAAGACCGTTAGCTAGGCTACACGAGCTGGGGCTATTGAACCCGCGTATGATCGCGGTGCACATGACGCAGCTTAACGATGAAGAAATTGCGCTAGCAGCAGAGCAAGGCATCCACGTGGTGCATTGCCCTGAATCGAATCTGAAATTGGCCAGCGGCCAGTGCCGCGTTGCCGATCTGTTGGCGGCTGGCACCAACGTCTGCCTTGGCACTGATAGCGCATCGAGTAACAACGACCTCGATATGCTTGGAGAGATGCGTACCGCCTGCTTGCTGGCTAAAACTACCGCCAACGACGCACGAGCACTACCTGCGTGGCAAGCGCTTGAGATGGCGACCATCAATGGCGCTAAGGCGCTAAACATGCAACATGAAATTGGCTCATTGGAAGTTGGCAAGTCAGCCGATATCGTCGCCATTGACCTAAACCACATCTCCACTCAGCCAGTCTATAATCCGATCTCGCAAATCGTCTTCAGCGCATCGCGTGAGCAAATCACAGATGTCTGGGTCGAAGGTCACGCGCGAGTAAGCGATAAGCTATTGCAAAATGCAGATGTAAATCAAATATTAAGTAACGCAGCCCAATGGGGCGAGAGAATCAGCAACCATGACTGACACCGCTAAAGCGACCGCTAATGTCGACCCGAATGAAATTAAAAAGTTCGAAGATCTTGCCTCACGTTGGTGGGACCCCGAGAGTGAATTTCGGCCACTGCACGCGATCAACCCGCTACGAACTGAATACATCAACCTGCATTCCCCAGTAAAAAATAAGAAGCTACTTGATGTAGGCTGTGGCGGAGGGCTCATCAGTGAAGCCATGTCGGCGTTTGGGGCAGAGGTCACCGGCATAGATATGGGCGAAGCGCCTTTAAGCGTCGCTAAACTGCACTTGCTCGAAAGTGGTGAAAAGGTAGAGTATATAAAAATTACTGCCGAGCAATTGGCCGAACAAAGACCAGAGCAATACGATGTTGTCACTTGCTTAGAGATGCTTGAACACGTACCAAATCCAGCATTGGTAATAGAAGCGTGTGCAAAAATGGTTAAACCCGGCGGAGATGTCTATTTCTCTACTATTAACCGAAACCCTAAGGCATGGTTATTTGCCATCGTCGGTGCTGAATACGTACTCAATATGTTGCCCAAGGGTACCCATGAATACGACAAGTTAATCAAACCGTCAGAACTAAGCCAATACGCCCGCCAATCAGGCTTGGAAATGCAACGCATGATTGGCCTGCATTATAACCCTCTTACCAAGGTTTATAAGTTGGCGCCGGGTGTTGACGTGAATTACATGATTCATTGCTCCAGACCTATTTAACTAAAGAGTTTTTAACAAAAGAGTTTTTAACAAAAGAGTTTTTAACATGCGATTACGAGCGGTCTTATTAGATTTAGATGGAACACTGATTGACACTGCGCCTGACATGGTTGGCTCACTAAATAGGGTATTGAAATCTCACAGCAAGCAAGCGGCCGACGTTGAGCAAGCGGGAAAACTGGTTTCTAATGGAGGCAAAGCCCTGATCGAGTTTGGCTTCGGTGATTCTATTGGCAAAGGCGATATACCCGAGGTTGAAAAGCTAGTAGAGCAATTCTTAGCCGACTATAAACAACACGTCGCCAATGACAGTTTTGTTTATGAGGGAATGCACGAGGTCTTAGAATACTGTGAACGTAATGCCTTAAAATGGGGAGTTATCACCAACAAGCCGTTGCATTTGGCCAAAGACTTACTTGATAGCTTGGGCTTGCTCGAGCGCTGCGCAATACTCTTGGGCGGGGACAGCCTACCGGTCAAAAAACCAGACCCCGTACCGATGTTACACACCTGTATGGTACTTAGCTTAGCGCCAAGCGAATGCCTGTATGTTGGCGACCACTTACGCGATATTCAAGCCGGCAATGCAGCGGGAATGGATACTGCGAGCGCCCTGTGGGGTTACATTTCGGACACTGAAAAACCTCATGAGTGGGATGCTAACTTCATATTAAAGTCGCCTAATAGCTTACTAACTTTAGTTAAAGAAAAGCACTTAGCCGCTTGAAGTTTTGCAGCCTTATCGACATCATAGCGCGGCTATGCAAAGCCGCGCTATGCAAACTGTAATTACAACCCAGAAAATTCTACGCTAAACACCATGACTGCAATCGATTGGCAAGATTACCAAGCCAAGTCTCAAGACTTCAAAGACAAAATCATCATGATCACCGGCGCGGCCGACGGCATAGGCCGAGCGGTCACCATAGCGCTGGCTGAGCAAGGAGCCGTGGTTCTTATGCTTGACAAAAAAGCGCGTCATTTGGAGAAATTATTTGACGACATTGTCGCCAGAGGCTATGCCGAACCGATCATCTTACCGGTTGATCTAATGGATGTGACACCTGAATCCGCCACCGAACTCGCGCAAGCGGTTTATGATGACATCGGTCAATTGGATGGTTTATTGCATAACGCGGCCGACCTTGGCTCGCCCAGCCCCTTAGATCAATACGATATGGAATATTGGAACTCAGTGATGCACACCAATTTGCAAGCGCCCTACTTCTTAACGCGCGCATTACTGCCGTTGTTAAAGCAAGAACACACGACCAACATACTCTTTACATCGGCCGACGTCGGTCGCCAAGCGCAAGCATATTGGGGCGCGTATAGCATTGCTTACGCTGGTTTAGAAGCACAAATGTCGATCTGGGCTGAGGAGTTGGAGAACATTTCTAATATCAACGTTAACTCGATCGACCCCGGTGCAGTAAGAACCAGTTTCAGACGACGATCTCACCCCGGTGAAAGTCAAGAATCATTACCGACGCCACAAAGTATTGCTCCAGCCTATTTAAAAGTGCTATCAGGCGAGCACAATTTTCATAATGCCAAGCTAGTAGTTTAGTAACCGTTTAGCGACCCTAAGCTTAGACTGCGAGTTGCAGTCTTGACAACATCGGTTTAGCTGCAAGTCTACGCATATTTCTGTCACCCTGCGCGTAGCCGAAGGGCTAGGTGCTCCTTGAGGGTGTCTGCTTAGAAAAGTGTGAAGTGCAAATACCTTGGCAGGCTATATATCGAGATGCGTCGGTTGCGCTTAGCTGGGAGAAGCCTAGCCTTGCGATATGGCCGAGGCTCTACGCTAATTTCTACGTAAAAAGCTCGGCAATTTAGAGCCCAATTTAATCAAAAAATAACTAATAGGGTCTCTCTTCACCCCTAGCTTTCGAAGCGCTAAATAAGACTCCCAATTGCCCATTACCATCGATCTAAGGCTATTGTTGGTGACACCACCTAAGCGCATTCTCACCCATAGCTTAGGGATATACCGACTAGTAATCGAATGCAGCTCAAAAGCCCTTACACAAAATTCTAAGTCGGCCTGATAACGCAAGTCTGTATTAAAGTTACCAACTCGGTCATACACCCTACGTTTAAGATATAAGGTAGGGTGAGCGGGCATCCAGCCACTAAAACAAAGACCCTTCCGAAAATCTCGTGAACGCCAAAATCGCGTCACCTGCGCGAGGTCATTTTGCTTTACATACACCAGATCGGCATAGCAAGCATCTAACTCTTGATCAGCATGGGCTGCTACAACCTGCGAAATAATGCTTTCATTTTGTAAGATATCATCCGCATTAAGTAGGCCTATCACCTCACCAGTAGCAAGCTTGAGGCCTTTGTTCATCGCGTCGTAAATACCCTTATCAGGTTCACTTATCAGCATCGCAACACGATCAGAATTAGCTTGAATAACCCCTAGCGTTGCGTCACTTGACGCGCCATCGACAACGATATGCTCAATATTTTTGTGAGTTTGCGAGGCAACCGATCTCAACGCATCAGCAATAGTCTGCTCTGCATTAAACACCACCGTAATAATCGAGACTTTCATGGAAAATTTCTAACGCTTACGAGGCCTTGTAGGAGCGGGCTTCGAGTTTGACGAAGCGCTAACTTCCGATTGCCGACTTTTACCTTTCTGTGGCGTTTTTTTGCGCGCGGGCTTGTGTACTGGCCTCGACCTGACTTTGTGTTCGCCTCTATTTTTTGCGCGGCCATCACTATCAGCATCACCACGGCTTGATGATCGGTCACCCGATGGTCGGTCACGCGATTGAACTTTGCCGTCCGGAGTCTTGGGTCGGCGCACTTTAGACGCCGATCGAGGTGCGCCAGAGGAGTACAACTGGCTTGCAAATTCGCCTTGAATACCAACCGACGCAACTAATTTCTCCAATTGCATAGGCGCTATCTTAGCGTGTTTACCACGCTTTATTTCTCGCGTTAACTTGATCGTGCCATAGCGTATGCGCTTGAGGCGTGAGACGGTGTGGCCTACCGCGTCCCACATTCGTCTAACTTCACGATAGCGCCCCTCCTTAATAACCACTTTATACCAGTGATTAGTACCTTCATCAGCCATGTCAGACGCGAGTACGCGTTCAAATTTTGCCGGTGTTCCGTCAATATCGACGCCTTCGCGGGTAAGCGTATTGATTGTCTCTTGACTCGCCGCACCTCGAACTCGGACTAAGTATTCACGCTCTAATCCGGTCGACGGATGCATGAGCTTGTTGGCTAATTCGCCATTATTAGTAAGCAGTATCAAACCACTGGTGTTAATATCAAGACGACCAACCGATACCCATCGGCCACCAGGAATGCCAGGTAAATTATCAAAGATGGTCGGCCGACCTTTAGGGTCTTTACGGGTGCAAATCTCGCCCTCAGGCTTATGATATATAAGCGCCTTAATCTGCTCACCTCCAACATCGGTGAGACTCATGATGTTACCATCGACCAATATCCGATCGGACGCATTGCCGCGGTCACCAAGCTTTGCTCGCTTACCGTTGACCGTCACACGCCCGTCAGTAATCCAAGTTTCGATTTCGCGTCGAGAACCCATACCCGCATGGGCCAGCAGTTTTTGTAATTTATCATTCATCGGCGTCTAACACGTCTTTTGCGTTGTCAATATCTGAATCTTCCAGCGCGCTTAAGTCGCTTTCAGGGGTGTGCTCATCGCTCGATTCTAACTCATCGTCAAAATCGTCGGTATCAGGATGAAGCTCTATAATGTCCGCTTTTTCACTTAACTCTTCTTTACGCCTAGCGGCTTCGTCGTTGTCTTGGACGCCATCCATAGGCAGCGTTAAATTCATGTCTTTAGCGATTTCGCCAAGCGCGCGCTTGTCCATTAATTCGGGCAACTCGCGCAAACTGGTCATATTAAAATACTCGAGAAACCCTTGAGTTGTGCCAAATAGTGCTGGGCGCCCTGGCACATCGCGATGGCCAATCTGGGCAACCCAATTTCGTTCTTCTAAGGTGCGGATTGTGTCACTACTGACACCAACCCCGCGAATTTCTTCAATATCACCGCGAGTCACCGGTTGTCGGTAAGCAATAATCGATAGCGTTTCTAGTAACGCGCGCGAATACCTCGGGGTTTTATTACCGCCCAGTTTTCTCAACCACGGCGAGTATTTTTCTTTAGTTTGATAGCGCCATCCAGTGCCAATGCGACGCAATTCAATACCTCGGTGTTCACACTTTTGTTGTAAACCGGTAATCACATTTTGGATATCAACCTTACTAGGCTGCGCATCATCCGGAAACATAGCAATAATGTGCTTTACGCCTAATGGAGACTTAGATGCATAGAGGGCCGCTTCGATGATATTTTCCAGTTCACTATCAACCGGTCCAAAAACATCGGTGTCCTCGCTTTCGTCGCTCTTATGTGAGCGCAAATCAACACTCAGTTGATCTGCCTCGGCGTGTTTTTGCATGCTCAAATCTTTTTCTTTCATGGTATCTAAATTAACAAAACGCTAAGTCTTGCTCTAAGCCGCCCGCTTTATATGTATCGGTGCCAAAGGTTCGGTTTGCACTACTATCAGCATGTCGTCGCGAAATAACTCTAGCAGCGCGATAAACGAGACCACGACGCCCAAACGCCCTTCAGCCACGCTGAATAACTCGCCAAAGCTTACATACTCTTTTTCTTGTAATAATTGCAAAATCTTAGTCATTCGCTCACGTAACGACAGGGTGTCACGCGAGACAAACATACTTTTGTTTGCATCGGCACGATCAACAATCGATTGAAATGCCTTCACTAATTGGTCCAAACTTACCTGTGCTTTAAGCTCAGGTGGGTTTAGATCATCAAACAATACTTCAGACTTAAAAATGTCCCGATCCAGTCGTGGACGGTCATCCATCTGATTGGCCGCTTCGCTAAAGCGTTCGTATTCCTGCAGACGACGAATTAACGCCGCCATTGGATCTTCGTCGTCGTCTAACTCACTCTTTGGTTTTGGTAACAACATACGAGACTTAATCTCACCCAACAACGCTGCCATTACCAAGTACTCCGCAGCCAAATCTAAATTTGCGGCACGCATTATCTCGACATAACCCATGTATTGTCGAGTAATGTCGGCAACCGGAATATTTAGTATGTCGAGATTCTGTTTGCGAATAAGGTACAACAATAAGTCCAGCGGCCCTTCAAAGCTTTCTAGTACAACTTCGAGTGCGTCTGGCGGTATAAAGAGATCTTGCGGCCACTCATTCATGACCTCGCCCATCACTACGGCTCGCATTACCTCGCTATGCTTGGCCTCTTTAGCGGCCAGCTCGGCATCGACTATGTCAATATGCTCGTCCACCACCTCAACAACCGCTTGACTGGCGTCGACCGGGTTCGCTTGATCGCCCTCTACTTGCTCGCCCTGGGGCTGTTCAAGTTTGTGGTTTTGTTTATCGTCGCTCATGTTATTAACTATTCAGCGTAGCTATTAAAAGCCTTAACTTTGATAGTAAAGCAAATTAATAGTAGCCCGAATCAATAGTAGTCCAAATTCATTGTCGAACGAACTTGTGCCATCGTCTCGCTAGCCGTATCTCGGGCTTTTTCACAGCCATCGGCAATGATCGAGCGCACCAATGTCGGGTCTTCAATATACGGCTGAGCCCGCTCCGAAATCTCAACTTGCTCTTTCAACAGCGCTTCTATCAATGGCTGCTTACAATCGACACAGCCAATGCTGGCACTGCGGCAGCCTGTTTCTACCCAGGCCTTTGTATCGCTTGAGGAATAAATATGATGAAACTCCCAAACTGGACAAAGATTAGGGTCACCCGGGTCGTTGCGGCGCACACGTGCAGGATCGGTGGGCATGGCACGAACTTCTTTCTCAATACGCGCCGGGTCATCGCGCAAGGCGATCGTATTGCGGTAAGATTTAGACATTTTTTCGCCATCTAAGCCCGGCAGCTTAGGTGCCTCAGTGAGTACCGACTCAGGCTCAGTTAAAATAGACCGTCCACCGCCCTCTAGGAAGCCAAATAACCGCTCGTTTTCCGCATTGGTAAGGTTTTGATTGCTGGCCAATAATGCGTGGGCTTTTTCTAAGGCCTCGTGATCTCCTCGTTCGGTATAGCCATTGCGCAAGTCACGATATAACTTAGCACCTTTTTTACCAAGTTTTTTTATTGCTTCTTCGGCTTTTTCTTCAAACCCTTCTTCACGTCCATAGAGGTAATTAAACCGACGTGCTATCTCACGAGTAAGCTCAATATGAGGCACCTGATCTTCACCAACCGGCACTTGCGAGGCGTGATACAACAAAATATCGGCCGCCTGTAATACCGGATAACCCAGAAAACCATGCGTCGATAGATCGCGCTCAGTCAATTTTGCCTGTTGATCTTTATAGCTCGGCACGCGCTCTAACCAACCCAACGGAGTGATCATCGACAACAGCAAGTTCAGTTCGGCATGTTCTGGCACGCGCGATTGAATAAACAAGGTTGCGCGACTGGGGTCAACACCAACGGCCAACCAATCGATGACCATCTCCCAGACATTATCATTGATGGTTGCCGAGTCCTCCTCATAATGAGTGGTCAAAGCATGCCAATCTGCTACGAAAAAATAGCAATCAAACTCATGCTGCAAATTCAACCAGTTCTTCAGAACACCATGATAGTGACCTAGATGTAAACGACCGGTTGGGCGCATGCCCGAAACGACACGATTAGGGTGACCAGACTTAGAAATCATTAATTTAACGGGTTATTTTCAAAGTTAAAGTGTACATTTATGGCTGCTTAAAGACTAGCGCTCAAGCCAAGTGTATAGACGGTTTATTCAATCGATCATTTATTAAGAAAGGCAATATCACCCGCACCTTCTCGTAAAACTCTAAGTTGCGTATCGTGCCAATCAAGCACGGTCGAAGCCTCTAGAGTGCCCAACCCGCCGTCGATTACTAAGTCGACGTCATGTTCAAGCTGACTCCTTATCTCTTCAGGGTCAGCCATAGCCAACTCAGACTTGGGCAAAATCAAGCTGGAGCTCATAATCGGCTCGCCCAACTCGATAAGTAAAGCACGCACAATTGCATTATCTGGGATACGTATACCGATAGTACGACGCTTAGGATGCACTAACCGATTAGGCACCAAGCGTTTTGCAGCAAGAATAAACGTGTATGGCCCCGGCGTAAGCGTTTTAATAAGTCGATATTGTTGGTTGTCGATCTTAGCGAATTGCGAAATTTGCTTTAAGTCATGCGCAACGAGAGTGAAATTATGACTTTTATCTAGCTTACGAATTCGACGAATTCGATCAACCGCTTTTTTATCATCTAAATGACATCCTAGCGCATAACTTGAGTCCGTGGGGTAGGCTACTAGCCCACCGCCACGCACTATCTCCGCCGCTTGCTGAATCAATCGAAGCTGCGGATTCTGGCTATGAATTTGAAAATACTGAGCCATTAATCGCGACCAATTGTAAGCCGCACAAGCCCTTGGCCGTCGAAATCACCGACCTCTACCGCTGTGCGATATGGTTCTAGCTTAGCGAGTTCAAGCAGTGGTTTTAACACAAATAGTCGGTTTTTCATTCTTGGGTGAGGTACTTGCAAACGCTCTTCATTAATCGCCTGATCGCCAAACAATAGTAAATCTATATCAATCACTCTTGGCGCATTTTGATTATCTGCGACTCGATGACGGCCGATTGCATTTTCTATTGATTGCATATCATCAAGTAACTCAAGCGCGCCGATATTGGTTTCAAGTTCGACCACGCAGTTAATGAAATCTGCTTGTGCCTCATAACCTACTGGCGATGAGAGATAAAAGTTCGAGCATCTTAGCCGTAACGTAGATTCCAAGCCCAAGAGGGCTTCTCGGGCATCAACCATTTGTTGAATTGGGTCACCTAAATTAGCACCAAGCCCTAAATAGGCTAACGTTGACATTTGTCAGCCTAGTAGCGGCTTATCGTCATTGTCCGTTGGTCCAGCTATTTTACGTTTATGCCTAACCTTAACTTTTTTGTTACTGCCCGACGATGTAACACCGAATTCGTCAGCGGGCCGCGCCTCTTGAAAACGTGGCTCCGAGTCATTACGAGCCCTAGAATTCGTGCGATTGGCGCTCGGCCCAGCACGACGTTGAACACCACCATTGGTACGCTTTTTACTTGACCGCTTTTTGCCTACTTTTCCACGGCGAGCGTTATTCGGTTGCTCGCTATTTCCAGGATTACTATTGGCAGCCTGACTATCATTGCCTTGATTGGGATTGCCTTGATTGGGATTGCTGGGCCGACGTCCGCGTCCAGCCGTTTTGTGTTGGCCGCCAGTAGTGCTTCTCTGCTGTCCCCGCGGGCCACCCTTATTTTGTTTGCGACCTTTTGCCGCAGCACCGGGTTTACTAAATCCGCCTTCATAGCCATCGCCAAACACGGTATTACCGAAATTATCCTCATTGCCTGCCGAGTTGTAGTCAACACTATTACCGTCAGGCTCATTGCTTTGTTGGCGAGGCTGGCGCTCCTGCTTGTAGGTGCTATTTAAGTCAGAGATCATCGCTTCGCGATCGTTGGGCTCTAACTCTTGAATCTCAGTCCACCATTCACTTATTTCTTCATCGACTTCATGCACCATTCTACGAAGCAATAAAAAGTCATACGCTGCTCGAAAGCGGCGATTATTTAAACACGCTTTTACCATGCGTGGATTGCGCTTAATAAGTCGAAAATGAATATTCCATATATCTAAGATAATTTCAGCTAAGCGTCGTGGTACCGCAACGTATTGATTTTGGTCGCGCAGACCATCGTTCATTGCGACTCGCCAAGCGTGTGCTTCATTAGCACCATCGTCCATCAGCACTTGAGCATCGGCTTTAACTGGCTCCCACATCATACAGGCGAACAAGAACGCAGGAATAACCGGCTTACCTTGTTTAACCCGTTTGTCTGTATTTTGCAGCGCGCGCTCTGGTAGCCCTTCGACACCATCAACTGAGGTGTGGTCGGTAAATGGAAATAGATACTTAAACAAACCGTATTTGCGTAACAATAAATATGTTTCGTAAGCGGCTCCGCCATGAAAAAGCTTAAGCACTTCTTCGAATAAACGGGCATTCGATACATGCGATAACAACTTACCTTGCTCTTCAATCATGGTTAACGCAGCAGGCTCCATCTCAAACCCTAGCTTGCCTGCAAAGCGAATCACTCTAAGCATTCTCACCGGGTCTTCAGTAAAACGTAGCTCAGGCTCGCCAATGCTTTTAAGCTTGCCGGCTTTAACGTCGTCAATGCCGTTCATAAAATCAAGAATTTCGCCTTTGACGCTATCGTAGTACATCGCGTTAACAGTAAAGTCTCGACGTATTACGTCTTCTTCTATTTGGCCATACACGTTGTCGCGTAGCAATTGGCCTTGATCACCTTCGCTCATCTCATTTTGCCCGACTCGCTCGCGATCGTTGGCATCGGCACGAAAGGTGGCAACTTCTATTACTTCATAGCCAAAGCGCACATGCACTAATTTGAACCGACGACCGATTATTCGCGCATTGCGGCCAAAGGTCTTTTTGATTTGCTCGGGCGTTGCGTTGGTCGAAACGTCAAAATCTTTCGGTTTAGTACCGATGATTAAGTCGCGCACACAGCCCCCGACTAAGTAAGCTTGATACCCAGCTTGTTGCAAACCCTCAACTACTTTGAGTGCTTTGGGGCTGATGTTGTCATTGCTGATTCCAGCATCTGATGCTGAAATAATAGTGGCTTGTATTTTATTTTGAGTCAAAAGGAGTCTCTTCGTCTTTGGGAAACTAACGTGTTCGCAGTTAGGCACAGCACTCGTTACTGAATAACATTGTGTATGGCCATGGCGATCGTTTATCTATTAATGTTTGGATTATTTAAAAGTACTTGAGCAAATCGTCTGCAACTGTTTATTTTTGACAATTTATCTATATGTAGCAAGCGAATTATTGCAACGCATAATAGACAAACCCTTCTGTCCTATCGCGCCGATCTCCGCATGCCTTTAGCCGCTTACTGATTTCTAAATCGAACCCTTTACTTGGATGTCTTTTATACTAACAGACTATTCAGAAGTAGTGGGTCTCGTAGGCTGGCTATGAATACGCTAACGGCGATTTTATAAAATGCGCTGTGTAGGGATTGTAAATTATCGCTACGGCATCAGGACTTCTGCAATGAGAATCGCGGCTAAACCTGTATTCCATATCGGATAGTGCACAATATCGGTCGCTGTTACCAGTCTTTTTATCGCTTTTGTACCAAGTGTGACTCAATTTATCATTTCAAAGGCTAAATAGTTAGCCTCTAGGGTGGTGTTTGGCATGCATTGACTGCAAACGCTCACGCGCAATGTGTGTGTAAATTTGGGTAGTCGAGAGGTCTGCGTGGCCCAATAACATCTGCACCGAACGTAAATCAGCTCCATGGTTAATTAGATGTGTAGCGAATGCGTGCCTCAAAGTGTGTGGTGACATACTTTGCTGAATTCCCGCCTTAAGGGCGTGCTTTTTAACGATATGCCAAAAGGCATGCCGAGTCATGCCTGAGCCTCGTGCTGTGACAAACATAGCATCAGACTGTCTTTGCTTGAGAATATCTAATCTAGCACCCTGCTGATAACGCTCAATCCAGTCAATCGCTTGCTCGCCAAGCGGCACCAAACGTTCTTTATTGCCCTTGCCAACAATTCTCACCACACCGACCTGCAAGCTAATCTCTAGGAGCGTCAACTCTACCAGTTCACTCACCCTAAGACCCGTCGCGTAGAGGGTCTCAAGCATGGCTCGATCGCGAATGCCCAATGACGTTGTAAGATCGGGTGCAGCTAGTAAGCTTTCGACCTGCTGTTCACTCATTGCTTTCGGCAGCGGCCTGCCCTGCTTGGGTGACAGCACCTGCACGCATGGATCTTTGCTAAGTCGATTCTGACGAATTTGATAGCGATAAAAACGTCGCAAAGTTGAAAGAACGCGGGCACTACTGCTCGCCTTTGTTCCCTGAGCCATCATTAAACCAAGAAATTTCTGCACATCCGATTGGTCCACAATAATCAGTGATTTAGTGGCGATAAACTTGGCAAAGCGATTTAAATCGGAGCGATAGGCGCTCAGGGTGTTTTTTGACAGGCCTGATTCCAGCCACATCGCATCGATGAACAAATCAATATGATCTTGATTGTCGAGACTAACTTTAGCCGTATCAGTCATTAATCGTTAAAGGCATCGGCTTCTTCACGGTTGGCTAATAAAAATGCGTCCGCTACCAGTTTAAGAGGGGCCAACTCAACATCAGACACACCTCGCTGAATTAGATCGGCAAAACGCGTATAGATAGCCTCGTATTCGCCATGCTCTGAGTGTTCTGCAACAGCTACGTCCTCGTTATTGAGCAATAGTCGGGCACCACCGTCCTTAATTTGTAGCAAACCTTGGTCGGTTTCAAAATCAATATTCCAAGCTTCGCTGCCAGTGGCTCGCCAATCAAATTGCCCGCTTATATCAACGCCGTCAGCTGTTTTAAAATTGATATTAGCCGCGATGGGCGCCGCTTTATTTGCCGGAAAGATTAAGTTGGCATTCGTAACATATGCTGGCGACGGCAAACAATGAGTTAAAATAGACAAGCCATTGATACCTGGATCAAACACACCTAACCCTCCAGCTTGCCAGATCCATTGTTGATTAGGGTGCCATTTTCTAACATCTTCTTGCCACACCAATGCCACTGATTTTAGCCGCTGCTCAGACAGCAACGCCTTCGCCACGTCAACCGCTGCAGCGTATCGCGAGTGCCAAGTAGCGAACAGCGAAACACCATGTTTGTCAGCCAACTCGGCTAATTGCTCCACTTCAGAGACCGTCGCTCCGGGTGGTTTTTCTAACAGTACATGCTTACCGCTCTTAAGCGCTAATTGAGCCGCCGCTTGGCGGTATTGTGGTGGCATACACAACGCAACCGCATCTATATCACAAACCTCAAGCATCGAGGCTATGTCAGAAAATGCTCGGACACCGTCAACCGACGCATTGCGACTCGCCGTTGCGGATAGATTAAAGCCTGGTTTTTTTGCGATAGACGGCAGGTGTTGATCGCGTACAATCTTGCCAACGCCCACAATTCCTAAGTTAATAACTTTATTCGACATGACTCTCTACAAAATTGGCTAATGTTGAACAACAATCAATTTATCACATTTATAATATAATTAAATTAGAGTTTTGTCCGCAAACGTATCGGTATCATATTTGATTATCTCTAAACAATAAAAGAGGTCATGTCAGAGTGGTCTAAACAATAGCGTCTCTTGGTGTAGTATCGCATAATCAAACAATACCCAATTTGCTAAATTGCCAGCTCAGTCAGCCAAACTATGCCAAACCCTCGCCTCATACTCGGCTCATCGTCGCCATTCAGAAAAATGCTATTAGAACGATTGATGGTGCCATTCGATACCGCCAACCCTGACATCGACGAAACACCGCTTGCCAACGAGACACCAATCGCCTTGGTCGAACGATTGGCTATTGCTAAAGCAAAAGAGATCGCAAAAAATAACCCCGTTGCATTAATCATTGGCTCGGACCAAGTGGCACTTCACGGCAGCGAAATTGTCGGCAAACCGCATACTCATGAACGTGCGGTTAAGCAATTGCGAGCCGCATCAGGCAAAAAAATTGAACTATTTACTGGCTTGGCACTAATCAACACAGAGACCGGTTCGATTCAGTCTGAAGTTGTTCCCTTTACTGTCCACTTCAAGCCATTAAGTGAATCAACTATTGAACGCTACCTGCGCAAAGAGCAGCCTTACAACTGCGCCGGCAGTGTGCGCGCCGAGGGTTTAGGAGTGGCGTTGTTCGAGAAATTTGAAGGTGACGACCCAAATGCCTTAATTGGCTTGCCATTAATTCGCTTAGTAGCCATGCTTGAAAAACAAGGATTCGACGTTTTCGATGGTTAAGCCCGCAAACATTGGTAGGTAAACACTAATGCTCGATCAAATCACACCTGTCATTGCCACATACAATGAGGCGCCGAACATTGAACGCACCTTAAGCGCACTTTCATGGGCCAAAGAAATATTGGTGATCGACAGTTATAGCGATGACCAAACATTAGCCATTTGTGCACAGTTCAATAATGTTCGCGTGATCCAAAATCGTTATGAGGGCCCTACCGAACAAAGCAATTTTGCTTTAGCACAAGAGATTAAAACCGATTGGGTGCTGTCGATGGACGCCGATTATGTAGTAACCAAGGCGCTGGAAAATGAAATCGCTGCACTAGCACCTAATAGTGATGTCAAAGGGTTTGAAATAGGCTTTGAATACGTGATCAACGGCCAGCCATTAAAAGGCTCACTTTACCCTCCAAGAACCTCGCTGTACCGACGTGACTCAGCACACTATCGACGCGACGGACATACTCAACGAGTGGCGATCGACGGCTTAGTTCTGAAGCTTGGGCATCGCATGCAGCACGACGACCGAAAACCCTATAGCCGATGGTTAGCCTCGCAACGTAAATACGCGGATCAAGAAGCTAAAAAACTCGCCGCAGCGACCTGGCAAAGCTTATCTTGGCCTGACCGCTTACGCTATTTAGGTATTGCTCCACTAGCGGTGATTCCGTATACGCTTATGATAAAAGGCTTGGCCCTGAGCGGCATCGCAGGCCTTCAATACACTTGGCAGCGAGTGGTCGCCGAGGTTTATCTGCAACTCGCTAGATTGCGATTAAAGTTTAGCAAAGCAAATACAAACAGAAATAATAGATAAGCCAAGCCAAATCTGCTGGCAAAGCTGCCTATCCGCTTTGCCTATCCGCTTTGCCTATCGTTGGCCTAAGTCGTTTCTGTGGCCTAAGTCGTTTCAGTAAACATAAATCACCTAATTTAGCTTCAACTGACCACCAAAGGCACTGACCACCTTGGCACCAATCGAGACGCCTAAATCTTGCGCGAACTGAGTTAGGAAATCAGGCTTATAAGAGTAATCCACAATTGCTTCTTGGCCGATAACCTCTCTCGCCACATAGTCTAAGCTACCAAATTCGTCAATTAATCCAAGCTCTTTTGCCTGCTCGCCGCTCCAAAATAAGCCGCTGAAAATATCTGGACTATCGCTTAAACGGTCGCCGCGGCCGGCCTTGACTCGATTAATAAATTGTTGATGCACAACCGCAAGCATCTCTTTAGCATGAGCTCGCTGGCTTTCTTTTACCGGTAGAAACGGATCTAAGATCGCTTTATTGTCACCTGCCGTTAGCGAGCGACGCTCAACGCCTAACTTATCTAAAGTGCCGACAAAACCAAACCCATCCATACGAACACCAATGGAGCCCACTATCGACGACGGATTGGCAAAAATTTGATCAGCGGCGGCGGCGATATAATAACCACCAGAAGCACAAACATCAGACACCACAACATGCAAAGGCTTGTCAGGATATAGACTTCTTAAGCGACCGATTTCAGCGTTGATTAGGTCTGACTGAACCGGTGAACCACCCGGACTATTAATACGCAAGACAATGCCTTTCGACATTTTAGCCTCGAACGCACGCTTAAGACTTGCATTTAGATTATCAGCCGATACGTCACCTTGCGCAGTGCTTATTACGCCTCTTAGCTCCACCAATGCGGTATGTGGCTGAGAAGCATTTACTCCACCACTACCGCCACCAGCTAAGAAAATAGCACTTACTATATAAAGTAAAAACAAGCCTAGCAGAATGAACTTAAAGACCCGGCGCCACTTGCGGTCTTTCATATAATCCTCGGCTAAGCGCTCCATCACTTCGCTCGAGGTTACTGGAGCACTGTGACTCCCTGGCAAAGCAGTGGTATTTTTATTTCGTCCTAACATTCTATAAGCCTCATGTTCATTCAAATCTTGCTACATTAATTTTTTCTGACGCCACAAATGCTCGTCGTGTTACTTTTTCTCAAGGATATCTAAATCTTTGTTTTCGAGAAACAATTGCCCATCTGATTGCGATATTTCTAACCGCTCTAAACCGACTCCATAACATGGTCCACCTTGACAAGCCCCAGTATCTGGCGCGTATTCAGCGCCGTGCGTCGCGCAAATCAAACTTTGCCCGTCATCACTGAAAAATTCGCCTGGCATGTAATCTAATTGCACCGCAATATGACCACATTTGTTTAAGTAGGCAAAATATTGATAATCATAGTGGATCACAAACGCCGGCATGACGTCACCGCTAGCGTTTCTGACATCAAAACGCAGACCTTTACCGCCCTCCTGCAAACCATCAATTGAACCAATACGCTTGTTAGGCATAGGCTTTCTCCACGCGCCCGTCTAAAAACCAGGCAATAATATCGTTAAAATTTTGCATTACCACCAGCGCCTTCGAATCAAGCAGCATTTGCTCGGAGTGAACGCCGTAGCCAGCCCCGAGGCCAGCCATTTGAGCATTTGCCGCCATATCTAAATCAAATGTTGTATCTCCAACCATTATAGCTTTATCGGGGTCGATCGCAGTGAAATCAAGGATTTCAAGCAGCATTTGCGGGTGTGGCTTCGAGCGCGTTTCATCAGCACAGCGCGAAGCTATAAAATGATGTGTTAAGTCTAACCCGGCGAAGGCCCGATCTAGGCCAACACGAGATTTTCCGGTTGCGACGGCTAACACCGCGCCGCTATCTTCGAGCAGCTGCAAACCTTGCGCTACACCGTCAAATAGCTTTTGCTCAGTGTCGTCAGCGGTAACAAAGTGATGTTTATAAGCGCCGATCATGGCATTAATCTGGGGATCACTAGCTCTCGGAAACAGCCGCCGCAAAGCTTCGACCAAGCCGAGCCCGATAATGCTCTTCGCTTGTTCTGAGGTTGGAGCGTCTAAGCCAACATCACGAGCTGACGCCTGAATGCAATTGGAAATTTTCTGCGCCGAATCCATGATGGTTCCGTCCCAGTCGAAAATAATAAGTTGGTACATCGATTAATTAAACTCTAAAGATAAGTTAGTCAACACCAACGTCAACTCAGACGGCAGCGGCGCTTCAATGGTGGTAGATTTTTCAGTCAACGGATGAAAAAAAGTAAGCTTGGCCGCATGCAAAAATAGGCGCGACAAACCTTGCGACTTCATCTTCCGATTAAAGTCTTGATCGCCATATTTTTGATCTCCAGCAACCGGATGATTCTCCGATAGAACATGCACTCTTACTTGGTGAGTACGACCAGTAAGTAACTTAACTTCAACCAACGAGGCGATCTCTGACACCGACTTTGGTGTCACTATCGAACTGGCATAACGACCATTTGGATCAACCTCGACATACCGTTCGCCATGACGTCGAGCATCTGTATTTAGTGCTTTGGTTACCCGCCTCGTACCGTCTATCCAAGCCCCCTTAACCAAGGTTAAATAGCGCTTATCTAAGCGAGGATTTTTTAGCGAATTTGTTTTGAAGTCATTGTGTAGGATTTTTAACGCGCTGGCCTTTTTAGCCAGCACCAATACGCCTGACGTTTCGCGGTCGAGACGATGTACTAATTCGATGTATTTTAGATCACTGCGATAAGCTCGCAAAGCTTCGATCACGCCGACCGTTATGCCACTACCTGCGTGAACCGCCATGCCACATGGTTTGTTGATAATTAATAAGGCATCATCTTCAAACAAAATCGACTTACCGAGAAAACTATATTTTTGACCATCCAACTCATCCAGTGACCTTTCACTAAGGCGTATAGGCGGAATTCTAAGAGAATCGCCTTGCGCCAGTCGAGTCGTTTGCTTTACGCGACCTTTATTTATTCGAATTTCGCCCTTACGAATAATCCTATAGATATGCGCCTTGGGAACACCTTTTAAGTGTGTGATCAAAAAGTTATCCAAGCGCTGCCCATCATGGTTTTCGTCTATTTCGACAAAGCTAACTTTATTTCGAATATTAGCCGGTGGCGTAACAGCCGAGGCCGGATTTTCTACACCGCGTTCAGCGGCTCTCATTTTACTTTGCCCGGAGTCTTGGCGAATACTGCGGTGATTTAACCGCGAGTTCTCAGCCGATGCCAGCTTATCAGCTGGCCGACTACGTCTTGAATCACGCCTACTCGCTCTAGGCCCATCAGCGCCTGATCCGGCCGCAGACCTAGATACCGAGCCACCGACCGACCCTCGACGATCTTTTGATCTCGAGTTCTTTCTGTTTTTCGACTTAGAATTAGACTTCGAATTCTCTTCTTTTGAGTTTGAGTTTGTTTTTTTAGGCACGAGAACGCTCTTTACTGGCTTCGGGCGATTATAGAGGAGATTAGGGGTTAACCCAATGTCTAGAAAAGCTAATAATGATCGGTGTTTAAGGCGATTGCTAAAGCATCAACTTACTGATAGACTTCTTCGGTCTGGTTGAGTTTTAACCAGCGTTAAACACACTATTTTTCAACGAATTACGAACCCTGTCGTGAGAACGGCTAGATTCGATAATTTTTAGGATACTGCAGACGTTATTTGGCCGCTATTTTGGCGAGAAAACAAAAGAAACAATAGTATCGAAATCGGTTTAAAAATGCGGTTAAATTTTTTAACTTAATCCTAACGCTCACTAAAAGCGTTAAGTTGGGTTTGATCTTTTACACAAGTGTCTCGCACAGGCGATTCTTTAATACAATTTTTTATTAAAGAGCGCTATTACAGTGAGTTTTAGCAAACCGACCGGGCAACAAACGGCCCACTCGAGATAACTATTAGTTCTTTGATTTCAAGCACTTAGTTGCAACTTACTCAACGCGCTGTGTAACAGGGCAATGTACCTCACCCTGAATTATGAGGAACATCGCTAACTCTGATGCTGAGTCATTTAAATTAAGGCAACTTAATCGCGGTCAAAACCGTGACAGTTAATTTTAATATGACAGCCGGCCATTGTTAGCAAATATGAACAGCTACAATTCGAAGAATAAGAACAGTAGTGATGGCGATTAAGCGCTAACAAATGCTAACAAAACATGATTAGCCTCTTTGGTTTGGCCCTCGCAGAAAGAATTAGTTGGTTAATTGATAGCTGCATTAAACTTTAATTTCGAACTTTGATGTCGAACTTTGAATTTAAAATATCTGGGCTATTCAGTGCGGTGATATATTTTAATAATGGGTTTTAGTTATCATAACCAACAGCATGATTTGATATTGATAAGCGTTTAATAAACGTCTTGGTCAAATCAGAGACGATTTTAGCTTTGGCAGATAGACAGTGAGTAACATCTGAGGTCTATAAATTCACTACAGGCACCGGCGAGCCAACTACGCTAGCGAAGGTAATTCCTAGCAATGGCCGCCCGCAGTCCTTTTGATGAATTTGTCTAAAGAGCAGTTGCTACTTTTATTTTATTGCCACTGCAGCAAAATCAGTATTTCTGTGTATTCGACTTCTCACCGCCGACCTTCTTAGACAGTCGCTGTTTTTCTTAACATGCCAATGTAGGCATAGGGTAAAACATGAAAAGAATGTTATTTAACGCAACCCACTCTGAAGAGCTGAGAGTTGCAATTGTCGATGGTCAAAAATTAGTTGATCTGGATATCGAGTCGGCCAACACCGCACTAAAAAAAGGCAATATCTATAAAGGTAAGATTACCCGCATAGAGCCAAGCCTAGAAGCCGCTTTTGTCGAGTATGGCGGCAATCGCCAAGGCTTTTTGCCAATGAAAGAAGTCTCAAGAACTTACTTTCAAAATTACAATTCTGACACACCAATCTCTAAAGTTAACATTGCAGATGTTCTAAAGTCTGGTCAAGAACTACTAATTCAGGTTGAGAAGGACGAACGCGGCAACAAAGGCGCAGCCTTAACTACTTTCATCAGTCTCGCCGGCCGTTATTTGGTGTTCATGCCGAACAACCCGAAAGGTGGTGGCATTTCACGTCGTATCGAAGGCCAAGAACGCCAAGAGTTGCGTGAAGCAATGTCCGAGCTTGATGTTCCACGTGAGCACGCTCTCATCGCTCGCACCGCCGGCATTGGCAAGAGCGCCGAAGAGCTGCAATGGGATTTAGACTATTTACAACGCTTGTCTGACGCCATTCAAGAAGCATCTGAAGCTCAGCCAGCTCCGTTTTTGGTTTATCAAGAAACCAACTTAGTAGTTCGCTCTATTCGCGATTACTTCCGTAGTGACATCGCTGAAATCATCATTGACGACAAAGAAATTTTTGATCGTGCGACACGCTTCATGAACCAGGTGATGCCGCACAACGTGATTAAGTTAAAGATGTACGAAGATACGGTTCCGTTATTTTCACGTTACCAGGTCGAGCACCAAATTGAATCGGCTTACGCCCGTGAAGTACGACTACCCGCTGGCGGTGCGTTGGTTATTGACCCAACCGAAGCGTTAACCTCGATAGACGTAAACTCAGCGCGCGCTACAAAAGGTAGCGACATCGAAGAAACCGCCTTACAAACCAACATGGAAGCGGCTGAAGAAATCGCTCGCCAATTGCGTATCCGTGATTTAGGTGGCTTAATCGTAATCGATTTTATCGATATGCTGGCTAACAAAAACCAACGTGCGGTTGAGCAGTGTTTACAAAAAGCGCTAAAGGCCGATCGTGCACGCGTGCAAGTAGGCCGCATCTCGCGCTTTGGACTACTAGAGATGTCGCGTCAGCGTTTACGTTCGTCGATTAGCGATTCTAACTACCATGTATGCCCACGGTGCGAAGGCAATGGCCATATACGAAGCGTTGGATCTTCAGCTTTAAGCGTGTTGCGCATCATCGAAGAAGAAGCCCTAAAAGAGAATACTGAAGCGATCAACGTACATCTGCCAATTAAGACAGCAACGTATTTGTTGAACGAAAAACGTCACGAAGTAACTTTATTAGAAAGCCGTTTAGGCACTAATATAACCATCGTGCCGACCATTGAATTGGAAACACCGCACTTTAAAATTCAACGTTTACGCAGCGAAGATTTGGATGAAATGCCAAACTTACCTAGCTATAAAACTGAAATTCAAGAGCCCAAAGAAGATCCTCGTAAAGCTAAATATCAGAAAAAAAATCAGGTAAGCAATGCTCTGATTGCGCCAAATACCGCGCCAGCGGTAGGCATCGAATCGATCAAGATGGGCGATATACCAGTGCCGGCAGCCAAGCCAGAGGCCGTCCCCGTAGTACCAGTTGAAGCCGTTAAGCCAGGTATTTTTGTGCAGCTATGGCGAGCTTTGTTCGGTACCGGCGAAGAAGAGCTGCCAACGAAACGTAGCAAAAAAGATGGCAAAAAGGACGGCAAGAAACCCAATAGCGCACGCGGCCGCAATAACGAACGAGGCGCCAACCGCAACAACAATCGCGCGCGCAACAACAATCCACGTGGCGGAAACCGAAACAGTAAACCGAACAGCGATAATAAGCCGAACGATAACCGCAACAAGCCGCAAAACGATAGAGACGAGAAGCAAAGCGACGATACTAATAATGAAGGTGGTAGCAATAATAATCGCAACCGAAATCGTAATAGAAACCGAAATCGCAACCGCAACCGCAACCGCTCAAATGATAGCCCTCAGAGTGATAGCCCTCAGAGTAATAGTCCTCAGAGTGCTCAACCTCAAAGTAACAGACCTCAAGCCGATAACAAAAGCCATGAGGGCAACCGAACTAACAGCAAAGGTGGTGAAAGCAATGCTGGAGAGCCCAAGCAAAACAACTCTCAAGGCAGCCGAGCCGTTAACAAGCCAGCAAACGCAAAGCCATCTGATAGCAACAAGTCGGAGTAACCTTAAATACGTCACCTAAGTTGCTGTTTTTCTAGGGAGAAACTATAGTAAGGCTAATGGTGGAGCAAAGTTCGCTTTTCTCCACCATTACGGTCCTACTAATAATAACAAACCTGACTAACAACTATGTGTGGCATCGCCGGAATACTTTCACCCCAGGCTTCATTAGCCCAAGCGCGCTCGAACGAGAGCAATACTAATAACAGTGCAGAGCCTGCTGATATAAAACAGCGAGCATCAAGACTAAAGGCCATGCAGGACGCCCTCGTTCATCGAGGCCCTGATGATAAAGGCGCTTTCTTTTCTTCTTCATACCAAGCCGCACTCGCGCATACTCGGCTTTCTATTATCGATTTGACCGAGGGCGGTCATCAACCCATGAGCTGCCCTAATCGGCGATACACGATCACCTTCAACGGTGAAATTTATAATTACAAAAAACTTCGTACTCAAATGGAGTATGACGGTGAGGTGTTTCGGAGCACTTCTGATACTGAGGTTATTCTCAAACTTTTTATAAGCAAGGGACCCGCGTGCGTGCAACTCCTGCGCGGCATGTTTGCCTTCCTAATTTGGGATGAACAAGAGAAAACCGCGTTTGCGGCTAGAGATGCCTTCGGTATAAAGCCGTTTTACTACCTCAAAGCCGAAGACTCGTTGATCTTCGCATCTGAGTTACGAGCTGTTTTAGCCTCGGGCTACAGCTCGCGAAAAATATCAAACCGCGGAGTCATGAGTTATTTACTTAAGGGCACTGTGGCCGAGCCAGATACCGCAATTAAGAATATCAAGTTGCTTCCAGCAGGGACCTACTTAACTTGGTCAGCGGGAAAAACGAAATTACACCGCTATTGGAATCTAGACTTCTCAGTAAATCATTTTAGTCGGCCTAAAGCCGTCGAGGTCACTAGAACTGCCTTGGAACACAGCATACGTGCTCATCTCGTTAGTGATGTGCCGGTCGGTATATTTCTTAGTGGCGGTATCGATTCGACCGCACTGGTGGCAATCGCCAGCAAGCTCAGCAAGAAGCAGATCAACACCTACTCGATCGCATTCGAAAACCCAGAATGGAATGAAGCGGATATCGCCCGCCGAGTAGCAAAACATTTCGGCACCAATCATACCGAATTTTTAATGACCGCCGACATTGCCAGACCGTTATTTGATCAATTTCTTCTAGACATAGACCAGCCTACTATTGATGGGTTTAACACCTACTGCGTATCGAAACTGGCTAGCGAAGCTGGCGAAAAAGTAGTGTTGTCAGGCCTGGGTGGCGATGAGCTATTTGCTGGCTACAAATCATTTGAAATATTGCCGGAAATGGTACGTAAAAGTAAACTGTTGGCGAATTTTCGCTTCATAATAAAGCCTCTTAGTAAGATGCTTTACAAGGTTCTATCACCACGTCAACGGCGAATCGCCGACGCGCTTAACAATTCTAAGTCGCTTGCCGCAGCACATCAGAGCTTAAGAGGTATATTTTCGATATCTGAAGCCTACGAGCTGACTAAAATTATCTGTAAAAAGGCACCTAAAGAAATTTTAGTATCCGAACCTAACCACCCGTCGCAAGCCGATAATATTAGCCACCTTGAATTGAGTAACTATTTGCGCAATCAATTGTTACGTGACAACGACGTAGCAAGCATGGCTTGGGGCTTAGAGCTGCGCGTGCCATTCATCGACCGCATATTTATCGAGCAAATAGGTGCTATATCGGCCGATATACGCCTGCAGCAGGGCAAGCAATTGTTAATAGACTGCGTGCCAGAATTACCGACATGGGTAGTCGATCGCCCTAAACAGGGATTTAGATTTCCATTTGATGAGTGGTTTGCGTCTAATTGGGATGATATGCCGATGCCAGCGACACCAAAATGGATTCCGCTAACGCCATGGTATCGCCGTTGGAGCCTAGCGGTATTGAACGATTGGAAAGCTCGACATGTTCGATAAGGCTGACCGACTGAAAGTCTTACACGTTATCCCGTCGGTAGCAGCTTGCCGCGGCGGCCCAAGCAAGGCGGTGGTAGAAATGGTTTTGAGCCTGCGCACGCTTGGCATCGATGCCGAGATAGCCACGACAAACGACAATGGGCCGAACAATCTAGAGGTTAGTCTTAACTCGCTTATTGACCACAGTGGAGTGCCCGTACGCTTCTTCGAGCGAGCATCACCTCCAATAGCGGCCATTCGCGAATTTTCATACTCGTTGAGCTTCACACGCTGGCTAAGCCGCCACATCAGTGACTACGACGTAGTCCATGTGCATGCCATATTTTCATATTGCTCAAGCTATGCAATGTATTTGGCAAGAAAGAAGGGCATACCTTATGTAGTGCGCCCTATTGGCCAGCTTCAGAATTGGTCGTTACAGCAAGCCAGAACAAAGAAAAAGCTGTATCTGCAGGTGTTAGAGAAAGCCAATATAGAGTCGGCGTCAGCGGTACATTTCACCGCTGACGCGGAACAACGTGAGGCAAATCTTAAATTTAGTCTTCTCGGGCACGTAATCCCGCTAGGAATAGACATTCCTGCCCCGGCAACGCTAAGCAAACAGCAGCTATTTGACCACTTAGCTATTGCCGAAAATTCGTCCGCTATTACCGTTTTATATCTCTCACGATTACATCAAAAGAAAGGCTTAGAACTTCTCATGCAAGCCTTATCAAACATTAAGGATAGCGATTACTCCCTATTCATTGCTGGCGATGGTGATGACGCGTATAAGAGCAAGCTCGGTGCATTGAGTCATCTACTTAAGATAGCCGATAAATGCATTTTTCTCGGTCACGTCGATGGCCACATTAAAACCGCCCTTTTCAGCCACTCAGATCTTTATGCTCTGACTTCATACTCAGAAAACTTTGGCATATCGGTATTAGAATCGATGGCTGCAGGCCTCACCCCCATTATTACCGACGGTGTAGCCTTATCCAACATTGTTGGCGAAAATCAACTTGGCTATATCTGCACAGCGGATGTTGACGCAATAGAAGCAACGTTGCGAAGCGCTTTCGCCAATCGCAAAGAACTAACTACGATGGGCGAAAAAGCGCGTGGCTATACGCAAGCAAACTACTCATGGTCGAGCATCGCTAAACAGCTAGAGTCACTGTATCTTTCCATCATTGTGGCTGATAAGCCCGTGGACTCAGCTTGAAAAGACGCCTAATAGGGCTTAAACCTAGCCTAGCTTAAACCCTTATGCTGGCTACCAAATCCATTATAGAACCATTGCTAACTATGACCCTCTTGAAACTATGATCCTCTTGAAACTATGATCCTCTTGAAACTATGATCCTCTTGAAACTATGATCCTCTTGAAACTATGATCCTCTTGAAACTATGATCCTCTCGCAACTAAGCGCGGCGATGTAGCAAATACAAATCGGCTAGCCGATAGAGACAGAACAACACAACTAATAAGCGTCACAAACATTGAATGGATATAGTGAATTGGTGCGAAACGAAACAGAATGCCGTAGAGCACCACGCCAAACACAACGGCAATAATAGCCGCTCGCGAATCTACATCATCAAAGACCAGACAAACCAAGAACGCGGATAAAATAGGCATACTCAATAAGCCATACATCTGCTGAATGGTTTCTATAATGCTCGATGACTTGGCGTAGCTTGGCACTAAAACCAAACCAATTAATACAATGGTGATAGTAATAATCGCATTTAACTTCTTAACGTTAGGTTCGGTGGACGCATATTTTTCATGAATATCACAAACATATAAAGCCGTTGACGCATTTAAAATACTGTTGACGCTAGTGAGCACCGCAGCGGCAATCGCGGCGGCAAATGCACCGGATAACCAGACGGGCAACACGTCGCCAACAATACGACCGTAGGCACCATCGTTTTCGATACGACCATATAATTTATACGAGACAATACCGGGGATTACAATAATCGCTGGCACAATTAAAAGTCGAATAATCGCAGCAGCATAGACGCCCTTCTGTCCTTCTTGCACCGTCGGTGATGCCATTGCTCGCTGTGTAATCGTTTGATTAGTGCTCCAGTAGAAAACCTGGATAAACAACATGCCGGTAAGCAAGGTATGCCAAGGTATCGCCGACGCATTGTCGCCAATCAATGTTAAACGCTCAGCCGGAATACCGCTGAAATCAAAGTTAATCGCCTTTAATGCTAAAAACACGACCGCCATACCCAGTGTAAGTAACAATACACCGCTATAGGCATCTGACACGGCGACAGCACGTAGACCGCCAAACACCGCATATGCGGCGCCGGTGATAGCAAAGCCGATAGCGATGTAGATAATTGAACTTTCAACGCCAAAGATAATGCTCGTACTTTCAATACCGAACATGGTGACCATAAATTTCGAACCACCGTACAGCATGGCCGGAATAAAAATACCAACATTGCCGAGTAGGAACAATACGCTAATCACAGCGCGAATATGCTTGTCACCATATCGCTTCTCTAAAAGCTCGGTCGTTGTCGTGCACTCGTATTTGTAATAAACCGGTAAAAAAACTTTAGCCAGCACAATTAGCCCGATAACTGCAGCGAATTCCCACCAGGCAACCAACAACATCTGATTGCCGTTCATGCCAACCAATTGATCGGTACTTAGATTTGTTAGCGTTATCGAGCCGGCAACAAATATCCAGGTCAGACCGCCGCCGGCTAAGAAAACTTCCTTGTTATCGGCGGCAACCGAATGATCAGTAGAACGAATCGCGGCACGACATTTAAGATAGGTTAAAAACGCGATGAGTGCGGTGATGAAAATAAAAATACCGACTTGAAGGGTGGTCGATGACATAGCGTGCTCTCCTATTTAGTGTTATCAGAATCAAGCACTAGGCTTTGCCACCCTTGCTTGCTCCAAATTTAGTCAAACAGAATCCTCGAAGAGTAGTTAACTTCCGCGGTTCAGTTTTGTTATTATTTTTAATAGAGATCTCAACATAACTCAGGGACGAGATAAAACTAGTTTGGAATACCTTCAATTGAGGCGGAAAATCAGCCAATAGCGAGCTATTGGCTAGTTTTTCAACGAAAAGTGAAGGAGTTTCAAGCTAAATAAAATAGTTACGGACATTTTGATCCGTTCGTCGAGTTATGCTGAGGTCTCTAATAATCATATAAATAATACCAGTGAAGATACAGGCTCTCCAGCACTATTTATAATCAGCGACGACATACGCTATGGAAAGCGATCACAGCTAGATAGTTTAGGGATCATAGTAGGTCGATGACTCATCACCTACCCCTAGCTCAGTAATTAGACTGTCCTTGATAGACTGCAGTCCTTGAGCGACTTCGCAGTCCTCAATGTATGGCCAGCCGTCTTTTGAAGCAACTGCCTTTTGCCAACAATAGATCAACAAGCCTATGTTGATGATTACTATTTTTGAGAGCCTCGTTTGGGTTTATTAACGACACCCTCATCTAAAAACTTTGCTTATCTCTCGAAAACCGCGATAGATTCAACGTGCGCGGTATGTGGAAACATGTCAATCACACCGGCGTAAGTCATTCGGTAGCCATGCTCATTAACCATCACGCCTGCGTCTCGTGCTAGCGTCGCTGGGCCGCATGACACATAGACCACTTTTGATGCGCCAAATGATGGCAGCCGCTTGATCATCTCAGCCGCACCCGAACGTGGCGGATCTAATAAAATTTTGTCAAATTTTTGCTCAAGCCAATCACCATGTGAGTCAGCACTCATATCTTCTTTGAACAGATCTCCGAAATGAAATTCGACACCGTCTAAACCATTTAGCTGTCTATTATGAATGGCTCGATTGACCAATGCTTGATCGCCCTCGATACCAACCACATGGTCTGAATAGCGTGCTAGCGGCAAAGTGAAATTACCGACACCGCAAAACAAGTCTAATACGCGGTCGTCTTTTTGTATATCAAGCAGCTCTATCGCGCGACTCACTAGCTGCTCGTTGATACCACCGTTAACTTGGATAAAGTCGGTTGGTAAAAACTCAATTTTGATATCAAATTCCTTTAATTCGAAAAACAAAGCATCCGGTTTTTCTGGGTACAACGGGTGAACGCTTTTCAAGTTACCGGGCTGCAAGAACAGCTGAACCTGATTCCGCTTGGCGAATTCAGTTAACAGATCAAGGTCGTTTTGAACGAAAGTTTCAAGGTGACGCACGATCATCACCACCGCATTATCAGCCACCGATATTTCAATTTGCGGAATCTTGTCATTGCATGAGGTCTTTTCTAAAGTCTCTCGCAAGTCAGGGAACATCGCCGACACTTCTGGGTACAGCACTTCGCATTTATCGGTTGGCTGAATATAACTGGTATTGCGTTCTCGAAAGCCAATAATCATACCGCCCTTCTTGGGCACAAATTTGGCCCCCAAACGAGCACGACGTCGATAGCCCCAATGCTTGCCAGTCATAGGCTCGAGCAACGCTTCAGGTTGAACATCACCTATCTTTTTAAAATTCTCTAGCAACTGCTGTTGCTTATATTTGATTTGAATATTTTCATCCAAATGCTGAAGAACACAGCCACCACAGTCGCCAAATACGGCACATTTAGGCTCGATGCGATGCTCCGACGGTTCAAGCACTTCAAGCGTGGTGCCAAACAAGTAACTTTTACGGTTCATAACCGGCACATACACAACTTTCTCGCCAGGCAGCGCAAAGTCGACAAACACTACCTTACCGTCTTCGCCGCGCCCTACTCCACGTCCATCATGGGCCATAGAGTCAATTTGGATCTCGCGTGGAGTTAAATCTAGTTGCTTACGATTACGACGTCTGGCCATAGTGGGGTCTCAAATTGTGTGCTCAAAATACGGTTAAAAATACAGATTTTTAAAGAATTCAATTCCGAGCTTTACGGAATTAATGTGGCGGGCGCCATTTTAGTGCAAGCGTCGGCTCTTGGGTATATGATTCGCCTACATAACGAAAACAAAATTTTAACCTAGGGGATAGACAATGGCCTACGTAGCACTCGTTACCTTACTAATATTAATTCAATACATATTCTTCGCCATGCAAGCAGGCAAGGCTCGCGGCAAAGACACCGTGGTAGCGCCGGCGACCACCGGCAACGAAATGTACGAGCGAAAATCGCGAGTGCAAATCAACACACTCGAGCAACTGATCGTTATCCTGCCAGCGATGATGGTTTGCGCCCATTATTTTCGCCCAGATGTGGCGGCCATTTTAGGCTGGGTATTCATTATCGGTCGTTTTGTTTATTCATACTCATACACCAAAGACCCAAAGTCTCGTGGCCTAGGCTTTGGGATCGGTTTTCTGGCTAGCATCATCCTTATTGGCTGTGGTCTATACGGGATTATTGCTAGCATGATCTAAGCGACGCTAGACCATGATCCCGTGACTAACGGAACTGGTGGCGAGCTAGTCGCCTTCCCACACTTGCAGAAACTCTTGCAAGTGTGGTTCTCCTTTCGCCAGCGCGTTTTTGACAATTTTGTGCTCAGCCGCTAAGCCGCTATCGGTCAGATTTCCACGAACGTGTTGCCAGTGCAAGTAGACCAAATAGGTATTCAGCGCGTCAGTTTCACAGTAATCTCTAATCGCCTTAATTTCGCCAGCTTGATACTGCTCCCATACCTTCGAGCCACTCATACCCATCTTTCCTGGAAAGCCTAACAATACCGCTATTTCGTCTAGCGGAGCGAAGGCCCTATTATTATAGCCAGCGATCACGTCCATTAAATCGGTATGGCGGCTGTGAAAGCGGCCGATATAGTTATTCCATTTGAATTCGCGGTCGTCTTCGCCTAAATCCCAATAGCGTGGGGCCTGAACACTATTGATCAAACCTCGATAATGCAATACGGGCATATCGAAGCCCGAACCATTCCAGGTCACCAAGGTTGGCGTATGCTTGTCGATTCCATCGAAAAAATTCTGAACAATTTCTTTCTCGCTACTCTCTTCAGAGCCCAGAGTCCAAACCGAAAACTGGTCTTTTTGCACGTTTCGATAGACTGCCGAGATAGCCACAACTTTTTGCAAATGAGTGGCAATAAAATCATGCCCGACCTTCTCCCGGCGCTTGGCGAACATCGCCTCACCGACCTCGTTATCACTTAAACCGTTAAGTTCGAGTAATTTTCGCCCGCCATCTACGTCAGGAATAGTTTCTATATCGAACGCCAATACATTCATTAATTAACCCGCCTTCTTGTTAATAAACGCCGGTTGACAGGTAGCGGTCGCCACGGTCACAGACGATTGATACGATCACCGCAGGCTTACCTGCGGCTTCCTGTTCTGCGGCTACTTGTAAGGTAATCGCCATTGCACCGCCAGACGATACACCGGCGAAGATACCTTCTTGAGTCGCCATCGATCGCATTGTTTGCTCCGCTAAGGCCTGATCTACATCAAGCGTACGGTCGACCCGTGACGCGTCAAAAATTTTCGGCAAATATTCTTGTGGCCAACGACGTATGCCCGGTATTTGGGATTTCCCTTCAGGCTGAACGCCGATAATTTCAATGCTCGGCTTTTTTTCTTTTAGATAAGCCGATACTCCCATGATCGTGCCGGTAGTTCCCATCGAGCTAACAAAATGGGTAACCTCGCCACTGGTATCACGCCAAATCTCGGGGCCAGTTGACTCATAATGAGCCATCCAGTTATCAACGTTAGCAAACTGATCTAGCACTATGCCCTCACCCCTAGCGTGCATCTGGGTGGCCATATCGCGCGCGAGCTCCATGCCACCGTCGGCTTGTGACACTGAGATAATATTCGCACCAAACGCGCGCATTGAAGCGCGCCGCTCTTCGCTCATATTATCCGGCATAATTAAGGTCATCTTATAACCTTTCATGGCCGCTGCCATGGCCAAGGCAATACCGGTGTTACCACTGGTGGCTTCAATCAACGTATCACCAGGGCTAATATCGCCACGCTGTTCGGCCTTAACAATCATGTTTAACGCTGGCCGATCTTTAACCGATCCCGCTGGGTTATTACCTTCAAGCTTGCCAAGCACGGTAACATGCTTGCCTTGCCAAAGTCGCTTTAGTTTTACCAGCGGCGTATTGCCAACTAAGTCTTCAAGATATTTATATTGCACGGTATTTTATTTATGGTTCGGCTCAAGCCAATAAAATAAGTCGCCTAAAATGACGACTTATTTCAATTACTCATAACTTAGATGACTAAACTAGTCGTCACCGAAAGCCATCACGAATTGCAAAATATACCAAAACAATAGAGCAATTGATGAAAATAATGCCAATGATGCAGCTACATGTTGATCTTCTCGGTAGCTATGTAACACGTTAGACGTTGAGTACAACACACAGCCACCAGCGAAGAGAATCATCACAGCGGAGAAGAATAAGCCTAATTGGAAGCCAAATACGATACCAGCGATTATGAATCCCATCGCCACTAGACCACCGATAGACAACGCTGGGCCAATAAATGAGAAGTCTTTTCGAGTTGTAAACACGGTTAAGGTAATCCCAGCTACCAACGCAATGGTAATCAAGCCGGCATTTTGAATCGCACCTGGTGCGAAATTCTGAGCCATGTAGATTAACGGTAGAAAAATGATTGCTTGCGCGACTATGTATATGCCCAAACCGGCGTATTGGAGCTCTCTTGAGGCACCGTTATGCGCCCACTTATCGGCCAGCATACCGACACCCATGAATGCGCCAAGCACCAGCAACCAGCTCCATTTACTAGTCGCAAGAAGAGCCATTGCTTGTTCGCCCCAGCCCATCGAAATCAACTGCGCTTCTAACATCGCGAATGCCGCAATGGCTACCGCTAAGTGCCCGTAAGTGCGGCGAATAAAGCCAGCTTTGGCCTCGCCCGGTAATTCACTTACTACAGCGCCAGATGATACGTTTAAATAACTCATTTCAGGTCTCCGTTTTAATCAAAAAAGGTTAAATTAATTAAGCCCTGAATATAACATGTCAGTGATGATGAATATTACATAGTCAACACATTAACAGGTAAATTATTATTCAATATGCTGAATCATTAACTGCAGGCTTAGGCGATCACGAAATTCATTCACGTCCAGACGGTAAGCGACTCGAACGATACCCTCGGGCATTGCCTCGTGAGTATCAAGGTAACCAAAGCAAATACCATCGATTAATTGGTTTCCGTCTACCGGTTTTAACTTTAATTTTGCGTGGGTGTCGCCAACCACGCGTGATTCAATTACTTCGAATTGACCGTCGAATAAAGGTTCCGGAAATCCTTGCCCCCAAGGAGTCGATTGCCTTAATTGCTCAGCAGTTTCCATACTCAACTCATCGGCTTGCAAGGCGCCATCGGTCCACAACACATGACTCCAGTCATGGCCTTTGGTCATCTCGTCCATGACGTCGACAATAACGGTTTTAAATTGAGCTAGGTTTTTTCCTTCGAGAGATAAGCCAGCGGCCATCGCATGACCACCGAATTTACCTATCAGGCCAGGGTGCAGTGTGTCTACACGTGCTAATACATCACGTATATGCACACCGTCAACACTGCGACACGAACCCTTCCACTCGTCGTCACCGTCACCAGGCGCTAGCGCGACTACTGGGCGATGCAAGCGCTCTTTAATTCTAGACGCAACTAAGCCGACAACACCCTGGTGCCAAGTCTCGTCAGATAAACAATAAATACTTGGTAGTGTGGCGTCATCTATCGATATTTTATCAACGATGGCTAAGGCATCTTGCTGCATCGACTGTTCGACCTGACGGCGCTCTCGATTTAACTCGTCTAACTCGGTCGCTAGAGTCATCGCTTGTTCAAAGTTGTCACTCAATAAACATTCGATACCAACCGACATATCATCCATTCGGCCAGCGGCATTTAGCCTCGGCCCAACGGTAAAACCTAAATCGCTAGACGATAATCTCAAGGGGTTGCGCTTCCCCACAGTTAACAATGCTTGAATACCGGCGCAAGCATGACCTTGCCGAATCCGCTGCATGCCTTGTTGCACTAAAATACGATTATTTTGATCCAGCGGCACCACATCGGCGACCGTGCCTAAGGCAACTAAATCGAGAAATTGTGACATGTTTGGCTCAGCAATACCGCTTTGCGAAAACCACCCAATTTGCCTGAGTTGCGCGCGTACAGCCAACATCACGTAAAAAATAACACCAACTCCCGCTAAGTTTTTACTAGCGAAACGGTCGCCGACCAGATTAGGGTTAACGATTACGTCAGCGGTAGGCAATTCATCGCCTGGCAAATGATGGTCGGTGACTAATACCGACATGCCTAATGCTTGCGCGGCGTGAACTCCAGCAACACTGCTAATACCATTATCCACGGTAATAATAATATCCGGTTGCCGCATCGCCGCCATACCAACAATTTCAGGCGATAATCCATAGCCGTATTCAAATCGATTGGGAACCAAATAACTAACGTTTTCAAGCCCAAACGCCTTCAAGCAGCGCATCGCTAGAGCGCAACTGGTGGCCCCGTCGGCATCGAAATCTCCTACGATCACGATACTGGCACCAGCGGTAATAGCTTCGGCCAACATGTCAGCCGCCGCACCGATATGACTCAGACCCTGAGGCGGCAGCAATTGCTTTAAACTGTATTGCAAGGAGTTAGCATTACTAACGCCTCGACTGAGCAAAACGTGTGACATCACTCGGCTTAAACCGGGTATCGGCGTGCTGTTTTGAGAAACGCGAGGCTTGATTTGCAGATCGGACACTTTTATAGTCAACTCATGGGTTCAATTAGCCTAGAAACTAGAGCATAACGTCAGCTGCGTATAAAATGATCAATAGTTTTCAATATCTTGCAAAAACGTCGCACAGATACCGGCTAAAAACGGGTGTTGTCGGGCTAAGCTTATCTTTGAGCCAATCCCAGCTTTGAGTCAACCCCAGCTTTGAGTCAACCCCAGCTTTGAGTCAACCTAAGTTTTGAGGTCAATCTGGAAAATATTGAAGACTCTCTATTATTGAAGACTCTCTATTAAAGCAGTAGATAATCTCAGTTCATCAGCAATTATGAAGCAATCTAACGACGAGTTAAATCTATGTTACTCACAAACACCAAAATGGATGTGTCGCGGCCTACTCTTGCTGATATCGCTGACCATGGCCTACGTAGTAACACGCGAAACTTACAACGTTGCTCACCTAGTACCACATCTAGTACCACATCTAGTACCACATCGCGGCTTAAAAGACATTGGTGTTCCCTATCATGTTGCTCTATGGGGTGAACAACATGCCGATGTTCTATTACATTTTTTTGGCGCAATGATACTCACGGTATTGATCTTTGGATCAAAATTACCTTTTCTCAAGACTCGACCGCTAACCGTCGTCATCCTTGTCTCGGCACTCTGTGTCGGCGCTGAGTTTTTTCAATTAATGATAGGCCGTGGTGTCGAAAGCAGTGATTTACTACTCGGAATATTAGGTGGTTTCATGGCATACTCAGGGTTTAACAATAAAGAGTAAAACCTCACTCGCCAATTCTTCAAATACTAGTCGAAATAACTAACTTGTGGCTCAAAAGTGGCAATAAATTGGTTACTCGCATTTTTTAGTGTCGGGGGACGCGCTAGTTGTGAAAGGCTATAGCTGTAATAGACTATAGCTGTAAAAGACTAAGCGGTGCTAGCTATGATAATTAGCTGGCGAGAGGTCATCATACAAAATTGTATAAGTAATCAACTTTAAAGGGTACATACCGTTGGATACCAAAGATCAAATACGTTTATTTAAAGATATCGAGCGCCGAGCGAAAAATTTATCGCTAAATGGCCGAAAGCATCCATTTAAATGGCACCAAGACATTTCTGGCCTACTGAGCCCTAAGGCAGTGGAGCTAACTCGTCAATCGCTGAAGGAGTTAACCGTTGATGACTATGTCACAAAAGCTTTAGACCCTGCTGAGTCTACTAGCCGCCCAAGCGCACGAGACGCCATTAGTAAACTGCGTGGCAAGATTCATAGTGAATTTGAGCTGGGGCCACTGTACTCAGTCGAGATTTCACTAGAGTACAATGGCGCTACACGCCGTTTGGCTTTTATTGCTCAGGACCGAAGTATCTCAAATGGTGTTTGGAAGCCTGAACACCATCTGGAAGCGTGCCGCTTAGTTGAAGAATACGCTAGCCGCGCCGTTCCGATAGTGACCTTCATGGACACGCCAGGAGCCGATGCCGGAACCGAAGCCAACCAAGCAAATCAAGCGCACTCAATTTCACGTTTGATTGCCATGATGGCTGCCGCCAAAGTCCCAAGCGTTGGAATAATTTATGGCCTGGGCTACTCGGGTGGCGCAATCCCACTAGCAACCACTAACTTGCTGCTGGCCGTGCGTTGCGCTGCATTTAATACCATTCAACCCAAAGGCTTGGCCAGTATTGCTCGTCAATACAATTTGTCATGGCAGGAGAGCGCGCGCTATGTTGGCGTTTCACCGTCGGAGCTGTATCGCAGTGGAGCCATCGATGGTGTCATTGATTGGGACCCAAGTGACAGCAGCGAGGCTATTACTGACAATGCTAACTTGGTCGCAGCAATTTTCACTGGCATACAAGAAATTGAAGCCGACGCAAAACGTGAAGTTCTCGAAAACCCGAAAGTAGCGGCCGATTATATCAGCAACGTTCGCTCTGAAAAATTACATAAGCATTCATTTGATGCGCTACAAAAAGCGGCCAACTTTCAACTCTACAAAGAACTAAGCGAATACCCCAGCGTGTATTCGCACGCGGTTATGTACTTGCGATCTTTGTCGATGCGTTGCCGTATTCACTCGACCACCATTGAAGCCTATGGTCGGCTTGCTGAGGAAGAAATCCCCAAAGGTGATTTGCATACTCGCACGCAACAGCTGCGAGAAGTCGCCTTTCAACAATGGTTATCTGATCCTGAAAAGCTAGTTTATAACGACCAACTTGCTAAAGCGTGGTCAACGCTGAAACAACGTCGAGATGAACTGGATACCGAGCGCAACAAACTCACCGCGTTCATCCTGGGCAACCCGCAGAGTAACTACATTAGCGCACAGAAGAGTTTTTGTTTCGTGCTGTGCTTATATTTGTACAACCGATGGAAATCAGACGCGGCATTTAATTTTGTCGCGATGAGTCGCCAAGTAGCGGCTCTTCCGTTAGCAGAAGAAGGCACTGAAACGGCTCTGGACAAAGATCAAGCCGATCTGACCCTATTAGACACTCTGATCGAACCTGCGATTCGCGATACTCTGCAAGATCAGTTTCGTAATGTGCTGGTATTTGATGCTCTATACAATAATATTGTTACTAACTTTGGCGAGATTGCTGAAGAATCAAAAGCATTTCAATCGATATCTGAAAAGACACTGCGCGGTATTTTAGATACCTCACTCGAAAAAGTAACCTCAAGTATCAGCGACACCAAAGCCGAGTTTGCTAAATGGTTATCTCACTTCGTTAAATATGACCAACGTGGTGCGTTTCTAGCCGATGTTGAAGAGTGGAAGCGAGTCAACTTTCCACGCATGTCCGAATCCCTGCTGGTATTGATCACCTACTTCTTCGAAACCTTGGTGCCCCGATTTATCGAGTCGCAAATGAGTGGTAAGGCGTATAACGGCCAAATCAACCCTGGGCGTATTGGTAAGCGTAAAGACTTCTGGAATCAGCTTAATATCGCCTATCGAGATTTAATGATCCAGCGCGTTCTAACGTCCTACAAACGTCAAAAGTTAGCCACCGTAGATGCGTTCAAGGCCGAACTCTTTACCGAGTTTGAAGAAACCAACGCAAATCGTATGACCGCGAACCCAGTCTCGTTCCCCGGCTTTCGTCAATCTATCGAAAAATCGCTAAATAATGGCGTTACTCCCTGCGGTGTAGTAACTGGTATCGGAAAATTAAAATTAAACGACGGTGGCGAAACAGCCATGGTTGGTGCGCTAATCTCCAACGTGGCGTTCCAAGCAGGTGCTTTCGATATGGCCGGCGCGGAAAAACTTTGCTCGCTATTAGTTGACTCGGCTGACCTAGGCTTACCGGTAGTGTGCTTTGTTTCATCTGGCGGAATGCAAACCAAAGAAGGGCCAAGTTCATTGTTCTCAATGGCAATTGTCAACGATAGAATTACCGCCTTCATAGCTGAAACTGGTTTGCCGGTTATTATTTTCGGATTTGGCGACTGCACCGGTGGCTCGCAAGCGAGTTTTGTAACCCACCCATTAGTTCATACGTATTATTTCAGTGGCACCGACATTCCTTTCGCCGGGCGCGTTGTTGTGCCATCGTTCTTACCGTCGGTAGCGACAACGTCGAACTACTTGGCAAACAACCCGGGTACGATGCAAGGTTTGGTAAAACACCCCTTTGCAGATGGCCTTGATGAAAAGTTGCTTGCGGCAGACCCAACTATCACGTTGCCGACGCAAAGTATTGGCGACGTGGTGAGCAAAGTTATCTCGGGCGCGGTCGGTGTCGATAATGCGGAGCAAGAACCTACCGTTTTTCGCGCCGTAGACCAAATGGGCAAAATCGAAACCGTCTTGATTCATGCACGCGGTTGTACCGCCGTAAAGCTAATTCGCGTTGCCCAAGAACAAGGCCATAAAGTATTGTTGGTTCAATCTGACCCCGACATGGACTCAGCCGCCTGCGATATGCTAACCGAGCGAGACGAAGTGGTCTGTCTCGGTGGTCAAACACCAGGGGAGAGCTATCTTAATGGCTTGTCGGTGGTAACTATTGCCAAAAATCGCGGTGCCGATGCACTCCATCCTGGCATCGGATTCTTATCTGAAAACGCTGGTTTTGCTAGGCTATGCCGCGCTAACGGCTTAAATTTCATTGGGCCTAAAGCAAGCAGCATGGACACAATGGGCAATAAGTCCAATGCTATTCATACCGCGATGGCTAACAATGTGCCGGTAGTTCCTGGTTCACACGGCATTTTAACCAGTGCCGAAGCAACCTCCAAGGTTGCAGATGAGATCGGCTACCCAGTATTACTCAAAGCAGTACACGGTGGTGGCGGTAAAGGCATTAAAGTTGTTCGTGATGCGTCTGAAGTTAAAAGCGCTTTCAATACGGTCTATGCTGAAGCACGATCGGCATTTGGCAACGGTGATATCTACCTAGAAAAATTTGTCACTTCGATGCGTCATATCGAAGTGCAAATCCTGCGTGATACTCATGGAGTAACCAAAGTTATTGGCTTGCGAGACTGTACTGTTCAACGTAACAACCAAAAAGTAATCGAGGAGTCAGGTTCGACCATGCTACCAAAGCATTTAGAAAAAATGGCTTACGAATGTGCAGAGAACTTAGCTAATGCGGTTGATTACTTTGGCGCGGGTACCGTTGAGTTCATTTACGACCTAGATGCAGACACTATCTACTTCATGGAAATGAACACCCGTTTACAAGTTGAACACCCGGTAACCGAATGGACCTCTGGCGTACGAATTGTTGGCACTCAATTTGAGATCGCCGAAGGCGCGACCATCAAAGACTTGAAGGTCGGCAATAAGGGTTTCTCAATTGAAGCTCGAATCACCGCCGAAAAAGCACGCTTAGATAGCAATGGCGCAATAGACTTTTTACCGACCCCAGGGTTAGCCACTGAATGCAAGTTTCCACAAGGAAACCATATCGAAGTGATCGCCTCTATATCAGAGGGTAAAACCATTTCGCCGTTTTACGACAGCATGATAGCTCAGTTAGTGGTTCACGGTAAAAACAGAAAAGATGCAATCAAAAAATTGCTCGCTGCACTAGACGAGACCTCAATCAAAGGCGTATGCACCAATATTTCACTATTGAAACGCATTTTGAATGATAAAACATTCGTCAACGGCCGCTATGACACTGGCTACTTACCCGCCTTCTTAGAGACATTAGACAAAGACCTACTGGTTGAGGAAATGGCGTATACCGGTGTTGCCGATGCCGGTAGCGACTTGAGTAACCTTGCGATTGCGGGAACTGATGAGATTAAAGTGATCTCACCAATGACTGGCATTTACTACTCAACACCGTCGCCCAACGAGCCGGATTTCGTAAAAGTTGGAGACAAAATCAACTTAAGTCACATTTTGTGTCAAGTAGAGGCAATGAAGCTGTTTACCCATATCTCGCTCTCCAGCGTTCCAGGATCGGGCGAAGTGTTTACCGCTGAAAACCAATACGAGGTTATGCGCGTTAACCAAGCAAATAATGCACAGGTTAACTCAGGTGATTTGTTGTTTGTTGTTAGGCCGGTTTAAACCATAAGTCACCGCGCTAAGCGACAACGTCTTTAAAATAAAAAGGGGCTACAACGGTATCGTTGTAGCCCTTTTTTTGTCGGGCTTAGTGTCGGGCTTAGTGTCGGGCTTAGTGTCGGGCTTAGTGTCGGGCTTAGTGTCGGGCTTAGTGTCGGGCTTAGTCTCAGATAATCTAAGATAGCCTGTGTTTACTATTTCATAGAACAATATCTATGATCGTCGTATTTAGAAAGAACCATTTTTGAAGCTAAGAGTGAATTTGATTTTAACTAGTGTCAACTCCACACTCAGGCCGCGTATAAAGGCAAGGGAATATCATAGGTCATGCAAACCTAAGGAGCCCCTAAATGAGGTTGCAGCTGAGATAAGGTGCCGCTGACTACAATATTTGAATAAAAAGTATCGTCGCAGTGGAACATTTTGGGGCGGTTGCTATAAATCCGCATTGATTAACTCCAAGCATACGCAATCACCTGCTCCCGTACAGTGAGCTTAATCCAGTTCACTCAAGCATGACCTAATCACCATCTAAACGCTTGAGGTGAAACTAACAGTTTAATCACACTGATGAAATATATTAGCGTTTAGGGCGAATTTACAGATCATTTGTCCACTTAATGGAATCGCCGCTAGCGTGTAAAAGTGTATTAATCGACGATCAAAGGACTTCAACCCCGTCTGCCCTTTGCAAAACATCATAAAGGAAACATATGAGCAACAGCAATCAAAGAGCTTACCGCCTCGACTCGATTGACCTAGTGCGCGGCCTAGCCGTAGTAATAATGGCACTCGACCACGTTAGAGACTATTTCTATTATGCCAGCACTAGCCACGACCCAATGGCAAGCGGTTCGATTGAATTTGATTTATTCTTCACTCGCTTTATTACCCATTTTTGCGCCCCGACGTTTGTTTTTCTCGCGGGCACCTCTGCGGGTTTAATGGCATTACGTAAAGGCAAACATGAACTAGCTCAGTTTCTGATAAAACGTGGCTTTTGGCTGGTCTTTGTGGAGGTGGTTATCATTTCAACCGCGTGGACTTTTTCACCGTTTGGCTCGCCTGAATTAGGTGGCTCAGTCCTTATCATTCTGCAAGTCATTTGGGCGATCGGCGCGTCTATGATAATTTTAGGGCTACTACAATACTTACCAACAAATGCAGTTTTAGCAATTAGCATCATAATTATTGCAGGCCACAATTCTCTAGATGGCATTTGGCCTACGACCGCAAATGGTGGCTTCGATGCGGCCCCCTTATGGGTGGCTCTACGCGCACCTTCATCGGTTGTTTTGGAGTCATTTCACATACTGTTTGCGTATCCGCTATTACCGTGGATTGGCGTTATGGCGCTAGGCTTTAGTAGCGCGAGGCTGTTTACTCTAGAGCCTGAGCAGCGCAAGCGCTATTTACTAACATTAGGAGTAAGCCTGTGTATCGCGTTCCTGGTATTACGTGGGTTCAATAGCTATGGAGACCCTATCGCTTGGGCTTTAAATACGGATTCATGGTTGCAAACCTCGATGAATTTTATGAATGTGAATAAATACCCACCCTCACTGTTGTATTTGTGCATCACGCTTGGCCCTTGTTTTATTTTACTCGCACTGGCCGAGGGTTGTACTGGTAAACTGGCCCAGCTGCTCACCACATTTGGCCGCACACCGTTTCTGTTTTATGTAGCTCACCTCTATCTGATTCATCTATTGGCGACACTCACAGGCATTGCCTTGGGCTTCGACGCCATGAAAATGAAAGGAGCCTTCATTTTCTATCCAGAGGGCTGGGGCTTTAGTTTGCCCGTGGTTTACCTGATATGGGTAGCTATTTTACTCATGCTGTATCCTGTTTGTGCGTGGTTTGCCAACATAAAGAAAACGCGTAAAGATTGGTGGCTTAGTTATTTATAATGTGAGCTTACTGAGGTATCTATATAAACCATCAATGAGTTTTACTCTGACCGAGTTTGTGATCAAATGAGCAGGTATTGTCTTACTAATATTAGGGATTAAATGGAAAACGTCAAACGACCTCCTCCACCACCAATGATTGGTCGGAGCGACGAGCTACAAGTTTTACATAATAGAGTTAAAACGGCTGGGCTTACCTTCGTGTTTGCCAAGCCTAATCATGGTAAATCGTTTTTGATTAAGCACTTACTGGATGAATTGGAAGATCAATTTGGGTCGAAAATCTCGATAGGCAAGGCTGATGGCGGTGGCAGCCCAGCTATTTTTGAGGCCGCCATAGAAGATCTCTATCAGCGCTCTATCGCTAAATTAAGTAAATCACAGCAGCGCCAGAAACTTATAGCGAAGCTCAAGCAAAAATGGCCTGAAGCATTTCTCAGCAGTATCCCAGTGATTAAAACGTTTTTCGACGGTGCTGACCAAAATCAAGCGTTTGAAAATATTGGTAAAGATTTGTTTAAAGCTCTGACCAAGCAGAATCACACGGATCAAACCACCCTGCGCAGTGGTGTTAGCGGTGAGCAAGCCAGAAAGCTATTGAATGACATCTATAGCCTAAACCAGAATCGTCAAATTTTAGTTCTCGACGCGTTTGATCGTTTATCGTCACCAGCCGAGCAAGGCAAGTTAATTGAATTCTGGCTAGGTGAATTCAATCAAACCGACAATTGGCCCGCACAAATGCACATCATTATCGCGATACGTTCTCCTGCCGACACGCAGAATGAGTCCGAATATGCGGCATGGCAATGGGCAGAACCCATTGTTGAGGCAAATCAGGCTCACTGCTTAGAACTCAAAAAATGGGCCCCCAGCGAACAAGGCTGGCAACGTTTGCATGAATATTTTACTAAGCAACTTCCTGGTATACAACTCGCCATAAGCGACACAGCACACTACCCAGACTTAATTCCGATACCCGGTGTGGTAAACGAGATTTTACGAAGCGACGCGCGCACTCTTGAAGCAATCACTCAAGCCAGACAAAACTGCATGACGCAAACCTACTGGCGTATCCGCTCAGGTTTAAAATCACTAGAGGCTCCACTGGCTGAAATTTTTTGCTTGATCGCGTCCTTGCCAGAGCAAATTAATGTTGACGATTGGCAAATACTCAACAAATATTTGAAGATCGATAAGCTCCAGCTACAAGAGCTGCATCGCCACAACATACTCGAAGCTTATCGCGATTACCCAAACATTGGCCATACCACTGCCTATGATTACGCACGCTCACTGCTCGCTGATGATTTTATAGCCGCCACCGCCGACACTGTGATTTTCTCAAATCTGCGTCCACTATTTTCACAGCTTTCATTTATTAACCCAGACAGTGGGTTATTGGCTAACGTACTCTTAGTCATGATAGATGCTATCAACCAAGATGCGCTTCAGAATAGGCAAGTGCTACTTGTCCGCCAGTTAATACTCTCGCTGATGAGTAAAGAAGCGGTTGATTTGGATCTAAGCCAGTTCAATAGACTACTGACAGAATGGGCCGATTGCGCAGTTCCGATATTTAAAGCCTCTGTAAACGTGTTGGCAAGAGAAGAATGTGAGTCGCAACGCGAGGCCTTACTGCAACAGCTTCAGCCGTTTGCCGCGCAAGAGGCCAATCTCGGCAATGCGGAGATTCAAACTCTGGTAGCAAACGGTCTGGTCAATGTAATCAACAACGCAAGCGACGAGTCGCGACGCGAGGCCTTACTGCAACAGCTTCAGACTTTTGCCGCGCAAGACGCCAATCTCGGCAATGCTGAGATTCAAACATCGGCGGCAATGGGGCTGGTTAATGTAATCAACAACGCAAGCGACGAGTCGCGACGCGAGGCCTTACTGCAACAACTTCAG
>JBKEFT010000018.1:0-101540 GCA_046709645.1 Arenicella sp.
ATTATTGCACCTCAACCTGTTCGAAAAACGAGACCTAATGGCCTTAGTTCGAGGCGATGCCGTTCACCATCAAAACTACAACCCAAACCAATTCTCGTTGTTGTGAAAGTTAACGGGACAGCAGTGTTTTTAGCTAAAAAATATCTACCCAAAAACACCTTTAAGAAATCACTGTTTTTGTTAACCAGATAAGACGGACAAAAAGCAGGTTGAGAAATTAGCTGTTGACAGAAAAATTATTCGCGAATAGAGTTCTGTTCATCAACATCGCATTCAAATGATTTTATTTGCAGCGGATTATTTTTTTAAACAACGAAAAAATTTTAAATCAAATGAATTTATTACCACTAACAAGCCTCACGAATCGTGCGCCAAAAGCGCAGAACTCGTATCGCCTGCATAGTGGGGAGAGATGCATTTGCTAGGACTGAATTAGATCTTAATCATTAGATTTACTCGAAAGCCTAGCCGAAACCGCTAGGCTTTTTTTATTTCTGGTCTAACGAACGGAACAATTTACTTTACCAAAAACGAAATTTTACAGAACCATGATTTTATTAAACACGATTACACAAACGGGGCACAACAGTTTACCCAAACTGCATGCGATAAATTTGCAGGCCCGACTACGCTCGAGTAATGAACTCTGCGGGAGCGGCCATGCTAGGTGAGTAAAATTTCGACTATTCGATTTTTTTACTAAGGCCTGGCGCAAAACGTCAGGCCTTTTTTTTGTAACTAGATTTACGCTGAGGTAGCCCAATTGGCAGAGGCGTCGTGTTTTGACTTAACGCATCCCTGCGCCTCGGGCTACGCCCAACCTGCGGTCGTCCAAATCTGTTCCAAACAGATTTGTGACCCAGATTGTTGAGAGTTCACAAATTCGTCAGGAACGAATTTGAACAGCCTTGCGCTGGGTCGCAGACCTGAGGCTCAGGGATGTGCCAAATAAATCTCTCCCTCAGCACCATTTAAAAACTAACCGTTCGATTTATGGAGGTCGGACAAAACAACAGAACCGTTTGGTGTGGCCTTAGCTTAATTGGCAAAGCCCCTGAATGTGAATTAGGAGCTCTTTTTGATATGGGTCTAGGTGCCCTCGGGGTATCAAACCCCATAGGTCACCCCAAACGGTTTTGTGAAAATTTTATTCTGGCGAAGCATGGCAGGTCTATGCGCTCGGCTGTTAACCGAGAGATTAAGGTTCGAGTCCTTACGCCAGAGCCATTTTTTAACGTAAGTAGTAAACCAAAAAGAGGTAAGGAGGATGTTTAGCCAGAAGCAAATAGACGAGATAAATGATTATCTTGCACACGTAGACGGCCGAGTTTATATCGGCTGCGATAGCGTTTTGAATAGACGCTTTAACCTAAAAACACAAGCCTATGAAAAGTGGGCAAGGTTCGCCATTGTATTAGTCGTACATATCGACAATAGCCGAGGTTGTAAGATCTTTAACTATGTAGAGAGCGAACGTATTTTTGACGCGAAAATGGGTAAACCGACTCTGCGTTTGATGACTGAGGTTTATAAAAGCGTTGATTGCTTCATGGCTCTTAGTGACATTCTTGAAGATCGAGAAGTTGAAATTCACTTAGACATAAATTCCGACGAGTGCCACGCCTCTAACGCCATTGCCAAACAAGCGATTGGCTATGTGAAAGGCATGACTAACCTTGATGCATTGATTAAACCAAACGCATGGGCAGGCTCAAGTGGCGCTGACCATGTGGTTCGTTACAATATTGGTGAGAGATATCGATAGCTGGCTACACCTTACAAACCTACAACAACAAACTCTATTAGGTACAATTTTGAAATCAAAATTTATGGCGCTATTTTTATCCATATTCGTATTAGCTTACAACTCATCAAACGCACAGGTCGTGGAGATGGCAACATCGGCGACGGTTGACTCTGTAATTACTAAGCTGACGAACTCAGTATCTGAAATCATTTCTGAGGCCGAGGCATCGGGTACTGTCTTAGGTTTTTCAATCGCTACCGATGCGAAAATCTTGATTCAAAACATAGAAGCTTTAGGCAGTGGGTTATCTGGGAAAATTTTTAGTGACCTAACGAGAGCGCAACAAACTGCATTTGAAAACGCAGCCTCTCTACTAAATGAGGCTGATTATTCAGCGGAACAAAGGCTTGAGCAAATTGAATTAATCTCTAAAGGTTTCGGGGCCGAACTATCGAGACTTCCTGGGGTGGATGATCGACCGTTAATTCTCAGTTATGGTCCTAGCTATATTTTTAATACCGACGCCGCCTATGACATTACTCTAAATGGTTCTTTACTAAACAGTGAAAGAGCTGACTTAACTTTTGGTGCAACACCATGCAAATTAATATCATCAGTTGAGAGCCAGTTAAAATTCACATGTCCAGCCGAGATATTTAGTACTGGAGAAAATGAATGGGTTAGTGGACGCATAAACCTCATCAAACCGGCTCCATGGTATACATTCTGGAAGGATGAAACTATTTTTCAGTACACAATTGGCGTCATGGCCATCCAAGAAGCAATGGGCGAATACTCACTTAAAGTTTGGGAAAATAGGCCAACGGCTCTCAGAGTTGCACGGTCGCAAAAAAATAACTATCGAAATGGTCATTGCAAAGGCAACAAAAGCAAAGTCTGGTCTTATCGCCCAGCCACCAATTGCTCGGTTGACGTTACCTCGGTCAAAGTTACAAGTAAGCATGTTTCTTCTAAGAGTACATTTGAGGGGCTAATTAATGTTAGCTCCAACGGGTTCCAAACAAGGGGAAAGATCAGAAATAATGGCCAGTGCGGCCCATTTGGCGTTGGTAAAGATGGAAGAGGTGCGCTAAATGTCACGGTCAAATGGTTTGATGAATGCAAATCATCTGAAGAAATTGCCTTAGACATCGATACGGGAGCGCTATCATGGCAAGAAGATAAAAGCTTTGAGCTACCAGAAACAATGACTAAGTTTGTTCTGACCATCATGCAAAAAAATGGAGAAACTAAAGTCGTTAATGGCACCAGTTCAGAAAAATGGTTTGCAACAACTTTTAGCCCAGACTCTAAAATTTTAACGTTCAAACCCAGAGATATTGAAAGAGCATTTAAGTAAGAGATAGCCTAACTCTAGAAACCAAATTGGTTAAGTTAGAGGCCCCCTCATCCTAGTTGCTAAAACGTAAACCGCCACTCAAATCTTGAAATCGGATACCGTATTTATCGAGTATTTGTTTAAGTCGATGAGAATCATTAGTAGACGCTTTTTGAGTTCTTGAGTGGTTAAACAATGTTCGACCCGCCTCAGCCATGGAACGGCTATTAGCACAGACCTCTGCGATTCCATTGATAAGAATATGGTCGTAGAGATCTAAGTTCGCGGCTTCTTCAGGGCCGATAAGGGCCTCGGCTGTTGACCTTAGGTCATGCTGTGTCGGGCCTCTTGCCAAGTCGTCTTTCCAATCATTTTTTAACCGCCCTATTTCTTGATCCACATTCTCTTGATCGATTCGGCCGCCTTCAGACAAGACCCCCATTCGAGTAACGCTGGCATTCAAGTCTCTGAAGTTTCCGGCCCAGGTCGCTTCAGGTGAGAGTGCGAAGTTCAAATACCGTTTACGAGCTTGCGTATTAAATCCAAGCTGCTCGCCGTAACGTTGGCTGTAACGCGCAACTTCAAAATCTAGGTTAGGTTCAAAGTCTTCAATGCGCTCTGAGAGCGATGGCAACTCATAGCTCCATAGATTTATTCGAGTGATTAGGTCTTTTCGAAACAAGCCTTCAGTCGCCATGGCCTTCAAATTTTTGTTAGTGCCAACGATCAACTGGAATTCACTGCTGGCTTCTGCATCTGCTCCAACGGGTAGAAAGCGTTTCTCTTCCACGGCTCGCAATAGCATCGCCTGCTCATCTAAACCTAGCTCACCGATCTCATCTAAGAATAGCAAACCCTGGTCGGCTTCTTTTAACAGCCCAGGTCTATTACTGCTGGCCCCAGTGAACGATCCTTTCGTGTGACCAAACAAGGCTGACATGGCGTTGTCACCTCTCAGCGTTGCGCAATTAACGGCCACCAGTTTGCCGCTGACTTTGCCTAGATCCTTCTTGAGTTCGAATATTCGTTTGGCAAGCTGGGTCTTGCCCGCACCGGTTGGGCCGGTTAGTAAAATCGGTTCGTCTGATCGAATCGATATCTTTTCGATTTGCTTTATCATCGCGTTGAACTTTTTATTCTTGGTTGCGATGCCGCCCTTTAATCGATCAATACTTAGCGCTTGCTCTTGGGTAAAGCGCGAGGCGATTTGATCGTATTTTGATAAATCCAAATCAATCAGTTGATAACTACCTGGCCCACCATCTCGTCGATTAGGCGGCGATGTTTGAATCAGCGCGCCAGGCAAGTAATTGGTTTCGGTAAGTAGGTAAAGACAGATTTGAGCTACGTGCGTGCCTGTAGTGATGTGCGTGAGGTAACGCTCAGATTCTGGCTTGAACGAATAGTTGCGAGAGAAGTCGAACAATTCACTGTAGACCGTTTCGAAATCCCACGGGTCACCAAGCGTTAGATGATGATGTACAACTTCGGTTTCAGGTGACACCGCTTCAATGTCTTTGGTCACTCTATCGGCCAATTTTTGAAAATGAGGCTGAAACAACAATTCAAGCCGATCAACAATTAAGTCATCTTGTTGGCACATCGACAGCGTCGGCCGCCAAGCATCCCAACGCTTTGCTCCATGCCCGCGATCATCGAGGGAGGTTCCCAATAAACTAATAGCTACAGTCTTCATATATCCAATTAAATACTATAACTATCTATTTTGATAGATAAATATCATCACCACATAATCGGAAAACTCCTACTTTCTTAGGAAATTATTTATAGTTCAATAAAAACAATAGCTTGAGTCTATTTTCCCACAACCTTAAAAAGTTGGCACGCAACTAGCTATAGATAATCCATAGCGAACAAATGCATAGACAATAAATAAAAGAGAAAAATCATGACAACACAAACCTATGAAGTAACTCAAGACGGCGGCGTACCGATCAAGTCATGGACTAAAGGCGTTCCGTTTGAAGATCAAGCAAGACAACAATTGGTCAATATTTCTAAAATGCCATTCATCCATAAATGGGTAGCGGTAATGCCAGATGTGCACCTTGGCATCGGCGCAACCATTGGTAGCGTAGTGCCAACCATCGGCGCGGTAATTCCAGCGGCGGTTGGTGTGGATATCGGTTGCGGAATGATGGCGGTGAAAACCAACATGACCTCGCACCACTTACCTGAGGATTTGAGCGCAATCAGAAACGCGATTGAACGAGCTGTGCCACATGGTCGATCGGCTCGAGCGCGTGGCGGCCGAGATAAAGGCGCATGGTCAAACATCCCTGATGATGTCGCTCATGCATGGTCGCCATTGGCTGCGAAGTTTGAGGTATTGAAAAACAAGCATAGTGTTTTGAAGAACACCAACAACATTGCGCACTTGGGAACACTCGGCACTGGCAACCACTTTATTGAAATTTGCTTGGATGAGAGCGATAGCGTGTGGTTCATGTTACACAGCGGCTCACGTGGTGTAGGCAACCGCATCGGCACTTACTTCATCGAGCAAGCTAAGAAAGATATGGAGCGCTGGATGATTCAGTTGCCACATAAAGACTTGGCTTATTTACCAGAAGGGTCGGACAACTTTGTCGATTACGTTGAAGCTGTTGAATGGGCTCAGACTTATGCGCGCATCAACCGAGAGGTGATGATGGAGCGAGTAGTCGCGGCCGTTAAAGCAAGCTTAGGGTTTGAATTTGAAGCCAAAGCTGAAGCGGTTAACTGCCACCATAACTACGTGTCTCGTGAGAACCACTACGATAAAAATGTTTTAGTAACCAGGAAGGGAGCCGTGCGCGCCAGGGAAGGCGAGATGGGAATTATCCCAGGTAGCATGGGCGCTAGATCATTCATCGTTCGCGGTTTGGGTAACGAAGAAAGCTTTTGCAGCTGCAGCCACGGTGCGGGGCGAGTTATGTCACGTACCGCAGCCAAGAAAGCGGTTTCCTTAGACGAGCATAAGGAAGCGGTAAAGGGCGTTGAGTGTCGAGTAGACGAGGGTGTAATTGATGAAACACCGAGCGCATACAAAGACATCGACAAAGTGATGGCCGCACAAAATGATTTGGTTGAGATCGTCTATACCTTAAAGCAGATCGTTTGCGTAAAAGGTTAAACACTAAAAAACAAGAACGATTTACCTATATGCCAGGATGGGCAAAGGCAAGACCACGGATGGTCGCCTGCTGATAGGCAAGATAGAATTAGAGTTAGACAATCAAGATGAAAAGCAACAAACAACGAAGGCTAGAAATAAAAACTAGAAGGCGCAAGCGAGCCCAAGTTTTAAAAGCCAGCCCATATGGTATTTATAACTATCGCCCGCTCATTTACATTGAAGCAGACCCTCTCGAATTAGGGCATAACAGCTACTATCAGGCACTTCCTAGCTATTACGCAGATAGGCCTTTTGAATGCCGCGACTGTGGAGCTAATGAAATTTGGAAAGCCGCGAGCCAAAAATGGTGGTATGAGATCGCCAAGGGTTATATCGACTCAACTGCGGTTCATTGTCGAGACTGCCGAATAAAAAGAAAGCGCGAAAAAGAACACCAAGAATTACACATGGCAATAATGGCGAAACAAGCACCACACCCAAATGAAGTATTTTTCAGAAAGCGATATTAAACTAGAAATGAACAAGGAAATGAAAATTATAGACGGCTCACAAGGCGAAGGCGGTGGGCAAATTTTAAGAAGCACATTAGCGCTTTCGATGTGCACCGGCACGCCAGTGCGTATTGAGAACATTAGAGCGGGCCGCAGAAAGAGCGGCTTGTTAAGGCAACACCTAGCGTGCGTACGCGCGAGTAAGCAGATTAGTAATGCCAAAGTCACTGGCGACGAACTCGGTTCATCAACTGTCGAGTTTCGACCTGGCGATATACAAGCAGGCACGTATAATTTTGCTATCGGCTCGGCTGGCAGCACTAGTCTTTTGTTCCAAACCGTATTACCTGCACTATTGATGGCCGACAAACAATCTACGGTGAGTTTCTCTGGCGGAACTCATAACGATTTAGCACCTAGCTTTGACTTTATTAAGCACTGCTTTATCTCGGCATTGAAGACAATAAACTTAGATGTTGAAGTTGAATTAAACGCTTATGGATTTATGCCACACGGCGGCGGAAAATGGATCGCCACCATTCAACCAATTAACGGCATGGGCGTATTCGATATGACCAGCGTCGGCAAGTTTGAAACAAAACAAGCCATCGTTACTCAATCAGGCGTTAGTAAAAGTGTTGCTGAGCGCGAACTCGCTCGTGTTAAGAAGAAGCTCCAGTGGGCCGATGATGAATTATATATCAACCAAGTCGAATCCATTGGGCCTGGAAATATTATTTCATTGCGTGTTTCTGATGGAAGCATCAACGAAGTCATAGACGTTGTTGGAGCAAAGAAATTGTCAGCTGAAAGAGTTGCTGGGCGAGCTATTTCAGCGATGAAGCGTTACATAAATTCAGGAGCGGCTGTAGGTGAATATCTTTGTGACCAATTGTTGCTGCCTTTAGCACTTGGCAATGGCGGGCGCTTTACTACGATAAAGCCGAGCCTGCATACAAAGACTAATATAGAAGTAATTAAGATGTTTATCGATTGCGAGATTAGTATCGCAGAAATCAATGACGATCTATTTGAACTAACCTTAGTTAAGTAATTAGCATTATGAATGATGAATTAAGTCCGAAGAAATTTGGCGTTACTAAAAAATTATTTAGAGCGTGGCGGTCACCTAGGCTTGGTGAAGCCAACCCCCACAAAATTGAATCCGATGTTTGGCAATGGCTGGCGAGCTCAATGCTCTCTGGATATTCATCAACTAAGACAATGAAGGGCCCCGCTCCAGAAAACGCGGGGCCAACATGGTGTTTCGATCGTTTTGGGCAAACCAAAACCAAATTACCTGATGGGCGAGTCGTCTATATAGGAGGTGAGCATGAAGACCATTACGACCCAGATTTCTGTATATACAATGATGTTGCCGTACTTAATACAGATGGAAGTTTTGAGTTTTACTGCTATCCAGAATCAGAATTTCCTCCAACGGATTTCCACTCTGCCACGTTAATTGGCGACAGAATAATAATTGTCGGGGCTTTAAGCTACCCTAAGAAAAGAGACACCAACCTCACCCAAATAGCGGCACTAGATTTAACCAGTTTTACGATTTCATTATTAGATTCAACTGGCGATAACCCCGGCTGGATTCATCGTCATGACGCACTTTTCAACCCCAATGAAGAATCCATTTTAATTACAAAAGGATTGATCGATCAAGGTGAAGGAAAGTCTCTCAAAGAAAATATTGATGATTGGTCACTGGATATTCAAACATGGAACTGGTCACGATTAACGGATCGAAAATGGCCACAGCTAGAGATCCATCGCCGAGATAATATTCGAAATTATTTGTGGGAGATAAGACAAGCCCTATGGAGCCGCGAAGTGAACCGGGTAATAGATCACGAGAATGATATGCGTGAACTAAAAGCGTCGCTTGGCCGCTCGCCCGATCTTGATCTCATCAAAGAACTTTACAATTTTGATTTCGAGCATACGCCAGCCGAAGAACATGAAGAGGAGCATAATATTTACTCGATCTATGTCGACGACGTGAAGGTCCGCTTGATTGAAGACGACTATTGCCTAAAAGTTGTCATCGAAGGCGATCTTAACGTTAATAAAATAGAGCATTTGAAAGAAAACTTGATAGCAACGCTATCAAAACTAGAGAACACTCCTTATGCCGCAGAATCTAACTAATTCAAACACTCATTCAAAAAAAGGCGAAAATCTTGATTTGAGATTAAGCAGGAAGATGTCGAATTAAGTGACACACCATCATCAAGCGAGTCAAAAATATCAACAAATACATGATATACAGAGAGAGGAACTTGCAACATTGATTGCTCCGACTCTTTAGCTTTCTGACTCACTAAGCTTTCTATTTCTGCAACCATTGCTTGATCGGAAACAAGTTCATTAACAAGATCGGCGAAAACGATACTTGGCATTGTCTGTTTCTCTAGAATCCATTTCGCGCTCAGAGTTGCACGCGCAAAATAGAAAAACCGTTTAAGTTTTTTCTTCTCTGTCTGCTTAATATCAAGATAAGCTTTTTTGGCCATTGAACGATAATGGTGGTAAGCGGAGATAGGGCTAAAGGCTTTGCTCACCAATTCTGATAACTGTGCATATTGATTCGATTGCTTATAGACGATTGGAGAAACCATCCATTCCTGAATAACGGCATTGCCTTTATTCGCTAGGTTCAACGCCTTAACTAAATCCCAACCAGCAATATCCAACTCATCATTGATAGGTAGCTCGATAACATCTCGCTCATCGGTAAGTTGGAGATACCAATCTTTAGGATGAAGATAAATAAAACGCACATCATAATCACTGTCTGGCGATGGGAAACCCCAAGCTCGGCTGCCACTTTCTATCGCCTGTAAAACGACTACGTCGTGTTCTTTTTCAATTTTAGCGAGGTGCTCTTGAACCCCACTAAAAACATCAGGATCAATTCTCAAATCGGCTTTCATATTGAACCTTTACGTTTAGTTTTCATAGTCTCTTAAGATATCCTGAATCTTATTCAAAGCGACGAGAGCCTTGCCGTCTTGGTTTACTAATTTGCCCAACGAGCCAAACTGCTGTTCCAAGCATTCCATCAACAGATTTCGGATAGCGTCAACTCTCGGTAAATCAGGCAATTTGCTCTTCAAATAGAACGACTCTAAGTCTGCTTCTTTACGCTCAAAATACTCTTCTAATTTTTCTAAAGACCATTCACCTCGACGAATGGACTTCAACTGCTCAGAATTTTTTGTTAGATCTAGAGTTTCTTCAACGAGTAACTGTTCGACTTCATTCAGCAATCGAACGACATGGTATGCAAACTTAACATCGTAGCCAAACTGTTCGACTATCGCCTTACGTTTACCTTCAGGCCTTTTCGTGAGTATCTTATGCATTTGGCCATACGCGTAACCCTTAAAAGTAGCCCAACACCCTTTATGCAAGAACATTTTTCTGCTCTCTCTAATTCGATCAGCGATGGGCGTTGAATACAAGATACAGTTATCAGGCACATACAGACTGTCAATAATATTGGGGTTATTTTCCATCAACAAGCGAAAGTACTTAACGATAGAGTAGATCGTCATATCGTATACTCGACCTTTACCACCAAGTGCAGCCGCATCCTTTATATGATGCTTTTGAAACTGAGAAAACTGAATTTCATAGTCATCAAAGCCGAGGATTTCTCCACGCAAACTAGGAAAAATAACTTCTTTAGGTGGAATCGAAAAACCGTAGATATCCATATCTGAATTATCGTTGCTTACACCATAGGCAATTGAGCCCATCACAACCTCATATTGAATTCCATCGCGGATATGATGGGGTAGCTCAGGTAGTAATCCCTTAATAGCAAGTTGCTCTGTATAGCTTGGCATATCGGTATTTTTGTTCGAGTTTAAAATAAATGTCGGCATGCTCTCAAACGAGACCAGATCGATTAAACATCTTTATGAAGGTAACCGTTTCATGCAGAGGTTAAAAATAATGATTCATATCAAAGTATGGCTTACTCGATATAAATCATTGAAGTTTCATGACCGACTTTAGATTATCAAGACTTCTCTGAAGAAGCCATTATCATCGCGTGATTCCTACACCCTCTCAATTTTTCATCAATAACATCCTCTTTACTGTATACAAATTTGACGCATTTTCGCATCACTTCAAACTCAACATGAGTAATCAGCTCAACTTATTGGACGATATGTTTGACAGGATGCCTAAAATACTGGACATTTATACTGTTATATTTTGTAGGCACAGTTCTCTATTGGGCTGACTATTAACAGTCAAACATTAAGTATAAATAGGAGATGGCAATGGAACACAAATTTAAATTTGTTCGATTTTTTCTTTTCGCAGTATTTTTATTCTCTAGCGGATCTGCGCTAGCGGTAACAGGCGTTGCTCTGGTTCATGGCACCGGCGCGCAAACTAACGCCTACGATGACTATTGGCAATCCGATATGGTTGAGTCGATTCGACTAGGGCTACCAGATAGCAACAATTTATTAGTCGTAAATTGTGATTTTGAACAATACATGTGGTCCGACGCGGCCGCTGGTTGTCTGGCAACTCAGCTGTACAACTTTATAAACGCAAAGAACATCGACGATTTGGTTGTTATCACCCATTCTAATGGCGGTAACGTTATGCGCTGGATTCTCTCGAACCCCACGTGGGATAGTAAATATCCGACTGTCATCAATGCGATACGATGGGTAAATGCGAGTGGCACAACCAGCGCCGGAACTCCCCTAGCGGATGCGGTGATGTCTGGGAACGTATTTGAATCATCTCTAGGCTGGTTGCTAGGGTATAAATCAGACGCGGTAAGAATGCAACAAACCAGCTGGATGGCGTCTTACAACAATACATGGTTATTGGGAACATCAGGCCGACCAAGCTTACCTGTAGGTTTTTGGAATATCGTCGGCTCAGACGTCGAAACCGCCGTTTGGGATTCTGACAGCTATTGCGGGGGCTATTCTTTAAACTTGGGCCTCGAAATAACCAAGGCATGGCTGGACAGTTGCGCAGATGGATTTGTTAACTGTTCATCTCAAAATGCGGCAGGTTCTCTTTGGTTTTACGATACCTCGCAAACAACGGGTGGTGAACCTCTGAGTCACAATCAGAGTCGCCGAAAGTGCTTTAACCTCGACGTCATTTTACGTGACGATATTTAAGGAGAGATGATATGAAACATATTTTATTAACTATAATATTTTGCCTAGCCGCTAACTCATCAGTCGGCCACACTAAAAACGAACGAACTGTATCGCACGAAAAAGTGCAGTTCTCTCATCGCGTCGACTCTGAAACAACTCAGAGTCTGAAAGACATTGGCGTATCTCAAGACAGTAAAAGCTATTATCGTGAAGTTACCGGTAAGCAGCTGAATCAAGGCGTTGAAGTCTTAACTGACGGTGAAAACGCCGTGATCAAGCTGACGCCCGGCCAGCGTGCAACCACCAGATCAGGAGCCAAAGCGGTGGTTCCTCAAGTGCCTTTCGACCTCGAGCTTTACAAAGGCGGCGAAATGCTTAGCGTACAAGACCCGAGCATACAAATGCAGAAAACCAGCGACTCGCTAAGAAACTCTTCCCCTCAGCTATTTAAGGATTCGGAGGTAATGAAGATCCCACAATCGATGGGGCGCGGGAAATTTAAACTTAAAGCTAATACTAAGGTTAACGATGATGACCGTTTCGTGATGTATGTATTGGATCAAAATAGCGATATTGAGCTTAACGTAGACAGCCCTAAAAGCGCTTACTCTCAAGATGAGAACCTTGTTTTCACAGCAGGTGTTAGCTCTAAAAGGAAATTAAAAAACCCAAGTATCAAAACCGTATTAGTCGCACCAGATGGACGCCGGTTTCCGATCAAAAACACAGGCAAGTCAAATCGTGTTAAAGGTAACTGGAAACTGGATATCGATACTCAGCGTGAAGTCGGTGAGTTATGGTCCTTAGAAGTTGAGTCAACAGTGCTTAATGACCAACTTGTTGCTACAAAGAGAATTGCAAAAATCGCGTTGGATATTCACCCTGAAACAGCAAGCCTGGATTCGATTGCGACCAAAAGCGGGGCAATGAACTTACTGGTAAATGTTAAGCAACGCGGCCGCTATGAGGTTCGAGCGCTGGTGGCAGGGGTTGATGATAGTGGCAAATCAAAGCCAGTCTCTTTGACCTATCACGCCGAGTGGCTGGAGCCAGGACTACAAAGCATTGAATTTCCGATTGATAAGAAGCAACTAAAGGCGTCTAAGTTTCAAGGCCCATTCGTTGTACAGAGCGTTCAGCTGTTAGATCAAAGCCGAATGTCGTCGCTGTCGGTGCAAGAGGGGAAATGGATAATTGACTGAGCTAGATTGAGTTAAGCCTCAAAGGTCTGAGCCGACTTACGATCAGTAAGTCGGCTTTGCCCTTAAACCCCGATTATGCAATAGAGCTCTACTACCTGCCTGCTCCCGACCCTAGGAGTCGGACTTAATATGTAAATCTCGCTGAGGAAACGGAATTTCAATGCTTTTTTCGGTTAAAGCGACGTTTATGTTGCGGTTCAAGTCATGCGTAATTGGCAAGCGCATTGCTGTTGAGCCAACAAATACTCGTGCTTCAAAATTCAATGAACTATCGCCATGCGCTAGAAAAAATACCGCCGGTGCAGGTTCTACAAGTGTTTCCGGATGGCTCGAAACAATCTTAAAAATGAGGTCTCGAACCTCATCAACATCGGATCCATACGCCACACCTATCTGTAATTTGATTCTGGTAATCTGATCGGTGAGCGTCCAATTGGTGACGTTTTCAGTGATGATGGATTTATTCGGCATCAGCACTTCTCGATTATCGAAATCGGTAATTCTCGTTGCCCGAATTTTAATGCTTGTTACTGTGCCTTCAAGCTGGCCGACGGTGACAATGTCGCCGACTCTAATTGGTCGTTCAAATAATATGATCAGACCTGAGACAAAGTTCGCTACAATTTCTTGTAAACCAAAACCAAGCCCGACACCCAGTGCAGCAACAACCCATTGCATACTCGACCAGTTTACCCCGAGCTGACTAAGTCCTGTCACTATGCCGACACCAATCAATACATATCCGGTTATGGTAACTGCCGCATAACGAGTGCCCGGATCAAAATTTAGTCTCTCGAATACCGCAAGCTCGAGAAAGCCTCGAACGTTTCCGGCCACGATCACCCCACCAAAAATCAATAATATGGCGACAATAAGATTCCAAAGGCTAATGTCGCTTACAACAGCGACATTATTGATATAGCGAGTGCCTTGCCATAAAACCATCTCGTCTACGATGCCGAAAGCCGGCAGCATAGACTTCCAAATTGCGGCAAGCACCAGTAGTAATAGTATCGCAATCGCGACCTTTAGCGATTTAACTAATTCTTTTGAAAGTGTCTCTAGGTCAATAGCCTCTTCATTTAAGTTTTTAGGCGTTGCGTCGCCGCTTTGATCGAGAACCTGATCTAATTTGCGCTCGGCCTTTTTCTTCTGTCGCTCTTCGGTAATCCGTTTAAACATCAACCTTCGATGACTGATCAAGAAAAAACGAATCCCAAGACTATAAATTACAGCTGCGATTAAAAAGGTAATGCCCGACAGAAAGACTTTATCTTGTAGAGCGATTGCCGCCTCAAAATATCCAAATAAAGGCATAATACCAATGATGATCGGCGCTAGTACAAACAGAAGAAATAGGAGTTTCTGTAATCCTGTTGTGCGATTTTTGCTTGATACGGTCGCTGCAATGCCACTGTGGGGTTTTAGAAAATAGAAAGCAAAAAGTGCAATTGACAATGCGCCGGTAATAAAAGCAAAGCGGCCGATACCGTATTTTATAATTAAGTCATCAGATGCAAGCGCAGCGGTAAACGCAAAGGAAACCAATATCAAGACAACGGTAAACCAGAGCAAGTGAAACCGCAGCAATTTGCAGGCGGTATCTTTCCAACGGAAATGACTCTGAAAAACGCCATCTTGAACCGCTAAGGTTCTAAAACTATTCAAAATAAATAGTCCGGCAGCGGCTGCAAAAAAACCTTTCGATATAGACAAACTAAACGTGCTCTCGGCGCCCACGGCAATGGCAAAACCAAGCGATCCTATTAACAGCGGCCACGGAACGGCGAGCCCAAGGCTTACCAACATCGCCAGCGGTGTAATTACATAGTTATCACGCGTTACGTTACCGACTAGTTTCGAAAGCCGATGAAGTTTACGCTTAAACGAAACACGCATCACGAAGAGACACAGTGCTATCACCCCCAAAAAAACAGACGCTAAATTAACAAGCTGATAGCCCTTCAACGCCGCCTTAGCGGTGGCATACCAGCCGTTAGGTGAGGTCAGCCATATAGCGTTATTGGATAAAATAGCTAACAATTTCTCGCCAGATTCAACCCTAGTCGGCAGCCAGAGTAAACGCCGCTGTAACACGCCGCGCTGAGAAGCGGTTCGGACATGCAGGTCTTCGTATAGCTTTCGCTGCTCAGATTGCAGTTCGGCCGTCTCACGAGAAGAATTAACCAGTGATAGCAAAAGCTCTTTTCGTAAATTCAATAACCGAGCAGCCTCCTGCACAACGTCGGTCGTAGGATCAACTTCATCGAAATCGGCTAAAAATTGTCTTGCAGCTGTTTCTGAGTCGGCTAAATTGCGCAGCCGGTCTTGCCATAAAATTCGATTTAGGCGCAAGCTAATAATGCTTTCACTACTGCTTTTTATTTTTTCTGTAAGCTTCTGTAGGTTAGGTAAACGACTCTCAACAATACGTAATAGATCCGCCGTATCGTCATTTAACTGTCCGGTTGATAGTACTTGCTCAATGGTTTGACCTGCGGCAGTAACCTTCGAAAGGTCTTGCTGTAAACCGAGCGAATTGCCGGTTAAGGTTGTGTACTGCTCAACAAGAGCTAAGTGACGCTTGGCGAGAGCCTCGTTTTCAGTAGCAAGTCGTTTTAACCCCTGCGTTGCAAAGGTCTTTAATAGTGTTTTTTCAACTTCAGATACTCTATCGCTAGCCTCGAGAATTCGTGATTTTCCCAGTCGCTCCTGAAGTGGTTCAATTTCTGCGTCTAAGTAAGTCAATCTTGCATTAAGGTCTGCAATACGAGCAGCAACCAGCTCTTGCCGGTCAGGTAAGGTGGCTCGTTCGGCTATCAGATCATCGACCGCCGATCTGCGCTCACTTAACTGAGCCTCATAATGAGTTCTTGCTGCACGAGCAATAGGGTTCGGCGCGATAGGGTTCGACGCGATAGGGTCTGAACCAACGTCAGCTATCGGCTTCGATTCCAACACGCTCACTTCATTGCGAACAAGCGTTAGCTCGTCGGAAATGGCATTAGCACGAACAACTAATTCACTTTCTTGAGAAAGAAGTGATCTTATTGATGCCTCTTGTGACGCTCTATCGGCTTGAAGGGTATCAAGCCTCGACTCGATAAACTCTGTCGATACGGTTTGGGGAAGCTCTGTTTTTGGCTTTTTTTGGGTCGTTTCCAGATCGACAGCTAACTCTTTTATAGAGTCCTTGGCCGACGTCGCGACCAGGGTAAACGCCTTTAATGTTTGCGCTCGAGATTGCTGTTGCTCAAGCATCTGCTTGGCATCACCTAAAAGAGTAATAGCCGCCTCTTTCCTCTCACTACTAAGCTCTTGGTCCGCATTCAGAGCGTCGATGTCTTTGGATATACCGCCGATATCTACAGCACCTGCGCGGCTTAACGATGCGAAAAATAAGACGGTCAAAAAGATGACGTTGCGCACCAAAATGATAGGCTCTTTTCTAGTCATGTATCAGCCTGCATTGCAATATTAGTGTCATGGGAACGTTATACTCCCTGTTATTTTAATATGCCAGCAGCCGATCGCAAAGGTACGGTAAAGTTTAGCGTCGTTACGCCTTTGGGGCGAGATGAGAAACATCAAACAGTGAGGTGTCGCTAACTCACTGTCCAACGCCTACAATTATCAAGATAAATTGCTAAGCGTTCTCTACAACTCCTCTAAAACCATTACATGTCTCGATCAAACCACGATCTCCACGGTGCAACGCACCTCCGATTAAAAACATCATTTCAGGGCCGTAGAAATCATGTAACTCAGTAACACGATCAAGCGTCATACCACCTCCGGGTGTCGGCAAAATCGTTTTAATATGACCCATGTCTGTCTGCGTTCCATCTACTATAGACCTACACTCATCTTTGCTAAAAGAAAAGCGGCCGCCATAGCTGGGAAAGATCGACGCATCAGCACCGGCAAGGCGCATTAACTGGCCGAATAATGCATAAAAAGACAGACCATCATTCGGTGAGATTGCGTATGAACCGATGAATGAGGGGTGCCCTAAAATCGGCAAGTCGAGATCGTCGTTATCAGCTAGAGCGCGCATCGCATCAAAACCGACCAGTCCAGGCGCTACCAATAGCCCGCCTGAATTACATTCTTTAGCGAAGCGCGCATCATCCATTAATGTTTCAAATGGTGAGCTCAAACTAGGAACATAGCGACATTTATAACCGGTTTCTTGGTTAGCCCGTGCAACCGCCTCTGCACACAACTCAACTCGATGACGAAACGGAGAGAAAGGCTGGTTAGCGAGACCATGATCGTCTTTAATAAAGTCCATGCCGCCTTTTGCAAACTCATAAGCTTGTTGCGCAAGCCCTTTGCTCGACAGCCCCATGGGTTTTAAAGCGGTACACAATAACGCTCGTGTAGGCTGGTCTACCATTTTGCGTAAACCCGCTGAGCCGAACCGAGGGCCCTTAAAATGCCCGAGTAATGACTGAGGTAAGTTATCTAACTTGGCGATACGGATGTTTGGTTTGATACTGATGTTGCCAAAAATTACGTTAATCAGTTGCGGTAGAGTAAAACCGGTTACCTCGATTGCAAAACTAATAGTGACTTGCCAAACCTCAGACGCCAATTCTTTAATGTCTTTAACTTGGCCAATGATGTGGTTTCTAATATCGTCGTCTGCACTAATCAGGTCAGCCGGAAATTCAATCGTTTGCTCGACGCAAATATCCTGCGCGATTAATTCTACTTCAGCCCTATCACCTTTTACCTGATAGACAACATCAAAGCGATCACCTGATAGGTTTAGATTGTTTACAGGACCGATCATTTTAGAGCCTCAGCGGTTGTTATATTAAGAGCATCAGCGGGTTTTATATAAAAAGCCTCAGCGGTTGGCATATAAAAAGCCTCAGCGGTTTTCATTTATAGAGCCTCAGCTTTACTGTCACCAGTAACGTCGTCTGTTCTCGCTTCGATAAGATCTGCTTCAGTGAGATTTGTTTGAATGTCGAGCAATGACTCAACCGCTCGAACCAATGAAATTGCATTCAAGTTATATTCTTTAATCAAGTACTGATAACTTGCTCCGTGAGCATAGGTATCCTTTAAACCTAAACGCACAAGCGGCTTACCTATATTGTTATCGGTCATTAGTTCCGATACCGCCGACCCCAAACCGCCAATAATACTGTGATTTTCTAATGTAATAACACCATGCTTAACCTCTTTAAGCGCTTCAAGCACCGTAGGGTCAGTAAACGGCTTGAGTGTAGAGATATGCAAATGCTTAATTGAAACACCTTTTGTTTCTAGTGCATTCGTTGCTCGAATTGCTTCCTCAGTCATTACCCCAGATGTGAGTACTAAAACGTCTTTGCCTTGTTGAAGTATGCGAGCCTTATTGAACTCCATTGGAGTATCAAACAAACGCGGCATCTCGCCACGTAACATGCGCACATAAACAGGGCCATTAATACTATGAGCAACATCTAATACACTTTCGACTTCGGTTGCATCAGCGGTATCAAGAATGGTCATATTCGGCGTAGCACGCATAATGGCAACGTCTTCAATTGCTTGATGGGTAACGCCGCCTGGGGTAACAACGCCAGGCAAGAAGGCCATAAACTTAACATTTAAGTTCGGGTATGCAATCGACATCGCCAATTGATCGTAAGGGCGTCGGTAGATAAACACAGCAAAGGTATGAATGTATGGAACAAAGCCTTCTCTTGCCATACCAGAGGCAAAGCCCATCATGTTTTGTTCAGCCATACCCATCGAGAAATAACGGTCAGGATAGGTATCGCGCCACTTACCAACTTCGCACGAGTTAGTTAAGTCAGCGGTCATTACAACAACTTCGGGCTTATCTCTTGACCACTCAATAAAATTTTCTACATGAGGCCTTACCACTAGATTATTTCTTACTGCGGCGTTGCTCATAGCGCTACTCCTTCAGCCATTTGCTGATAATCTTGTTGGTACGCTTGCTTTTCGGCCTCAGACTTAAAACGCAAATAGTGAAGAACTGGCGCGTTGTTCAGCAAACGAGGAACGCCGCGTGCCGGGTCAGTATTAGCCAAGACAAAGAGTGGTCGACCATCTGGCTCTAATTCGGCAGGCGCATTAAGCGCCTCAAGGTCATGACCGTCGACATCAAATGCACGAGCGCCAAAGGCGTTAAGCTTGCCAGCTAGGTCGCCAATCTGCATAACGTCCTCCATTGCCCCATCACATTGCTGTTGGTTGACATCAACATAGACACCCACATTATCAAGCTTGTAATGAACCAAGGCTTGAACCGCCTCCCATGTTTGACCTTCTTGAAATTCGCCATCGCTCATCATGACCCAAACTCGACCTTGCTCTTTTCGTATGCGTCGGGCTAAGGCGATACCGCCAGCCTGACTGAGTGCCTGCGCCAAAGAACCGGTTGTAGTTTCAACCCCTGGCGAGTGCTCAGCACCAATAAGCTCTACTGTACTGCCATCGGTATTAAAAGCCTCGAGACCTTCTGGTGACATGCGACCCGCTTCAATCAAAGCAACGTAAAGCACAAGCGCATAATGCGCTGGAGAAAAAAGAAAACGATCATACTCAGGGCCTACCGGGCCGTTGTAGGCTCCGCCATTAAAGAACTCGGTATTTGAGTTACTTGGTACGCCAGTAAATGGCTTCGGAATCATTGGCGCGTCACTTTTGCCAAGCGTCATCACTCGGCCATACATTAAGGCAAACAACTCGGCCGATGAACAAATTTGGCTTAAATAACCGCCATTGTTCCTCATCACATAGTCAAACCCACGAACACGAATTCGATCCGCCATTTCTTGGGTTTCAGAAACCCAACTTAAATCAGTCATAATTTATTCCTAGTAAAATTGGCGTTTAAACTCTTATCCTTAAAACTATTAGCGTTTAAAAAGAGCCGCTAGGCCTTCTTCATAGGGAGGATACACGATGCCTTTCTCGGTAATAATTCCGCTAATAAACTTGGCAGGCGTTATATCGAAAGCTGGATTGAAAACGTCGATGCCTTCAGGAGCAACCCGCTCATTTCCGATCATGGTAATTTCTTGCGACGCACGCTCTTCAACCTCAATATCACTACCTTTAGCGGTGCCTTGGTCAATCGTCGAGGTTGGTGCCGCGACATAAAATGGCACACCATGCTCTTTAGCGACAATGGCAAGGTTGTAAGTACCGATCTTGTTTGCGACATCGCCATTCATGGCAACTCGATCACATCCGACCACACACATGTCTACATTTTGCGTACGCATAACATGGCCCGACGCGCCATCAACAATTACGCGATGAGCAATCCCTAATTCTTTCAACTCCCATGACGTTAGCTTAGAACCTTGCAATCTAGGACGAGTCTCATCGACGAATACTGTTACTTTCTTACCCTCTTCGTGAGCGATACGAATGATTCCAAGCGCGGTGCCATATTCCATGGTGGCGAGCGAGCCGGTGTTGCAGTGATGAATAAAGGTGACATCATCAGGTACAACAGCCATTGCGTGATAGCCAATTGCTTTATTGGTTTCAATATCCAATACAGCCAAGGCATCGACCGCTGATTCAATCGCGTTGCAATAGTCAAAAGCATTGGTGATGTCGTCAGGCACGGCTGCATGAACTTGATCTAGAGCCCAAAACAAATTCACCGCCGTTGGGCGTGACTTACGCAAAAAACTATCAGCATCTTGCACTGCTTGCTTAACCACGCCTATGTCATCTGATTTTGCATTGAATGCCGCTAGAGCGAGGCCATAAGCCGCCGTTAATCCTATCGCCGGAGCGCCGCGAACAACCATGTCGGTAATTGCTTGTGATAATGATTCAATGTCAGAGTAATTGTTATAAACAACGTCGGCTGGAAGCACCCGTTGGTCAAGCAATCTAACGGCACTGGAATCGACAAATTCAATCGGTGTGATTTTTCGCATAAGAGCCTTATTATCTATCAATAATTCAAAACAACTTAGCTAATTTTCAGCAAACTATTTTGTAAATTCTTCAGCACGTTCAAATAACCGACTTTGATCAATACTCGTTATTTTTCCTTTTAAATCACACCAACGATCATCACAGAAAAAACCTGCTTTACCGGCTAAATAAACTGGTTGAGAATGGACATCATGCAATAAATGAAGGTGCGCCAGATCAATTTTAAAACGTCAATAGAGCCCAAATGTTTGCTCTTGTCCTAGCGCCTTAGAAACCTTATAAGTGTACTCAAATTGTAACTTTTGCTCGCTTTTCAGGCAAACCAAGAAAAACCAATGAACTGGAAAATCCATTTAAGTCATTGCATCTTAATTACGTTTAAGTGGTTAGGCATGCACGGTTATTCGTCTCGTCCCTGAGACTTACACCCGCGGCTGTTCAGCGCCCTCGCGATGACATTGCCAACGCACAACTATCGTTACTTCCGCTGGCTATCTCTAGCGTATTAAACTGTAGCCAATCGTTTTTGTTGATATGGATACTCAGATTCTCGATTCTGAAACTCTAGAATAGCGTTTTTTTTGATTCGGCCTTCATCGATGTTAATCGCTCGACGAATAGTCTCATTCAAAGCCCAGCTTGCGCGCCCTTCCACCACCGTCGGCAAATGAACAATCAGAGCCGCAGAAATTGAGCGTGAGGCGCTTTCCCAAAGGTAGCTTGGCGTGTGATCTACGGCGTAATAGTCTACCGTTTTAAATTTAAACATCGGTTCTTTGAAGGTCGTTGGTTTGGCAAAAAAGAAGCCCATCCCCTCATCACAACTTACGTCAATAATCAGACTATTGGGCTTGAGGCACGAGCTTTCCGCCTCGGTGACATAGTCAATCGGGTTCTCCGTTTCCTGAAAAGTACCGTTAACGATAATGTCAGCTTCACTGATCAACTCCGTCAGTGGTTGAGTAGTTCCATCATGCTCTATTAACATCATACGGGCTTCGCCCTCGCCACCCTCACATAAGCGAATGTAATGACAATCAAGGACTTCTTCACGTACTTCGTGATCGGGCCGCTGTATACAGATTGTAATGTCTCTAAACCCGTGTGCCTTTAACGCATATATTGCACCTCGACTAACCGCGCCAAAACCAAAAATAATGGTTTTGCGCTGGTTACCGTAGTGCCCGTCGATACCCTTAAGCCTCAGCGCATGTAGTACCGCGCAATAACCGGCCATTTCGTTATTCTTATAAAATGTGTGCCGTCCAATTTGACCGGTTGGCGACCAGACAAACATATCCTCAAGCGCAATCAAGGTCTGCTTGCGATCAATTGCAGCCTGGGTAATTGCCTGCTGCTGAACAGTATGGGCATAGCCCCATAATATTCCGCCGTCACGCAGCTCCTCTAGGTCGCTCAACACGGGCTTACAAATAACAACATTGCCAAGCTCGCATAGTAGCTCGCTACGTTTAGCCATACCGCCGGTCTGCGCGATAATCTCTGCGTCGCTTACACCAAATGGCAAGCCATAGCCCTCCTCAAATACTAGCTTTCGACGAATTGACTCAGGGATACGGCACAAATGATCGGGATGAATAGGAAAACGTCGTTCGTCCTCTTTTCTTGAAGTGCCGATGACTCCAAATGTTTGATTACTCATGCTAGCTGCCTTTTTGTTGAAACGCGTGAAATTTAGATGACGAAACTCAGTCTACGGCATTTCCTGACTCGCACTGACTTATCTTGCATATAAAGCAGTTATTTAATTCGCCGATACCCACCCGCATAAACTGTTACTCTAATATGGTTACATGCCCTGCCCCTAAATACGCGGCCGCTCATTTGCATCGGTAAATTGAGCCACGCGAGTTCTCTTGATCTTTCAATAAGCCGAGCCATTTGAGGCTTCAAAGCCGAGACCAAAGCTAAGACAGAAGCGACATGATTATGCTTCTAGGTCGTTGCACCGCAGCACTGTTGTCGACTACAGGCCGCCAATCGAAATTTCACCCTATCGCTAAAGCAGGTTTACTACACGATGAACGATTATGGATTTCTTTCAATTGTCCCGCCTCTGCTAACCATCGCAGTAGCACTGTATAGCCGTAATGTATTGTTCGCACTAATTACTGGCATCTTCAGCGGCGCATTAATCATTGCAGACTTCAATCCGTTCTATGCCGTTTTAGAGGCGATGGAAAATCAGGTTTTAAAGGAAGTTACTACCGGTTCGCAAGTGCAAGTGATATTAATCATTTTTGTGATCGGCGGTTTTGTCAAATTACTTGAAGTATCTGGTGGCGCTGCGGCCTTCGCAAACAAGCTTACACGCTTCGTTACCAGCCCAGCAAAAGCACAACTGCTGGTTTGGCTATCGGGCCTTGGTATATTTTTCACCGACTCGGGTAATAGTTTAATTGTCGGGCCACTGTATCGCTCAGTGTTCGATCAATTGAAAATCTCTCGCGAAAAGCTGGCCTATATACTTGATACTACATCTGCACCGATCAGCATTTTAATCCCGTTTATTGCTTGGGGCGCTTACATCACCTCATTGATCGATAAAGCCTACACAGAAATCGGCCTTAGTGAGAATGCATTTAGCGTGCTGCTTAAAGTTTTCCCATATCAGTTTTATGCTTTTCTAGCACTCGCATCAGTACCAATCGTCATTTTCATAGGCAAAGACTTTGGCCCCATGCGCAAGGCACAGGAGCAACTTTTGGAGCAGCTCGACAATGAGGTCGAGTTAGGTAACGAAGCAAACTTGAGCGAGAACCAAGCCGTCTCTGAGCATGTTGGCGTATTTCTGTATCCGTTAGCTGTAATGCTGCTATTGATTGGCGGTTTGATTATCTGGCACGCCACCCACGGCGGCTTGTCTAGTACTCACATTTATTCAACCTTGGCGATTGCCTATTTAGCGGCGTCTTTTACCTGTATGGAAATGATGCGCCGTCAACAATCGGTACCCTATTCCGACTCGCTGATGATCTTCATTAAAGGCGCAGAATCATTAGTCTATATTTCTATTGTTCTGGTGCTTGCTTGGTCTTTGAGTTCAATTACTAAAGACCTAAATACTGCGCAATACTTGTCCTCACTTATTAGCGGGAAAGTATCGCCGCTGTACTTTCCAATGATTGTCTTTGTTCTTGGTGCGATAATCTCACTGACCACAGGGTCTTCTTACGGCACCTTCGCGATCTTGATGTCGATAGCAATTCCGGTAGGGTTTGATATGGGAGCGTCAATGTACTTGACCATTGCGGCGGTGTTAAGTGGTGGGCTTTTTGGTGATCACGTATCACCGATCTCTGACACCACGGTGCTGGCGTCAGCCGGCGCTGAGTGTGATCATCTCGCTCATGTGACAACGCAGGCCGCTTACGCTGGGGTGACCGGTTTTGTAGCACTGTTGGCTTTTGGATTGGCTGGCGTTTATGAGTCGCCCTACGTCTTACCAGTTTCAATTATCGTGTTGTTTATCGTGCTGTCAGTTCTTATGAAAGTATCGAACAGAGAAAACACCAGCAAACCGGGCAACTTATCTTAGAGACTTATCTTAGAGACTTACCCTAGAGGCTTAGTTTAGAGACTTAGTTTAGAGACTTAGCTTTTAATGACATGAGTTTCTTTTCAGAGAAGAGTAAAACGGCCTGAGTACCTTCGGTGCTAACTAATTGACGATGATGACTGGCCTCGCTCAATATCATGCTCATGCTTTAACAATGATTGCTTGATTCTACAGATAACTCAGTTGCAACGCGTGGGCAATGGTAGTTATACGATCAGCTTAGACACTAATAATTATTAGTCTGTTAGATACACTATTCACCAAATTTGACTCATAGAACGAAACCCTGAGTAAGGCTAGCTATACGTGTAACCAACGAATGCGGCGGAGCTCAGCAGCATGATGACCAGCATAACTAAATACATCGCTGAAATAATAACAACAGATGGGATAGTCGCCCAACGTGAGCGTTGATAAACCACTCGCATAGAGCGGTAGATGTAGTAAGGCACATACAAACTCCACAACAAACCCAGAGGTACGCTAATGCCACCTGAAAACGTCATTCTCAGCTGTATCGCAAATAACCCAGCAATCAACAATGAATAGAAAACGGCCTGCGCTTTAGATTTCGAAAATTTCTCTAATAGAAAATCACGCAGATACCGATAGGCATATAGTGCGAAAATCAGCGTAAGCCCTAGGGCAACAGAAAGCTCAAGTGCTGGCCAGTGCCGGGTTACTTGAGACACCATTGTGGTGAAAATTATTACTGCAAATAGAAATGCGTGGTTATGCAGAACGTAAACAAGGTGTTCAACATAGTATCTTCCACTGCCTAAATACAAAATTTTGAACAGCAGCGCGACGAACGGTAAAAACAAGAATAACGCTTTCGGCAACGGTTGCATAAATTTGCTAACAACCGCTTGTTTGTTACCCGCTTCAATATCGCTTCTTATAGATGCTATTGCTTTGCGGATATTTTGTTCAATCTGAGCATCGACCTCGTCAGAGAATAAGCCCGAGTTAAAAGTGAAGGCTTGCTCCACTTCAGAGTCTGCCCCAGACGTTATACTTTCAGCATCACCCATAAGCTCAACATCGGGGCTGGTTTTTAGGTCGATGAGCAACCCATCTTGACCATTAAGTGAGCCTAGGTAAGCAAAGGTTAGGATACTGAATAGCAGGTAAAGACGAAGCGGCGACATGTACTTCTGGCGCCGACCCGACAAATAGGCCGATGTTAGTTCCCCCGGCTTAAGCAATAGAAGGCAAAAACTACGCCATAGCTTCGACTCCACAACAAAGACTTCATTGGTAAACTCACTTGTCACCGATCGGATGCTCGGTACTCTGGGCTCCTCTCTTTGTCCACATACGGCGCAAAACCGCCCTGTTAGTTCGGTGTCACAGTTTGCGCATGCTCCATGCTCAGCCAAAGCAGCTTCAGCAACGGACAGTACTCGACGAGTGGCAGTGAAATTCCCTTGAAAGGCAAGGTCGGCCTTAGCCCGCATCTGCTCAGCCTGGTGATTCAGGTAGTCATCTAATGCCGCCTGACTACTTAGCCGATATTGTACACAGCGATGTTTTTGAGATTCATCGTCAACATCCGGAACAGACGTGGCCGCAGAAATAAAGCCAGGAATTGCCAGCATTTCTTCGGTGTGTTGGTGTAACCATTCATCAAAACGGTCGATAACGTCTACATCAATACTCAAATTGACTTCGTAAATTACACTTTGAAGATTCCCGGCCAAATTTGTTTTTGATAATTAGTCTAGAAGATAGGCTTACCCTAGCACTATATCAACGGCGTTTCATTGTTGGATTGCATTAATGCTCGATAGTGCCTAAAAGTCATGGCGAAGCCAAAAAGAGAATCAGCCCAAAGATCCGCTCATTATTAGTAAGTAAAATTTAGTCGAAAATTTCGAACGGCAATTGGGCTGACTTTGGTTAAGCCAAATAAAAGCTAGTGATACTAATTTAGGCTAATTTACGCAAACTGAGCACTGTACCGTGTTGTACCCATCCTCTGGCGACATATACGACAACAAATCTAATATTGAGCTCGTACCACAATATCTCTAACGACCTAGAAAGTGGCAAGGGTTTTACTATATGCCAATTCTTCATTTCCTATTTCAAATCAGCGTAAAACCGCAGACTCTCACCACCTATATGGTCTATGTATATCTAGTAGAAACCCGTGACTAAACTTATGTTCAGACAAAATGGTTAGCCGCAGGAAATTGCATTTTTGTCGCCACCTAAATTACAACCACCGTTCATTTACAGATTCGAAGAAGATAGGACTATTGTGCCATCACTCCGTTCCTCGACGTTCACATCAAAACCTTCTTTTATTGAGTCGAGCAACTCGGCAACATTCCCTATGCGAAATGAACCACCCACACTGATCGACTCCGTTCGTTGATCAGAAAATATAAATTGCGTTTTGGTGTATCGACTAACTTCTGAGATAACATCTTTAAGTTTATCGCCTTCAAAAACAACTCTTCCAGTTTGCCATGACAATCTCTTTTCTACTTTTTCGGGTAAAAGAAGAGACAGTTCTTTAGAGCCATTTTCTATTTCTAAAATTTGCCCAGCCGTTAACCTGTCTGGCGACTCGTTTTTTTCCGCTGATTTAGATAAATCGACAAAATCCACAACACCCTCTTTTACCAACACCTCAATATAGCGAGTGTTCGACTTAATATTAAAAGCGGTTCCGACTGCACGAACTTCTCTCTTATCGACGTTAACAATGAATGGGCGCAGCGGGTCTTTGGCTACATCGAAGTAAGCCTCCCCCTGAAGCAAGTGGATTCTCCGCCGCTCACTTTGCTCATTAAATGCAACAGAGATTCGGCTATTCGTATTAAGTATCACTTGTGACGAATCACTCAAAATGACTGTTTTAAATTCTCCAATGAGCGTCTCGTGAATCACAGCAAGAGGCTTTTGAGCATTTCCTCCTAAATTAATACTATCACTTAGAAGAACACCAATCAGTGTTACAAATATAACGGCTGCAACGGCCATACCAGAACTGAACGACCATGCGTTTTTACGTGGGCTTGATACGGCTTTAGCTTCTGTAACGGTTTCCGCAACAAGAGCTTTAGTCTCATCCCAGATATCAGATACTTTAAGTAACGAAGCTTCGTGCAATGGTGATTCTTTAAGCCACGCATGCAACATTTCAGTCCTAGCTTGGCTAAGTTCTCCTGAGTTCAACTCAATGGTCCACTCAGTCGCTTGATCAAGAATCGCTGAATCATTTTCTACTGTATCTACTTTTTTCATTTCACTCAGACTCTACATCAGGATCAGTCCTTCGATCCATAATCGGATCTCTATCAAATATTTTCATTTTCTCCACACACTCGCTCAAGCCTCGTCTAACATGGTTCTCAATGGTCTTATTACTTATGCCCATTTTTATAGAAATTTCTTTATGTGATAAACCATATACTCTCTTAAATATAAAAACCTGTCTGCATTTATCGGGCAGCCTGTTTATCACTTTTCCAAGATACTCTAAGCGTTCCTTAGAACCGACAACAGCGTCTAAACTATCACTACTATTGATGACAGATGAAACACTGTTCTCCTCTAGTTGAATATCATATTTATTCCTAGCTAGATCAATATGATTCAAAGCCAAGTTGCGAGCTGTATGGGTTAATAACCCTTTTGGATTGCGTATTTCATTTTCTTTAGAAGCATTAAAAACTTTGATATACGTTTCCTGAAGAATATCCTCCGCATCTCCGGAGTTCTTAATGATTCTCCGAACGAGCGCCAACAATCTGGACCTGAACCCTATATATGTGTCGGTAATATCCTCTTTTGCCATAACTAGTTTAGGCATACAAAAAAGAGATCAATTGTTTGACGTAACTGCATCATGTTAAAACCCTGTCTTTCCAAAAAGTAAGCAGCAACATGCCAGTCATACTTGAAGCAATGGCAATCGCGATAAAAAACCCTTCCCAACCCCATTGTTCCATTATCAGCGCTAGTGGGTAGCCAGATAAGGCCGCTCCCATATACCCAAACAATCCGACAAAGCCAGTAGCGGCGCCAGCCGCATTTTTATGTGAGTACTCAGCGGCGGACATTCCGATAAGCATTTGAGGGCCAAAAACAAAAAAACCTATAGCAAAAAAACACGCTGCCTGAACACTATAGCTTGAATTTGGAATCATCCAAACCGCGATTATCGAAACAAATATACCGATTGAGAATAGCACATTCATCGGCCCTCTATTTCCATTGAAAAACTTATCAGAACCCCAACCCGCTATTAAGCTGCCAATAAACCCTCCTATTTCAAACAAAGATAATGCTGAGTTTGCCTTGATAAGCCCGTAACCCTTTTGCTCGGTGAGGTACAAGTTTCCCCAATCGTTTATCGCCGTTCGAACAATGTAAACTAAGATATAGCTTGCAGCTAATAGCCAAATGAATTTATTTCCCAACACATATTTTTGTATAATTTCGACTTTAGTTAGCTCAGACCCTATTGCTTCACGAGCAATTTCAGCCTGATCATTACGCCAAACACCAACGCTGGGCAAACCCATGGTCTGTGGCTTATCTCTCAAGCGATAACAGAGAATGAGTCCAACTATGATTCCGATTACTCCAGGCACAATCATGCCCATTCGCCATCCGAAATATAATGTTACGAAACCAACCAATACCGGAATCAAGGCTCCACCAACGTTGTGTGATGTATTCCAGATCGACCACCAAAACCCTCGTTCTGAGTGTGAGTACCAGGTAGTTAATAGCTTTGAACAGGGCGGCCAACCCCACCCTTGAAAAAAGGCGTTCAACAGCCACAACCCGATGAACATGTATAGAGAGCTAGAAAGGCCAAAAATTATATTGATAATACCCGTAGCTATCAGACCAACGCCCATGAAGTAGCGAGGATTCGAATTGTCGCTTGCCATTCCCGACAGAAATTTTGAAAACCCGTAGGTCAAATAAAATACTGTTCCAATGATACCGATATCGCCTTTGGTTAACCCAAGGTCTTCGATCAACGCTGGCATAGCATAGTTAAAACTTTTTCTAGTAAAATAAAAAATGGCGTAACCTACATACATACTAACCAAAATATGGATTCGCCAGTGCTGATAATTCTTATTAACCTCGTCAGCACTCATAGAAACAGGCTGATCTGGTAACGCTTTAAAAGGACCTATCATTTTTTTTCCTTTGGATAATAAACATATGCTTAAACAGCCCTGCTAAAGAACAGGGGTTGCAAAAATGCAAAGAAGGTGCGAACAAAATTACGTTCGCACCTCTATCAATGGCAAATGTAATAAAGACCTAGAATTGCACTCGGTAGTTAACGCCAAAGTAGCGATCAGCTTCGCGAGGAATCTGATATCTAAGCGCTCGGCCCGATGCAATCAGACTGGTCGGCACATTTTGTCCGTCAATTACCTGCGTAGCGTAGTTTTCATCCGTTAGATTTTTAATGATAAAAGTGAGTCTATGGCGTTCATCCTTAGTTGAAATACCAAACGTAGCATCTAGAATAGTTCGAGCATCTAATAGCTCATCTAAATCTTCTCGATCATTAGAAAAGACCTCGTCTTGATACGTTCCATTCAAGTTAAAGTGCCAATCTAAGTTGCTCGTTAGAGGTGCGCTGTAACTCAGATTTAACGCTGCCTTTAAGTCTGGCGCAAGCGCTAGTCTCTCTTGGTCACCACTTCGAGCCAAGCAGGCCTGAGCATCATCCAGATCACCAGCGTCTCCCGACACATTTGCAAAGTTGATAACACTGCTACAATTTAGTTCCTTAATATTTACGGTAGGCATCCATGCAAGCCCGCCAGAAAGACGCAGTCTTGAGTTAAGGTAGCTAGTGAAATCTATCTCTAAACCCGTAGTTTCTACTGTACCGGCATTGGTCAGGTTTGATGAAATTGAATTGTTTAGAACAATATCACTGTTTTGCTGGAAGCCTTCAATCTCAGTGGTATAAGCCGCTATACCAAGAGATGTGTGATTACCAATAGTGCCTTTAAGGCCAATTTCGAACGCATCCGATGTTTCCTCACCAACAGCTGGCTCACGTGCTTCTCGGAAGCTAAAGCTGATATTGAAAGCAGGGCCTTTGTAGCCTTGAGAATAGGTACCGTACAAATTCCAAGTGTCATTTAGGTCGTATTGAAAGCCAACCTTTCCTGACACATTAGTGTTAGATGTGCTATCTGTTCCATTAACCAATTGACCATCGGCACGCTCACTAGGAAGTTCAGGATAATCGACACCACGAATGCCTGGTGCTCCACCGCCAATTCGCACTAGTGCCTCAAGGTCAGCATTACCCTCTCGACGATGTCTATAGCTTAGTTCGTCTCTGGTTACCCTCAAACCACCAAGTAAGGTTAGCCTATCGTTAACGTCATACGTTAAGTTTCCGAATGCGGCGAGGTTATCGAACTCTGTACCAAGCCGAGCTGTCGCCTGTGGATTAATAATGGTGGTTCCTGTCTCACAGCCGCCATTAAGCGCGCTGAGTCCGCCTATGTTATCTGGATTAAGCGTTTGCGCCGACAATGTCGCATGCAATTCATTGCCAATACATAAACCGCTTGTGCGTGTGAAAGAACGATCAATTTCAACGTTAGAGTAGTAAGCCCCGAGTATGTATTGCAGGGGCCCATCTGTATTACTAGAAAAACGAAACTCTTGAGAGATCGTATCTGTCGTCTGTGGCCCGAACTCATGCTGTTGAAAGTTATTAGTGCTAGAACGGCTCGCTAGCCGACCACCAGCATCAAGGCTTTCATCACGATAAAATCGTTCACTAATAGACGATCGAAAGTCACGATCCGCCAGCTCAACATTTTCCCATCGATTAAATGCACTAATCGACGTGAATGTGTGATCACCTAAATCCCAGTCCAAGGTAAATGAGCCCGCAATAGTTTCATTTTCAGTAACAGAACTTAAATCGTTATCGACAGTTCTCAATGTTTGAACGGCTTCGCTGATAGGAATGTTTCTATCCGAAATCAATTCGATACAGCAGTTATCATCGGCGTCATAATATTCAAGCGTGGTACGTGTGCTTATAGTGTCTGACAATTCATAGTCTAAAATGCCTCTCAGCCCACGACGACTATAGCCATTAATACTTTCACCGTTAAATACATTAGTATGTGGCCCGTCGAATTCACCTACGAAGGCAGTTAGTCTGCCAGCCGCTCGCTCACTAAGGGGGCCAGAAACATAGGCTTTGATGCGAGTTTCATCATCTTCAAAATAGGAAAGGTCTACACCACTTTCAAACTCTTGGGTTGGTCCCTTGGTCACAATGTTGATAACGCCAGCGGACGAATTTTTACCAAATAAGGTACCTTGTGGCCCGCGTAAAACCTCGATGCGTTGCAAATCGGCAAGATCAGTAAACGCCTGACCAGATCGTCCAAGAACAACCCCATCTACTACAGTTGAAACACTGGGTTCCGCGGCAATACTAAATGAAATGGTACCAATGCCACGCAAAAAGTTACCCGAATTTCGGTTTGTATTACCTTTTCGGAAGGTGAACGACGGAATTGCCGCTGCTAGACCCTCGAGACCAACAGCATAGGCATTTTCGATTTGCTCTGAGCCAAGCACCGTTAGAGCGACCGGAACATCATTCAGAGATTGCTCTCGCTTTTGAGCGGTGACGACAATTTCTTCAAGCAATGTTGTCGCGCTTGATTCTTCTTGTGCGTACGTAGCCTGACTATTGACCGCGGTTAATACCCCTAACGTTAGAGCTATTTTTTTCAATTTATTTGGATGCACTAGCAACCCTCCTCTTATTAGTTTATTTATATTGAGCAATTGGCTTGCTCATAGAGGGTGACAGCGCGGGGGGTGAAGCCCCCTAGTCTATTTTTTATAAATTAGTGCCCTTAGAGAAATACTGGAAGCGGCTAATTAGAAAGAGTATTTATATTCCAAGCCGAGATATCGATCAGCGCCTCTGGGGATTTGAAATCTCAATAATTCGCCTGTGCCATTTGCTGCACAGCAAATAATTTGATCGGCAAAATGCTGATTAGTCACATTATTTACAATAAAATTTAAACTGTGTGTAGACTGATAGTCCGCTATCCCAACACTCATATCAACCAGACCCACCGCATCAAGACGCTCAAGAAGATCTTGTCCATTGTCAGAAAACATATCACTACGATACGAATAATTCACGCTAAAGTTCATCTGAGTTCCACTTGTCAAAGGCGCATGATAGTCAGCTCCAAGTACCACCTTCAATCTTGGAGCAAGCGGTAAGCGACCACGTAACAGAGTGCCACACCCCGACCGATTGGCAGAATCGTCACAAGCATTTTCATCAATATTGGCTTTATTCAGATATGCAACGCCACCAAACAGTTTTAACTCTTTAGAAAGCCTAGCCATAAAATCAAACTCTAACCCGCTGTTAACAACCAAACCAACATTGGTGAAATTTGAGGTTATATTATTGTTTAAAACCTGAATATTATTCGTTTGAAACCCATCCAACTCAGTATAGTAAGCATTCAAAGCCGCGTATAAACGCTGATCATAAAACAGCCCTTTAAACCCAAACTCAAATGATTTCGATTTCTCAGGCTCTACCCGTCTTAGCCTCTGCGCGTTTAAACTAAAACTTACATCAAATGCTGGCCCCTTAAAACCGGTCGCGTACGTTGCGTAAGCCATCACCTGATTAGATACGGCGTATTGAACGCCCAATTTTCCAGAAACATCGGTTGCCCTTTGACTATCACTGGCTGAAAAATCTTCATCCCGAATCCCGGGCGCACCAAAGCCAAATTCTGATATCAATAATTGTTGATCCGCATTAGCAATACGTTGATGAGTAAATGCCACCTCATCACTTGTCCACCTAAATCCTGAAGACAAGCTTAGATGGTCGCTCAATTTGTAACCACCTTCACCAAAGAGCGCGTAACTTCTGAAACTTGATGTTAAATCGGCACGCGCAGAGGGCGATAAAAATCTAGACTGACTAGGTCTACAAGACTCATCGTCAAGGCTTGTTTCAACGCACAAAACATCATCACGAGTAAAGTCTCGATCAGCATCGACGTCTAAAAAGAACGCGCCTAAAGTGTATCTAAAATCACTAAGATCATTCGAACTAAAACGAAATTCTTGAGAGATCTGACTAAATTTTTGAAAGCCCATCTCATGCAGTTGAAAATCACCAGCTTCAGATTGAAACAAATTCTCAACACCAGCGCTGAAATCTCTATCAGCAATTTCTGTATTTTCCCATTTGCGGTAGGCGCTAATTGAAATTAACTGATGATCACCAATAATCCAGGTCAGGTTTGCCGAGCCCCCAATAGATGTGTCTAGAGTCTCGCTTGACAAATCATGGTTAACAGACCTAAGTGATTCGATAGTATCGTCAACATTGACCGTTGACGCACTGGTTAATTCAATACAACAGTTATCCGCACTTCGAAACCAACCTAACGATAATTGTGCATCAAATGCCTTACCGGAGTAATCCAACAATCCTCTTACTGCCTTGCGGCTATGACCATTTATACGTTCATCATTAAAGGTATTCACATGGGGACCATCGTAGTCGCTAACGAAACCTGAAATTTTTCCAGCCCAATTGTCACCAATTGGGCCTGTATAATTAATCTTTGCGGCCGCCTCACCACCTTCAAAGTACGAAAGCCCAACGCTACCTGAGGACACTCTAGAGGGCCTTTTAGTCACGATATTAATAACTCCAGCCGATGCGTTTTTGCCAAAAATAGTCCCTTGAGGCCCTCTCAATACTTCTATCCGCTCAAGTTCGTCATACCATGTAAACGCTTGGCCCGACCTAGCCAAAACCACACCATCAACAACAGTAGACACACTCGGCTCAGCAGCAATACTAAACGACGTGGTTCCCAAGCCTCTGAGAAAAATGGATGAATTTCGATTTGTATTTCCTTTACGCAACGATAAAGAAGGAATCAATGCTGCCACACCCACTAGGCTATTTTTAAATCCACGGTCAAGCTGCTCTGATGTCAGTACAGTGATAGCAACAGGGACATCAATAAGCGCCTCAGTTCTTTTTTGAGCACTCACAAGAATTTCTTCAATACGCCGTACTGATTTTATTATTTTCTCTACAGTCGAGACTTTTGCTGCGGGTTTCTTTACCTTTACAATCAAACTTCCGCGTGCGCTCTTTGTTACCACTAAAGGCGTATTTTGCAGTAATTTCTCAATTGCTTTTTCGGCTGAAAAAAGCCCCTCGACTTCATCAGCTTGATACTGGCTAATAGTATCGAACGAATATATGACATCTAGATTAGTAATTTTCGCATAGACAATGAGTGCTTGATCGGCCTTCTGACTCGGAATAGAAAATTGGAAAATTTCTTCTGACGCATGAGCAAAATTGCGGGATATCAACATCACACACACAGCCAATCGTATAGAACACAAATAGTGCAAACTAAAGTAACCTTCAATATTTTTATTATCGAATGGCGTGACAAAACCAATCTCTTTACAAAAAAGCATATCATAGGAAAAGTATGATTTGAGATTTACCTATATCCGCCGCCTCGCCATTAAAAAAGATCACCCAAATACACATTACCTCCTATGGTTTTCCCCAAAAAGGTGCTGGATTCAAAAAGGTGCCGAGTCTTGAATTGTGAATCGCTACGCATTAAAGATTCAACACCGGTACCAATAGCGCGGTTTGCTAAAGCCTTCGGTAAGCTCAAAATTAATTCTAAACGCAGCACAGCAGCAGAATTTATTTTGGCTTAGGGCTGTTCCGTTGCCTCCCTGCTCGTGTTTGCGCCTATCGGGATTTAAGCAGCTCGCGCTGCGCGCTTCACAACTAAAACCCCGTCTAGCTATTTTGATTAACAATACAATGAGACCTCAGCACAACTCAGGGGCGAGATAAAAAGTGTTTGGAATGTCTTCAATTGAGGCGGAAAACGCAGCTAATAGCGAGCTATTGGCAAGTTTTCCAACGAAAAGTGAAGGCATTACGGACATTTTGATCCGTTCGTCGAGTTATGCTGAGGTCTCACAATGTGTATTAATATGTAATACAGTTTGTATTGAGGAATAATTATGCCTAGAAATACCAGCGTCACAATTGGTGAACACTTCTCCAGCTTTATCGACAGTAAAATCGAAGAAGGTCGTTTTGAATCAACTAGCGAAGCGGTTAGAGCGGGCCTACGTCTGCTCGAAGAAAACGAAGCTAAACTGACAGCTATACGCGCAAAGCTAGCTATTGGCGAAGCTCAACTTGATCGAGGTGAGTTTGTAAATGGTGATGACTTTATTAAAGAGCTAATCGCCAAACGTGGCTAGCTATGTACTATCGCCAGAAGCGGCAAGAAGTATTGCTGAAATCGATACCTATACGGCTAAACAATTTGGGCCTAAACAAGCTATACGCTATTTGGAAAGCGTATTAGACCGTTTAGAGTTTATCGCTGAAGACCCACAACGGGGAATGCAGCGGCCTGAACTCAATGTTGATTGCTTTAGCTACTTTGTTGGTTCTCATACAATTTACTATCGGATAACCACAGATCAAATTCAGATCATTGATAAATAGGTTGAAAGTTCCCCTAAGCCAGCATTTGAGGATTTAACCGTGGCCTGTCCCCTACAGACACGTCTACACATACTCTAGCTGATTCGGTATTTGCAAATATATTAAATCAGTACGCTCTCGGATCGCATGTATGTGCATAGAGATCAAGTTATCGCTGTAAAGTATAACGCCAGACACGTGATCGATACCTTCTTTAAATAAACTAGACGCATATATAGCTACCGTAACACCCACAAAAAAGCCCGCACGAGGCGGGCTATTGATTTGAGTGGTGGGGCGTACGCGGTTATTCAGCGCCTCCGTGCGCTTCACCCCTTCGGGGCGGCCGTCGGCCGTTCAAAATTGCTCCAGGCAATTTTGTCGAAAATTCGTTCAACCGGCAACACCCAACAACTCAAACAAAAAAGGCCGCCCGAAGGTGGCCTGCTTTGTTTGAGTGGTGGGGCGTACGCGGTTCGAACGTGCGACCACCTGATTAAAAGTGGCTACCTGAGACTATTAGTTAAATATAATCAAAGGCTTATAAGGCTAATTAGTTATAACAACAACTTCTTTAATATCAGTAGTTTAAGCCAATTTAGGCTAATTTACGCAAACTGAGCGGTGTACCGTGTTGTACCCACTTTCTATACTTCATTCGCTAATCAATCCGATTAATAGCTAAACAAAACCCGTAAGCGATTAAATCCGCTCACTGAAGTGGTAATAGGAATTGATCGAGCGCGGCCTTTTAAACCTTTTTTGGGGAATTGCGTATCGATTGGATTGCCCTTATCCTGCCTGATAATCTCCAGCAAAGTCCCTAAGTCTTCTGTTGAAGACCATCAACCCGTCATCTGGGTCTTGATCGGCAGCATCTTGCTCAAGGGTTTGCCGAACGTCAGCGTAATCCATCCAGTCAATGCTGGCCGTATATTGGTGAAGCTGGTGCAACACTTTTACATTGGTTCTAAACCTTTGGTTACGTGATGCCAGTCTCATACCGTTCAGGTAATTGTCTCTACAAACGGAGGGCACAATTATTTTATGCAGTCCAGCGTCGACCAGCTCTGCATTCATCATGATGCGGGCAAGCCGGCCGTTGCCATCATCAAAGGGGTGACATTCGGCGACAAGAAAGTGCATAAAAAGTGCGCGCAGCATTCCTGCCGATAGTTTTTTATACAACTCAAACCCCTGCACCAAGGTACCCTCAACCTTTTCCGGCTCCACAAAAATCGTTGAACCAGCCTGATTGGATTTTTTCTTGAGTCTTCCGGGACGCTTATCCGGACGCTCCGCCATTAAAATGGCGTGGCGAACCTTAAGTATGTCTACTAATTCGTCAGCAGAATCTGGAACTCGAGTCATATCGGCTAGATCACCGGAAACCTCAATATGAGACAAAATATCGTGACTATCTTGGTGGCGATCCCCCATAGTTTTTCCAGCCGAAACGATTTCTTCGGCTTCATCAATGGTGAAACGAGTACCCTCAATATAGTTAGAGAAGTAGCTCTCAAAGAAACTAAGGTTCCGCCAACCCGCTTTGCTGTATTCATAGGGCTCGGCATAGAGGTTTAGTTTCTGTAAATAAACAACAAATCGCTGAAATAAATCCAGCCTGTCTGTATCAAAGGGCTCGCCGATGGCCTGAGCTAGTCCCGCGCGAGTTTGCAAAATTCCCTCGACTGGGTGTGTTTGCAAGATAGCGGCAACCAGCTTATTCAGGGTCGCAAACTCCTTATCAAACCCAAGCTCGGGCGCAAGCACTCTCGCCTCATCACGCAGCTGATTCAGGCCCGGCTCTCCTCGGCGCTGAAGAATTTTTACCAGCTCTTCTTCTACCCACTCCCTTCCAAGGGTTTTTTTGATGTCATTTTTCTGCCGTGAGGGCGCTAGGTTTTCTAGCAATTGTCGCGCAACATTACTTCTTCTCATATTGAGCAAGAATGGTTCAACACCAAGGCCCGTCGACCCCGGTTCTATGTGAATCGATAAATCTGCTACCTTGAGGATGCGTCGTTTTAACCCATCAGCCGTCAGATAAAGATGGTTTTGATGAGGTTTAAGTTCGACCGCAGTTCGGAATACCGCCACCGGATTGTCAAACAAATACTGGGCAAGATCAGCCCAGCGGCTTTTTAATAGCGGCTCAATTTCCTTAGGGTCTGCCGAATCACTGTAAACACCCGCACGGATGCGGTGTAACTCACCATTTCGGTATTGTTTACTAAGAACCGCACCCCTCTTCGGATCAGTCGCAAAGTATAACTTAGGCATCTTTATGCTCGGGTTTTAGTCTATTTGGAATAAAACTCTATCATAAAACAATAAAACTCTCGCATAAGGTTATAAAATACTCACCTAATGAATCAAAATTATCACATAAGGATGATTTCGCTAACACTATGAACGAGCTTGCTTCTAAAACTCCCCGTGTATCAAGAGTGCTAACCAATGATCTTCTATACGAATAAAAGCCAATCTTTGAGACTATAAATTAAATATAATCAATGACTTATAAGGCTAATTACTTATAACAGTTATTTCTTTAGTTTCAGTAACTTAAGCTAATTTGTGCTAACCGAGCACTGTACCGTGTTGGACCCATCTATTATATTGATTGTTCTAGAGTATCTCGATCCAAATCTTCAAACTGATTAATCACCACATCACCATCGGCAAAGTGCCCACGAATTTCGAGCTGACCACCCATCGCTTCAATCAAACGGCGCATTGATGAGATATACATATCGGTCCGCTGTTCCATTTTAGCCTCAGCGGGTTGTTGTATCTCCATAAGTTCAGCAATTTGAACCTGAGAAAATTTACGCGCCTGACGTAATTCTGCTAACGGCATTTCGGCCAGCATTGTGAGCGCTTGTTGTGAAATCTCAGCTTGTGATGCTGACGACATTGTGTCGACCAATGTTTTAAAATTCGCAGGCATATTATTTACCTCAAGAGTATCTGTAGGTTAGATCAGCCCCTCATCTTTAAGTAAAGCCAAATGTTCGTCATAAAGACGATCAGCAACTGGAATGTTTTTGTCATACCAATCGTTATCGCCCGTCTTATCTCCGTCCAGCAGAAGCATCGCTGATCGGCGAGGGTCAAACGCATAAAGCGTTCGATACGGGCGCCCTTGGTGCTGGGTTCGTAACTCTCGCATACGAGAATGCTTTGAATTATTAATTCCAGAACTATGTGGGAAGGGAAACTGAGGACCTTTGTTTTGAAGCAAAGTTACAGTAGCTGCCACATCGACTTGTTCCGCTTCTGTAAGCGTTGCCCTCCATTGCTCAAACTCATCAGTGTATTCAATATCCCATTCCATAAAAAGAATATATCTTCAATTACAAATTATTCAAATAATTGACGACCGGCTTGTAAGTGGGGCAATGCGCAAGTGCGTGCGGCTTACAATCCGATAGGCACAACACACCGAGGCCAGGAAACAAAAAGGTGCCGATGCGTATTCCTCTGAAATCGCTACGCATTCAAGATTCGAGACACGGTACCAATAACGCGGTTTGCTCAAGCCTTCGGTAAGCTCAAAATTAATTCTAAACGTTGCACAGCAGCAGAATTTATTTTGGCTTAGGGCTGTTCCGTTACCTCCTTGCTCGTGTTTACGCCTATCGGGATTTAAGCAGCTCGCGCTGCGCGCTTCACAACTAAAACCCCGTCTAGCTATTTTGATTAACAATACAATGTGTATTAATATGTAATACAGTTTGTATTGAGGAATAATTATGCCTAGAAATACCAGCGTCACAATTGGTGAACACTTCTCCAGCTTTATCGACAGTAAAATCGAAGAAGGCCGCTTTGAATCAACTAGCGAAGCGGTTAGAGCTGGCTTACGTCTGCTCGAAGAAGACGAAGCTAAACTGACAGCAATACGCGCAAAGTTAACTGTTGGCGAAGCTCAACTTGATCGAGGTGAGTTTGTAAATGGTGATGAGTTTATTAAAAAGCTAATCGCCAAACGTGGCTAGCTACGTACTATCGCCAGAAGCGGCTAGAAGTATTGCTGAAATCGATACCTATACGGCTAAACAATTTGGGCCTAAACAAGCTACACGCTATTTGGAAAGCGTATTAGACCGTTTAGAGTTTATCGCTGATTACCCACAACGGGGAATGCAGCGGCCTGAACTCAATGTCGATTGCTTTAGCTACTTTGTTGGTTCTCATACAATTTACTATCGGATAACCACAGGTCAAATTCAGATTATTGATGTGCTTCATCAATCAATAGAGCCAGCTCGCCATCTTACTGATACCAAAAGGACTAATGTTGATGAATAGGCTGAAAGCTACACTAAGCCACCATTTGAGAATTTAACCGTGGTCTGTCCCGAATGTAGTTACAATCAGCTGACTAGAGAGTTTAATTGCAATTTTACTGTTCGACTTCGAAATGATCTTCTCGCAGCAAAGCACGTCCATCGGCTTGAATTACCCAGACTTCGTTCGTAATCACCCCATGTGCATTATTCATTTTCCAATCTGCAGATACGCGTGCCGATTGCTCATCGAGAATTACCGTCGTTGTGTCGCTGTAAACCACATCGTCGAAGCCCTTACTAATAAGGTCCGTCCAAAACGCTAAAATTTCGTCTTTACCGGTGAATATTCCAAACGGTTTTACAAACATTACCGCATCTTCTTCGTAGAGGGCCGCAGCTCCAGCGGCATCACCAGAATTAAATGCATCTTTCCAGGCTTTGCTTGCGTTGGCAACCGCTATCTGAATATCTATGTCTGTTTGGGCTTTAGTCTCTGCAAATACGTTAGCTTCCTCAGCGCTTATTGGGGTTACTCCAAGAACGGCGAATAGCAGTGATACAACAACGGTAGTGCTTCTAATTTCATTAAACATGGGGTGTGCCTCTTAAAGGTTATTTAAAATTACATTTGAACCGGTTTTGCTCAGAATGCCTTTTGGTTCTTCGGAGTAGTTGTCGGTGACGGTCAATTCGTATTTTGTGATAGTGAGCATTTTTAATCGTATACGGTGTTGACTGAGTACATCTTGCCAAATTCTTATTGTTTGATAAACTGGCAATTTATGAAAATATATTTCATATTTTGAGAACAATAAAGCTATGATTTCAACTCTACCGCTCACGTTTGTCACTATTGTCGAACAAGGATCAATTACACTCGCAGCAGATAAACTGGATATCGCAAAGTCAGCCGTTAGCCAAAACTTAAAGCGTTTGGAAAATCAGTTAGGCGTTATGTTAGCCAATCGTACAACCCGCAGCCTGAGTCTTACACCTGCTGGGGAACGGTACTATTTACGCTGCAAAGAAATGCTTTCGCTAGCAAAGGTGGCCTCAACTGAAATGGAAAATTTCGGTGTTAGTCCATCTGGGCCTATTTCAATAACAGCGCCGCATGCCATGGTAGCGTCAATAATAGCACCGGCGATCTCAGCTCTAATCAGCCGATACCCAAAGCTCTGCCCCACAGTAATTGCAGACGATGAGCGGATAGACTTAATTTCTGAAGGTATAGACATAGCAATAAGCGTCGGCTCACTAAATGATAGTAATTTGAAAGCGAAAAGGGTTGGGACACTTAGAGATGTTTTATGTGTTTCAAGTAAGCTGATGAAGCAATCTAAAATAAGTAATTCTCCAGCCGAAAAATCAGCCATCCAAGCCTTACCGTACATTGCCCATGCACGTGAAAATTCATCAATTGAGCATAAGCTTACCAGCACAAAACCTACGCACGCCATTCTCGTGAAATTTACGCCAACTCTCTTCGGCAATACTATCGAAACGTTGTTGTCACTTGTTAGAGAGGGGCTTGGTGTCGCGTTACTGCCAGATTTTTTAGTGGCAGAAGAATTAAAGTCTGGGAAGTTAATTAGATTGTTCCCTGATCACGGATTACCAGAAAATCCGATCTATGCGGTGCACCCATATGCCAACATGCCACCAAAATCAATTCTTGAAGTGATTAAAGCGATACAAAATGAACTGAAGCAATAGGTCCGCTGGTATTGTCAGAGTAACTTAAAAGTCAGATTATAAATCGCTATAATTTGACCATGCCTAAGAAAAATCTATTCAAATACTTTAAAACATCACACGAGATTATCCGGGTGGTGGTGATGTATTACGTACGTTACCCACTTAGCCTTCGTCAAGTCGAAGATATCCTCCATGAGCGAGGAATTGATGTCAGCTATGAAACAGTTCGCTGTTGGGTAGAGAGGTTTGGTCTTGAGTTTGCTGGAGAGATTCGCCGAAAACGAAAGGGGAGTCAATCTAATTGGCGTTGGCATATTGATGAGGTCTTCGTTAAAATTAATGGAGAGCTGCATTATTTATGGAGAGCCATCGATCACGAAGGCGAAGTTCTTGAATGTTTTGTAAGCAAGCGGCGAAACAAGGCTGCGGCCTTGAAGTTTCTAAAGAAAACGATGAAGAAGCACGGTACGCCTAACAAAATCGTTACGGATAAACTACGTTCATATGGTGCCGCACTCAAAGAGATTGGCGGTTTGAACTTACAAGATACAGAATGTTATTTAAACAATAGTTGTGAAAATTCGCACCTCCCCTTCAGACGAAAAGAAAGGTCGATGCAAAAGTTTAAGGATAGGGTGACACTCCAGATTTTCACTAGTATTCATCCACAGATCTACAACCATTTTAATCACCAGCGGCATTTAAAAAAAAGAGCTATATTCAAACAACAACGAAGCGTTTCACTCTCCGAATGGCGAGGGCTGTTTGCTGCCTAGAATAAGTTCCGATTTACGGAATTTTACGGTTAGCTCGTTTTAATCTGACAACACCGCTGCTCATCACCTTCTAAGCGCCTGTTTCGCCCTTCACCGGCCTTAGGCTTTCGTACGTAGCTCACTGGGTTCAGGGCTAGACCAATGTCCCATTCTCGAATAGCGGTATTGTATAAATGACTGAGTAGTGCGAGGTCTAACCTGACGGTGTTATTGCTCTTGCCGTCTTTTATGCGCTTATCTCTAAACGCGGCTATTTTGTCGGTAGTTAAGCTGGCAAAGCTGTAGCGACCGAAATGAGCGCTTAGAAATTTTGTGCAGATTTTCTTAGTAGGGGTAACTTCGACTAGATATCTTTTTAGTGCCGCTGAGATGAGTAATTTCTCTGAATCACTGCGTTGAATATAGACGCTTCGAACAATTTCGCCCTCTGTAGTACGTGACCAATCTTCAGAATCTCGCTTAATTCGAAATGTTTTTGAGACAATAGGCGAATAACTAAAGTTAGCATATAGCGCGGTTACTCGACACGTCCATGCGACGCGCCCTTCGGGCCAGCCTGCGGCTGTTCAGAATAGCTCCAGGCGATTTTGTCGAAGATTCATTCAAACCGACTACAAGCAACAACACAAAAAAAAGCCCGCACGAGGCGGGCTATTCATTTGAGTGGTGGGGCGTGCGCGGTTCGAACGCGCGACCACCTGATTAAAAGTCAGATGCTCTACCAGCTGAGCTAACGCCCCATCTCAAACGAGACGCGATTATCATTACTTCTACGTCTCCGGTCAACCTTTTTTATCAGTTTATTTGCCTAAATTTATCGCTTTTTTTACTTTAGCCATATTAGCGTAAAATAATCACCAATTCTGCCAGTGCGATGCTCAGTGTTGAGTAAATTATGGTCTTAGTTGTATGAATGTTTACTTGATGAGCTGTTTTCTTAGGTGAAAGCCCTAGGGCTACCACCGTTAGCGCAACTACCGAGCTGTATATTAGTGCTTTCCACCAAAATAGGCTGTGCTGAATATCGTATTGACTCACGCTCATCACGGTACTTGGGTCGTCGATATCAAACAATTGACCAGTTGCTAGTATACCGCCCCACCATACGCAAAACGTGAACCAGATCACGGTCGCGAACATTGACACAAAAAGTGCCACAACACTGGGAGCGCTTAAGTACTGCGATGACGGCACTCCGAGCAAATTTAGCGCTCTGACCTGCTGGCCGCGTACCATCTCGCCGAGCCAATTACTCATTATGCTGCCGGAGCGTGCGGCGAACAGCATGCCGCCGATTGCTGGGGCGAGATATAGAACGTAACGACCACCCATCATGTTAACCAATGTTTCAGGCGTTATAAGCATGCCCACTAAGCCAGTAAGTGAATGGTCGGCCAACATTCGTACTACGGCGATGGTTGTGGAGCCGAGCATTAGACCCACCAGTGCAAAGAACACAATGCCGGTGATGAAACTTAAGTAGATTCCATAGCCTGCAATAAAAAGCTCATCTTTTATCGACCTGGGAACATGCACTAGGCTCGCCAGTGCCTTAACTGAGCCTTTGAGCCAAGCGAATATCGGCCAATCTCGCTTTCGCCTTGTAGGGGCTCTTGGCTCTTTAGATGCCAGTTGCTCTTTATCTGCTCTTGGCTCTTTATCTGCTCTTGGCTCTTTATCTGCTCTTGGCTCTTTATCTGCTCTTGGCTCTTTATCTGCTCTTGGCTCTTTATCTGCTCTTGGCTCTTTATCTGCTCTTGGCAGTGGATCTTTAACCACGCTTAGCTGTTGTTGCAGCATTAGTTGGCGGCTTTGTAGCTCTTCAATCTCGGCTGGTAATTCGGGCCAGTCAGCGATCAGCACTAGCTTACCCGCTTGCAAGCGATAGACTTTGTTAGCGACTTGCGCGATGTAATACGGGTTATGTGAGACGGTCATGCAGGCTTTACCTTGCTCAACCGTCAGATCGTTAATGGTTGCCGCAAGGCTCGATAAATTAAGCATATCGAGGCCAGCATCAGGCTCGTCGAATAATACAAGGTCAGGGCCGGTAACCAGCGCTCTAGCGATCGAAACGCGACGCACTTGCCCGCCGCTTAGTTGGCTTATGCGGGCCTTGTGTAAACCTTGATCTATATTAAGCTGCTCTAATATTTGACTGATTTTCGAATCACTCAACGGTGATTTTGCATAACGCGAGACTAGCTTCAAGTTATCGACCACGTTGAGATGATCGAGTAATGCACCCTCTTGCAGCACCATGCCGGAGGTAGCGCTGCTGGCTAGCTTAATCGCGCTTCTGCCGCCGTCGGCAATAAGGCTTAGAAGGGTCGATTTACCACCGCCGCTATCGCCTACGATTACAACATGTTCACCGGCGGCGAGGTGAAGCTCTAAACCATCAAATAGTAGTTTTGATCCGTAGCCAAAATCTAAGCCTGAAATACTAAGCATCAAAAGCTAGCTATTTGCTGGATCTGGAGTGCCTGCCGCTTGAAAACCCGCTTCACGAATACGGCATGAGTCGCATTCGCCACAAATTTTGCCATCAGTTCTGGGGTTATAACAAGAGATGGTTTGCGAATAATCGACGCCTAACTTCAAACCCTGTTGAATGATTTCGCCCTTAGTTAAATGGATGATGGGTGCCTCGATTTTAATACTCTCGCCGTTACCATCGGCATCTTCGACGCCGACTTTGGTAGCCAGATTAGCAAGTGTTTGAAATGCTTGGATGTATTCAGGTCGGCAGTCTGGGTAACCGGAGTAATCTACCGCATTAGCTCCGATGAATATGGCTTTAGCCTGCAACACCTCAGCCCAGCCAAGCGCGACCGATAAAAATACCGTGTTGCGGGCGGGCACGTAGGTAATCGGGATGTCATTGGTTTCTTCGGTTGGTACATTAATGTCGCGATCGGTCAAAGCCGAACCACCAAAGCCTCCGATGTCGATTCGTACAACTCGGTGTTCTTTGGCACCGAGGCTGGCGGAAACTTTTTTCGCTCGATCAAGCTCAATTCTATGCCGCTGACCGTAATCCAAACTGAGGGTATAACATTGGTAGCCTTGAGCTATTGCCATGGCCAACACGGTGGCGGAGTCTAGGCCACCTGAGACTAAAATTACGGCTCTTTTTTTCATAACGGTATCAACTATAAAAACGGGTTACTTATTTACCGGCTTCATTGGCCCATAAAATTTTATGCAATTGGATCTGCATTCTTACTGGCAACTGATCGCGAATAATCCAATCGGCTAAATCAGTGGCCGACAACTCATCAGCCGAGGGCGAAAAAAAGACATCACAAACGTCTTGTAAATCACGCTCAGCAACGAACTGTTTAGACCATTGGTAATCGCTTTCATTGCAGATCACAAATTTAAAGCAGTCGCTGGGTTTAATATGCTCTAAGTTAGAGTAGGTATTATTATGTTCTTCATTGGATGCCGGCGTTTTGATATCAAGCACCACATAAACGCGTTTATCAACGGCTGAGATATCCATTGCGCCACCGGTCTCTAGCGATACCGAATAACCGGCATCACACAGCGCTGTCATCAGCGCGTGGCTGCCAGGTTGTGCCAATGGCTCGCCACCGGTTACGGTTACGTGTTTAGCTCGGTATTGGCCGACCTCGGCAAGAATATGCTCTAGGCTGTGCTTGGTGCCGCCATGAAAGGCATAGGCTGTATCGCAATAACTGCAGCGCATCGGGCAGCCGGTCAAGCGAATGAACACCGTAGGGTAACCGATGGTGTTCGACTCTCCTTGCAGGGAGAAAAATATTTCAGTGATTTTTAACGACACAGATTCTAAAGGCCACGAAAAGCAGCCTGCCTCATACGCTGACTAATTTGCCGCAGCTAGCTGGTTCTTTGCTGCGATGGCGGCATCCGATTGTGGATGCATATTGACGATCTCTTGAAACAAGATTCGCGCTTCGATTTGATTACCTTGGCTTTGTTCGATATAGGCGGTCTTTAACATCGCATCGGGCACTCGGCGGCTCTGAGGGTAATCATTGATGATCGCTTTTAGATGAACCTTCGCCACGTCTAATTTGCGACTCACGTGCATTGCTTCGGCAATCCAATAATGTGCGTCGTCGGCTAAATCACCTTGCGGGTAAGTCTTCAGCTGCTGTTCAAAAATTGACGCTGCCTCTTCGTATTTTGACTGCTTTAATAGCTCAAATCCCTGGGCGTAATAGTCTTCTTCAGACACCACTGCTGGAGCCTGGGCTTGAGCTTGAGCAGCTTGAGTTGGGGTGGCTTGATTCGGCACTGGTGCCTGAGTATCGGGCTTAGGAGCTACTTGACTTGGGGTTTGGCCGGCGTCAATCGAAGCTCGCGCTTGGCTTTCTTGGCCGCTTTGGCCTGCAATAGTCGCAGCTGATGGTGGAGTCCAGCCTCCTTGGATAGGTACAGAGACAATAGCGCCGCTATTATTAGGCCGCACAGCCTGCTGATTTTGAGCATTGCCGTTAGCCGCATCTCGTGCCGCTGGGAGACCTTCTATAATTGCGGAGCCTTGGGACGTAATTTGGCCTTGAGGAGTTGCTTGACCTTGAGGGCTTGCTTGACCTTGAGGCCTTGCTGAGCCTTGCGCACCTGCAACTTGGTTAGCGACTGAAGCTTGACCATTTCCGGTTTGTTGAATTGGCGAAGGCGTTTGCCTGGTTCCGGCTCCGGTTACTGGCACATCAGGCGTCGAGGTACTAAAACTTCGATCAACAACCGGTGGGTAAGCCGACCCTAGCGACACACCAGAACCGGTCTGCTGCCGAGTCGTGTCTGTTTGCCCCGTCGATGGGCTAGCTACTGAGCCGCTGTAGACATCTTGATTAAAATCATTTTGATTTACAGTCGGTGCCGACCCTTGCGCAACCACTTGGCCGCCTGTTGTTGGCCGATAAGAATCGTTAGCGGAATTGGCTCTTGCGACATCGCTAGCGGTCTGTTGGTTAGCTTGGTAGCCTGCGCCAACACCTTGGTTTGAATAGTTAGTCGCGGAACCATCGGCATTCGGCTGAGGCTCTGTCTGTGATCCAGCTTCTGGAAATCCATTGTAATTCGACAAGTCGCCGTCACTAGGAATATTGTTCTGTGGCACGGGTAAACCAACACGCTGAATTAACTCAAGCTGCTTGGCCTGAGCATCTACCTGCCTTTGTAATCGCTTTAACTGAAACTGCTGTCGGTCAATTAAATCTCGCAACTCACCAACTTCTTGCCTCATCGCCTGCACTTGAAGCATCAATTGAGTCGCGCTATTGCCCTGTTGCGCTAAGGCATAATTAAAAATCGGGGTAACACTAAGTGCAACCCCGATAGTCATTACATACGTTTTTATTTGTCGCATAATTAACCTATGTTCGCGTTGAGAGCTAATGCAGCAGTGACATAATAGCCGCATAAGCTCTCGCAACGATTACCTCACGCTAGGTGAGGATAGAACTTGTTAATACTTAATTTCTACTCGGCGATTCGCCTTCCATGCAGCTTCAGTATGAGCAGCATCAACGGGACGCTCTTCACCGTATGAAATAGTTTCGATAGTGCTAGAGGCACCAGCGGCATTCATTAACTGAGCAACGGTTTGCGCACGACGCTCGCCTAATGCTAGATTGAAGTCACGAGTTCCGCGCTCATCGGCGTGGCCTTCAAGGTTTACACGAAGACCGCCTTTTTCGCCAAGAAACTCAGCATGACGCTTTGCAATGATGCGTGAACGCTCATCAATAGCCGAGCTATTGTATTCAAAATACAACACTTTGTAGTTCAACGGGTCGCCATTAATACCAAATTTGCTAGCTAAATCACTAACTGGATAGCCAGAGCCAAAGGCATTTCTATCTATAGTGGCAGTTTCAGTAACAACCGGTTTGGTTGATTCTGTGTTAACTACTGGCTTTGGTTTAGACGCACATGCGGTTAGCACCAAGCCCATTAATACGGTCATGATTAGACCCAGTTTACGATTCATATTTCACTCCAAGAATGATTACTTGTTATTTTGGTTGCCGTTATTTTATTTTCTAAGCGGTGACCACGCCGGCTCACGCACGTCACCACTCACAAGACTTAGTCGAGTTCTTACTCGACCATCAGCTGACGCCACCACCAATGCAGGCTCATACTGTTGTTCAGTTTTATATAATACCATGTCTCCATTGGGAGAAAAACTCGGACTTTCATCAAATTTGGCATTGGTTAGCATTGTCAGACGACTAGTTTCGCCGTCCATAACCGCGATCTGGCCACCTTCATGCACCATCAAAATCTTACTGCCATCAGGATTATAAGACGCATTAGCACTTTCGTCTCCTTCAAACGTCATTCTCGAGACCGATTCGTCGTTGACGCTATAGCTGTAAATCTGAGGCTTGCCAGTGCGGCTCGAGGTAAACAAAAAACTTTCGCCTCTAGGTGACCATGAAGGCTCTGTATCAATACCATAATGCGAGCTTATGCGAGTGTGCTGGCGGGTCAAAACATCATAAATAAAGATGTCTGGGCTGCCGTGCTGTGAGCTCGAGTAAGCAATTTTCGAACCATCCCGCGACCATGCTGGTGCTGAATTAACACCTCTAAAGTCGGCAATTGTCTGATCTACAAACGTGGTTAAATCAACTACCTTTACAATCGACCCTTTGTCATTAAAACCAACAAAGGCTAATTTTTGACCATCGGGCGACCAGTCTGGAGACAGCAAAGGGTTCCACGAGGCGTAAACTTCACGGGCTCCAAAGCCATCCCAATCGGCAACCATCAAGCGATAACGAAAGCGTTGATACTCAACTTCAGTGCGCGACACGTAGGCCATACGCGACTGAAACGCGGCAGCACCACCGGTAAACGCTTGATAAACATTATCACTAATAACATGCGCCGCCATTCTCAAATCTCGCATTGAAAGGCCACTGATTCGCTTACCGTTACCGATAAACTGCTCTCGGGCAACATCGTACATCTGAAACTGCACTTCATATTGGTCAGGGCCGAGCGTCCAAACTTCGCCGATCACCAATACTTCGGCATCGATAAACCGCCAGTCTTTCGATTGAACTTCTTCATCGCGAGACGGATTGCTAAGATAATTCTTTGCCGCGATCGGCTCAAACTTACCAGACGCGGCTAAATCAAAGGCAACAACCTCGTTGATTTGGTGCTCTAACACGCTGCCATCGAGCACCTTGAACGGAACTATCGCAATTGGAATACCACGAACTTCAGCGCCGGAGATATTTAACTCCACTTGTGCGTATGACGGCAGACTAACAAGGCTGGCGAGCAACAATGAGGCCGAAACTAATAGACGACGAAAAGATTGAAAATTATTCATAAGTCTAAAAAGCTCTTATTGTTTCAGGTTGATATTAATGTCTTGCAAAACTTGATGTGCTGACGGGTCTTCTTCGACAGTTGGGAAAGGTAGCGGACTGGCTTGCAATACGGCGGTCTCTACACTGCGATCATAGTCCTGACTTCCGCTAGAGTTTATGACAACAACCTTAAGTACTTGCCCATCTGGAGAGAGTTTAATATTTATTTTCGCAACTCGCCAAGACTCGGTGCCAGGAGCCACCCGCCACTTATCTTTAATCGCCTGTTCAATCTTGGCTGAATACTGGCTCATTACTGTGGTGGTACGCTCTTTGGCTCGACGATCGGCTGCGAGCTGCAGTCGTTCAGCCTCTTCTTCGGCAAGCAACTTATTTATTCGCTGCCTTTCTCGCAAATCCTCTTCTTCTCGAGCTACCTGTTTTTTCAGCTCAGCAATTCGCTTTTTCTCGGCTTCTTCCTTCTGCTTAGCAATCTTCTCGTTTTTCTTGCGCCGTGCCTCGTCTTTCTTCTTTTTCAAAGCGATTGCTTTACGCTGACTCTCTAATTTTTCTTTTTCAAGCTTCTGCTTGTCTTGCAAATCAATGACTTTCTGCTGCTCTTGATCTGATTGTTGTTGTATTTTCTTTAGTTCGTCTTGCTGACGCTGTTTTTCTTCACGCTTTTTGCGCTCACGTTCGAGATCGGCTTTTTTAAGCTTCTCTTGTTGATCTTTAATCTGCGACTCGTCAATAACACTGGCCTTAACCGTATCGATTTTTTCGGCCTCAAAGGCATCAATCGTTTCACGTGGCTCGTTATTGCTAAAATTGTACAACAACGCCGCTATCACCAATAGATGCACGACTGCCGCGGCGATGTAAGCCATCACCCGGTTCTTGCTGCCGGCTTTTCTTCTGTCACTCATTATTATTGTCTACTTTTTTGAAGTCGTTGGAAGCGGTTCAGTCACCAAGCTAACGGTCTCAACACCGGCTTTTTTCAACACTACCATGGCATTAAGTACGTCATCGTACAGCGCCATTTTATCGCCCCTAACCAAAAAATCAGTTGCAGGCTTCTGTCGGTATAAAGCCGCCGCGTAAGTCAAAACCTCTTGATCACTCTTAGCTAACTCATCGATATACATTTGGCCATCCTTATCAACCGTTAAAATAAACGGCTCAGGCGCTTCAGGATTAGACTCGACAGGGTTCGCGGTGGTTTGTGGAAGATCAATCTTAACGCCTTCGGTAAGCAACGGCGCTGTAACCATGAAGATAATCAATAACACCAACATAACGTCAATGTACGGCACCACATTAATCTCGGCGATTGGTTTGCGTTTACGGTCTCTATATTTACTCATCGATTTACTCATGTCTCAGCGGCTAACACTCTTCAGTGTTAGCGCTCCTCGATGGTCAATTGGCGATTGACAATACTGACGAACTCTTCCATGAACACCTCATACTGACCGACTAGCCTCTCGACGTGATAGGTGAAGCGATTGTAGGCGATTACCGCTGGAATCGCGGCGAACAGCCCCATTGCTGTGGCAATTAACGCCTCAGCGATACCTGGCGCAACACTGGCGATGGTGGCCTGCTGAGTAGATGAGCCGAGCGATATAAACGAATTCATTATGCCCCAAACGGTGCCAAACAAGCCAACGTACGGCGAGGTTGAACCGACCGTCGCAAGAAACGGGATTTGCGACTCGAGATGATCAATTTCACGGCCAAGTTCAACACGCATAGCCCGTTGAACCGCATCGAGAAGGTCATTGTTATTAGCATAACCACGCTCAGTTAAGCGTTGGTATTCACGGTAGCCAGCAACAAATATCTCACTCATACCAGACGATTTTTTAGTTTCAGCGCCCCACTTATTGAACAAGTTTTGCATGCTGCCGCCTGACCAAAACTCGCGCTCAAACTCGGCGGTGAGTTTACGCTCAGTGTGTAAGCTTTTAGTTTTCGAGAAGATGATTGACCAAGAAAACAATGACGCTAAAAACAACATCAGCATGACCAATTGAACGGTCAAGCTGGCTTCTAGTATTAGCGATATAATCGACATGTTTTCGCCAACATTAGCGGCAACCGCTTGCCCGGCATTGGCCGCTCCGCCAACGGCCGTATTCAAGGGCTCTGATTGCAGAGTCTGCGCCGCGATTTGAACGGCTGCTTGAGTCATTATATTTAGAGTTACGATTGCCATTCTTATTAGTTACCGATTTAGCCGAACAATTCGACGTTATTTTAGACTTCTCAACTTGCCCATCGCGCAACAGATCGCGGTTTTATTTAACCGTTGTCAACATTAGCCTAGCCAACGTTAAGTACAAACCAATAAGATCACACCATGAGTACAAATCGCGGCTGGCTTAAACTTCTTCAGACAACGCGGCACGCAGCGAAACAGGCATGGCGCTTAATTTAAACGAACTGTGATGCAAAGTCGCTAGTTTTATGGTGGCTTGGCATATTAGTTGATCTTGATTATAAATTTTCTGTTCAAGTAATAACATAACCTTACCCACTTGCAATGGTTTTACCGAAACCGTCAATCGATCAAATAGGCGTGCAGGCAGGTCGTACTTGATATTTACTTCGCGCACAACGAAGATAATGTTGTCGTTTTGTTGAATATTGGCAATGTTGTGTCCGAGCGATTCCAGCCAATCGCAGCGGCAACGCTCCATAAAGTTCAGATAATTAGAGTGATAGACAACACCTCCGGCGTCGGTGTCTTCGTAATAAATTCTAATCGCCTTTTCAAACATGCTAACTACGTCTCGTCATCAAATAGCTTAGTTTGTGGATTAGTTTGTCGATTAGCCTGCGAGCCAGCTTGATTTGACTCAGCCGGCGCTTTCAAACCGAAGTAAGCCCAGCATCGTTTGGTAACAACGCGGCCACGGGAGGTACGCATCATAAAGCCTTGTTGAATAAGGTAAGGCTCGATCACATCTTCGATGGTGCCTCGCTCTTCGCCAATGGCAGCGGATAAACTGTCGATACCGACCGGGCCGCCATCAAATTTCTGCATAATAGCGGTAAGTAATTGTCGATCCATCCAGTCGAGACCATGTGGATCGACCTCCATCATATCGAGTGCTTTCATAGCCATCTCTTCGGTCATCTTGCCGGTGCCTTTAACCTCGGCATAATCACGCACTCGGCGCAGCAGACGATTGGCGATACGTGGTGTTCCGCGAGCCCGATTGGCGACCGTTTCAACACCTGCGTCTTCAGTCGGCACGCCCAAAATATCAGACGAGCGCTGCACAATTTTAGCTAAGTCAGTGGTGTTGTAATATTCCAGACGCTGCACAATACCAAAACGATCTCGCAACGGTGAAGTCAGTAGACCGGCTCTGGTGGTCGCGCCAATAAGGGTAAACGGCGGCAATGATAGTTTCACAGTTCTAGCGGCAGGCCCTTCACCGATAATAATATCGAGCTCAAAGTCTTCCATTGCGGGGTAAAGAATTTCTTCTACCACTGGGCTTAAGCGGTGAATCTCGTCGATAAACAAAACATCATGCGGCTCGAGATTGGTTAGCACGGCGGCTAAATCGCCTGCTCTTTCTAATACAGGGCCGGAGGTTTGGCGAATCTTGGTGTTTAGCTCGCGCGCGATGATATTCGACAAAGTGGTTTTACCCAGACCTGGAGGCCCGAACAACAACACGTGGTCTAACGACTCATTACGCGATCGAGCGGCTTGGATGAAAATCGATAATTGCTCTTTGAGCTTTGGTTGACCAACAAAGTCTTGCAGATACTCGGGTCGTAACGCTCTGTCGACAACGTCTTCGTCGCCCATCTGAATGTCGGGGTCTATTGGGCTTTCGTTATTCATAATTACTATTCAATAGTCGCTTTTTCATTCAATTATGTTGGCATTTTCAAAACTGCCTAGTTGACAATATTTTATGCTGTCGCCGGATTTATGCGATCTTGAACAAATAAAGTGCCATCCAGATAACATCGTTACAAAACGTTTCCGGACAAGGTTCGCAAAGCTTGGCGAATCAGATCTTCACTGGATAAATCTTTATTTAAACCCTTAACCACTCGACTTGCATCGGCGGGGCGATAGCCAAGCGACACCAGCGCTTCGATTGCATCACTACGAGCGTTGTTAACGCCTCCGCCCTGAGCACGCTGCTCGAGTGCGACATCACCGAACTCTTTCTCTAAGCGATCTTTCATTTCAACTACCAAGCGTTGCGCGGTCTTCTTGCCGATGCCGGGCACTTTACACAGCATATTAAAGTCTTCGTCGGCCATGCATTGCAGTAGCTCTTGCGCTGATAAGGTTGATAGCACTGCCAGCGCAACCTTGGGGCCAACACCGTTTACCTTGATCAAGCTGCGGAATAATTCTCGTTGCTGCCGGCTCGAGAAACCAAATAGCAGCTGCGCGTCTTCACGCACCACCATATGCACAAATAAAGTAGCGACTTGGCCCTCGGCGGGCAGATCGTAGAACGTAGTCATAGGAGCTTCAAGCTGGTAGCCAACACCATTCACATTAAGCAGTAATGACGGCGCTTGCTTTTCCAGCAACTCGCCTTTTAACCAAGCAATCATAGACGTTTAAGCCTCACGCAGAGTTGTGTTTATTTGTTGGTGATGAGCGTGGCATACGGCCGCAGCCAATGCGTCTGCCGCATCTTCTTCAGGCGCAACTCGCAACCCAAGCAGCACTCTCATCATATGTTGAACCTGTGCTTTGTCGGCGCGACCTCGACCGACCACCGTCTTCTTTATCTCGGTTGCGCTGTATTCGACCACCGGTAATTCATTATTCACCGCCGCCAACATTGCCGCACCTCTGGCGTGCCCCAAAATCAGGGCCGATTGCGGGTTCTTGGCCAAGAACACTTTCTCTATCGAGACTACGTCGGGCCGAGCTTGCGCGATAATCGTTTGCAAGCGGCTATAAATCGCCTGCAGTCGAATAGGTAAATCGCCTTTAGGCAACTTTAACGACTCGGAATAAACATGTTTAAGGGTCGAGCCTTGCGCCTGAATAACACCAACACCGGTGATACGAGACCCAGGGTCAATGCCCATAATTGTGATCAATGGCGCGGCACTGGCTCTTGACTGTCTCAACGAGCAGCCCTTTTAATAAAATGTCTCAAGGCTGTCGTAGAATATCTCAAGAGTCTTCGTAGACAGATTCAGGAAAATCGGCATTGGTGTAAACATCAACCACGTCATCAAGATCTTCTAAGGCATCCACTAGGCGCAATACTTTGACACCGTCGTCGTGACTTAATTCGATTTCGTTTTCAGCCCGCTTGGTTACTTCTGACGATTCAACCGCCATATCCGCTGCTTCTAAAGCGGCCATCACCGGCAGGTAACAATTAGATGGGCAATTAATTTCAACCGTGCCGTCTTCGTGGGTAACGATATCTTCAGCGCCAGCATCCAAAACAACGTCCATCACTGCTTCTTCGTCTGCACCCTCGGCCATAATAATCACGCCAAGCGAGTCGAACATGTACGCCACTGACCCTGAGGTGCCCAAGTTGCCGTTGTATTTACTGAACGCATGACGCACTTCAGCAACCGTTCGATTCTTATTATCTGAGCTGCACTCGACCAAGATGGCGATACCACAAGGCGCGTAACCTTCGTAGTCCATGTCTTCGTAGCTTACGCCGTCGAGATCGCCGGTGCCGCGTTTAATCGCACGCTCTACGGTGTCGCGCGTCATATTCACACCAAGCGCCTTATCAACCGCGATGCGTAATGCCGCATTGGCATCTACATCGCCGCCGCCTTCACGTGCCGCTACGGTGATCTCTCGAATATGCTTGGTAAAAAGCTTACCGCGTTTGGCATCTTGCGCCGCTTTGCGATGCTTGATATTCGCCCACTTACTATGTCCCGCCATGATGTTCCCGTTATGGTATTGCCTAAGCTGCGTATTCTAACATTGGCGTTGGCGAGTTCGTAGACTTATTGAAAGTAAAGTTGATTATCACTGATTCGCTAGATATAGCTCACTAGGACTTAGGCCTCGATAACCCTGATTACCTCCTCGGCTGTCAATGAGTCTGATGCTGGAGGCATTTAGAATAAGGCTTAGCGCCGTCTCTCAGGCGCGCTGGTGAGGCTAATTCTTGATCTCTTCTTTTCTCAACATCTTGATCCAAGTACCTGGCTCGGCTTCACCTTTGGGGTAATAGCCATTGAGGACACGCAACTCAATTTCGGCATCGACACCAGTTTGTGAATCTTTAGCTAAGGAGGCAAAGGTGTCCCCCGGCTTGAGCCGCTGGTAAGCAATGCGGGTTACATACTTGGCGGTTTTATCTTTCGGGGTCATGCGCCTGAAGCTAGCAATCATAGCTACGAACTCGGCGTCTTGTTCAGCCGTAACGTTATTGTTCTTAGCGATACCCTGAAAGTGAAAAGTGTTACGAGCGACCATAGCGAGTGCAACTCTTTGACCAGGTATAGCACCAATTGTGCCTAAATCTCGTTGCGAATCCTTTTGCATTTTTTCAGGATTAACAAGGTCTGGATATTTTGCTTGCAAAGCATCTTTACTGCTTTGCTTCTTATCCACTGTTTTCTCAATACTAATTTTAAACTGTGCGGTTTTATCGGCATCCTTAAGAATGATTTTTGAGCCACTAACCGTTCGCGTCCACGTTTTAGGATGCAAAAAGGTAATTCCTAGCGTTTCATTTGAATAGCGTCGATAGCCAAATGGCGCTCTTCGTGTGTAATTAGGTCCATGAATCATTCCTTCTATGGCATCGCGGTACTCCTCTCGCCCCACAAAAGCTTCGCCGGGAGGAAATATTCCGGCATCCTCAATTGCCTCACGCAAACGAATATCCGAGCGCGGATGAGAGGTCATGAGGCCATGGTGCGGTAGCGATCCTTTTCCCGTTACCGCCGCATAAATATTATTGTCTCTAAGTTGCGCTAGGGCGTTAACTAACTGACTCGGTTCGTATTTCGCTCCGAACAAATAACGCGCAGCGAACGAGTCTGCCTCTAGCTCGGCCTCACGCCTATACTCAAAGGCATTGACTCTACTTTGAGTTTGAATCGCATTACCGACACCACTATTCGCTGCCGCAATTGATGCTAATGTGGCTAAGAAAGCGTTACGCCTCTTACGTGATCTCGACCTAGCAGTATGACGGGCGACATTATGGCCAATTTCATGTGCCATCACACCAGCCAGCTCAGCTTCTGAGTTTAGTAGGCTAAGCAAACCACGTTCAACATAAACATAGGGAGTGCCATAAACAAACGCGTTTACCGCTTCAGTATCCCGAACAACAAACCGATACGGCAGATGCGCATGCTCGCTTTGGGCTAACACTTTGTTACCTATTTTGGTTACATAGGCTTGCAATTTATCATCGGCATAAGGCGGCACATCTTGCATAAGCGCTATATGCCGCTTTAAGTCCTTACCCTTTAAGCCTGTCGACTCCTCCAACCACTTGAGTTGTTCGGCCTTACTCGTTGGGGGCTTATTAGCCTCAGGGCTCGGCTGTTCTTGGCTTTCAGTGGCAGGCTTGGCAGTACTAACATAACCTTGCGGGTCTTGACCAAAAACTAACGACACAAAGAACAGGAAAGAGAGCGCAAATAGCGAGCGTTTTTTGAAGCTCAAGGTATTAATAATATAGGCTGATAAAGTCATAAAGCTTACCTCAAAAAACTAAGGGCTGGTTTTCAGGCCCGACGAATCATTTGTAAAGAACCTAACCAATTGATTGCCCATACCCTGGCAAGCATCCCCTTCAACTTGCGCTAGCAACGGAATAGGGATAACAAAGGCTGGCATATAGGAAGTGCCCACGGCCTCAGTACTTACCCGGCCGACCTCAGAGAACGTTTTCAGGTCCCAGATGGTAGTTTCATAATTACTGGTATCTTCCCACGAACCGAAGCCAAAACAACCGCCTCCACCAGGGCCGATAGAGCATGTCATGCTGCCAGCTGAATTGGTGCGCTCGGTTGAGCCTTCGACCCAGACAAAATAGCGAATATTAAGGTTCTCGATTTTCTCAGCAACCGCTGGCTGATCAAGTACTTTGCGTAATTTCTTTGGATGTAACGGTGCTGTGCGAGCTTCAAACCAAGGATAAAAGGAGTCGACAAATTCGGCTTCAGGAATAATCCTCACATCGCCCGTGCCTCGAGCTAAGCGACTGCCTATACATGAGACCAATGAAGCTTCGGTTTGAATTTCAGCCGTCTGGTGACGGCCTAATACCACCATCGCGTCACCCTCTTTTAAGGCTGCTGTCTGCTTAATTCGGACATGGTCGACATTGATCGTGGTGCAGGCCGATAACACAATCACCAGCGTACTAACAAATATTAATTTAACACTAGGTCTCATCATTATCCTCATAGTCGGTTTCAATTAAATCTTCTTCGCCCTCGGAACTATCATCAGTTACCTCTGGGAAGGCATCAGGGGCTGATATAGAATCGTCTGTCTCAGCGTCGTCAATATCAGGCAGTTGATCAAGGAACGCGGCGGCAGCCCCAGATTCATCAGTATTGGCGGCAACTTGCAGTTGCTCTTCAGGTTCCGGTTCCGATTCTGGAATAGTTGGTGGCGCTCCGCCAGCTAACAGTGTCTTCACAACCGTCTGCTGAGGGAACCGAATAGACAATTGCGCGCCCACATCTCGCAAAGCAATATTGGTCGCGGCGTTAAACGCCGACGGCGCTGAAGTGAGCATGCTGGTAGGCGTTTTACCGTAGCCTTTAATCGTCCAGTCGGCGATTCTGTCATTATTTCCATCACGCAGTTTTAATCGATACTTGATCCATATTTCGTATTGCTTGAGTTTTGTTTCTGACGGTGCCGAATATTGAAAATCTAAAATTTCAGGTTCAATACTCAAATTTTTAGAGGGGTCTGCCGAGTCAACTAAATTAGTTAATGAACCGAACACTTGCTCAAACATCGCGGCTTGCGCGTCCGTGAAGTCGATGCTTTTCATGCTGCCGCGTTTCTTCTCGTTTTCAACGTATAGGTAATTCTTAAATGTGTCGGAATAAACAAGATTGGTGTTCAGCGGTAATCTTTTGACCAATGGACTTGGTATGTCAGGCTTAACCACAATAGAACTTGCGCAACCGCTAATCAAACCCATTGAAAGTAGCACCAGTGAAATCAATATCAGTAATCGACAATGGCGAGTACTGCTGCTTGAATAAACTTTATCTAACATCGTTTAGCCCTATAAATGTCCCATTATTTTGCTCAGCTAATTCACGCATCAGAGTCGCGAAACGCATGTACGAACTATTCATACCCGGGTCGCGATTGAGCAAGTGAACAGGAAAACCAACACTGTGTATACGCACCAACGTATCACCTTTACGGTTACGTTTGTTCAATTCTTGAACTATATTGAGAACGCGTCGGACTGAACGGCCCGTATAATCGTCGCCCAACACGTACAAACTAATCTTCTTATTCTTATCATAATGCTGTCGAATCGCGTTAGTAATTCCACCGACGGGGCTCGACGTACTGAACGCAGACCAGCTTGCAAGCTTTTGAACTATTTGCTGTCGACGTCTTGGTGAGTCGGGCATGAAGCGGCCTCTAAACGACGGAAACATATAGATTCCTTCGTTATTCATTACTTGAATACCTTTAATCTTTGGATAGATCGCCAAGGTATTGCGTACTTCGGCGACTACCTTACCCCAAGCATTTACAGTCATACTACCAGAGCTATCAATCACAAAGATGATGTACTCTGAATCTACTGGTACACCGGCGATGTATTCATTGTTACTTTTTCGCCCTTTCAATAAGCGTTTCATTTCTAAGCTAAGGGTTTGCAAGGCAATTTGTAAATCCTCGGCCGAGGTCGCATCTTCTGAGCCAGCGTCATCGGCACTCGGCTTGCGTGAATTGAGCAGATCAAATTCGCTACGCAATATCGCCACTCTTCGTTGATCAACCCCAAGCTGCTCCTGCTTAGCGTTCAAGTCTGTTTCTAAGTATTTAACCTTGCCACGTATTTCAAACAAGCGTTCTTGCAAAGAACGCACCTGCCCTTTGTCTTGAATGATCGACTCTTCGAGCACCACCGGTTGACTGGGCTTGACGATCACAAGCAATAAAACAATAGCGCCAAAGCCACAACAAATAATGTCTAAAAACGAAAGGCTTGCGTCTTCACTGCCACGACGAACTCTACGACGACTCATGGCCAGTCCCTCGCCGGTGTTACGTAAGCGCCGCGACTTATTACCGCTAAACGCCAGAAGGAACCGGCCGCATAGGGGTCCCCTTCAAGCGGCAATAGAAATGTGTTTACCGGAATCCCGCGCACCAAGGTTTTAACTGCTGAACGAAAAGTACGAAGCCGCTGTACGCCAGTAATGCTTCCAGAAGTCGGCGCTCCATCACCCTGCGTTGGTAAGCCGTCGGTGATTAAAAATATGTTGTCGGGTAGCGGCGTCATATTCATCGCCACTTCAAATACAGAATGAAAGTTTGTACCCTTCTCGGGAATAATTTTACCGACGCCTTCGACCGCCGACGCCACCGAAATGCGATCGCCAACTTCATACCATTGGTTCATTTCTGTACCGAACACCGGCGACACATCTTCGTTAAAGCTAAGCACTTGAAAGTCACTCGACAATGGCAAGTTGGCTATCACCCATTGTGCTATCGCGGTTGTCCGTTGCCATTTCGGCGATTGAAGCTTCAGGTTGTCGCTCATGTTTCGACGACGCAATATATTAACGATAGTTTCGTCTAACATGCTTGAAGACGAGTCAACTAAAATCAATACATTCTCGCCACCCAACTTAATACCGGTTAAATATTGACGTTCACCATCGCCGGTAAATTCATAGGCTTTACTACCCGCTGGCACGGTAGTCTCGAGTGCTTCTTTTTGTCGCTGCAAGCGCGCAAGCTTAGACTTTAGCCCGGGTATGTCAGTCGGCGAGTCTGGTTCAATTTCTTCGAGCAGGCTCTTAAGCTCTTCAATGTCATCTTCGATTTTTCGGGCCAGTCCTTTGGCGGTTACCGCCTCGTCGCTGATATCGCTAATAGTATTACGAATTCGAACTAGGTCTTTCTCGCCAACCAATATTTCTTCTTCAAGCAAACTTATCTCAGATAAATCTTGCGGGTCTTGATTTAATACTGGCGAATCAACCACATGCTTAAGCAATAAAAAGATCAGTACCGCCGCACCTAAACCACAGGACATAATATCCAGAAAGGACAAACTAAAAGTCGACGTGCTGCGTATCTTTTTACGGGCCATATTAGTCTATCAAAACTCCAAAGCTAGAGAACCTGTATCACGGTAAGCACGCCATCAGCGAGGTTCGAGCCAATACGGTCATTAATTTTTAATTGAGTTCGGCCCTCGTCATTCAAAATGAATAGGCGGCCTGAGCTTAGTAATTCGTCTATGTTGCCCGACGAACTTTGTTGCAGCCCGAGCACACCATTGTCGGTAGTTAGGCGGGCATTAATAATCGGCATTGCTTTGCCGCCACAGAGCAGGTGTGTTGCTTGCTGCAACGCTGTATCAGCGTTTTGTGGCGAGGTGTTTGGACTGCTAATAGCCGTGCTGTTTGCCTGATGGTCTTCTTGCTTTGAGCCACCGGCTCGCGCGTTACCGGTTTTATCTTTCCCGCTAGTACTGGGTTTTGACCGTGCTAACGGTAAATCAGTTCTATAGACAATGCTGCCTGAGTTTTGCGCTTGCGCCACATCACTTAGTGACGCACTTTGTGTCTCGTGTATTTGGATAAATCCAGCTTGCGCCAACGAGTCTAAGCCAGCCGTTCCAAACGCGGCATTAAAATCTACATAGCTACGCTTGGCTGAGCCACTAAGAGTAAGCAGCCGGTCAGAGAAGGGCATCAGTAGAGCCTGCCATTCTTTGCTATCAAGCGTAGTGTTGTGTAAGCGATTATGATGCTGCAGGCTGACGCTGGCCTTACCGCTATCCGCCAACTGCATGGCGACATTTGGCAATTGATCAAACAATTGTTGCTCAGTAGCCGCATCGTGCAATGGATCAAAGCGATCATTTTGAATGAAATTATTTTGCAGCCCTTTAAGCAAGGCTTCTTGCATCAAATGAATACCCACGTCACTTAAAACTTCAATCTCGCCAAGACTCACTAATCCATTTTCAACCTTTATTCGTGAGCATACGGTTTGATGCAATTGCACATCGAAATGCCAATGCTCATCATCCGCCTGAACCCTATTGTGTAACGCGACGACGGCTTTATTAACCAGACCCTTGATCTGCAACTGGCTTGCTTTAGCAATACCTAATAGCAGTTGTAAATTTGACTCTCGGTAGTGTGATGGAACCACTAACACTAATTCAGTTAGGTTTTTCTGCTCTCTTAGCTGGTTCAAGTGTTGCCAAACTAAATCAGCGGCATGACGCATTCCCGCTCCATTAGCGGGTATCGCACTTTGCTCGCATTGCTGCCAATAGCGATTGTTCATTTGCTGTGGAGCCAAACGACAATGGCTGACCGGAGAATCAGTTCCGCCTAGGTCGAACAACACCTGATCACCCTTAAGCCACGCGTAGCCCTGACTGACTGCGCGTTGACCAGCCGAGTCAAGGATCAAATTGTTATCATTTATATGAAGCGCATCAACCATAGTAATTACTCTGTTAGCTCTGCAAATGACGGATTAGATTTTCATCGCAATAATCTTGCGCCTCGGACACCATTCGTTCTTGCATTAAGGTAATTTGGTGCATCAAGAACATGATAACAATACTGATTAGTAGCGCTATAAACGTCGAGTTAAAGGCAACTCCCAAACTGGCTGTAACCGCCGAAATATTACCCGCCACAGCTTCATGTGCATTACCGAGCGCATCGCCAATACCACGCACCGTGCCAATAAATCCAATTGATGGAATCGCCCAAGTAACGTAACGCACCATTGCCAATTCAGAATCCATACGATCAGCTTCGGTATCACACAGATCGCGTACTACTGTCGACGCATCGGCTACCGAGGCGGTTGAGCCGTATCGGTTCAAGGCGCCACGCAATGCTTTTGGTAATAAGAAGCCCCTCTCAGGCTCTGGCAATGCTTCCAGCGGGCGGGCTAGTTTACGAGCATCTTCGGGCAATACTCGCTGACCCTCCTCAACGTTTACCAAGGGCCGACTCAATAAACGTCGCTGGGCGATAACGCCCTGAGCTTTAAGCCCCATGATTGCCATCACCCAGAGCATTAAAATGAAGCACGACTCCTGCTCATAATCTTTCAGCACAACCCACGCCGAGCGTTCTATCGTAGCAATTTCGCCAGTTGCTTCTTGTGCGGCAATTGACTGTCGCTCGCGCTCAAGCACTACTTCGGCATTCGGCCGAACCAAACCAACATAAATCGTGTGCACCAATACGAACGATAATACTAAGGCGACAATTTGATAAAAAAATTCGGACTTTTGAAACTTCATATTTTAACGATATCTTGATGTTTAGAATTCTAGTTCGGGATCTCGGCGATAACTAAATATCAACCGGGAACGGCACAGGTAAGTCCTCAGAGATTTCGTCTGATGGCTTGAATACGTCTTTTGGAGGCTTTTTCTTTGCTGTCACTGGCTTCGTCTCTTGCTGCTTTGGCTTTGATTGTTTTTGTTCCTCTGGTTTTTTTTGCTGAGCCGATGACGTCTTGGCATCACTATCTTGGTCTACTGCTTGAGCAGAACCTTGAGCTTCTTTTTGCGATTGCTCGGCGCTTGCTTGATCACCCGGCAAATCATCCGTCTCAACGTCTTGACCATGCGCAACACTTAAGCAGCAGCAAAAAATAAGTGGGCAAATTAAATTTCGTATTATCTGCATACTACTTCTTTTTATTTAGGCCAGCGTAACGAGCCACGCGAAAACCGATATCATGCTTGCCCTTGGCGGCAAATTCTCGGTAAGCTAAACGTAATTGGGGTAAATGCCCCTTCGCCCAACTACCACCACGCACCACATGAAACTCGCCTATATCCGGTCCGACAGGATCAACCAAAGCGTTGGCACTTAACTCACTACTGCCTTTTGAACTATACCAATCATTAACCCACTCCGAGGCGTTGCCACCCATATCAAACAAACCTCGATGGTTTGCTGGAAAGCGGCCTACCGGTGACGGGCCTTTGTAACCATCATTATAGCCATCAAGTGTAAATGCCAAAATATCAGCGGCTTTTTGATCGGCAAAATTATCAACTCGTTGATTAGCCGGTGGCGCTTTACTATTACCCCAAGGATAAGTAATAACACCGTCGTCAGTATTGCGTGCCAGCCATGCCCACTCAGCCTCGGTTAACAAACGATAGCCATTGGCATCAATATTATCGCCAGACACATAGCCTTTTGTAGTTTGATAAAAGGGGTCAAGACCCTCTTTGCCGCTCAGCCAATTGCAATAGCGTGCCGCCTGTTGCCAGCTGACGTTAGCAACTGGAGACTTTAGAGCGTCTAAACTCTTCTTTTTATAATTACCGGAGTTATGAATCGACTTAAATTCACGAAATTGCTTATTAGTGGTTTCATGTAAAGCGACATAAAAGGGTTTAGTCAGAGTCGCTTTGTAAACGGCCTCATTTGCTCGCCGACCATCTTCTCGACGAGATGAGCCCATGCTCACCTCACCTAACTGTCTAAATAATTTCATTTGATGCCCATCGCTAGTTGTATAAGTCGACGGCACTTGAGCCCAATAGTGTTGCTCTTGCGTTAGCAGCTTAACGCTGATGATCTGCTTGTTTTGGCGGGTTGGAATAATGTCATGAGTTTGCGTAACATAACCAGGCTTACGCACACTAATGCTGTGTGGCAGGGTATTAAGGCTTAGGGTTTGACTGCCTTGCCCACGACGCTGACCATCAACATAAACAACGGCACTACTCGGTGACACGCTGAGCTTAACCTCAATGATGTCGGCTTCCAATGCTACTTCTTTTACCAGTTGTTGTTCGGGCGCCACCGATTCACGCGACTCTGATAATAAAAACCCGGCCTTATAGACCTGCACCTTTTGCTCTGTGCCAGGTGCGACGGCCAGCCTTAGTGGCGTAATGCCACGATACTCGTTGTTAATAATTACCGCGGCACCTGACGGCATCGACGAGACACTTACAAGACCATCAGCAGGGACTAATTGGATTTTGGGAATTACCAAATCTTCGCCGGCGATGACGCCAATTGCTTGCTTAAACAACTTGTATTTTTCTGCTTTGAGCAGCAACTCGTGACTACCCTCTTCTATTTTTGCCACTAGCGGCGTAGTGCCAAGCTCGACACCATCGACTAGCACCATAGCGCCCTCTGGTTGGGAACTTAAAGAATATTCAGCCCAAGCGGCTTGTAGATCAAAATCGAGACTTTGCGTTTCACCCTTACCTCGCACTAAGATATTTTTCGAAGCAGGGCGATATAACGGCGCATCAACCGTTATTTGGTGCTTACCAGCGGAAATATTGTCGATAACTATAGATGAAGTGTCAATCATATTGGCTAGCTCGCTGACCACCTGGTCGTCTATAAACACCTCGGCGGGGCTCGGCTCAACCAAGTTAATCTGTAGCTTACCTGGCAATCGAAGCAACTCGATTTCAAATTGCTGGTGGCGATCAGCGGCCACCTCGAGTTCTTTATCAACGCTTACAAAACCGTCTGCTTGAATATTTACCCTGTGCGTACCGGGCAATAACAGAACCCGGTTACCCAAGGGCAACTTCAAACTTGTAGTAATGCTGATATCCGCAGCTTGCGCTAAATAGCGGCTGGGCGAATTCAAATCGCGCGTAATCGCACGTACCTCAATGCTCTTCGAAAACGAGATAAAGGCAATAAATAATAAACACAACAAGGCAAAGCCAAACAGCACAAAGTGAAATGGGCTTAGGGTAAATTTTTGAACTTCAACTTTTCCACTTGGAGCCGTAAATTCAAGCGCTTCAATTCGAGTGTTATCTAATTTCTCTATTTTGTTCATAGCGCTTAATTAGTCACCACAGATGAGCCGTTTACAGGTGTTAGACATTTTATAGAGTAACGTTGAATATCGTCGCCCGTAACTCTTAACTCGATGTCTCGACGCACGTCTTTAAAGCCAAGCCTAACTCCGCTCATGGTGTAGCGACCAGGCTTGAGCATTAATTTTTTAAGCGAAAATTTGCCTAAGTTAACCTTCTTTGAACCGGCCTTAGTTAAGCCAACGTCAGTTAAACCATCAGAGCTAAAGCTAACCTTAATAGTGCTGTCTAGTTGTTTCAATGAGGCCTCTATATCGGCAATTTGGCCGGTCAAGACTGGACCCTTGTTTTTAATACGTTGCGCATCGGCCAATACCGCATCGGCTTTTTCTCGTGGCGCGCTTCGAGACAAAGTAAGTTTGTCGGCTAGTACAGCCTGAATAGATTGGTCTAATTGCTTGCGAGCCTGTGAACGAATTTCTCCTAACTTTGCAGATACCTGATTTGGATCGCGCTGCAGTACCGCTTTATAGGTGCTCAATGCACTCGCCCATTCTTCGGCTCGCTCTTGAGCTTTGGCGCTGGCGAGCATCGACGTAAGAGATGAGCGTTTATCCGATGCCAGAGATTGACGGTAAGCGCCATTCGCTGTTTCATCATTCGGTCTGATTTTAATGGCCGCCGCGAAATGCTTTTTTGCGGTTGCGAACCGTTGCTTGAAAAGTGCCGAGAAGCCGCTAGACATAGCATCTCTAAATTGTTTATCAGTGGTTAAATCAGCAACTCCTTGCGCGCCTATTTCGGCTTGCTCAGTACGTGGGTCGAGCGTTAGAACTTGTTGGTATTTTTGCCCAGCTAGAACAAGAAACTCGATATCGTCGGTGCGCTGAAATTGCTGTTCGTCAATAGCCGCTTGACGCATGATTCCGAGCACTTGGTCTAAAGTGGTAGCACGATCAATACCTCGTAATGCTGGAATATTATTTCGGTCTAAGGCCATCGCAGACTGAAATTTTTGCCTTGCAAGATCGGTTTTGCCTTTGTCAATAGCAACATTACCCTCACTTACTAACCCTTTTAACACCTCGGGAATGAGTTCGTCCAAGGCCTGCATTTCGTCTAACGCCGCCTGATAACTACTAATCGCATTTTGAAAATCCTTAACTTTATAAAACTCATCGCCTTTGGCTGCTTTTGCTAAGGCGGAGTCGTAACCCTCTACACCCCAGTCGCTAACGTTCTTTACTTCGAGTTCTTTTTTTGAAATTAATAACTGCGAAAGAATATCTTGTGAGTCGGTACGAGCTTGCGTATTACGGCTTTCGTCCCACGGTGCTAGAGATTCGTCTGGGCTTACAGCGCTTGCCCCATTTAAGGTTTGGCTGCTTTGTCCATCAGCCGAGACCAGAGTACTATTCTGTTTGCTCAGAGTAGGCGCGGGGGTTAGTAAGATAAACAGCCCAGCAGCAATTACTAAGAGCCCGAAAACGCATAGCATCAAATTGAACTGGGAGTGCCACCAAGGTGCATCATCAGGAGTAAATAATTCGCGTCGACCGACATTTACGTTATTCGATAGAGGCTGACGCTGAGCGTTATTGTCAGGCGCTTCGAAGGCTAATGCGCTTATCTCATTTTGGCCTTGTTGCTTAACGCTCTTGATATCGTCTGAGAATTCATTTTGATCTTCCATTAGTTACTAAAATCTTTCTCGGGGGGTTGATTCAACGGGTGATCTTGTATTGGCGTTTCCCTAGGCTTTACTTTATCAAAAGGCTTTACTTTATCAAAAGGTTTCACTTTATCAAAAGACTGTACAGCCTCAAGCTCGCTATTTGAGATCGTAAGCGGGCCTTGCTGACTTAGATCGCCTTCTTCTAAACGAAACATATCGCCGAGTATCCGACGCCACTCTTGATATTGATCATCTACGGTGCCCGATAAGGTCACACTTCGATCTTGTAAATCAACGATACTTGGTTCAAGTTCAGACTCTAAGGAGGCGCCCAGCTCACGCAGCGTTGAACTATGCCCTAAGGCCTCTTCAGTTTTCAAAAAGCTATTAATAAAAATACCAGCACCAGCAATAATACCAATATGGCCTGCGCCTCGAGTGGTTCGGTTATTACCCGTTGCGGCAGCGGCTAGGCCCCCGGCCATTGCCACTAAACCGGCTATCTTTTCTTTGCGCCCCTGCTCTTTAAGCTGTCTCTCGTAGAGCACTTCTTTGTAGCTCAATTTCCGCCACTCTTGGTATGGCCCATCCATCTTGTTATTGAAGGTTCGATAATAATCTTGAACTACGTCTAAAAATAAATCATTACGCGAGCGAATGCGTTCAACACGCTGCATCATTGGGTCATTATCAGCCGGTATACGAGTCAAACTCAGTTGCCCTGTCTCGTCTGTCTGCACGAAACTACTAAAAGCATCAGGCACAAAATCGCGCGCAAATAGCACTTTTGATACGCTACGAATATTCAACAATTGTGCATCCGATAGAGAGGCCTGAAAATTAAACATATCATTAGCGATTTCATTGAAGGTCGCTTGAAATGGGTCGCCTGGCAAATTCACTTCGGGGTTATACGCATAGGCACTTGCACGTTGGTCGTATTCCTTACTAAACCAAATTCGGCCAGTACTATCTCTGGCAGAAACGAGCAGCCGAACTACTTCGCCATTTGATTCAAGCAGTGTGCCGCTCACATAGACGTCCAAACCTAAGTTATCTCGAGGCAGCGCCCGCACTAGGCCCCAAGCGTTACTGAGATCAAGAGTCTGTTTCAACTGGTTGGTGTACCAAACGGCCTCGCTTTGACGAACGCTTGAGTAGGCGGCATCGCTGGAATTCAAATCAACGACACCAGGGTCAAATAAAACCACACCGACATCAAGTATATGCTGCTCTTCAATTAACTGCTCTTCGGCTTCACCAACGCGTTCAATCGCGACCTGTTTGGTTTCATGATATTCGTAATTAGTACAGGCTGGTAGGCAAGCGATAAGCATCAGCATGGAGACTAATTTGAACGCCTTTTTTGGCCACGGCGTCTTTTCTGGCCACGGCGTCTTTTCTGGCCACGGCGTGTTGGTAATCGATAATCTACCGATAAATAATGTTTTAACCAAAAAATACAAACGTCTCAAGTCTCGCAGTATTCTCACACAGACCCCCTATTGACCCTTATAGCTGTAGTATTCATCCCACAACTTTTTCTTTAGCTCTGGATCGGTTTCGTTTTCCGCCGCCTCTCTTATTTGCCGAGCGACGATGTCATCATTCTTCCTCAAGTCGGCCACGTCTGGGCGTTTGTCTTTCTCATCACCTGGTTCGGCCTGTTGTTCGTCACCCTCACCTTCGCGCTTACTGGTTTTGCTACGCGCCTGACCCGCTGCCCCTTGCGAACCGGAGCTGTCAGACGATTCACTACTGCCATTCTGCTGACCACCGGCTGACGGTTGGCGCTTACCTTTGGCGACTCCATCGGCCTCTTCATTGTAATTCTCAAAGGCACCTTCACCGGCAAACGGATCATCAGAACTATCGCCACCGTCTTCATTCGCGCGCCCCTCTGCATAGCCCTGCTCACGCTCTATTTCTTCATCAAAGTCACCTAGCGTTTCTTCTAGTTCTTTCTCTAAATCGGCTAGCTCTTTTTCAGAAAGCCCGCCTTTATCTTCGAAAGACGGCTCTTCGAAATCACCCTCTGTCTCTTCTTTGGGCTCTTCAAATGTTACCTCTTCGTCAGTTGGCTCTTGATCACCTTCTTGCTCCCAATCATCGGCAACGTCTTGGTCACCCGCTTGCCCTTCACCCGCTTCACCTTCACTGCCTGCCTCACCGTCACTGCCTTCTTGACCTTCACCGGGCTTACCATCTTTAGGTTTTTCACCACTCTCACCAGCGCCTCCAGATGAAGGCTTTCCGGGTAACGATGGCGGCGAAGGAGGTGACGGAGCACCCGGTGCTCCAGAACCACCTGGGATGCCCGGTATACCTGGAATTCCGGGAATTCCTGGTATACCGGGAATTCCGCCAGGGATTGGCGGCGGACTGATACACGCCGACATCATCGATGCAATGGCGACGGCCAAACCGAGCCGCTTAATTTGCACAGAATAAACAGCGGGCGAACAATAATTTAAGCTTGTGAAATCGAAGCGGGAATTAGTAATGCCTAGCAAAGGTGATCTCCGGTTTATTATTCAGGTGAGTCTTTTGACGCGACGGCTTTTGACTTACGCGAGACTACTCGCACTTCATAAGGGTAGTCTTTAGAGGCTACCAGCTTACCGTTTTCAATAATGGGTCTAAACTTATAGCGTTTGACTAATCGCCTTGCCTTGGTCGTAGTCCACTTATCGGTATCGACCAAGGCCTCTCTCGCCACTCGTCGCACTCGGCCATCATCATCAATGTTAATGCTTAACGCAACCAGTTCGGTTTCTCGGATGTAGGTTGGAGGCCTGCGCACTACCGAAAAATTGAATGATGGTAACTTAACCGGGTTAGCAAAGCTGGCAACGATGGGGTGAGCCAGCGGCAGGTTCTGCGCACCGGTCCAAGCAAGGTCAAAGTATTTATTGGCAGCCATGTAGCGCCCAGTTAACAAGTTAAGATCACCTAAACCCAGCAGTGCTTGAATAGTATTAACCAAGTCACGCTCGCTTTTCGCCTTGCGTAGGTAATCTTTCAAAAAACCTTCGCTGCGCGAGTACGAATTGAGTTTTGAGTGCTTCACTTTCAGCTTATTTAAATCGTTATAGGTACGTTGACGAGTATCTTGATAAAAGGAGCGATCAACTTCATGTTGAATACGACTTTGTTCGTAGTGAGCTAATGCTAATTCGCCATAAGGCAACAAAAGTTCACTCAAGGGTCGATCACCGTATCGGTTAACCGCATACCCAAGATACTTAGTCGAATTATTCAAATGGCTAAGACTGAGTTCGCTGATCGCCCGATTATTGAGATACAGATCTAGATAATGATTGCCTAAGCGCACAATCATATCAAATGAATAAGTGTCTTGCTGATCCGGGTTCTTTTTTTCTAACCAAACTACTCGACTAACTTGATCGGTCATCTCCTCGGTGTTTCCTAAGGCCAAGTTCATCTCGAACAACTCTCGCAATATTGGCCGCTGCTCGATACTTGTGACACCATTATTAATTTTCGCAATATGTAATGCGTTAACTAACATCGAGCGAGCCTCATCGGTTCTTCCTGCCTGCGTTAGAGAGCGCCCATAAGCGAGGTATGATTCGCCTAGTCGCTCACTAAAAGCGTTTTCGGTTTCCTTTAAGGTTTGTATCGCCTGAAACTGCCGCTCAAGGCTATCTCGCAACGCAGGGCTCAACGCTACGATAGGGCTGACATTGATATCAGGGATATCAAGAGGCGCCGCACCTTCAGTAACGTCGTAGTCGGCTAAAGCGTCATTCGCTTCGTCGGGTCGCGAAGCTTCTAGGGAATCAGATTCTTCAGGGCTTTTGATGGGCTCAGGGCTTTTGATGGGCTCAGGACTGTTGATGGGCTCAGGACTGTTGATGGGCTCAGGGCTTTTGATGGGCTCAGGGCTGTTGATGGGCTCAGGGCTGTTGATGGGTTCAGGACTGTTGATGGGTTCAGGACTGTTGATGGGTTCAGGACTGTTGATGGGTTCAGGACTGTTTGCTGCTAGATTGGCTTGCTCAACAGCAGGTTTCGGTACGGTAGTGCTCGGTACGGTAGTGCTCGGTGCGGTAGTGCTCGGTGCGGCTTCTGCTTCAGTCTCGATTACTGGACTTTTTTCGCTGAGCTCCTTTTGCCCCAATCGCGCATTTGAATTGACAGCCCAGCGACTTTTGTCAGCCCCATCTTTAGCTGACGAATACGTTGCTGGATAGAACAATAAAACAAAAACAAATACTGACGATAAGCCACTCTTGGACAGGGTCCGCGCGCTGCAAAACTGCGATTTAGTGTTATCTTGTGTCATTACTCGGCTAAGTCGATTTTATGAAGTTACTCTAACCTTAGTACTGACCGTGTCATGATAAGTTTCAGGATTACCGAATGTTAATGCAACTGGGCAAAAATCAAGCAAATTCGCTGAAAAAACCACTACTGAATTCAATAGGTTAATCCGTCACCGAAATAAGTGAGATTTACTATCTTATGTGAGTATCGTACCCAAGCGCAGGAAAACGCATATTAAGCAACGACAATATCAGTATTAAACTGTTTTCACGGCCTAAGCTAATCTTTGTTTACTTGATAAACTATTGTAATTGGCTGGTTGCTGATAGTGATATAACCTTGCGCAAACGATCAACGTTGGTCGAGTGAAACCTTTTCTTACACGTTGAAAATACACTATTCGCAAACTCATGGCCGCACCAACTCTCAATAAGCTCTTCAGCTTAATTGAAAGGCGTAATCAGAGCCATCGTGCGAACAAAACTGGATGCTCAAGTCGTAAGTATCAACCTGATTGTGAGATCACAGAATAATTCTCTCTGAGTAAACGGCCTTCAATTAAATCAGCGCCTCGCGTCAATTTCATCTAACCCCTAGCTAGAACAATACATTACGGTATGCGTTCTAAAACTCTCTTATGTAGTCAAGCAGCCCATAGGAACTTCCCTTTTAAGCTACTTGACCACCGACTGTCTAACTATTTAAAACCTTGCCTGTTGGTTAAAGACAAAGTTAAAAATTAATTGTTATAGATTCGACTTCAAAGCATCGCCGATTAACTTTGTCCATTCTTCGGGAGGAAAGCAGCGAGGATCCACACTACAAGCCGGTGCTTTTTTACTGTCGTATATGAACTTCCATCTATGTAGTGATCGAGAGTTATAGTCGATAATAAATTTATCATCATCAAGTACCTGAATGAAAAAACCGATCCCGTGTTCGCCCATATCGTCATTCCATCCATCCACAGAATCCTCGTAATGAGGAGACTGACGTATCAATATCTGCGCATGTGAGGGCCCCTGAAATGCAGTGTAGTTTGTTTGGGAAGGCGAGTGATTAATCGCATTATAACTTGGCAAATTAGTGGCGATAGATTGTGGTGTTTTACACTGAAAGGTCGAATCGCTAGCCGTAGTAGCCGCAACAGGGTAGAGATAAATTATATTATCAATAGTATCGAGAGCCCCTGTGAGACAGGTCCCCTCTTTAAAACCTGTCAACCAAGCAACAGAAGCGGATGATAAAGTAGGAGGCTGGATTGGAAATGGATCCGTCAAATTATCGTACCCCGAATTGTATCCAGTTTCACCTGGAAGATTGTTTTTAACCGTGTGCTTTGCGTAAAAAGACGCCAGAGGATGTTTTTCTACCAAAGGCCCGTTTTGCGTATACTGATGGATAGTTGTTGAAGGATCATCAGTACTGTGAGCTTCTGTTGTCGCATAGTGTGCCATTCCTGCTAGTGCACCTACTCCTGCACTAGCGACAACAACGGTAGCTGTAGTGACAACGGTAGCTGTAGTGTATGCCGAAGCTGCGATGGCGAAGCAAACTGGTCCACCTGCACCTGCAGTCAAAAATGTACATCCAAGTCCACCAAGGATCGCACCGGTAGCACCACCCACAAACACATCAGACAAAAAGGACCCTGAGAGTCTCCGCCCATGATTAGGATTATGCACCTCAGGAACCAGCAGCAGTCCAACGTAAGGGTCTTGCAGGACCGCACCATAATGTCCCGACCAATATTCGGTATCTTTGCCTCCATCTTCCCAACGTACGAAGCGCACTCCCGGACCATAATCAAGAAATGCAGTGATAGTTTCATTGGAGGAAGGATTGTTCGGGTCACATGCTCCTGTATGTTGCCTCTCACCGGAGTCCCATGATTTGATCACCTGTTGGTTAGCATCCAACAATTCAGCTTTCAAGTAGTAATTGTCGGAACAATTAAAAAACGCACCATAGGTTCCGGAAACCATCATTGGTGGAGATTCGTCCAGTGTTGCCGCTGAATAGCCCTGCGCGACCAAATCAATCGTCTGTTGACGGCTAGTCCACGCAAATGAAGTTTTAAATTGGCGCGCTTCCGGCGGTCCAGTCACACTGAAACCGTCTGCCCAATTTTCTGTCACATTCCACGAGGTGAGTTCTCCAGGGTTATTTAGAAGGTTTGGCGGCAAAATGCCTAGGTAAGCATTTTCTAGCTGAGCACCATAATGTCCACCCCAACCTTCAGTATCTTTGCCTCCATCGCGCCAACGAATGTATCTCACTCCTGCACCATAGTTGCTGAGTTTCTGCTCCAAGAACTCTTGGTATGCTCTCCATTCACACACCGTATTTTCATGTTCACGCACCCCGCTTGACCAAGTCTTCAGGACTTGTTGATTGGCACCCAGCAACTCAATATCCAGAAAATATTGATCTGCACAAAACCTCTTTCCAAAGGCCTCTGAAATCAATATTGGAGGGGCTTTATCGAGAATCGCCGCAGAAAAGCCCATGTCCATCAGATTAACAATTTGCTCTCGTTTCGCCCAACGGTGAGAAGTCTGAAAACCATTTAGGCTAGTATTTGCGTTTGTTACTGCACGCCAGCCGTTTCCTCCATCTTCAAGGATTGTCCAGCCAGTCATATTGCCAGCTTCGGCATTTGGGTTATCAAGTAAATTGTTTCCGTAAGGCGCACGCTCACCATTTGCTTGCGCTAGTTGGGCTAAAAAGATAGCCGAGCTAGCGATTAAAAGGCTAACAAAAATCTTAAAGATTGATGTATGTTTACTCATAATAATCGTCATTAATTTAAATCCATTTTAAAGATTGTAAGTGTCTTTTCGCTTTTGATTTTAATTGACATTGGTCAATTAAAACGATCATACACATCCATGGGTAGCTCTACAATGAAAAACATATTTCAATATTTTAATGTCATGTTTCATATTTCAGCAGCAACAAAAACACCCAAAGGTACTCGTCAACCTCTATTGAATCTCGTCAAAAAAAAGTCTGCGAAAAAGATTTTTAGCTTACAGTCTTGTCAGCTTGTTGGCTTGTTGGCGCAATTAGGCCTATAGAGAACGGCGCGACTGCATTATACCAAGGAAGGAAACTGATTAGGCACGCCGCCGGCATATGAAACTCTCTCGATCGACATATCTCGATGGCCAAAAATGTCTCGACAAACGTACATATTGACAACCGCGAAGCCGTATCGTTAATTTACCCACCCACCGGCAGCATCAGTTATTTCGATATTTCTCGGTACGTGCTTAGCCAGATCTAAGACCTGAAAACCTAAGAGACAATGCTGCACGCGAATTCGCAGCAATTGCAGAAAAATTGAAAGCGTAATTGACATGTTCGACCAAAGTGCAAATAAACTTCGCCTTACGAGGGACTTTACACAGTAGATACTGCAATGGCCGCTAAAAAATAATATCAATTAACATACTTTTTGGTACCAACTTGATTCACCTCCTTATGCTAAAACAACCCAACTTTTTCCGGAATAAATGCCTCGCAAAGCATACCCCCATAGCGATCTAAGACTGATATTAATGAGCGCTTGACTCGGTCATTTCAGAGCTAATAAATCTTAGGCTCTATCTCTAAATCTACACCATAAGTGGTCTGAACATCAGCTTGGATTGCCGATGCTAATCTCAGTACCGAATCACCCTGTTTCAAGTTTGGATTAACAATAACCAAGGCTTGATCACGATGGATATAGACCGCGTCCACTGATTTTTCTTTCCAGCCTAGTTGCTCAATCAACCACCCGGCAGCGAGTTTCGCTCCACCCGCTTCAAGTTCATACGCAACCAGCGCCGGAAAGTCAGATTGCAATTGAGCAAATTGATTTCGATCAACAATAGGGTTTTTAAAGAAGCTACCGGCGTTTGGAATATCCTCAGGCATGGGCAACTTAGACGCGCGTATCTGGCAGACCGCGTCGAAGACCTCGGTCGGGCTAGGCTCGCCATTAAAGCGCGCGGCCAACGCGGGGTAAGATAGATTGAGCGTAGCCAATTTAGATAGCCTAAAACTAACCGAAACAATCACACACTTGTCCGCAAGACGATGCTTAAAAACACTGTCACGATAGGCAAACTCACAGTCTGCAGCGCTCATCGTTTTGATTTCTCTGGAGGCGATATCAACAACCTCGACAGATTCAATCGTGTCTTTTACTTCAACCCCATAGGCGCCTATATTTTGAATCGGAGCGGCACCGACTAGACCTGGAATTAACGCCAAGTTTTGCAAGCCAAACCAGCCTTGTTCTAACGAGTAACGGACAAACTCATGCCAATTCTCACCAGCGGCTACTTTGACCAAAAAACTGTCTGCGTCATGGCTGACTAATTCGATACCAGCCAGACGACTGAGAATCACTAAGCCATTGAAATCTTTAGAAAATACAGTATTGCTACCTTCACCTAAAATAACTGTTTGTAAACAATTTTGGGTGGCGAAGTCGAGGCTACTCAGCAATTGATCTAAGGATGTACACCTCGTTAAATAAGCCGCCATAGCCGGCACCGCGAGGGTGTTGTAAGGCTGTAACGACACATCGGTTTGAATTGATGCGCCGTTGTTTTCAGAATTGCCGCTGCCGTCGTTACCAGAACTGTCGCTGTCACTACCAGATGCGCCATTGCCGCTAATCGCCACTTGATTTACTCGCTTTTGCATTATCCGACAGGCCCATCAACAGAAGTTTTCTAGCCATAGCGGGCTTTGAACTGTTTTCTGCATTTGCAAAAGCTGCATGAGCAAAGGTAGCAAGAGCAAGGCAATGGGCCCGCTATTCGCCTTGCTCTTCGTCCGCTTGTTTAGCCGCCTGAGCTGCGGGGCTTAAACGAATATGCAAATCACGCAGCTGGTTTTTATCAACGCTACTTGGCGCTGCCGTTAACAAGCATGACGCTCTCTGGGTTTTAGGAAATGCGATCACGTCGCGAATAGAGTCAACCTCAGACATCATCGCGACAATGCGATCAATACCAAAGGCGATACCGCCGTGCGGAGGGGCGCCATAACGCAATGCTTCCAGCAAGAAGCCAAATTTTTCTTCGGCTTCGTCATCGCCAATACCCAGAGCCGTAAACGCTTGCTTTTGAACCTCGGATTGATGAATACGAATTGAACCGCCACCCAGCTCTGTACCATTGAGTACCATATCGTAAGCGCGAGACAGCACCTTACCAGGGTTGCTTTCTAGCTCATCAATTTGATCTTGCTTAGGCGCAGTAAAAGGGTGATGCAAGGAGGTCCAACGAGCGTTATCTTCATCTCTTTCAAACATCGGAAAATCGACAACCCACATTGGCGACCACTTAGTTTCGATCAACTCCAAATCGGTACCTACTTTGACTCGCAGAGCCGCCAACGAGTCGTTAACAACCTTGGCTCGATCGGCGCCGAAAAACACTAAGTCGCCGTCTTCTGCGCCAATACGCTGCATGACGTTAGCTAGCACATCTGCTGGCAAGTTTTTGACAATTGGCGATTGCAGTCCGTCGTTACCGGCCGACAAATCGTTGACCTTTATGTACGCCAAACCCCGGGCACCATAGTTGCCAACGAATTCACCATATAAATCGATTTGTTTACGGCTCAACTTAGCCGCACCACCGGGGATTCGCATCGCGGCAACGCGGCCATCATCAGAGTTCGCTGGATTTGAGAAAACCTTAAAGTCGACCTCTTTCATAAGGTCGGTAACGGACACCAACTTCAACGGGATACGTAAGTCGGGACGATCGATGCCGTACTCCTCGATAGAGTCTGCATACGTCATACGTGGAAACTCAGCCGGCAAATCAACATCTAACTTGGCTTTGAATAAACCACGAATCATCTGCTCCATCATGTTCATGATTTCTTCTTCATTCATAAACGAAGTTTCTACGTCTAGCTGAGTAAACTCTGGCTGACGGTCAGCGCGTAGATCTTCATCTCTGAAACAACGAGCAATTTGGTAATAGCGTTCGAAACCCGCCACCATCAACAACTGCTTGAAGAGCTGAGGAGACTGAGGTAACGCGAAGAAGTCGCCGGCGTGAACTCGGCTTGGCACTAGATAATCACGCGCCCCTTCGGGTGTTGATTTAGTTAAAATGGGTGTTTCGATATCACAAAAGTTTTCAGCTTCTAAGAAGTCACGAAAGTACTTTGTGACGCCGCTGCGTAAGCGAAAAATCTTCTGCATTTTGTCACGACGCAAGTCTAAATAACGATACTTTAGGCGAACAGCTTCGCTCATATCATCATCATCCAACTGAAACGGAATTGGCTCAGAGCGATTCAAAACTTGGATTTCAGTTGCGTAAACTTCAACCATGCCAGTTGGTAGGTCGGCGTTGGTGGTGCCCTCGGGGCGAGCACGAACTTTGGCAGTTACTTGTAATACATGCTCATTTCGAACCGTGTCAGCAATCGCAAAAGCATCAACCGCATCAGGGTCTACAACTACTTGCAGTAATGCTGAGGCATCACGTAGGTCGATAAAAATCACGCCACCGTGATCTCGGCGACGCTGCGCCCAACCAGCGACAGTAATGACTTGACCAATTAGGCTTTGGTTAATTTCGCCACAGTTATGACTACGTAATGCTTTCATTTTTTTCTCTTAATGGGTTGAAACCTCAGCATAACTCGACGACCGAATAAAAATGACTCAAACTCCCCCCACTTTTCGTAGGAAAACTAACTAATAGCGAACTACTAGCCGCGTTTACCGCCTCAATTAGAGAAGTTTCAGCCTATTTATCTTTCGCCCCTGAACCATGCTGAGGTTTCAGGTTTTTTGAATAGCTAATTATTTTTTTTCTGCTCTGGCCTTAGCCTTCGCCAGAGCTTGTTCTTTTCGTTTGATCTCAGCGGCCAATTTTTTTACTTCTTCAGGATCGTCTAACGGGTTGATAACACCGGCCGACAAAACCATCTTTAGACCAACTTCTACTGGCACATCTAGCCGTTTCACATCGACCCTAGGAACCATAATGTAAACACCTGAAGTCGGATTTGGCGTTGTCGGCACATAAATGTTTATCAAATCTTGCCCCGCGACTTGTTGGAATTTTTTCGGCGTATCGCCTGTCACAAACGCTAATACCCAAATTCCCTTGCGCGGGTACTCAACCAACACCATTTCACGGAATGACTGACCAGCATCGGAAAAGAGGCTAGCCGTAATTTGCTTAACGGCACCGTAAACGGTACGAACTAAGGGAATCCTTGACAACAATGATTCCCATGCAGAAACCATTCGCCGGCCGAAAAAATTCGCCACTATCAGACCGGTTACAAGCACTAGGATCAGGGTTAGGATCACACCCAAACCCGGAATCTTAAAACCGATTAGATTCTCGGGGCGAATCGCTGTCGGCAGCAATAATAAACTGCGATCGATCAAGCGAATTGCAAATGACAACACTATGTAGGTTGCCACAATGGGTAGCCAGACCAATAGTCCGGCAACAAAATAGCGTCTTAAACGAATCACCGAGAAACCCTATTCAACCGAAGCACTGGGTTTTGACTCGGGTACAGAAGCTGGTTTTGACTCACTTTTAGTCTCCGCGCTTTTTTCTACTGGCTTTTTACCTATGTTTTTAGAATCGGTCTCGTACCAGCCGGTGCCTTTTAGTTTAAAAGCGGCTGCAGTTAACTGTTTCTTAAGTGTCGGTGCATTACACTCTGGGCAATCCACTAATTTAGGATCGCTCATTTTCTGCAATGCTTCTAAGCCATGTCCGCAATCGGTGCATTTGTACTGATAAATAGGCATTTTGTTAAAATTTCTTCAAAACTCGTTATAAAAAAGGCCGCGTAACTGGTGTCGAAAATCGGCAACCACGAACCCCAGTACTGGCTATGTAAAAACAGCCCTGAGCCCAAGTGATGCGGCATAAACAGCGCTTAGCCCAAGTATTACCGCAAAAACAGCCCTGGGCTAGCTATAAACAGCCTTGAGCTGCCTATAAACAGCCCTGAGCTAGCTTATAAATAGCCTTGAGCTGGCAAAAACCAGCCATGAGCTGAATAAACAGCGCAGCATTATACCGCTAACTGCCTGCAATCGTCATATTTTCAATTACGATTGATCCACATTCAGTGCTGCTACGATTATCGTAATCGTCGCCAATGGCGACAATATTGCGATACATGTCTATTAGATTTCCCGCTACCGTAATTTCTTCCACCGGATATTGTATTTCACCATTCTCTACCCAAAAACCCGACGCACCACGAGAATAGTCACCAGTAACCATGTTAATACCGGAGCCGATTAATTCAGTAACCAGCAGACCTGTGCCCATATCAGATAACAATTGCTCAGTCGTTTGGCCTGTATTGCTAACACTTAAGTTGCGCACACCACCGGCGTTGGCGGTTGATTCAAGCCCGAGCTTACGAGCCGTATAAGACCCTAAAATATAACTTTGCAAACGACCACCGTCGACAATCGCTCGGTAATCCGGCGTTACAACACCTTCGCCATCATGCCAAGCGCTATTAAAGCCGCCTAGTTTATGAGGGTTTTCAGCGATAGTCATAAAGCCTGGCACTACTTCTTGACCAACTTTATCTAACATGAAGCTGGCTTTCTTGTAGATTGAGCCACCTTTGATAGCGCCAATAAGATGACTAATCAAGCTTTTCGCCGTAGCTGAGTCATACATCACTGTTGCTTGGCATGACGGAATTTGTCGCGAACCTAAGCGAGCAACGGTGCGCTTGGCCGCAACCAGACCAATCTCTTCAGGCGAATCCAGCGTTGCCGCGTTACGACTACTGTGATACCAATAATCGCGTTGCATGCCATCACCGTTTGAGCCAATAACTGAACATGAAATACTGTGTTGGCTAGCCCGACTTTGGCTTAAAAAGCCGTGAGAGTTAGCATAAACATCCCAACCAGAATAAGAATTCACCGAGGCGCCCTCTGAGTTAGTGATCAAGTCACTTGACTCCAACGCAGCTCGTTCACAACGCATGGCGATACCAAGCATTTCAGCCTCATCGGCATTCCATGCATGATATAACTCTAAATCTTTCTTTTGAGTTGCCATGCGGTCGGCATCGGCCAAGCCAAAGCATGGGTCGGCGCCGGTGTAAGTGGCTATCGAAATCGCCGCATCGACGGTGCTGCGAATACCTTGTTCACTCATGTCGGCGCTACTAGCGCTGCCGGTTTTATGATCTTTATAAAGGCTAATAACGAATTGTGCGTCATTATGCTTTTCGACCGTCTCAAGCTCCTGCTGCCGGGCGGCAATGGAAATTCCAGTACCTAGCTGCAAGGAAACTTCAGATTGGTCAACACCTTGTTTTTTGGCGTAATCAATTGCGAACTCAGCCGCCTTAGCCAGATTTAACTCGCTCATAGCTGCACACCTCCAACAGTTAAAGCGTCCATTTTCAAGGTAGGTTGTCCGACGCCTACCGGCACGCTCTGACCATCTTTACCGCAGACACCAACACCCGGATCTAGGCTCATGTCATTGCCGACCATGCTAATAGTTTGCATTGCCTCTGGGCCGTTGCCAATCAAGGTTGCGCCTTTTACTGGCGCGGTGATTTTGCCGTCTTCGATTAAGTACGCTTCACTTGATGAGAAGACAAATTTGCCTGAGGTAATATCGACTTGCCCGCCACCAAAATTGACTGCGTATAAGCCTTTCTTAACGCTTTTTATAATCTCTTCTGGATCATGTTCACCCGCATGCATATAGGTATTGGTCATACGCGGCATGGGTAGGTGCGCGAATGATTCGCGACGCCCGTTGCCGGTAACGTTCATACCCATCAGGCGCGCATTGTGCTCGTCTTGCATATAACCTTTGAGAATACCTTTTTCTATCAATACCGTATTCTGAGTTTGATTACCTTCATCATCAACGCTCAACGAACCCCGACGGTCAGCAATAGTGCCATCGTCAACAATGGTACATAGCTCACTGGCCACTTTTTCACCAATACGGCCGGAAAACGCGGATGTACCCTTGCGGTTAAAGTCACCCTCTAGACCGTGACCTACAGCCTCGTGCAGCAAGATGCCTGGCCAGCCGTTACCAAGAACTACTTCCATAGTGCCTGCCGGAGAATCTACCGCCTCTAAATTAACAAGTGCCTGACGTACAGCCTCATTCGAATAATGCTCGATCATCGAGCTATCGAAGTAGTCAAAACCGAAACGGCCACCACCACCACTTGAGCCGCGCTCACGCTTGCCATTTTGCTCAACGATTACCGACACGCTTAGCCTGACTAGCGGTCGCACATCGGGAACTTGTCGGCCGTCGCTGGTAACAATAAGCACCACTTCATACACGCCGGACAAACTTGCCATGACCTCTTTTACGCGGGGGTCGCTATCACGCGCGGCGCGATCAGCTTGCTCCAAAATTGTTACTTTACTGGCATCATCCAAGGACGCTATGGGGTCTAATTCAGAATACAAGGGTTTGATCCCTTGCGGACGCCAGATATTTTTTGCTTGCACGTCTTGTCCTTGACGCCCAATCGCTGAGACTACATCCGCTGCGGTTAAAATTGCCGACAGGTTCAAATCTTCGCTATAGGCAAACGCGGTTTTCTCGCCAACGATTGAACGTAGACCAACACCTTGATCAATATTGAAACTACCAGTCTTTACTTGGCCTTCGTCTAGTGACCAACTTTCGTTCTTAGAATACTGAAAATACAAATCGGCAAAATCACTGCCGTTGACGTTAGTGAGCTTTTGCATCAGCTGATTTAAATGCTCAGCGGACAAGCCAGTAGGCTCGAGCAAGGTAGCTTGCGCAATGGTTAGGTGTTGTTGATTCATAATCTTTTAGGTCACGTTCAGATTGGCGCTTTAGAAAAGCGTTTAGAAGCCGATACAATATCGAGTTCAGGCATAGTTTCGCCATTGCAGTCCAGTTGCAATGCAATAGAGTACGTATCAGGCTTTAACCCGCAATAATAACAAAATTAGGATAAAAAATAGATACGAATAATACGTTATTCAAGGCTATAGCTTGAGGGCAGATTGGCTAGATTCAATCTATTACCGTCGAGCTTACTAGTTAATCGAGGGTGAGGGGTGAGTATCGGCGTCGCTGTCACTCACTTGCTCAACGCTCACCTCGGGTACTGGGTCAGTGCCAAGTAGTGCGTTTTGGCCATCACTACTAATGGCCTCGGGGACACTAATGGGGTCAACATCGCGGCTGTCTGAAGCCTTGATTTCGACCATCTCGAAATCTTCCCAAGTGCCGAGCGCGCGATAACTTTTGAAACTCGAGTTACGCATTTCGTCTTTGAAGATGCGCTGAGTAATGAAAACAAACGCGCCTGCAGCAGGATTAGCTAAGGCGCTTAGAAGCGCTAAATTACCGCCCAGTTCTGGAGACACATGAACCTCAAGGTCCACTAATTCTTTATTTAAGTCCACCTTCCCCTCCATCCGCAAAAATACCGCCGGTGACAGCACAAAAGCCTCACTGAGAATCGCTTCGCCATCAGCCAGTGAGCCCGCGTAGCGCATACGGTCGAATTTTAAACCTGAGGCGAATACGTCTCTAAAATCGAATACTAAACGTCTAGCAATGGCATTAAAATTCAACAAGCCTAGCAATTTTCCACCACCAGGTTCAACTTTAACTAACTCTCCATCTTTGATAAACGCATCGAACTCACCATTTAAGCGACCGTAGTCGAATTCGTGCGGCGCACCGATCCAACTTAACTTACCTTGAACGGTGCCTTCACCCTTTTTAATTATGCCGTCAAAGTCCATCTCGTCAAAAGCGCCCTCGGCTTCATCAATAACGGTATTGAAGCTGAACTTTGAAATCGACCCATCAGAACTATTATTAACCCAGTTACCACTGGCCGTGGTGAAAATGCCGTTGTGCTTTAACTCAAAGAGGTCAATCGACCATTCGTCGCCATAGGGCTTAGCGCTTAATGCCAGGGCTCCTAGATTTTTACCGGCCAGTCGAAAATCATCAACCTCTAAGGAAAGCGACGGAAATTCACTTGGCTGTAAACTGTAGTCAATACTGTCTAATGCAGCGCCAGGATTAGGTTCTTCTCTAATAGTGAGATGAGACAATTTAAAACCAAAATTACTCACGTCGTCCCTCGGCTGCATTTGCAAAGTACCGCTAATGTTGTCGCCGTCAAGTGTGCCGATCCACTGCAAGCCATCAACTGACACCGCGTTTAGTTCAAATAAACCGAATTCGCGATCAAGAAACGTTGGATTTTTCGCAACAATATTGATTGAACGCATAGCATCCAAAAACTCGGTGTTATTGCTTGGCACCTCTGGCTCAAACGAGGCTAGGTCGATAATCGCACTTAACCAGTCATCGATATTTATGTTGTTATCGTTTATTAAGAAATTTATTCCCGCTTTAAGCTTAGACTGCAAAGCAAAGCGGCCTTTTGCTGGCGCATTTTTAGGCTCGCCAGAATCACCAACGCGCGCCCCCCCGCTAACACTAATTAGAGCGTTATCGAACATCGAGGTCGATTTAAGTTGTTCTCTTGTCGGCAAATCAGACTTAAAGCGCGCACTCATGAAGTCGCCATACTTAATCGACATAGACTCGGCAACCTCCGGCCCACCGAACACCATCGATAGGCTTAACGGCAAGTTCTGAGTCGCGTCCTTGAGTAAGGGGGCTGGTGCACTTACCGAGATGCCCTCAAGATTTGATACAGCCGATATTTCAACACGATCTTGATCAAATAATATCGAGCCCTGCCATAGCGCCTCACCTTCGAACCACGTGAGTAGATGTTCACCAACCCAAGGCTTTAACGCCTCGGTGTTGGCAACGCCAGTAGCGACTAGCTTGACGATTGGCGGCTGAGCCTGCTTAACCGTGACGACTTGGCCGCGCGTCTCGCCGCCTAAAAAGGTCGCTGTTACATTGTTCGATTCAACTTTTCGCTCAGTAAAAACTACCGTGCCACTAATGTCATTGACGGCAACACCCTGGGGCAATAAACCACGACCGTTACGGACTTCCGCGGTGCCGGTTACACGTGTATTAGCGAGGTCATTTAGCGTCATGGAGACTTGGGTATCAATATCGACCCAGCCGGCCTGTGGCACAATAGGTAATTCTGCGGATCGATTCTCAGGCTTAATTAACGGGCCTTTAAACAAGAAGTCCATGCCTTTAACCAATGATGTCGTAGTCTTGCCGCGAACGGTCAATGCTCGATCGGCTTGTAGCAGTCGCTTAATTTGCAGTTCGGCCTCGGTTACCGGGTCACCATTTAGCCATATCTCGGAAGGCGAAATAGTTAGCAGCTGGTTTTTGATCGTTGCTTTACCCGAACCACGCTTGGCGGCAGGCCAATCTTGTTTTGGTGCATAGTCAACGGTTACCTCAGTAAAGTCGGCACTCGCATTCAAGCTAGCCTGACCTTCGGCGAACGCAGAACTAGAGACTTCGCCATTGTAACTAACCAAACCATTGCTGATCTGACCCGACAGAAAAGCGTTGCGTGACCAATTTCGAAAATTCTTGAGTTTAGGGTTATTGGGCAAATAAGTGGTCAACTGACTCATATCAAAGACCTCAAACTCGGCACTTGCGTCAACGGTTAATGGGGCTTGCCGTGTATCGCCTTTAGCGATGTGCAGCAGTTCGCCATCTTCCGAATAGCTCAGTTCATCGACCGATCCAATCTTGAAAAGTTGCCCTAAACTGGATACCTTTCTAGCTCGACTATTGACCTTAACCTTTGCCTGAATATTTGAGATTCGAGCATTTCTATCTTCAAACTCACCGTTAGCAAGCGCTATTTTGATATCGCCGCCCGAGCTAATTTCCCAGCTAAACTCTCCCATCGCGCGATTAATAGGAAAGCTCTCTGAATACAAACGCGACCAGCTAAATTCAGAACTTCTGGCGGCAAATACAAAGGTGCCGCTGGCGGGAGATGCGTTCAGCTCACCACTCAAATTATTCATCGCCGGCGCACGGCCTATCGACTTAAAGCCGACATTCGATGCGGCCGCTGACAGTGACCAGGTTTGAATATTGAGTAGTGGACCTGAAAAATCTAAGTGCACATCATGTAAACGACCGGTTAACTCGGCATCTAATAACCAACCGGCTTCGCCGGTCAGACCCGTTAATTTAATAAAGTCTCGAATTTGCACTACGTCCAAGGTTTTTAGCAGCACCCTACCGCGACCACCATCAACCTTAACCGAGAAATCCTTTGGCGTTAAGAGCTGCTCACCGCTATCTCCCTCAACCTCAAGAGAAGCATCCCATTGTGCGTCGCTGATTAGGTCACCATTGGTTTTAGCGGTAAACATCAACGGTCCTTTGGGTGTATCTACCGATGCTTTGAGTACTCGATTTTCAGCCGAGCGACTAAAGTTGATATCAATATTCTGATAGCGGCTGGTGCGATTTTCACCCCGGTGCCAAACTACCTCACCGTCTAGCCAAGTAGCACTTTGCTGGTCTAACAACCACGAAACCGCTCGTTGATTGATGCCAACTTTACGTCGCTTAGTGGCAAAATCTAAACCGCCAATCTGCAACTGATTCTTTTCGATTGAAACAATTTCAATCAGTGGCCGCTCGATAGTAAATTCGGTGAAGCTTGGCCATAAGGTTAACAGCGATATAGGGCTGAGCACCGCGGATAATGAATCAAATGCCAGCGCTGGCTCATCGAGAGTATCCCCAGCGACCTTGAAGCCGTCTATTTTCAAACGCGGTGACAGGCCGCGCCACACGGTCTCGACACTGTTAATGGTGACTTCGCGGCCAAATAGACTACTCAAATTCGATTCGAGTAGGCCTTTATGGCGATCAGCGTAAGTAAAATAGCCAGCGATCCCACCCCAACACAATAGGTAAACCAATACCAAACCGATCAGTATTTTTAACAATAACTTCATGCGAGGGCAATATCGTATTGTTGTTGTTGATAATATGGATCGGCCTTAATACTGATCGGGCGATCAATAAATTCTTGCAAATCAGCGACGCTATTGGCCTCTTCATCGAGCAATAAATCGACAACTTGCTGGGCCGCCACAATTGTATAGGCTTGCGCTTTATACTGACGATCTTCACGCAGAATCTCGCGTAAAATCTCATAGCAGACCGTCTGTATGGTTTTAATGGTACCTCGCCCCTTACAAACGGGGCACGCTTCGCACATAACTTGCTCAAGACTCTCACGGGTTCGCTTACGGGTGATCTCAACCAAGCCAAGTGGCGATATGTCAGTGACGTTAATCTTTACTCTATCTTTAGCAATCGAGGTTGAAAGTGCCGCCAGAACCTGCTTTTTATGCTTACTGCTTTGCATATCGATAAAATCAACGATGATGATTCCACCTAAATTACGCAAGCGCAGCTGATGGGCAATTTCAATCGCTGCTTCTAAGTTTGTCTTAAATAGTGTTTCTTCATGATTTCGACGCCCGACATAAGAACCGGTATTTACGTCGATGGTTGTCATTGCCTCGGTTTGGTCGATGATAATATCGCCGCCGGATTTGAGCATTACCTTGCGATGCATAGCGCTTTCAATTTCTTGCTCGATCGAGTAAAGACCGAACAGTGGTTGTTCGCCTGGATAATATTCAAGCTTGTCGATTAACTCGGGCATGAAATCTTTTGCAAACTCGCGAGCTTTTTCGAAACTTTCTCGGGAGTCGATCCGAATTTTTTCTAAATCATCATGCACAAGATCACGCATGGTGCGAAGAGATAGTGGCACATCTTCATGAATTAGGCTGGCTGGGGTAGCGTCTTTCATGGCGCTGCTGACATGACCCCAAAGACGTTGCTGAAACACCATGTCGTTGGCTATATCTTCGTCACTTGCCGACTCCGCTAGAGTACGAATAATAAATCCGCCCTGTAGCTCATGCAGTGATATCTGTTTCGAAACCAGTGCGTGCAGGCGCTCACGCTCTTCAAGGCTTTCAATTTTTTGAGAAATACCGATATCGAAGCCATTCGGCAAGTACACCAAATTACGCGATGGCATACTCAACTCCATAGTTAAGCGCGCACCTTTTGAGCCAATAGGGTCTTTGAGCACTTGTACATAGACACTCTTACCTTCATGCACAAGCTCCTGTATGGGCGGCACATCGCGCATCGGCTGGCCAGCGAACGCAGGGTCGTTACGGGCGATATCAGCAGCATGTAAGAAGCCATTCTTATCTAAGCCAATATCAACAAAGGCGGCTTGCATACCAGGCAACACCCGAACCACCTTGCCTTTGAAAATATTGCCGACAATTCCCCTAGATAGGGTGCGCTCTAAATGTAACTCCTGCAGACGCCCGTTCTCAACTACCGCCACTCGCGTTTCGCGAGGCGTTACGTTGATTAATATTTCGTCTTTCGATGCCACCGATGTCGTCTTCTCAAGGGTAAAAGGTTTAATTGTTGCTAAGAATTACGCAAGCTACAGCCAATTCCTGTCAATAGTGACTAATAATTCATTTACTTCACGCAATGGCAAGCCGACTACATTGCTATAACTACCATGAATAGCCTTAACCCAAGCTGAAGCGTATCCCTGGATTGCATAAGCTCCAGCTTTATCCAGCGGCTCGCCAGTCAACCAATAGCGCTCCATCTGCTCAAGCGTAATACGCCCAAACTCTACCTCAGTGATCCCTAGCCTGACACTAGCTCGGTTATCATGAAATAGGCAGACAGCTGTCATTACTTGATGCTTATTGCCACTCAAACCGTGCCAAGTCTGCTGAGCGTGCTCAAAATCTTTAGGCTTACCGTAAACAAAATCACCCTGCACCACGATGGTGTCGGCAGCCAATATAGCAACGCCATCTTTAGCTAGGTCAGTGTGCGCCACCTTTGCCTTGTCTCGCGCCAAGCGCGTTACAAAGTCTTCAGGCGCCTCGCCGTCTTTACGGCTCTCGTCAGTGTCGGTCACGTGGACTGAGAAGATAACCCCCATGTTTTCAAGCATTTCCCGGCGACGCGGTGAGCCGGAAGCCAATACTAAATCTATGTTAGACAAAATTTAATCTCCTCGGTGATATGGCAAATTAGCATTAATACTCCAAGCTCGGTACAACTGCTCAGCCAGCATGACCCGCACAACAGGGTGAGCAAACGTCATCGCGGACAGTGACCACTTGACCTGCACTTGAGATAAGTAGCTTGGATCTAAGCCTTCAGGGCCGCCGATTAAAATCGCAACGTCCTGGCTTTCGTCTATCCAGTTTTGTAAATTTGTGGCTAGCTCTTGAGTATCAAGATGTTTGCCTTTACGGTCTAAGGCAATGGTTAGCGTGCCCTTCGGAATAGCGGCCTTTAACGCCTGCGCTTCGTCTCGTAAAATTCTTACTGTGTCAGCGTTTTTACCGCGTTTCTTAGCAGCTATTTCAACTAACTCAAGCTGACAAAGGTTCGGCATGCGCTGTGCATACTCTTTATACCCTTGCTCGACCCATTGCGGCATACGTGTTCCAACGGCGAGTAACTTAATACGCATGGTTCGGATTAGGCGATTGTCAACTTTAATGTTTCGATTAGACAGTAACGACTGTGTCTTTAGGCGCTAGCGCCCAGTCGTTAAATGCCATGATTTATGTTTTTGGTAGCGCTTGTTTAAGCAAGCGCAGTTTTAAGTTAGCGCTGCTACGCGCCGTCTTGCTCTTCGCGATGCTTCTTCATTAGTTCACGCACGTCTTTATCCCAGAGTTTTTCTAGGTCGTAATATTCACGCACTTCAGGTCGCATAACGTGCAGAACCACGTCACCAAAGTCTACCAACACCCATTCGCCAACATCAGCGCCGTCCTCATTGAGCGGTATAACACCTTGTTTTCGCAGGCTTGTAGAAGCTGAGCGAGCGAGTGCTTTTACATGGGTATCGGAAGTGCCACTGGCTACCACCATAAAGTCAGCGAAATCAGAAATATCGGTGATGTCGATTACACGGATGTCCACGCCTTTAATATCTTCTAAGGCGTCAACTACTTGGTCTTTTATTTGTTCAGGTTTCATAGGGCGTATTTTATACAGTTGCTGCTCGCGAATATAGGAGAAAACAGCTTTGGGGAGAAATACTTTGCTTAAGTTATCATTTGAGTGATCAGCCAACTCTGCGCGTAATTGAGTTGATGATATATCGAACTCACTCGACTCAAACAACCAGATCTTACCAATAGCGCCATTTTGCAGCTGATCTATGCTTGAAACCATCCGCTGTGACAGCGCTTGCGGCAGATCTAGCGGGTAGCCAGGCCGATTCATCACCACCCAGTTTACCATTCCGACTAGCTCATTGTAACGATGCCAACTAGGCAAACTCAGTAAACTGTCGCCGCCAATAATCAGGCAAAGTTCAAAGCCCGGATATCGTTCTCTAAATGCTTCCACGGTGTCCACCGTATAAGATTGCTCAGAGCGCTTTATCTCAAGGTCGTCGGCGATATAATTTGGCTGATCTTCTATTGCCAGCTGCAGCATCTTGAAACGATGCTCTACGCTGGCGCTGGTCTGGTCTTTATGTGGCGGCCTAGCGCTCAGCACCCAATGCACTGCGTCGAAACTAATTTGCGCGCTAAGCATCTGCATGGCGCGCAGGTGTCCGAGGTGGATAGGATCAAAAGTGCCGCCAAAAATCCCAATTAGCTTAGGCCGGTTCAAATTTGACCGATTCAAATTAGGCGAGTTAACCATCAGCAACTATTGGCGAATATGGCCATCACCATAAACGATGTATTTTTGTGAGGTTAAGCCCTCTAATCCGACCGGCCCACGTGCGTGCAGCTTATCGGTGCTGATGCCTATTTCAGCACCAAGACCGTATTCAAAGCCGTCGGCAAAGCGCGTAGAGGCATTAACAATCACTGAACTCGAATCAACTTGCTGAATAAATGCTCGGCTAGCGGTGTAACTCTCAGTGACGATGCTCTCGGTATGACCCGAGCTATGCTCAGCGATATGTTGGATCGCTTGATCAAAATCGCTAACCACCTTGATCGCTAATATGGCGGCGAGGTATTCGGTATCCCAATCTTGGTCAATGGCGGCGTGCATCGGCACAATCGCCTGGGTCTGCACGCAGCCTCTCAACTCGACACCTACATCAGTGTAGGCTTGGCCCAATCGCGGCAAGATTTGCTTGGCGACATCTTGATGCACCAGTAGCGTCTCCATCGCATTACAAACACCATAACGGTGGGTTTTCGAGTTCAAAGCAATATCAAATGCCTTTTCTAAATCAGCATTTTGATCAATATACACGTGACAAATGCCGTCGAGATGTTTAATCACTGGCACACTCGCATCACGAGTTATGCGCTCGATAAGACCCTTTCCACCGCGCGGAATAATCACGTCGACATAATCAGGCATACTAATAAGCTGGCCAACTGCGGCGCGATCGGTGGTTTCAACTACTTGTACCGCATCGAGAGGCAAACCGACTTCAGCTAAGCCATCAGCGATACACTGAGCTATCGCCATGTTCGAGTGAATTGCTTCTGAGCCACCGCGTAGAATCGTTGCGTTGCCAGACTTGAGGCATAAGATCGCCGCGTCAATGGTTACATTTGGCCGTGATTCGTAGATGATGCCGATCACACCAAGCGGCACACGCATTTTACCCACCTGAATACCTGAGGGGCGATAGCTCATATCGCTAACCTCGCCGATCGGATCGGGTAGGGCGGCAACTTGCCGGCAGCCCTCTGCCATCGCAGCAATCCCGGCGTCACTTAACACTAAACGATCAACTAGAGCCGCTTCTAAACCATTGTCTTTAGCAGCCGCCAAATCTTGTTCATTAGCCAGCCTTAATGCGGTAGATGATGAGTCCAACTTAGTGGCTATGGCCATCAAAGCCGCATCTTTTTTGCCACGGCCAGCACTTGCCATCAAGCGGCTCGCTTGACGCGCTCGCTGGCCCAACACTTGCATGTATTGCTCTATGTTCAACTGTTTAACTCTTAGCTTACTGCTAGTTTTCTGTTTATTTGGTTTGCTGCTAATTCTGCTCTAAAACTCGCTTAGACATTAACCGTACTAGCAAGCTTTACCCCGCACAGGCGGCAACAAAGTTGCTCAATCTGATACCAAAGACTACCCACTTCTGAATAACGCTGGCCTTTAACGGTCTGGTCCAGATGCGCGGCCTGCTCGAGTAATTGGTACCACATTCGCGGCGATAGGCGGGCAAGCGCCGCGTTGACAAACGGCTCGCGTTTATTCCAGATCCTATTTTGCTTAAATAATAAGCCCTTATTTTGGCCCTGCTGCAAGGCCGACGACATAGACGCTAGTAGGCGAATCTCTCGCACCAAAGCCCATACCACAATCACTGGCTCGACACCCTCAGATTGCAAACGACTTTTAATACGTAGCACACGATTAAAATCTCCAATAAGACAGCCATCGGTCAATGCATAAACATCGAACCGTGCTTGATCAGCTAGGCTCTCAGTGACCAACTTGAGTGTCACCGCTCCGTCTTTGGCCAACACCTGTAATTTATCAACTTCTTGAGCCGCGGCCAAAACGTTGCCTTCGAGCTGCTCAGTCATCAACTCGACTACGCCAGCTTCAACTCGCAATGAGCGGGTTTGTAATCGCTTTTTCAGCCAAGCCGGGAACTGCTGCAAACTAATGTCGTAGCCATCAACCAACCAGCCAACCGACTCTACAGCCTTAACCCACTTAGCGGCTCTTTGACGCTTATCCAAGGCAGGCATCATGACAACCAAAATATCATCGTCGGGCGGGTTTCGGCAATATTCGGTTATCGCCTTAGTGCCCGGCGCACCGAGCGCCTTAGGCACTCGAAACTCAATCACTCGACGCTCAGCAAATAATGACATCGCCTGACCGACCCCAGTTAACTTATTCCAGTCAAAACCGGTTTCAAGTTGATACTTCAGCCGTTCATCAAAACCCTGTTGCTTGAGTACTTGGCGTACCCCATCCAATGCTTCTTCAACCAATAGTGGCTCATTGCCGTTCAACAAAATTACCTTCGGCAGCGGGCTTTTCGAATCACCCCCGCAAGCTTTTAGGCGTTGGGCTACTTCCTCTAGAGTGACACGCATCAGTTCATTTGATAGTTCATTTGATAGCTCAATTATAAAAGAGAATAACTTGGCAAAAAAAACTGCCTAGCGTCCAAACACCATGCCTATTTCGCCACGTAGTCGGTAATAGACGATAATTGGCGCACAATACGCAGAGCAATTTCTTGCGCCATACTCTCTTGCAACTCAGCCTCTTCGGCCTCGCTTTCGATCACCCGTTCAGGATCAAAATTATACTGCCGAGTCTCGACCAACCTGCTCGATGGCCGGATATTGGCACCGGTGGGGTCGTTTAACGAGTAGGCCACTACAAATTTTAAATTATAGCTATTGGCCTTGCCTCGATCATCGAGTGTGCCAACCGATCGCCTGGTCGCCGCTTTAGTAACCACGAGAAGCACGTCAGCGCCAGCATCGGTGGCTGAGAGCTGCGCGCCCGATGTCGTCAAGACCTTCTCTAACTGATCTTTAAATGGGCCTTCCGGTGCACTCACAAACATATTTTTTATGTTGTCATTGAGTGGAATATTACCGCGCAAATGGAAGCCACAAGCAGAGATTGCGGCGGCAAGAACCAGTAAAAGTGCAGAGCGTATGATGTTGTTAAGCATTTTCAGACCTTGTATTTATTCGTTTCAATTGGATTTTAGCGTAAGCGGGCATGATTGCGGAATTAATTCGCCACAATATTGACTAGTCGTTGCGGCACTACGATAACTTTACGCACCGTCAACCCCTCAATAAAGCGCAGTACATTCTCATCGGCCATCGCCAAGGCTTCAACTTCATCCTTAGCCGCCGACGCCTCGACGTCAAGCTTTGCTCGTAATTTACCATTTACTTGCACTACGTAGGTTATTTCATTTTTAACCAACGCCGACTCATCAATGGCGATCCAGCCGCTATCTTCTAGCGACTGGTCAGCGCCGTAAAGTGACCATAAATGCTCAGACAAGTGTGGCGTAATCGGCGCAAGAATTTTAACTAGTGTATGACAAGCTTCCGACAATACCGCATCACCATGACCATCCATAGCCGAGAAATCTGCCTTTTCGACTGCGTTAGTCAGCTCCATAGCGGCGGCCACGACGGTATTAAATTGCTGGCGTTCAAAATCAAATAAAACACGCTGAATAATAGTGTGCGTTACTAAACGTAGAGCCTTAGCGGCTGGAATTAGAGCGTCTGAATTAGCATTTTCGACAGCAACGAAAGGCTTTAACCTCGAGCTCGCTAGGGCGTCACTGTGCTTATCGAACAAGTTCCAAACACGACGTAAAAACCGCGAACCACCCGCGATAGCATCATCATTCCATTCCAATGACTGCTCTGGCGGGGCGGCAAACATAGTGAACAAGCGCACCGTATCCGCGCCATATTTATCGATCATGCTTTGTGGGTCGACGCCATTGTTTTTAGACTTAGACATTTTCTCTATGCCACCAGACTCTACCGCTTGACCATCAGCGATCAAGGTCGCTCCCGCTGGCTTACCTTTGTCGTCTAGCGCAACGGCTACTTCTTTAGGATTGTAGAAACTGCGTTTACCATCATCGGCGATACGATAATATGTTTCGGCGGTTACCATTCCCTGCGTCAGCAAGCGGGTAAACGGCTCGTCGGATTCGATCAATCCGACGTCGCGCATCAATTTATGAAAAAAGCGTGCATACAAGAGATGCATCACGGCATGCTCAATACCACCTACATACTGATCAACTGGCAACCAGTAATCAGCCCGTTGATCGAGCATGTCAGTGTCTAGGCCAGGACAACAATAACGCGCGTAATACCAAGATGATTCAAAGAAAGTATCGAAGGTATCGGTTTCACGTTGCGCTGCTTCACCGGTAATCGGGTGCACCGTATCAATGAAGGACGACATTTTCTTAATTGGCGAGCCAACACCGTCCATTACCACATCGGTTGGTAATTCAACCGGGAACTCGGTGGCTGGAGTGGCGTTACCGTCGGCGTCGTAGATAAATGGAATTGGGCAACCCCAATAACGTTGCCTAGATACGCCCCAGTCACGCAATCGGTAGTTAATCTGCTGCTTGCCGAGATTGTTTTTCTCTAGCCATTGAGTGATGTTGGCTTTTGCTTGCTCTGATGTTTGACCATCAAACTCACCAGAGTTTTTGAGCACGCCAAGGTCGGTATAAGCGGCTTGGCTAACATCAAGCTCGCCTTCGATAGGGCAAATCACAGGCTTGATATCAATCGCGTATTTTGATGCAAACTCGTAGTCACGCTGATCATGAGCTGGCACCGCCATCACCGCGCCAGTACCATAGGTCATCAAGACGAAATTGGCACACCACACAGGTACTGGATCACCAGTCATCGGGTGCTTAGCGGTAATATCTAAGCTGATGCCACGCTTTTCCATGGTCTCCATATCGGCTTCGGCGGTCGAGCTCTGCGCACACTCTTTACGAAATGTAGCGATTTCGCTACTGGACTCCGACGCCGTTATCGCCAACGGATGATCGGCGGCAACGGCTAAAAAGGTAACACCCATGAGTGTATCTGGCCGAGTAGTGAAAACTCGCAAGTTATCTTGCCCTTCAACCGCAAACTCAACCTCAGCACCAACCGACTTGCCGATCCAATTGCGTTGCATAGTTTTGACTGAGTCAGGCCAACCGTCTAAGTCATCTAGACCGCTTAAAAGCTCTTCAGCGTAATCAGTGATTTTGATAAACCATTGAGGAATTTTTTTCTTTTCAACCAAGGCACCAGAACGCCAACCACGACCATCAATTACTTGCTCATTAGCAAGCACCGTTTGGTCAATTGGATCCCAATTCACTTCAGATTCTTTTTTATAGACTAAGCCTCGCTCATACAGCTTAGTGAAGAACCATTGCTCCCATTTGTAGTAATCAGGCTTACAGGTAGTAAGCTCGCGACTCCAATCGTAACTAAAACCCAAACGCTTTAACTGACCACGCATTTCGGCAATGTTGTCGTCTGTCCATGCCGCCGGAGCCGTGTTGTTTTGGATCGCTGCATTTTCAGCCGGCAAGCCAAAAGAATCCCAACCAATTGGGTGCAATACGTTTTTGCCGAGCATACGTTGATAGCGACTAATAACATCACCAATAGTGTAATTGCGCACGTGCCCCATATGCAGCTTGCCTGAGGGATACGGAAACATCTCTAAGCAATAAAACTTCTCTTTGCTGCTATCTTCAACGGCTTTGAAGAGCTGCGTCTTTTGCCAATTGGCTTGGACACTGACTTCAATCTCATTCGGCTTGTATTCTTGCTGCATGATGGTTGCTACTGTGGTGTTGGCCAACCTAAACAGTGTTCAGGCGTAAACCGTGCATTGTAGCGGTAACACTGGTGAGAGTGCAGTGTTTTATAGAGGATTGTTGCTGTTGATTTTGGCAGTAGTGAGGGTTTTATTGAGGCACCCTCAACAACTCGCTAGCCTTTGGATAGTGGCGGATGAAAAATCACCTGTACCACCACGCCCTCGGGATCACTGCAATAGAAGCTACGAGCACCGTCACGATGTGTTTTTGCGTGGTTATGCATCTTAACGCCATTTTCAGCTAAGTAATCATACCACTGGTCAACTTGATCAATATTATCGACGATAATACCCGTATGCGCTAAGGCTTGTGCTTTAGAACCGGTATCAGCAACGGTATGTAGGGCTAAATTATCTACTCCACTACACAGATAGACATTATCTTCATCGGGCCGCCATTCGACCGCAAAGCCGAGCAGATCAACATAGAATGATTCAACTAATGGGAGGTCTAGTACATTTAATGCAACGTGCCGCATTCCCGCGTGCTGTGGTCTTGGTAAACTCATTATACAATCTCGAATGAATGGCTTATATCCGCCGTTTTGCCCAACATAATTGACGCTGAACAATATTTTTCAGCTGATTGTTGAACCGCTAAACCGACCGCCTTATCGGTTAACTTTTCACCGCTCACCTTGAAGTGCAAATGAATTTTGGTGAACACTTTGGGCTCAGTTTCGGCGCGCTCTGCCTCGATATCGGCAACACAGCTGACAACGGTCAGGCGGCGTTTACGTAATATGTGCACCACATCGAACGAAGCGCAACCACCCATGCCAATTAACATAGTCTCCATTGGTCTGGCACCGAGATTCTCACCGCCGAACTCTTCAGGGCCATCCATCATTATGTCGTGACCACTGGCAGAGGTGCCTTTGAAATTTACATTTTGTTGAAGTTCTACAGATACTTTCATCGCATTATCAGTGGTGTTTCCACGCTGTTGTTTAAGTTTACTAATTAAATCCGCCATTTATTGGTAGGCCGACCGATCCATTATTGCAAATATATACTACTTTTTCTGGTTCTAATTTATCTGAATGCATACCAACCTAGTACATTGTATTAGTAGTTCGTGTTTCTCACCGTAAAGATGCTTATACCTAAATACTTTACCTATTTAATCAAGGCGACAAACGCGGCTCAGCTTGCCTACATTAATGTAGGCAAGGGGTCAGAAGCTTTGCTTAGGGGTAAATAATTCTACACTCTTTGCATAGCAATCAATCCCCAAATAGCTTTCCAAACCACTGAGACCAGAGTTTTTCGTTATAAAACCAACGAAATTGCTAGAAACACTATCAGACGAACGAAAATATCACCCATCATCGCCTAAAACCTTGTTAGCTCCACGAGGCAGTAAAAACGCAACCTCATATTTTCTTATAATCGATTTAATTCCTCCTGAATATTGACTGGAACTTTATCTAAACCAGCTTTCTTTGCTACTTCTGTTCGATGGTGACCGTCCTGAATTTTTAATTTCCCTGCATTAGGGTTACGGTAGCATCTATCGGTTCACGTTGGTCAAATCCGTTTTTACTCATATCTACACGCAGGCTTTTAACTTGAGGCCCTGTAGGTCTGACTTAGGCTCCGTTGGAACCAAGATCCTCGGATTTACCTGCTTTAAGCGTAGACTTTACCTTCTTCACCTCCTTTGCGGCATTCACTTAATCTCTAAATATTAACTTTCTCCAGTTGCTCAGGCTTTAATGGAACTTCAATAATTGATTCACCACATTCGTTACAGAACTCAACTTCGTAAGCACTTTCAGGATCTTCAAAAACAGCCACTATTACACCGCGCATACCTCGCTCTAAACCATACTCAGTCAATTCGCACTTTAGCACTACTAAATCATTTATATCCACGTCGTACCTCTACTTTACAAATAAGGTTGTCATTTCTGGAATGTTGGAACCAGCCTTGTATATCCAACCTGTACGCACCGTACCGCTGCCTAATGGCCCAGTTACTGGGATATCTAACGTGAACCTAGCACCGAATTTGTCTACTTTCCCCGCAACTGGTGTTACGTTCATTGCACCTTTTTGAAGTTGCGTCATAAGACTACTTGCGTTTGATTGGTTAAAACCTAACGCAGATTCAAATACCTTAGCCTTGTTTCCTCCAACTGGGTGATTAGGGTTTAGGGCATATTCTGTTAATTTACGTGGATCTATAATTGCACGATTCGCACCAACTAAACGCGATGCCCCTACTTCTAATCCCTTTGTGGCAGCTAAACCTGCTTCAAAAGCAAAAAAAGACCCGTCTTGGGCCTTTTTTCGTAAACCAGTATATACGCAATGTTTACCGTTATAGCAAAGGTTTGGAGTGTCGTCGTACCGTTGCTTTTCATCCTCAAACGTCAGAATTACCTGATTGGTTACAAGTAATTCTGCATCATAACTATAACTCCATGATGTAGATGAAAGCCAAACCAATAAGATTATAAAAATTAAATGAGCTATTCGAGCCATTGAACCAAGCATTATTCAACTCTTCAACTTTCCTTCGCCAGTTATCGGATCTACTTCCACAACAACAGACTCACCATCATAAAAATCCTCTCTAGACATCATTTTTCCAGTTGAAACAAGCTCATTTTCCATAACATCCCAACCTTCATCAGATCCAAGAATATGAACAGCATATAACCAATCTCCGTGATCGTTTTGAGCCATCCCTAGAACGGCACCTTCACTACCATTGATTTCAGTCAATTCTGATCTGGAAGTCACTACTTTCACAACTTCATAAAAATCATATATAGCACTTTTCATTGTCCCACCTACTTATGAGTAATACGGCCATCAAGTGACACATTAACGTGCGAGCCATCTCGACTTGCCCAACCCAGTTTTTGTCTGCCTGTTTTAGAAAGTTGGACATCCCATTCAAATGCTTGACCTTTCGTTCTAGATGGCCCTTTTGTCCACTCATTTCCAAACCGATCAAGAATACCCTTATTGGGGCCTCTCGCTAGCGGACTCGATGGATCATAGCCCTTTCTTGGAACAAAACGAATTTTCCCAGTTGTTGGTAAACCAATTGCGTTAAGCCTTCCTTTCTTCGGCCAAACCCTAGTCGCGCCAACAGACCCTGCCATAACTCCGTCGTCTATTCCCTTTGCGGCGTCAACAACATCGTCTGCGCTCTTCGCGACAACGGTATCAAGCGATTTACTTGCTCGGTAAGATGCAATCGCTGCGCTTGAAACTCCAGGGACAACAGGAATAACAACACCAATCGCATCGACAACCAATCCACCTACATCGATGAGGGAGTCAACAACATTGCCGTTTGATGCAATATACACGTGTCACCTAAAGGGGTCACGTCTTGAATCTTGAACTGTTCTCTAATTCGGTTCAAGATTCAAGACGTGACCCCTCTAGGTTCGACCTCTCTAGTTGGTGATTACAGCCTCATAAAAAACAGTGGGACGAACCTTTAACCGTGGTACGTCCCTAGTTTTCGATGTTTCTTCGGCCTCCATTTGGTGTACGAATAGTTTTGCTAACACTACTCTGAGTAAATCGAACCGTAGAAGGGTCTATTACCCCCTTTGCGGCCTAGAATCACTTGAAATAGTTGTCTAGATAATCGAATGCAATGTTAATGTCGCATTCGGGCAGTTCCTCTAAATTTTCATAAAACCAAGATGTATCCTCTTCTAGTTCAATATGATTGTCATGCTTTGCACTTAAAAGATAAATCGCTAACCTTGACTTTATAGAGCTAGGATCGAAGGGATTTTCAGCTCCTCCAAGTTGCTCTAACCTCTGAACAAATACCTCAACAAAACCATTATAATCGGTAAAGCCAATTTCTTCTGACAAATACATTTCAGCCTTTAAAATAGGATCTAAACCGTTATGGTTAAGGTCTATTTTTAAAAATTTGATAAGTTCTATTAAGAACCTCAAATACTCCTTTGACGCACGCTCTATAGATTTAGACCATGGTATTTCACCCAAATTCATCGCTATTGTCCCAATATTCCAAAAAAATCTTTTACATCGATACACGTATCACAAATTCTCTTAGGAGTATTATGACCTCGTCCCGTTCTTCCTATATTGACCGCTCTTAGAACTCCACCTCTAGGGCTAACTCCAGCATTTAGTGCTTTCTGTATACATACAATCTCTGCACAAGCAAATTCAAACTTGTGTGCTTGTCTTAACGCGGCTGAATTACGAGTACCCATGGCAACTCCCAATAAGGTTCTATTGGAGATTATTGCTTCGCGACTTATAGCAGTAAATACCTGATTACCTACCACAAGTTCTGCTGCAGCTCCTGTATTCCTGCCTGCAGCTAATGCTGCGTCTGCAGCGGCTTCTGCACTCTTTGAGGCGTCAACAACATCGTCTGCGCTCTTCGCGACAACGGTATCAAGCGATTTACTTGCTCGGTAAGATGCAATCGCTGCGCTTGAAACTCCAGGGGCAACAGGAATAACAACACCAATCGCATCGACAACCAATCCACCTACATCGATGAGGGAGTCAACAACATTGCCGTTTGATGCATTATACACGAGGCTCGTTAACCCAATCGCAATACTGATTGCTTCTAAGGGGGTTTCTGCATATCGCCCATCCAAATCTACATACTTCAACGGGTTTTTCAACGCAAAATTATAAGTATTATGCCCGCCCTCTAGGCCAATCGGGTCGTTCCTTAAATACCTTGCCGTAAGCGGATCGTAATAGCGCTGGCCATTGTAGTGATAGCCCGTTTCCTGATCAAAATATTGGTTCGATACCCGCATCGGAAACTCGACCGTGTTGACGGTAACTTCGGTTTCGCCGAAGGGCTTGCGCTTGGCTGACCAGACCACATTTTTGTCAC
>JBKEFT010000019.1:0-101026 GCA_046709645.1 Arenicella sp.
GTTTACCGGTTTTTGTGCAACCTATTCATTTAAGAAAACGTCCACACAAATTGTTTGGTTTGATTTTTAAAAGAGCGGCGTTTGATTTTAAGTGTTAACCTATTTTCAAACTCTAGCACCTTGTCGGTGCTTCTTGAGTTGCCTCAAGGGAGGTGAATCATACTCGCTTGAAAAGCTTTGTCAACAACTATTTGAAATAATTCAAACCGTTGCAAACCGTTACAAGTGCTTAGTTTCAAGCCCTTGCTTCGCTGTCTCAAGGTCGGTGCATTCTACTCATTCTAGCCAGCTCGTCAACACCTTTCGTAAACTTATTTTTGGTCAAGTTTTAAAGCTGTTTTCGAACCCGTTTTCAGCACTTTAAAGCGCGTCTGCTGTCTCGAAGAAGGCGCATTCTACTGTTTTGCGGCCCCACGTCAACAACTTTCGTAAGTTATTTCATTCAATTGAAACAAAGCGGGTCTGCGGCTATAGAGTGACTAATATAGCCACTTGTAAAATCGTTTTAAAACAATCACATTGCGCACTATTCGCTTTAACTCAATAAGCCATGGGCTTCAGTGAGGCCTGGAATACTGCTCTTGAATAACAAGAGCAGCTCAATGATTACAAGATATCTATCTATAAAACTAAGCCATAAAGCCAATCTAGAGAACTAAAAACCCGCTATAGAGCCAACAACGGATCACCTAGTAGAGTAACGCCCCATAAGATGTCCTTAAAGTCCGACCCGCCATTTTCAGCAAACTGTTTTTTCGCTTGAATGAAAGCCTCACCGTAAGATTGCTTACTTTTCATTATCTCGTTCTGGAAGAGAGCCGCGAATTCAGCTTCCGCTGCCGCATCGGTCGTTACTACATCCGAACGGCCGATGCTGAAACCAGTTTGTGCTAAAAGATAACTATCTAATTCAGGACCAGAAAACAAAGGATGTGTAATTACTAGATGTTCTACATCTAGCTCAATCAAGTCACGGGATGTAACTTCATCAAGACTAGGGCTGCGAAGCGTAGACTCACCAAATACTGGGTAACTGTGAGCGCCATCAACACCAGCAAAACGGATCGAACCATTGCAAGCGTTAAACTCACCAATATAGCTAAGCGTGTCAGCCGATCTTGCATAGGCATGCACTCGCTGATCTGAAAACCCTCTCACAGTGAAATAATCATCATTTGAGTCGAAACTTAATTGATTATCTATTGCCACACACTGGCGAGGGTACGTCAGCGATACCTTATTGGTGTAGACAATACTAATCGCCGGTGAATTAATTTCAGTCAGCGTTAAGTCGACCTCAAGCTCATCACTGACCCCATTCATTGACATTGATTGTTGAATTTCTGCCGTCGCGGCACCATCAAATCCAATGATCCAAGAAGCTGTGAGTTCGCATAGAGGTCAACCTTATGATCAACTTCACTGGGAAAGTTAACCCCGTCAACAAATTCCGCGGTAACAACCGCGTCCGGGGCAGCTGAGCCTTGATAAGCATCGGGCACCGGAACAACTAACGAGCTTGTAACCGTGCGGCCTCTTGCGAACATTCGATTCATCATCCATGGATCACCTGCTATTTTGGAAGTGAATATATAGCGGTTGTCGTCATCTAATGTCTGCGTATGTAGATAGTACTCCGACGCAACACCACTGAGCCCGCTACTCACCGTTGGTATTTCATTAACTGAACGTGGTTTTTGCGCATGGCGCAATTGATAAAAGGCTTTATCAGAATAAAAACGCCTAACGATCGCAGCAACAAACTCTAAATAATCACCATTGTTGGCACTCACAATCCTAGAAGGAACTAGATCACCCACACTATTAGTTAATAGATACCGTCCTTTAGCCATATCAGTTGCGCGGAAGCCAACGACACTTAACTCACTCAAGCTAATTCGCTGTAAGCCAGCTTCTTGTAAGCTTATATTGACAACACTTATCGAATCGTCGAGTTCATTACTCTTTTTAGACTGGCCTTTGTTAGATGTATCGTTCTTTGCTCGTGCGCGCGCATTTTTAGATTTAACCTCGCCCCAGTTAATTCGCGGCGCAGCAACGTATTTAGACTTTGCGTTAAAAGCGGGTTTCTTGGACAATTTAAATGGTCCATGCCGTGCCACTTTGCCCTCAATATCAATATCTTCAAGATAGAATTCGTCTGCTAGAGCAAATTGCCCTAAATCAAACCAGCTTGTATATTCTGATGCTTCAAGAATGCTGACCATTTGAGACGGAATTAAATCAGCATTAATTTTAAACAAAGATTGACCTAAAGCGGTGTAAATATTGAAGCCAAGATTATTGGTCTTGATAGCGTCCACCCAATTAAATTGAAAGCCACCTGCGTATCGATAAGCATTAAATTCGGCTAAGGTTACCGGTGTTGTGGTAATGGTTTCAGTTGCGCAATCGCCTGAAGCTGGATCGGCATATGCAGTAGTGGTAACACCGTTGGCTGTATCATAATAGTTTAAACATACAGTATTGCTAATATCTACCTCAGCTTGACCAGCGGTAGCATTATCACCAGTTGTATATAAATAGGTAACGATCACGTCGTGACCAGCAGCGATGTCGTCAGGGTATATAGAAAGCATACCCGCCGAAGGCGTGTCGTCAGTCGATGTCGGGCTACCGCCACCTGGGTTAGTAATGTTGACTGCACCTATTGACCCAGTACTTTCATCATAACCGTCAATATAGAAAAAACCTTCAGTTGTCGCATCGGTGGCCCCGTCTAGTGCTCCCGCCCCGCCGCGTTACTAATCGTGATTGTGCACTGCACTACATCCCCATTAAAATATTTACCATCGACATCTGGGCTATTAGTACCGTTACCGGCGGTAATCATCGCCGACACATACCTTAGACACAGAAATATCGAGAATGGTAACCGCTGGGTCAGTATCAAATGAAGCACAATTACATTTTGAGCCAGTGCCATTTGACGGCTCGGTAACACCGTCATACTCGGGGCCAGAACAATACCGAATTCGGTTTGCGAGATCGTACCATTTGAATTGGCACTTGGAACGTCAAAACAGGCGGCGACGCCTGAACCCGGTGATGTTTCATCGCCATCAATATCAGAAGTAAAGCTACCAGTCGCTCCGAGGGTAAAGATCTCTAGACCGTTACCTATGCCAACTCGTGTGCACCAGTCGCCGCTAACCGCAGCGTCAGGCGCTAAACCAAAGGCCGTGCCGGGTTCTTCTCCACGATAAAAATAAGCCAATACATCATATCGAATTGATTGAGCCTTCGAGAAAGATACACTCAGATCAGCCTGCATATAGTCGGTGTCAGACGAACACGCATCCACTACATTGCTGAGCGTTAAGTTTGTAATCCTAAAATCGTTTGTGGTGCAACTGCCAAAGTTGTATGAACTGCCGCAGTTGCCTACTTATATTAGACCCTGTTGTCCAAAACGGATCATTCGCTGTATCACCAGGAGCCTGAGCATTGACTGCAGAAAAAAACCAGCTAAAAAAACCGACAATGTAAGAAACACATTACGAGTACTGAAAATTCGTTTGCTATAACTCCTTAAAAACATGTCTGAACCCTATAAATATCGATTACATATGTCGAATGAAACTTATCTCCTTTCCCTTACAACTCCCACGCTCCGGGTGATCCCAATTGATTAATACAATAGAGTAAATACAATGATTTAGTGTAAAATTTGGTGATTTATCACTGGGTATACAACACGCAGTTTTGAAAAACTCAGTTTCTATGCCTTAGTAATACGACCATACTGATCTTCAAATCGAACAATATCGTCCTCACCGAGGTAGCTTCCGGTTTGCACTTCGATAATTTCCAGCAGGTCGGTTTTGCTTGGGTTAGATAAATAATGAATTGCTCCAATAGGGATATAAGTCGACTCATTTTCGACCAGGGTCATTACATTGTCACCATTTCGTACCTCAGCCACCCCTTTAACAACAACCCAATGTTCTGCGCGATAATGGTGCATTTGAACCGATAGCCTTGCCCCAGGCTTCACTTGAATTCGTTTTACTTGAAAGCGATCACCCTCATCAATCGAGTCGTACCAACCCCAAGGACGATACACCTTCCGATGATGGCTTATTTGTGTGCGTTCGAGCGATTCAAGCTTCTCGACGATAGCTTTAACGTTTTGCGCTCGCTGTCGATCACAGACTAGAATTGCGTCATCAGTTTCTACAACCACTAAGCCATCTACCCCCACCACCGAAACTAATTTATTCTCAGAGTAGATATGAGAATTTTTGGTATCGACAACAATCACGTCTCCGCTTATGGCGTTTCCGTTTTCGTCTTTTTCAGAAACATCCCATAGCGCCGACCAAGAACCCACATCATTCCAACCAGCATTCAGAGACACGACTACAGCTTTGCGAGTTCTCTCCATGACCCCGTAGTCTATCGAAATTGACGGGCTCGCGATAAAGGCCGCTTCATCGATGCGTATAAAATCGAGATCTGGCTGCGCCTTAGACATCGCAGATTCAGCCGCTTTATAGACTTCTGGCTCGAAACGCTTCAACTCCTCCAAATAAGCCGATGCGGTAAATACAAATATACCTCCGTTCCAATAGTAATTGCCGCTATCGATATACTCTTGGGCGGTCCTTTGATCAGGCTTCTCTTTAAATTCTGCGACGCTAAAGCCGCCGCCATCGACAGTGGAACCTGCCTTAATATAGCCATAACCGGTCTCTGGCCCTTGCGGAACAATGCCGAAGGTCACTAAACTGCCTTGTTCCGCTAGATGAAAGGCAAGATCAATAGCGCGATGAAACTCACCTAAATCAGCAATAACATGGTCTGCCGGCATAACCAGCATTACTTCGTCGGGATCTTTTTCGGCAACAGAGAATGCAGCCAATGCTATGGCTGGGGCGGTATTTCGGCCCTTAGGCTCAAGCAGTATTTTGGCATCGGTGATGCCGATTTGCTGAAGTTGCTCACCAACGATAAATCGATGCTCTTGATTGCATACAATTACGCTAGGCCCAATGTCGTCTATGCCGACAGAGCGGCCGACGGTTTGCTGTAACATACTCAACTCTGGATCAGCCAGACATAAGAATTGTTTCGGGTACATGCCTCGAGACAAAGGCCAAAGCCTAGACCCCACACCACCTGACAAAATTACGGGTATCATGGGTTTACTCCTCTGACTGTATTTTGGTGCTCTAAAAACCATGCGTAAGTTCGTTTAAGACCACTTTCTAAATCGACTTGCGCTTGCCAGCCTAGTTGCTTCAAGCGTGACACATCAAGCAGTTTTCTAGGGGCTCCATCTGGTTTACTGGTATCGAACTGTATCCCACCTTCAAATCCGACAACCGTCTTAATGATGTCAGCAAGCTCGGCAATAGTGCAGTCTACTCCTGATCCTATATTGATATGAGATAGCCGCTCGTGAGTCACTTTTTGATAGTCAATAACTGGCATATCCATAACATGAATCGATGCCTGAGCCATGTCATCCACGTACAAGAACTCACGCATAGGCCTGCCAGTGCCCCATAACGTCACGACACGATCCTTAGCCAGCTTTGCGTTATGAAATCGGCCTAGCATGGCCGGTATTACGTGGCTATTTTGAGGGTGGAAATTGTCGTTCTCTCCGTAAAGGTTGGTTGGCATCACACTGCGATAGTCGACACCGTACTGGCGGTTATAACTTTCGCATAATTTTATTCCCGCTATTTTGGCAATGGCGTACGGCTCGTTGGTCGGCTCTAACTCGCCAGTTAACAGTGAACTCTCGCCTATTGGCTGAGCAGACAGCCTAGGATAAATACAAGACGAGCCCAACAGCAGCAGTTTTTTCACGCCCGCTTTATTGGCCGCATTAATAACGTTTGACTGCATCATTAAGTTGTCATAAATAAAGTCTGCCGGGTAGGTGTTGTTTGCGTGTATACCACCCACTTTCGCTGCCGCGAGGTAAACTTGATCAATCGCATGATCGGCGAAAAATGCGTCGACATCAGCCTGATTAATTAAATCTAATTCTGCGTGCGACCGGGTAAGCAGCTCTACATTAGGCTGCTTCTTAAGTAGCCTCAATAATGAAGACCCCACCATACCGCGGTGGCCTGCGACAAATATTTTATTAGTCATTACCAACAAACTCACTCGTACGTCGTAGCAACATCAAAACCATGTTTCTTAAGTAGCGAATTTCGCTTTGCGACTTCGACATCGTTTGCAACCATTTCGGCGCACATCTGCTCAACCGTAATTTCGGCCTTCCACCCCATCTTCTCACGAGCCTTGGTCGGGTCACCCAAGAGCGTTTCAACTTCTGCGGGTCGAAAGTATCGGGGGTCGACTTTAACTATTTGATCACCAACACTTAAAGCTGGTGCACGCTCGACATCTACCGAGGCGACAACGCCAACCTCATCAACACCCTCGCCGTTAAATTCTAGTTCGACACCGATTTCAGCAGCAGCCAAGCGGACAAATTCTCTGACGGATATTTGGTTGCCAGTAGCAATGACATAATCATCAGCTTGCTCTTGCTGCAACATCAGCCATTGCATGCGAACGTAATCTTTGGCATGCCCCCAATCTCGCAGTGCATCCATATTCCCAAGGTACACAACAGGTTCTAAACCGTGCGCAATATTGGCCAAGGCTCGGGTAATTTTTCGGGTTACAAACGTTTCGCCGCGACGTGGCGACTCATGATTAAATAAAATACCATTACAGGCAAACATGCCGTATGACTCACGGTAATTTACCGTTATCCAGTAGGCATATAGTTTAGCAACCGCATATGGCGAGCGAGGGTAAAATGGCGTAGTTTCTCTTTGCGGCGTCTCTTGCACCAAGCCGTACAATTCAGAGGTCGCAGCTTGATAGAATTTGGTTGTCTTTTCTAGACCCAGAAACCGAATCGCTTCAAGCAGACGCAGGGTTCCCAATGCATCTACATCAGCGGTGTATTCTGGCACCTCAAATGACACCGCCACGTGACTTTGCGCAGCAAGGTTATACACTTCGTCAGGACGAACCTCTTGAATTATCCGAGTTAGGTTCGAGGTATCGCTCAAGTCACCGTAATGCAAAAATAACTTTTGATTACGGACATGAGGATCTTGATATAAGTGATCAATTCTTTCTGTATTGAATGACGAAGCTCGTCGTTTAATACCATGAACCTCATAACCTTTTTCTAATAGAAACTCAGCAAGATAAGACCCATCTTGGCCGGTGATACCTGTAATTAAGGCCTTTTTCATTATTGATTTATTCCCGAGTTAAAACATCACAGGCGAAGCGCAATGTGAAATAGTTACCTGTGTAGTGTATCGAATTGACGTTTAAAAACATAGAAACAGATGAAATCACAAAAAATTAATCGAAACCCCGCCTAAGGTATGTATTTCTTATAAGTATGTCCGAGCCAGATGCAACGATTGGACTACCCATTTGGTCGTTAACGTAATACCAAGCCTGGAATGGTGTTCACGTTACCCCATAATACCGTCGGCTAACACAATAACTTTTTCTCCGCAGCGTCAACACATTGATAAATAAGAGTATTAATGGTCATTGGGCCGACGCCACCAGGAACAGGTGTTACTGCGCTGGCTTTTTTCATCAATGGCGCAAGTTCAATATCGCCGATTCCACCAGGGTGATAACCGGCATCAACCACGACAGCGCCTTCTTTAATCCAATCCGCTTTAATTAGCTCTGGCACACCTACCGCGCCAACAATTATGTCGCCTTGACTAACTAATTCTTTTAGGTTCTTGGTGCGCGAATGACAAATAGTTACCGTTGCATTGGCGTTTAATAACATCAATGCCATAGGCTTGCCTAATATCGGGCTGCGCCCAATAACCACCGCATGCTTACCCTGGAGCTCGATATCATAAGCGCCGAGTAGACGCATAATCCCTTGCGGTGTAGCGCTGCCATAGGCTAATTCTTGCATCGCCATTCGACCGAAGCCTAGGCAGGTGACGCCATCGACATCTTTGCTCAAGTCAATCGCATCGAAACAGGCGCGCTCATCAACTTGGCTTGGCACCGGGTGCTGTAACAAAATTCCGTGCACATCGGGGTTAGCGTTTAATTCACCAATCTTGGCCAGCAACTCTTCTGTGGTGGTTTTCTCGCTCATCTCGACCCGAATCGACTCCATGCCGATACGAGCACAGGCGTTACCTTTCATTTTCACATAAGTCGCCGATGCTGGGTCAGCACCCACTAAGATGGTCGCCAGAATTGGCGTCGCGCCATCGGCCGCTTGCCTTAGCTTGGCGACTCTAACTGAGAGTTCTTGCTCGGTTTTCTTAGCAACGGCTTTGCCGTCCAAAATGATTGCTGTCATAGTTCTTATGTCGTTAGTGAGAAAAGGCTGTTAGTTTAAAAAGTTGTTGGTTAACAAAAGGTGTTGGTTAACAAAAGGTGTTGGTTAACAAAAGGTGTTGGTTAACAAAAAAGGGATTAGCGCCCGAAACTTATCTGCGCCCAAGATAGCGTTTAGCCATTTCGAAACGCTACGCTCGTTGATCTCCGTGATACAAGCGCACAACATGGCGCGCTTCAGCAAAGAACAACCATCGCTCTATGAATAAACCAAAATACAACGAAACCATAGCAAAGTAGACTGCAGGAGCGACATCAAACATATAGGTCGCGACAACCAACAGCAATGGCACAATGAAGAGGAGGATAATCATCAACCAACGTAAGCGCAACAACTTCATTGCACCAGCGTCGAAAACAAACTCCTTGGTAAGAAAAGTGTCGGCATTATGGCCGGCATCAAGCAGCCGCACTTGAGCTTGCGTAAACCCGGTGGCGCTGCCTATGGTTGACCCTTTGGGCTTACCAATAGATTTGAAATAAATAATCTTCATTAGCAGAGAAATAAACAACAAAATAACAAACGCGCTGGTTGCCAAGGGAGACAAGCTGCCCTCTAAGGCTAGACTTAACATAGTGTAGGCCAAGGCGCCGCTGGTAACACTAAACAAAAAATATAGCGGAGTCACTAATGGATTATGCCATTGGCGAATTGGCTTGAGGCTAGCGTAAATCATTCCGGTGCAAATCACCGTTGCTAACGCTATCAAGAAAGACACCGCACCTATCACCTTGAGAACTAGAGTCAGTTCTCCGCCGTTAGCGAAAAGAATATAGGCATAAATTAATATAACCGGGTAATACAAGAGTGAAAATACGCCCTCGCGAGATAGCCACGAGGTACGAAAACGACTAAACGCACGCCAGGCATTTTTAGGGTTTGCTAAGTGCAAGGTTGACGATAACAAGCCTAAGGTTGCTAATGTTAGGCCAATAAAACCGACCATAAGAAAGTTCTGCAACTCGCCAACTTGACCACTTATTAGTTGCATTGCCACTAACCACATTAGTAGCCCATAGCCGATACCCGAAGTGACAGTGAAAAATAGTACTGAAAAGGCTGGTTTCATTGTTTGGTCTTTTTAATTTTAGATAAGGTGTGTCGACTCAACGAGCAATAACTCGATTGGCCCACTTCTTTAGCTTTGACAGCGCCGGTTGCTTAGTTTTTGCCATCGCAGGCACTTGCGCCGTCTCTCTTGGCGGCAGGTAGCGATTTGTCGGCTTATAGCCAAGCTCTGGCATCAAGCCTTTACCGCCTCGTTCAATAGTTAATCGACTCACATCTGAGTTTGGATCATCAAAGTCGCCAAACACGCGTGAACTGGTTGGGCAACTTAATACACATGCGGGCTGTCGTTCAGATTCGGGTAGCTTTTCGTCATAGATACGATCCACACACAAGGTACATTTTTTCATTACCCCCTGCTCTTCATCAAGCTCGCGCGCTCCATAAGGGCACGCCCAAGAACACAAGTTACAGCCCATACATTTATCTTGATCGATAAGTACAATGCCATCTTCCGCACGCTTGTAAGACGCACCTGTTGGGCAAACGGTGACACAATCAGCATCTTCGCATTGCATACACGACATAGGCATATGAACCGTTTTACTTGCAGGCGCGCCGGTGGCAGAATTTATACCAGCAAAGCTAAGCGCAGATTCACCTTTAGTCGCGAGTGCGTATAAATCAAATTGCGGCGAACCACAAGAAGACTCTTGATTGTCTGAAGGCGGCCTCTGATCAGCTTTTGACAGTTTTTGGTCGGCTGAGGGCAGTTTTTGGTCGGCTGAGGGCTCTTTAACTTCATAGGTGCGGATACGATTTAACCATGAACCTATCGGGTTTTTCCCATACGGGTTTTGATCAGATAGCGGCCCGATGGTGCCCGAGGTATTCCATTGTTTACAGGCGGTTGCGCAAGCATGACAGCCAACACAGGTATCGAGGTCAATCACTAAGCCGAGTTTCATTATCGTTTTCCTCGCGTCAAAATATCTTTCAGAGAGCGCTTAATATTCACATTTTGATGCGTACTATAGCTAATTTCTTTTGCTGACAAGGGCTGATTAGGTAACGGATCAACCGACTCAAATTGCGGCCATGCTCCACTTTCGCCATCTAACGCGGGAGTGATCTTAACGCAGAGATCGTACCAAGCGGCCTGCCCTGTCACTGGGTCGGAATTTGTTATGTCAGCAAAGCTATGTTTCGGCGGTAGCAACTCAGAAATCAAGTGATTTAACAAAAATGCGTCTTTGCTCTCGTTGGCGTCTTTATCTAGCCCCCAGGTACCTGGGGCTTTAGCGATTGCGTTCCATGTCCATACGGTACTGGCCTCAACGCCATCCATATGCTTTACCTGTGCACGAATTTTACCGTTATGCGATTCAAGCCAAACCCAACTTTCATCTTCTATGCCCATGCGGCCGCATTCCTCCCGGTTCATATATAAATAGTTTTGTGAAGCGATCTGGCGCAGCCAAGCGTTTTGCGAATCCCAAGAATGATACATAAACATTGGCCGCTGTGTTATCGCGTGAAAGCGGTATTCATCAGTATCAATACGCTGCTGCTCTAATGGCATGTAAAAGTACGGCAACGGGTCAAAGTGATCCCTCAACCGTTGCTTATGCTGCTCATCGGTCGGCATAGGGCCGTCATATAGACCTTGACCAGCCAAGCGAAATTTTTGCAGCGGCTCAGAATACACTTCGATTAATATCTGCTCTGTTGAGCCGACCCAACCGGCGGTCTTTGCAAGCTCCAAATAATCTTTGTTGGCGTGCCGATAATATCGTTGATTTGGCTCAAGCGGGTATTTAAAGAAGCATTCGTTTTCTATATAAGCCTCCCATTGCTTGGGATTTGGCTCACCAACTAAGTGTTGATCACCATTTTTACCGCGCCAGCCCGCTAGAAAGCCGATTCCGGGAGCACGTTCGTAGTTAATTATGAAGTCTTTGTAGTTTTGATACTTATTGGCGCCCTGCTCATCTTTAAACGCCGGAAAGTCCAACCGCCCAGCTAGCTCGACTAACACTTCTTGCCATGCACGCACATCTCGATCAACGGTTAAAATTGGTTGCCGAATAGAATCGCAAGCGGCGTCTGTTTCAGATATCGGCCGATCTAGCATTGAAATCGTGTCATACCGTTCTAAAAAAGTCGTGTCCGGCAAGACTAAATCAGAGTAGTTAACCATCTCGGAATGGAAGGCATCAGAATTAACTATAAACGGAATCTTGTACTCGCCATTGTCTTTTTTCTCGCGCAACATAGACATAGTATTGGCGGTATTCATACTGGAATTCCAAGCCATGTTGGCCATAAATAACATCAAGGTATCAATCTCGTATGGGTCGCCTTTTACCGCATTACTAATGACCATGTGCATCAAGCCGTGAGCCGCAATCGGTGCGTCCCATGAATAAGCCTTATCAATTCTTAGCGGAGTTCCATCACCGTCGATGCAGAGATCTTCTGGCGCGGTTGGAAACCCCAAGGGCGCAGAGGTTAATGGTGTATTCGGAGCCATATCCCGTGCAGGCTTTAAGTTTGGCGGTATGTGTTTGGGAAACGGTGGCTTGGCTAAATGTCCACCAGGGCAGTCAATGGTGCCTAACATCACTTGAAGTAAGTGAATTGCGCGACAAGTTTGAAAGCCATTTGAATGAGCCGAGATTCCACGCATCGCATGCATAGAAACCGGCCGACCAACAAACTGGGTTTGCTTACGACCCGCCCAATCAGTCCATTCGCAATCGATTGTGATACTTTCTTCGAACGCGACGTGGGCGATTTCCAAGGCCAAACGCTCTATTGTTTCAGCAGGCACTCCACACACTTTAGCAGCCGCCTCAGGCGAGTATTCATCAACTAAATATTTGTCAGCCAACAGACTCATCACAGTGCGAACCGGTCGGCCATCGGCAGCGGTAAAATCCCCGAATAGTGCTGGGCTTATGTCTACTCGATTACCATCAACTAGGGCGCCTCGTTGCTGGTCATACACGAGTGCCTCATCATCTGCATTGCGTAAAAATAAGCCATCACCAACTTGTCCTGGAGTATTTACCACTAAGCGAGGTGAATTGGTATAACGCACCAAAAACTCGTCATCGAACATATCGTGTTGCAAAAGCACATGAACCATAGCCAACGCCAGCATTCCGTCAGTCCCTGGTCGAACCGCGATCCACTCATCGGCAATCGCTTGGTAACCGGTGCGAACAGGGTTAATAGCGACGAATTTTGCGCCTCGTTCTTTAAGTTTTTTAAGTCCGATCTTAATTGGGTTAGAGGCGTGGTCTTCGGCAACGCCCCACATCATGAAATACTTAGTAAGATTCCAATCAGGATCGCCAAACTCCCAGAAAGAATGACCGGTTGTATATAGGCCCGCAGCGGCCATATTAACCGAGCAAAAACCGCCGTGAGCAGCCCAGTTGATGGTGCCAAACTGACTTGCCCAAAACCCAGTCAACGCCTGCATTTGGTCTCGACCAGTGAAAAAGGCTAATTTTTTAGGGTCAGTCTGTCGAATTTTTTTCAATCGAGCGGTGAGTATCTCGAGAGCCTGATCCCAACTAATCTCGTCAAACTCTCCGGCTCCACGTTCAGAACCAGGTTTTCTCAACAACGGCGAGCGCAGCTTGGCCGGAGAGCTCTGCTTCATGATTCCCGAGTTACCCTTGGCGCATAAAACGCCCTTGTTAATCGGGTGATTTGGGTTGCCTTGAATAAAGCGGACTTCGTTACCTTCGGTAGTCACCTTGATTCCACAGCGACAAGCACACATGTAGCAGGTAGTAAATTTAGTCTCTTGCTCTGCGTGATTCTCGAACTCTGGAAGCAAATTAACTGGAGTGTTCATACAGGTAGATCCCGATCAGATTATAGTTCTCTCAACGGCGGTGACTTACTAAAAACAAAGAAAGCGCTTTAACATTGAGGTGTTGGCTATCATACATAAAAATAATTAGTATATAACAATAAATTATAAGCATCTACCATTTGCATGGTCTTGGGAGCTTTGAACTCTGCCACCGGACAACAAAAATAAAAATAAAAATAAAAAAAGCCCACTGGCTAACCAGTAGGCTTTTTATAAACTTAATAACTAGTTAATTACTAGTAGGAATCTGTTGCGCTAACGTCGCACAATTATCGTGATGCAAGCTAGCAATACTAACTAGTCATTATCGTCAGTTAGCCAGCGAGGCCAGCAAAATCGAAGGAAGCACCTCTAACTTGGCTAGCGCAAGATCGATTTGAGTCTACCGGCTCAACAGAACGCGGCGATTGTGTCCGCTTGCCTTCGGCAATTTCTACTCTCGACTGTATACCAACGGCTTGTGTGTTGTATGAGCTATTGTAAATGCTTCTGCTGTAACGGCTATGTTTGTTCGCTTGCATTGCTACCACCTCGTTATGTGACTCAAGTATAGGTTGACGCCAAAGCCGATAGGAAAGAACACTTTTTACTATCATTAGTCGAACAAGTTATATGAACCAAGATTGAAATAAATTAGACTTAAGACGATTGCTTAAAAAATGAGACTCAATAAGGATATGACAAACGCTTCTGACAAGTCTTCAGCCGCATTACGCGTGCTCAGAATTTTGGAAACGGTTGCAAAGTCATCTACGCCGATGACCGCGACCGAAATAAACATCGAATTAAAGTTACCAAAGCCCACAATTCATCGTCTTTGCACTATGTTAGAAAACGAAGGCTATCTACAACCACGCCTAGACGGACGCGGATTTTTGCCTGGCCGGCGGCTGTCAAGCATGGCATTGGGTATCTTCAGCAACAATGATCATTGGCACACTGAGCGGCACGGTATTTTAAAAAGATTATCTGAAGAAGTTGGCGAGACATGCAATATATCGATACCCGATGGTTCGCAAATGGTCTACTTCGATCGAGTCGAAACACATTGGCCATTACGAATTCAGCTAAAGAAAAATGATCGGGTGCCAATTTACTGCACTGCGAGTGGTAAGTTGTTCCTAAATAACTTGCCGAGCGTTAAGCGCTCAAGGCTACTAGCGAAAATTCATCTTGAGCAATATACAAACAACACATTAACCGATATCAATAAACTCAAACGTGAGTTGAAACACTTAGCACCGCAAGACATTGGGATTGATAATGAAGAGTTTATGCAAGGAATGGTTGCTGTAGCCGTTCCACTTCGTAGTGAAGAAGGTGCGTTTTACGGTGCTTTGGCTATGCATGCCCCGAGTGCACGCATGAGCTTGAATGACGCGATTGGCCACATCCCAAAACTAAAGATCGCGGCAATTGATTTAGTTGAGCTTATCCAAGAATAAAAATCTCAATCTACACTCGTAAAAAGTGTAATCGAGCATCATCAGCAAACTACGCCTGCCTAAATCTACGATATCTGACAAAAATACAGTCACCTCGTTCGGCGAATTTGAATTCTCCACATTTTAGAGCTTGCTGCATTAACACTTGATTGCCTCAAGACTTTAACCGGCTTCAATTTAAACTCGACATTCGAGCCTCTAGACATCGCACTACTGAGTTCCTCAAGCCGTCGCTGCATAAGCTGTTTGTTTGCTTGATTAGAAGCCTCCAAGGTCGGCGTTATCTCTAAAATATCGCCCTCATTTAAATATTCAAATGATTCTAAAAGTTTCGTTAAGGTTAGGTTTCCGTCGGCCGTCATTGATGCAGAACCTGCGGCGTAACCTAAATCGATATTAATTTTTGGTCTACCGAGCGACAACAACAACACATTCAAGCTGTACGAATCAGTCACTGAGCTGGGGCTGTAACTGCCATCCTTTTGGACGACAATGCTTGGGTCATTAGTATCGACCCATGCGACCTCGCTCATCTGGGTGTAAGTGTCGTCTGAGTTTTTACTAGCATATACTGTCATAGATGGTAACTCGATACTGCCATTTTGATCCGCATTTGATTTGGCAATAGATAGCGTAATTACTAGACAACAAAGCACTGAGCAGCAAAAAGCTCTTGGCAAAGGGGTACTGATATATTTATTAAACGTGTGTAGGGGCACGATACATCTCAAAGGCTAAAGAAAAACAAATTAGTGTTAGACCAACACTATCTGCTTAAAATAAAATTTGGTAGTAGTTTTACATACTGTATGTGATCTTTTTGTTTACAAATGTAAGAAAACCCCTTTTGTTAGCGAAAGGTTATACACAGTTATATAAGCGCTAAATGCCGTTAATGCTATGCGCCATGCTACTTAGGCGATAGGGTAACAACGGCCTGCCAAATCCAAACATACCTGCATTTTCAGCATGGTTTTTTCGACTTATCTCCGATTTAGCTTATTCAGAGTTCCTCATTAAAGCTTGATGTACGACATTTAGCATCTTCTGATTCTCTTTGACTTTTTGAAGAACTTGCCAATACGATAGTAAGGCCATCGGCTGAGATCGTTGCTCAGCGGCAATCTTGGCTAAATACCTAGCGTGTTGAAAAAAAATTCCATAGGCCTGCCATACCGAATATTTAGGGTCAAACATATGAGTTGGCAGCGATGCGACACCATTAACTTCGATCACCACGAACTCACCTCGTTTGAATGCCTCTTCGTCTACCGCTTTAACGTCGACCCTACCAAAGTTAAACCCAGCTTGAGTTTCGAATACTGCGAAGATTGCCTTTTCCAATTCATCTGTATGAAGATCACCATCGTCGGTGAATTTACAACCAAGGGTGTGAGAGCCAATGAAAGACAGTCGTTTTTCTGCACCTAATTGAAGAACTTCAGTGGTATCAATATCTTGTAAAAACGATTTCCAATGTTTGCTGTAACGCGGATGGCTCTTGGCTAGCGCTAACACGTCGTCACGGCCATTGCCGACTACCGTTGGAAAGTGTTTTTTGTTGATTCCTGTTATTTTTGGCTGACCATTTTGACGGACATAGAACACCCCGCATTCGAATAGATTAGAGGTGAATTTTTGCAGAATATAGCCACCTAACAAGCGAGGAGTGTGTTTATCAACATCATCTTCGGTGGACACTTTAACAATTCCTTTACCAACACTACCAACGTTTGATTTCAAGATAACTGGGTAACCGTGTTGCTTAACAAACGCATGAATTTGGTCTTTCTTTTGGTCCACAGTTAAAGAGTCCTCGATCAGAGCGCTTGGCAGAAAAAAACGCTGATCAAACGCCAGCTGGCTATCAAACTTAGAGCCAAGGCCGATTTCACCGTGATCCAAGGCATAGTTAGCTTTCGCTAGCCCTTTAATGCCGACTCGATTGATTAGGCACTGTACGCCAAGGTAAATATAAAATGGTATCTCGAACAATCGCGGGTTCCAGAATTCGTATTTTTTAATCAACATGGCTGTCCTATGATGAGAGTTATTGAGGTCGGTTGTTACGCTAACAGATTAACCCTGACAGCCCGATTGTAAGCCGCACATAGGCAATAATCTAGCGTATTTCAAACACCACTATGACGCTATTATGCCAACCCGCCAACCCGTCGCTAGGGTTACTATAAATTTTTACCTATGCAACAAAACTGAGTTTTCAGGAAAAGCCCGGCCAGTGAGAAATAACAGAAAGCCTCGCCTGTTACGAAGGAATAATTCTGGCAAATTTACGCTTACCAACTTGCAGTACAAATGGGTCAGATTCTAGGACCAACATTCTTGGATCCTCAAGCTTTTCACCGTTTATTTTAACCGCCCCCTGTTTAACCATACGCCCACCTTCTGATGAACTTGAGCATAACTGAGCTTCCTTAGTCAAATTACCGATCAACATGCCCTCACCAAGCGCTATAACAATTTCAGGCATATCGTCGGGAATGGCATTTTTTTGAAAACGCTGAATAAAATCTTGCTTGGCACCGATAGCCGCTGCCGCGTCATGAAAGCGGGTAATAATTTCTTCACACAATAAGAATTTAATATCTCGCGGGTTGGCACCTTCGTCGATTTGCTGCTGAAAACCGGTGATCTCCGACATCGGGCGAAAACTGAGTAGCTCGAAGTAACGCCACATGAGATCGTCTGACACCGACATGAGCTTGCCAAACATATCGTTCGGTGCATCCGTAATGCCGATGTAATTACCGAGCGACTTGGACATTTTCTGCACGCCATCAAGACCCTCTAGTATAGGCACGGTAAGAATCGCTTGCTGCGGCTTACCGTAGGCTTTTTGCATTTCACGACCAACCAGCAAATTAAACTTCTGGTCAGTACCACCCAGCTCAATGTCTGTATCCATTGCCACAGAGTCATAGCCCTGCACTAAAGGGTACAAAAACTCATGAATCGCAATCGGCTGTTGAGAGGTGTAACGCTTATGGAAATCATCACGCTCAAGCATCCGCGCAACCGTGTATTGTGCCGCTAAGCGAATCATATCAGTCGACGTCATCTTGCTCATCCACTCTGAATTAAAGCGAACACGAGTTAAATCGGGGTCAAGAATTTTAAACACCTGATCTTGATAGCTAATGGCATTTTGCTGTATTTCGGCTTCAGTAAGCGCGGGGCGCGTGGCACTTTTACCTGTTGGATCACCAATTAAACCGGTGAAGTCACCGATTAAAAAGCTTACCGTATGCCCTAGTTTCTGGAATTGACGTAGCTTATTGATCAGCACCGTGTGACCTAAATGTAGATCTGGAGCAGTCGGGTCAAAGCCAGCCTTTACCTCGAGCGGTTTGCCAGTAAGTAGTTTGGCCTCAAGCTCGGCTTGAGGAATAATTTCTTCAGCACCACGAAGCAATTGTTGCATTACCGCTGACGGCTCTTTTTGGGCTACCGCTGACGGCTCTTTTTGCATTACCGCTGACGGCTCTTTAGACGATTGTTGTGACAAAATAATCTCTTTAACACTTACAGTTTGTTCATGCTCAAACGCAATTAACGTTTGAGCTCTAAAGCCGCAAGACTAAACGCTCGGAGGCCATATGACAAGCCCCTCGCTAGGTGTCAGCGACATCTAAGCAGCCTATTTTTACTGAGCAATATTACCAATCAACATTTTGATTCTATTTTTTTCTGATAATTATTTGCTAAACGGCGGCCAAACTAGCAGAATGTTTGGATTATTAGGCTCATACACTTATCAGGTATGGGAACGAGACTGCGCAGACAGCCGCTAACAATCAAAGGCCCCAAGACCATATGCCCTTAAAAATAGAGTTATCTATATTCGGAAAAATTTCCGACATATTCAATACCCAAAAACCAAAGGCTCAGAACTCAAGACAAGCTTATATGCGTAAACGTCATTGGGTACTAGGCACCGCAGTAATTTTAGCTGGCAGCTGGATTACCCACACCACCACTGCGACCATCGCCACTCCAGAGCAGGTTGCATCAAGCAACATCGCCTCTCCAGAGAATCTACTAAGCTATAATATTGATCACGCTATTAACGCGCAAAATAATTTAGTCGCCTTTGTCGGTATTTCACCATCGTTTGCGATGACATCACTACCTGATGTCACACCACCAAATGTCGCACTACTGACTTCGCCAACAAATGCTCTGGTGCAATTACCCGACGCCATACCAGAAGAAGTGTTCGCATCGGTTAAACACAAAGTAAAAAAAGGTGAGTCGCTCGGCATAATTTTTAGAAAGATGTCGCTTGACATGTCCTTGCCGCACAAAATTTCTCAGCACGAGACGGCTAAACAACTGGTATCACTCTCAATAGGAAAGGAACTGGTATTCAAGTTCGATGATGCGCAGAAATTACGCGAAATCAACTACCCTGTCGGCGCATTAGAACGCTTAGAGGTAAAGCTTGAAGATAACGACATTGCTATGGCAAACATTGAAACATTGCCATTCACAACCGGCCAGAAGACCGTCTCAGCCGACATCGAATCGTCGCTTTATCTGTCAGCGTTGAACTCTGGCTTGAGTAACAACCTGATCATGGAGATGATTAGAATTTTTGGCTGGGATGTAGACTTTGTTTTAGATATACGCAAAGGCGATTCCTTTCACGTGATTTACACCGAACACAGCATGGATGGACAAAAGCTTGCTGATGGCGATATTCTAGCGGCAGAGTTCACCACTCAAGGGCAAACGTATCGAGCGATACGCTTTCAAGACAATGAGGGCAACGCCAGTTTCTACACGCCGGAAGGTAAAAGTATGCTTGGGACATTTTTACGTTCGCCCGTAGAGTTCAGCCGTATATCCTCACGCTTCGGCAAACGCAAACACCCAATCTCTAAAAAATGGAAGGCCCATAATGGCGTCGATTATGCCGCATCTCGAGGCACACCAGTTAGAGCTACCGCGGACGGGAAAGTGGTGTTGGCCGGTCGCAAGGGCGGTTATGGCAATACAGTTGTTATCAGTCACGCAGGAAGATTCAGCACTCTCTACGCACACATGAAAGGCTTCGCTAAACAAGTTCGATCAGGTTCACGAGTGAAACAGGGCCAAATTATTGGCTACGTAGGCTCAACTGGCTACTCAACCGGACCACACTTGCACTACGAGTTCAGAGTCGATGGGGTTCACCGCAACTCGTTAACCTACAAAACACCTAAAGCATCGTCGATTAAAGACGAGTTGAAAGCGGAGTTTATGTTACTTGCGTCAAACATGTCAGAGCAACTGAACAAGGCTGAAAACGATTATCAACTTGCAAAATACTCTGGCAGCAGCGAACGTCAGAATAAATCTCTGTCAAAAGCAGCTCTATAATCGTAAGCACCCAGCAACTATAAGCGCTCTTTTAGTTTAAAAAACCAAAGTAGACACGAAGGCAAATACTATGGCCGAGGAATTATTTATTGGCTTGATGTCGGGCACCAGCGTTGATGGCATTGACGCTGCGCTAGTTTCCTTCGACTCTAACAATCGACTGCGCGTGATAGAAACCTTGTTCACTGAATTCGATACCGAGATTCGAAAGAAGATTAATCAGGCTGCGCAGAATAATGAGCATTTACGTACTAATCAAGATTCGCCTCTGCATCAACTATTAGCGCCGATATATGCCTCGGCTTGCATTACGCTATTAGCCAAGGCAGGCATCCCAGGCTCTAAGATCAGTGGCATTGCAAATCACGGTCAGACGGTAAAACACGAGCCTCAGGCAAAACCACCGTATAGCCTCCAGCTCGGGGATGGGCAAACCATCGCCGATTTAACGAGTATAAAAACCTATACTCAATTTAGACAAGCAGACCTAATCGCTGGAGGCCAGGGCGCGCCCTTGATGCCAGCGTTCCATAAGTCCGTATTTATTGATAACGCGTCTGAGCGCCTAGAAGGCGAGAATCCTACAAGTAGCGATAATGTCTTTATCTTGAACATTGGCGGTATTGCTAACGTCACTCATCTTAAAGAACCTTTAATTGGCTTCGACACTGGGCCCGGTAACGTCTTGTTAGACCAGTGGATAGATCAGAAGCTCGGCTTGAGTTACGACAAAAACGGAGAGTGGGCCAATCAAGGGCAAGTTAATCACCAATTGCTCGAAAACTTACTAACCGACAACTACTTTGCCGAGCCGTATCCAAAAAGTACCGGTACTGACTACTTTAACTTGGCTTGGTTAATGGCACGACACCCTACTCTCAACACCCTAGCCGCACAAGACGTTCAGGCAACACTGGTTCAGTTAACAGTAGACAGCATCAGCGATTCAATTTTAGCGCTCGGTAATTTTAATGGTGAGGTCTACGTTTGCGGAGGCGGCGCTAATAACCCGTTGATTATGAAGGGCTTACGTTCTAAATTAGCCAAATTTGAGATTGCTAAAACGGACGCCTTAGGAGTGCCTTGTGATTGGCTTGAAGCAATCGGCTTTGCTTGGCTGGGTTATTGCTGTGCGCATGGCATAGTAAGTAACATACCAAGTGTTACTGGAGCCAAATCAGCAGTGGTCTTGGGGGAAGTTTTTCTTCCCCGCTAATTCCTTATGCGCACCGCCAATTTTGCGTCATTCTTAGACATGACTCTCTAAGCTCAATAGTAATAAGCTATCGCAGCTACCTACTCTGCTACCTACTCTGCTACACAACCCTGTTAAACGACCCTATTAAACGACTAAGCAGAAAACGATGATCCGCAGCCACAGGTAGTACTGGCGTTGGGATTATTGATAATAAAACGCGCACCTTCTAAATCATCTTTATAGTCAATTTTTGCACCGATCAGGTACTGAAAACTCATTGGATCAACAAGTAAACGAACACCATCGCGGTCGACGGCTGTGTCATCCTCTTGCTGCTCCTCATCAAAAGTAAAGCCATACTGAAACCCTGAGCACCCGCCGCCTTGCACATAGACGCGCAGTTTCAGCTCGGCATTAGCTTCTTCTTCAATCAATTCACTCACTTTTCCAGCCGCAGCTATTGTGAAGTCCAATGGAGTTGCTGCAGATGTTACTTGTTCAATTTCAATCATGGTGTCACCATTCACGTATAAATTTGGCGGTAAAAACATATTTTACGCCCATATGCTTATTATGCGGTTAACTGTAACAATCTCAAGTGCAGTCGACCGAACAAAATGTCAAAAAGGTCTATTTCGAAGACTCTTTTTTATCAGCGACTCCGGCACTTACGTCATAAACCGGTGTACTGGCGTCTGAGACTAGGCTTCCATTGAGAACCGCTCCCAGCTCCATCTCTACCGCTTTGTAGTGAATATCACCACTAATATTAGCATTTGCCTGCAACTCAACATGCCCTGTTGAAGCGATATTGCCTTTGACCGTTCCATTGATCACGACATGGGGCACGTTTACATCACCCTCAATTACACCAGACTCGCTGAGCACTAAGGTGCCGTTACTGCTATCGTGAGCTGAAACATGACCTTTGATATGCCCATCAACTCGGAGCCCACCAGTAAACTCAAGATCACCTTGTAAAACCGAGCCTGCCCCGATCAAGGTATCAATAGTCTCAACAGGCTTGCCAACTTTTTCTTTATTGCGCTTCATCATTCTTAAAACCTTCTATTTTTGGTATTCGGGCTCAGGCAACTCGTATCTACGAGCACCCCCTAGCCAGAGGTTGTTTTATCATTACTATTACTGCTGTTATTAGTACTAGTCGCTGTGTTGGGCACGTTAAACCAGCGCTCTAACACCGACCCATCTTGCAAGTGCAGCTCAACTTTAACTTTGGCCTTCTTAGCAATAACAGGTTTGTCGATTGAACCCGATACCTGTGTAAAGTATTGGTAACTGACGCTTCTATCACTTGATCGCGGCCATTCTGCTGTAGCCACATCATTTTCAAACAAGGTGACCTTAAGGTTGCCACGAATTTGATGTTTATGTTTAATTGCTTGTACTAAGGTGATATCAAAACTTAGTTTACCATCATCATACGAGTGGTTTAACTGCTGAATAGCGGGGCCCGTCTGACCATCTTCCGGCGATATAATGCTTCGATAGAAATCTAAACGTGAGCCTAAGACACTGTTCTTTTGTTCTGAATTTGCATAAGCCTTGTTCATCTGTTTATACGCTTCTGCTTGAATCTGCTGCTGCCTTTTTGAGTAAATCAAGCCCTCCTGTGAAACCGACAGCTGTTTGCTTAGGCTGCTCAAGTTTTCCTTTAGTTGGGCGATCATCGCTTGATCTTGCTCGTAGCGATCATGGCCCGAGCGCAGGCCTTGGCCATAGACGAAATATACTAAAGCCAATATCGAAAATACACCGATGACCAACGATACCATGACCGTATTACGAGACATTTTCGGCTTAATTGTTAAGTCATTTGTGGATTTTCTAATCATTTAATTATTACTGTTTAACGAAACTCGATTACGAGCATAACCCTAAGGCTGTACTGCGGGGTTACTTATACCAGCGGTCTGATCAAGGCCATACATGATGTTCATATTTTGGATCGCCTGACCAGCCGCCCCTTTGGTGAGATTATCGATCACCGATAAGACCACTAATTTGCCAGAGCCTCCAGCCTTATGCAATCCGATTCGGCACATGTTTGATGTCTTCACTGACCGCGTGTCTGGATGAGAGCCCAGTGGCAGTACATCGACAAATGGCTCATTGCGATAACGAGATTCGTAGATCGCGTGAATATCTTCAATCGGCTGATCAAAATTTAATAAGTTGGCATACAGTGTCGCATGTATACCTCGCAACATAGGCGTTAAATGAGGCACAAACGTCAGACCAACCGGTTTATTCGCCGCCTCTGTCAAGTTCTGGCTAATCTCTGGGTGATGTCGATGACCGCCAACAGCATAGGCCTTAAAGCTGTCATTGACCTCACTATAAAGGTTGGCTACGCTAGCGCCGCGACCAGCACCAGTAACGCCAGACTTGGTATCGGCCACTAAGTCTGACACATCAACTAAGCCACTCTCAATCAACGGCAAGAAGCCAAGCGTCGTCGCGGTTGGATAACAACCGGGGTTAGCCACCAGTTGGGCGTTCTTCAATAACGCCATGTTGACCTCAGGAAGACCATACACCGCTTGCTCAACAAGTTCGGGGCATGCATGCGTCATGCCATACCATTCACTCCACACGGACACATCTTTAATTCGAAAATCTGCGGCCAAGTCAATCAGCTTTACCCCCTTATTAAGCAATTCACGTGCGTGTGTCATGGCTATGCCATTGGGGGTGGCGCTAAATACCACGTCACAATGATTGAACGACGAAGGCTCAGGCTTAGTAAAAGCCAGATCAGTAAAGCCACGTAAGCTCGGAAATAAATCAGATACCGCGCGCCCTGACTCGGATCGAGAGGTGATTAAAACCACGTCAGCGTTGGGATGCACCAACAACAATCTAAGAAGCTCAACACCTGTATAGCCAGTGCCGCCAATGATGCCTATTTTTATCTTACTCACGTGCCAACTAAAGAATTTTTTTGGGGGACGCTAAGTTTAGATTGATTTGCGTCGCAGTCAATAAAAAAATTAAAAAAGGAAGACAATAGCATGCCTTGTGCCGGCTTTTGACAAGCCCAAACGCAAGAAAGCCGGCACAAGGCCGGCTTTCCAAACACTGCATAGCAGAGCGTAAAACGATTAACGTTTTGAGAATTGTGGACGCTTACGAGCGCCTTTAAGACCAACTTTCTTACGCTCAACTTCACGTGCATCACGAGTAACAAAACCAGCCGCTCTTAATTGCGGACGAAGCTCTTCGTCATACGCTAATAATGAACGGGTAATACCGTGACGAATCGCACCGGCTTGACCACTACCGCCACCGCCCTGTACGTTTACGTTAATATCGAATTTGCCTTCCATATCAAGTAAAACTAATGGTTGACGAACAATCATACGAGCCGTTTCACGACCAAAGTACTCATCAAGAGGACGTTGATTTACAGTGATAGAACCTTTACCAGATTGCATGCGAACACGAGCGGTCGATGATTTGCGACGGCCAGTGCCTAGATAAACTTCTGAAGTTGCCATTGATTTCTCTCCTTAAACTTCAAGTACTTTAGGTTCTTGAGCTTGGTGCTTATGCTCAGGACCTGCGTAGATATGTAATTTTTTGAACATAGCGCGACCCAATGGGTTCTTTGGCAACATGCCACGCACTGCATTTTCGATAAGTCGCTCAGGCGCTTTTTCACGCAATTTACGAACGTTAGTTTCTTTCAAGCCGCCTGGGAAGCCAGAGTGACTATAGTAAACTTTGCCTTCTTCCTTGTTACCGGTTACGGCAATTTTGTCAGCATTGATGACAACGATATGATCGCCAGTATCAACGTGTGGAGTGTACACAGGCTTATGTTTGCCGCGCAAACGAAGTGCGATTTCAGTCGCAATACGACCAAGCACTTTGTTATCAGCGTCAATAACGAACCATTCGCGCGTTACGTCTGCTGGTTTTGCAGAAAATGTTTTCATGATAAATATCTCATCTACGGTTAATTTCTTTGTTATCACCCGAGCTCAAAAACCAAGGGTCAATAACGGTTCCAAGCAGAGAAGCCTGCGAGGACGCGCGATTATGATGGAGCAGCGAGAGATATGCAAGGCTTGCTTAGCTAAAAGCGGATAAGTATGGAGTTATCGGTGATCAGGCACCGACTTATAAGCATAGCCTACAACAGACTTCAGCCATGCTGATCGGAGCATGACTGCATCTCATCAAAGCAACGCAGGAGCAGTTGCTAAGCATAGCCGAATATCTCACCGAGAATTCTCAGCTAAGCTTACAACCAAGCTATCAAGAGGCCACCGTAGCTTTTACAATTCTAACTAGGTATGATTTTTAGACCTATATCTCACACCACTCTTTTGCGCATCCATGCGCCCATGGCGTACCCACATCCTGTGGGCAAAAAAAAGGCGCGACTAATGTCGCGCCCAAACCACCAAAGGAGGATGGAGGAGTCGTGCAAGCTGATTTTTATTACAAAAAAAGCAACTTATTAACTGGTTATCAAATCGGGGTAGAAGCCTCGCTGACCTGATGAATACAGTATGAATAAAAGCACACTCCCAGTCAAAACAATTACACGCAACACTGCAGACACGGAACAGATATAAGTGATTGTTATTAAAGACATATAAATACCTATTATTGGAGACATAACCATATTTCATGGTTAAATTTTATGTCATAACCAATTTTACGCTTTTATCACTCCCGCAAGTTTAAGGTTAGCTATATAGTTTAATAAACATGTTTAGACTCCGGCATAATGCTAGGAACAAATCAAAATAGCTCCGAATATCTCCGATTGAGCTGTAAAATGCGGCTGAAAGCGATCGCACAACGGCGGCCTTTTCTCCAGCAGTACAGGGGCAATTGCCGAGCTTTCAAGCAAAATTGGTGGAGTTTCGACTCAAATGAAACAGTTATAGGCCTTTTTCTTGGTTGATCGCGTTATCCTTGGGCCTCTTACCATTACAACAGTAGCCAAATGACTCAACACAATCCAACAACGTTTATCGATCAACTCTTTAGCCATCTTGACCATGGTTTGCGCAGCACATTTGTTCGACCCTCGTCGAATAGAGCTTCCCCTGCGGACTCGATAACAATAGACCCGATTGAAGCTCAGCCTATGTTGCGTGATATGTCCGCGTCGCTGATGCGAGTAAACCATGTTGGCGAAGTTTGCGCTCAAGCCCTATACCAAGGCCAAGCTCTAACATCGCGCTCAAACGAAATTAGAGAGAAGATGAATGAGGCAGCTGAGGAAGAGATCGACCATCTTAATTGGTGCTACCAACGCATAGAGCAACTTGATGGGCACACTAGCTACCTTAATCCGCTCTGGTATCTCGGCTCGTTTGCACTCGGTCTCGGCGCGGGCCTAGCAGGTGACAAATGGAGTCTTGGCTTCTTAGCCGAAACCGAACGGCAAGTGGTGCAACATTTGAAATCACACCTAGAGCGTCTCCCAGAGGAAGATACGGTTAGCCGAGCGATTGTTACCCAAATGGCCGAAGACGAGGCAAGGCATGCCGAGATGGCGTTAGACAGCGGAGCGGCAGAACTGCCTGAATTTGTTAAAAAAGCAATGAAGGTGACCGCAGGCTTGATGACTCAACTGTCAGAACGCATATAAACTGTCAGAACGCCTATAAACGCTCAGACAGATATTAAGAAACCATCGCCCCCAACAACACTACTTAAGTATAGCGAACTATATATGCTCTTGGTTTAGCTGTACTGTCGGCCTTTGCGAGCTACATGTGCCGCATATAGAGCCGCTGTCAACAATGCTACCGCTCCCGCTTGATGTGCCGCGCCCAATGCCACTGGCACCTTCATAACAAGCGCTGAAATGCCTAGGCTAACTTGCACTAGCATAACGGCCAACACTGCCCCTATGGCTGTTTTGAAACGTTCATTGATTGCCAAGACAAACCCAGTGATCACCGAAATAAATACAAGTACAGCGATAGACCTGTGTAAGAATTGAACCATAACCGGGTTTTCAAATAAGTTCCTCCAAGCCGGTTGCAAGCTCAACCATCCTGCTGGGATCCATTCACCATTCATGGTGGGAAACGTGTTGATGATATAGCCAGCCTTAGTGCCAGCGACAAAGCCACCGCTTAGCATCATCACAAATATAATAATGACCACCCATGCTGTCGCCTTCAGGTAAGCTGATGAGGCATGATTAGCATGAGTTTCACCGCGTAAAAAATCCATCGCGAACCACAACATAGCGGCAAAGATCACTAACGCCAGACCTAAATGCGCTGTCAATCTGTATTGACTCACATGAGGAATGTCGACCAGACCACTCTTTACCATGTACCAGCCCATTAAACCCTGTAGGCCGCCGAGGATAAACAACCCGAACAGGCGTGCGTACCAATCTTTCGGCACCATACCTCTAACTATGAAGAAGATTAACGGTACAAAGTAAATCAGCCCGATAACTCGACCTAATACACGATGCCCATACTCCCAGTAAAAAATACTTTTAAACGCATCCAGACTCATGCCTGCGTTTATTTTAATGTATTCAGGGCTCTGTCGGTACTTGTTAAAAACGTCCATCCATTGCGCTTCGCCGATCGGAGGAATAATACCCATAATTGGATCCCATTCGACCATCGATAAGCCAGACTGAGTGAGCCGGGTGATACCACCGACAACAATCATAATATAGACAACAGCGGCGCAAAATAGCAGCCAGCAACCGAGAATAAAGGCGTGTTGGTATTGATAATTTCGATTCATGACACTTGGAATGATGACCAATAAAATTTCTAACGCGGGTGTACTAAAATTAACGAGCTGAGAATAACCCAAGGCTGTGAAACTTGGGTGGACATCATCAGAATCACTGACGGCTGACCACCTAGATAACGAACGTTAAATATTACAATACCAATTACGTTCGAGTTTATAGAACATAAGAGCCGCTATAGGACTTGAAAAAACCTATAAATCTTGAAAAACAAGCGAGGCGTTAGTACCACCGAAGCCAAAGCTGTTCGACATAATAGTTCGTACTTTTTGGTTTAGGTTTTCCATTAATATTGGCAAACCGGCGGCCGCCGCGTCGAGTTCTATAATATTAGCTGATGCCGCGAGAAATTTTTCTTTCATCATGATCAGAGAATAAATCGCCTCGTGAACGCCAGCCGCTCCTAAGGCGTGCCCAGACAATGCTTTGGTCGCGCTAATGAATGGCATCTTGTCTTTAAAAACTTGTTTTAGCGCTTCGAGTTCTTTAACGTCGCCAACTTGCGTGCTGGTGCCGTGCGTATTAACGTACTCTATTGGGCCATCGACGGTTTCCATTGCTTGCTGCATGCAACGAGCGGCTCCCTCACCTGACGGTGCGACCATATCATAGCCATCTGAGGTGGCGCCAAAGCCGACTAACTCAGCGTGAATTCTTGCCCCACGAGCGACCGCGCGCTCATACTCTTCAAGCACCAAAATACCGCCGCCGCCAGCGATAACAAAGCCATCGCGATTAGCATCATAGGTTCTAGACGCTTGGGTTGGGGTGTCATTAAACTTACTAGACATTGCGCCCATCGCGTCAAACAAAATCGACATGGTCCAGTGCTCTTCCTCACCACCACCGGCGAACACCGTATGCTGTCGTCCGCCGCGAATCAAATCGGCCGCGTGACCGATACAATGAGCGCTGGTAGAGCAAGCTGAACTGATTGAATAACTTGTACCCTGAATACCAAACATAGTCGATAAACATGCCGAGGTAGTACTGCCCATTGTTTTGGGAACAGCGTATGGCCCGACTCGCTTAACGCCCCGCGTTTTAGCGATCTCAGCAGCCAGCACATTATTCGACGGTGATCCGCCACCTGAACCGGTAATCAAGCCAACCTTTGGATCTTTAATTTCGTCTAACTCTAAGCCCGCGTCTTCGATGGCCTGCTGCATCGCAACATAGCTAAACGCAGCAGCATCGCCCATAAATCGCAAATGCTTACGGTCGATCAACTCTTTTTGGTCAATCGAAACACGGCCAGCAATTTGGCTGCGCATGCCTAGCTCAGCATAATCGTCGCAAAACTGAATGCCCGACTTGCCATCTTTTAGACTAGTGGTTACCTCAGTAATATCATTTCCGAGACTTGATACTATACCCATCCCCGTAACTACAACTCGTTTCATCGCAAATCATCTCTCTGATTGTTTAGTTATTGCTTGCTTAACATTACTATTTTACTAAGCGTCTGGTCCAAACAGACCTACTTTTAAATCGCTCATACTGTAGATTAGCTTGTCATCACAAAACACCTTGGCATCGCCAATACCCATGTAAAGCCTACGCGAAATCACACGTTTCATTTCAATTTCATAGCGCACCTTTTTTGCTGTTGGTTCTACTTGCCCAGTGAACTTAACTTCTCCTACACCGAGCGCTCTCCCCTTACCCGGGCCACCATTCCATGACAGGAAAAAACCGACTAATTGCCACACAGCATCTAGACCGAGACAGCCAGGCATCACCGGATCTCCTTTAAAATGACAGTCGAAAAACCAAAGATCCGGCGCAACATCTAGCTCAGCAACAACCATGCCTTTGCCATGTTCTCCGCCATCTGCAGTGATTTCCGTGATGCGATCAAACATTAACATCGGCGGCAAAGGTAAACGTGAAATATCTTGCTCTGGAAGCTCGCCGTTGCCATGCGCAATAATGTCTTCGTAGCTGTAGCTGGGTTGTTGAATCATAGTTTTCTCAAGTCTGTTTCGACTCATTCTTGGTTAAGAGTGCAAGACTAACGCCAAATGTAAAAAATGCAAGTCAGTTATTGTTATGTACAGAAGCTTACCACTTTTTAGTAAAAGCTAGCCATTGCTCAAACGCCATAATTCAAACTACCCACCCAGAAAGTACTAACAAGAGTGCAAGTGGCAAGGTTACCACTGAGGCAATATTTCCAATCAGCACCATAGATGCTACGGCCTCGGGCTCTCGGTCATATTGCTCAGCAAGCATGAAATTAATAACAGCGGGCGGCAATGCACCGAACAAAATTAAAACGCTCTGGTGCAAAGCACTCATAGGGACAATTTGACAAATAACTACCGCCAAGCCTATACCGACAATAGGACAAAACGCGGCCATTACCAAACCTGGGGTCGAGTCATGCCAGCTCACTCGTGTAAGCCGCACCCCGAGTGAGAACAACATTAACGGAATAGCCACTCTGCCGAGCATTTCGATAGATTGGTCAATAACCGACGGTAAACTCAGACCTAAGGCATTGATCAATCCACCTAAGAGTACGGCAATAATAATTGGCGTTTTAAGTACTTCGAAGCCAGTCAACCTACCTGAATAGATGTAGGTACCAATGGTAAAACAAAGTAGATTGCCGGCCACTACCAGCATTACGCCTGCCCCCAAAGCATCATCTCCGAGTGCAAAAACATACAACGGCAAACCTAGATTAGCCCAGTTTGAGAACATTGCTGGAGGCGTAAATGCGCGCCAAGAAAAGCCAACCATCTTACTCAAGGTGAATGCCGCTAAGCCCGATAGCAACATCAACATAATACCAGCGCCAACTAAATTAATGTATTGCAGTGGATAGAAATCATCTTGAATCATCACATGAAAAATCAGCGCAGGCATAAACACGTCCATGATCAATTGATTTGTGATACGCATCTCAGGGCGCACGCGCGAGCCGTAAAAATACCCTATCGCAGCAATAATAAAGAGCGGAGCGACAATTGAGAAAACCTGCTGGATCATAAGTTTTTAGATTTGGGATCACCGAGAAGTTCAGAGTGTACCTGTTTTAGACTATAATTTGGACAGCAGCCGACGACCAACTATTCTTTATTCTGTCTTGCTGTGACTATTATCTATCGCTGACTCTCTAACTTCATTTCTGCTTATGACTACCAACAAAGACCAAATTTACCGGACGGATGAAGCGGCCACACTGGCAAAGCCAGGCAGTTTTGTATTTGACGCCCGCGTTGCCTCGGTGTTTACCGATATGATTTCGCGCTCGGTACCGGGCTACCAACAAATATTAGAGATGCTGCCAACGCTAACACGCCAGTTTAGAGTAGAAAACGCTAACTACTATGATCTTGGCTGTTCTCTCGGCGCAGGTATGCTAGCAATGTCAGAAGGTTTAGACCAAATGTCGGGGCATATTATTGGCGTTGATAGTTCGATTGCTATGATTCGGCAAGCCGAGCGTAACCTAACAGCGATTGACTCTAACAACAGCCGCTTCAGCTTGCTCGATAACGACTTGCTCGACATTGAGATCGAGTCAGCCTCGATGGTATTAATGAATTTCACCTTGCAGTTTATCCCGCTGGCTCTGCGTGACGACCTAGTAGCAAAGATCTACGCCGGCTTGTTGAATGGTGGCATTTTGGTGCTATCGGAGAAAATTAAATTTGATAATGTCAAAACTAACGACGCGTTAATAGATATACACCATCAGTATAAGGCTGACCAAGGCTATAGTCAGATGGAGATCTCACAAAAGCGTGATGCGATTGAAAACGTACTGATTCCTGAGACGCTAGAAACACATATAAAAAGGCTTGAAAATGCCGGCTTCAGCGTAGTAACTCCTTGGGTTCAGAACCTTCAATTTATTTCTATTTTAGCGATTAAATAGCCCATTAACATGATCGACTTCAACTCTTTTTTCTCGCGTCCAGAGTTCCAACAATGGCATGCTGATTTTAAAACCGCACTGGCTCAGCGAGTAGACCCGAAACGTCATGGCGACCTGGGCGGCTGGCTAGAAATCATAAATTCCTTGCCTGAGATAGATACCACCGAAATTTCTCTAAACCAAGATACGGTCACTATTGGCGCAAAAGGCACACTGAACCAGCAGGATAAAAGCCAATTGCACGATGCTCTTTTTGCGCTTAAACCGTGGCGCAAAGGCCCGTACCAAATCTTCGACACCTTTATCGATACCGAATGGCGGTCCGATTGGAAGTGGCAACGGGTGAGTCCACATATAGCGTCGCTTGCCGGGCGAACGGTATTAGATGTCGGCTGCGGAACAGGCTATCACTGCTGGAGAATGTTGGGCGACGGTGCAGATTATGTCCTTGGCATAGATCCATCTATGCGTTTTATAGTTCAACATATGGCTGTTCAAAAATACGCCCAGAACCCTAACTTTGACTTACTGCCGATTGGTATCGAAGATATGCCAGGCTCAATGCCGCTGTTCGATAGCGTGTTCTCAATGGGAGTTCTGTATCATCGCCGAAACCCAATCAACCATATAATAGAGCTAAAAAATCTACTCGCCAGCGGCGGCGAATTAGTACTCGAAACCCTAATCATTGATCACATCGAGGGAGGTATATTAACGCCTAAAGAGCGCTACGCGCAGATGCGCAACGTCTGGAGTATTATGACGGTAGACAAAATTATCTCGCTGATTAAGCAAGCCGGGTTTACTGACGTTCAGTGCGTTGATCAGAATGTAACCTCGCTTGATGAGCAGCGCAGAACTGAATGGATGCAGTTTCATTCATTGAAAGAATTCTTAGATCCGCACGATGTTAGCAAGACTATAGAAGGCTACCCTGCGCCGAAACGTGGCTTATTTATTGCCACAAAGCACTAAAAAAAGAGCCCGTTTACTCGAGGCTCCTTCTTTGCTGAAAAAAGTTTGCTGAACAAAATTTCAGTTTCGTCTATTTGCCAGATTTACCCGCACTTTTAGCAGTAGATTTTTTGTCTTTTGTTTGTTTGGCAGTGGACTGTGATGTCACAGACTTCTTAGCGACAGACTTAGTCCGGCAAAAAGATTTAACGCTACGGCCATCCTTACGTTGATAACCTTCGACCCAACCGCATGATGATTTACTGCCGCATGCCGAATTATCTAAACCTTTACAGGCACTTGCCGCAGATACCGGTCCTGATACTAACAATGAGCCAATCAAGCTGAGTGCAATTAGGCTGCTACGGGCGATGATCGAGTTGGTTTTAATCTTTGTGTTTGTGGTTTTCATTATCAAAATCTCCATTTTAAATTTACGCGTTTAGTGCGCTGACCCATTCTTGGGTCGACTGATAATGTAGCCTACACGACAAACATACGCTTCACCCATTCGGGTGATATTTCGGCGAAGAGATGCCAGTAGATTACCACTGATTGCTAAATTAATGCGGACCTATAAAGAATCCATACGAAAATGTTTACTCAACTTTAAACCTTGGGCTTGATAATTAGACGGCACACCTTGACCGTAAAGGCGATCCGGGGTTGCTAGCATGGTTTCGTACACCAGGCGCCCTACGTTTTGACCATCTTCTAGCAAGAACGGCACATCAAAGCTACGAACCTCTAAAACTGCCCGTGCTCCATGCCCGCCGGCTTCTGCTGCTCCAAATCCGGGGTCAAAGAAACCGGCATAGTGGACCCTGAATTCACCGACTAAGGTGTCATAAGGCACCATCTCCGCCGCATACGCCGATGGCACGTGAACCGCTTCTTTAGACACCAGAATGTAGAATTCGCCAGGATCGAGAATCAGTTGCTTTGATTGTGAGTAAAGTGGCTCCCAAAAATCAGAGATTGACTGGGCCGACGATTTATCTACGTCAATCACTCCTGAGTGCCGCTTAGCTCTGAAGCCAATTAAGCCCGCTTCATCGCCAGCTAAATCAACCCGCACAGGGATACCATTTTTCACTTCTTGAGCGTTTAACTCTAAATCAACCAAACACTGTTTTTTTTGTAGATCGAAATGCTCCGCATCATTAATGGTCGACTGACCAGAGCGAATTCGCAACTGCGACAAGCGAGAACCGCGCCTGACCAATACGCTAAAGGTCAACGGTGCGATTTCAGCATAAAGAGGCCCACAATAGCCGGCCGGCACTTGCTCGAACTCGGTTCCATTATCGGTTATCAAACGAGTAAATACATCTAAACGTCCGGTCGAACTTTTGGGGTTACCCGCGGCAGCTAAGTCATTGGGTAAATTCAAACCTTCTTGTAATGGCACGATGTAAACGCATGATTTTTCTAATACGGCACCATCACTGAGGTCCATACGATGCATCACCACCTCCTCTAAACAGTCGCTTACCTTTCGATCTTTACCAGGTAGAAATGACGCGCGAACCCGATAGGCGATGCTGCCCAAACGCAAATCGATGCTCGCAGGCTGAATTTGATCGCTATCAATAGGACTGTCAAGGGTGATGACGGATTCATCAATTAGCTGCTTTAGGTGTTGCGAGGCTAAGGCCCCGTTTTGCTCAAAATTCATACTTAGTTTTATTCTCGCCTGATTTTCTGTGTCGTGCGTCTGATTTCGGAAAACAATTCGCTCAATCGACTTATTCGAAGAATCGCTACTCGACTTAAATGCTCGACTTAAATGCTCGACTACGGTACTTAATGAACGCTGCTTAATCAAAAATAATAGTTCGGTTTTTATAAACAATCGCCTTATGTTCCAATACTTTAAGCATAGCGCGAGCAAACACTTTTTGCTCGATATCGCGCCCCATTTTGATCATATCCTGTACTGATGCGCCAGCCAAAACGCGAGCAACATCTTGCTCAATAATAGGCCCTTGATCTAGCTCAGCGGTTACAAAGTGTGACGTAGCTCCGATTAACTTAACACCTCTATCGTAGGCCATTTGATATGGCTTGGCACCGACAAACGATGGCAAAAACGAATGATGTATGTTGATAATCGGGCAGCCAGCTTTACCAATGAAGTTTGCGCTCAACACCTTCATATATCGCGCCAAACCCACGTAATCCGGCTTATAGCGATGAATAATATCTAATTGTTTCTTTTCGTACTCGAGCGTGTCTCCCTGTGTAGCAATATAAAAAAACGGCACTCCATGCCGGTCTGCAATTCGTTGCATGCTCTGGTGATTGCCGACAATAAAGCGAATATCCAAATTTGGAAAATAGTTCGCCTCTACTTTGTTAAGCATTTCAATTAGAGCATGAGCTTGTTTCGAGACAAATAGACCAATCGACTGCCGCCGGTTCACGAAACGAACTTCGAATGTCGCTTTATAGCCGTCGGCTAATTGATCAAACTCGGAGGCAAACGCGGCTTCATCTTCCCAGCGGTCATTTAATACCCACTCAAAACGCGAAAAAAATTGACCATCATCGGTGTATTCTGCGTAGCGCGAAATATTTAGACCACGCTCAGCAAAGAAATTTGCAAGAGATGCGATAATCCCAACTTGATCAACGCAACATAGGGTTAGCGTTGCGACATCCGTCTGATTGGGGTTGTGTGTAGCTTGGTTGGTATTCATGGCATTTAAGGGCACTAGCTTATGCTGTCGTAGGACGTCAGCCGAAGCAACATCCCTAGGTTGAAAAATCGTAGCTAATGATACACCCAAACCTAAGTCGAAACTATTTTACATCGACGGTGTATTGGCCGTTTTCTGTCGCCATTAAGCGCTGTTAACGCCCGCCTAAAATAGGCAATATCATTCAGACTATAAATTTAAGCCACCTGATACTAAGTTTTCACTCGCATGAACGCCATAAGCGTTTATAATTGCATCTCGATATAAGTTTGTGGAAGAGAGGCTGCTTGGCGTCAAACTGAATTCAGTTAACGCTAATCATGCCCGCCGAAGGCGCAACGTGCTCGTAACCGCTCAGGCAAAAGGACCGCACACTATTTTTTATTGGTAAACAGCGCGAAAGCAAAGGTGCCAATAGGAACGTCGACTCTGGAGAGCGCTCATCAGACCCTTGTAGTTCTGACTCGAGCCACCGAAGAGGTAATCTTTCAGGTAACCGGACAGAGGAGCGAAGCACCAACAAGTAAACATTGCCGCTATTTTTTGCGGGGTAGACATACTGTTGGCAAGTTGTATGGTTCTATTAAGGTTAATAGTGTTAACTTTAATAGTCTATACATTAACGTGTTTCGCCATAAATGACCTCAGGTCAAATCAGTTCTAGATGACTAATTCAGATACAGCAGCAACTTCAGCGCAGCCTAAAAAAACCCCTCTGCATGCACAACATCAAGCGTTAAACGCTAAAATCGTCGACTTCGGCGGTTGGGCACTACCGGTCAATTACGGCTCCCAAATAGACGAACACAACGCGGTTAGAAATAACTGTGGCATGTTTGATGTGTCGCACATGACCGTGTCGGATATCACTGGGCAACAAACCTTACCGTTTCTGGGCAAACTATTAGCCAACGATATAAGCAAAGTCTCAAACCAATCAGGCAAGGCGCTCTACAGCTGCATGCTTAATCAGCAAGGGGGAGTGATTGACGACCTGATTGTGTATTACATTAGCGACCAACATTGCCGCTTAGTTACCAATGCCGGTACTAACCAAAAAGATATGGCTTGGCTGCAGCAACACGCTACTGACTTCGATATTACTTTCGAGGAACGGCCTGAATTGGCCCTTATTGCTATTCAAGGCCCTAAAGCGCTCGATATCTGCGCTCAGGTGTTACCGCCAGAATTGGCCACGTTAGCCGGTTCGCTATCACGTTTTCAAGGCGGCTTTGCCGGTCAACAATTTATTGGCCGTACTGGTTATACCGGCGAAGATGGCGTTGAGCTAATCGTAACCGCCGAACTAGCCAATTCGCTTTGGTCGGCATTGGCTGACGCAGGTGTGCAAGCGTGCGGCCTCGGCGCGCGGGATACGCTGCGTTTAGAAGCTGGCATGTCACTCTATGGCAATGATCTCGACGAAAACCATACTCCGCTTGAATCTGGTTTAAAGTGGACCTTGAAGCTCGATGACGAGCGCGAGTTTATCGGCAAACAAGTCTTGTTGAACTCCACCAGTGAAAAGAATTTAGTTGGTCTAATCTTACAAGACCGCGGTGTTCTAAGAGGCCATCAAGAAGTATTTATCGGCGATCACTTAGTTGGCGAAATAACCAGTGGAACGTTCTCACCGAGCCTCGAACAATCGATCGGCCTAGCTCGCGTATCAAAACCCCTTGCGGTAGGTGATCAGGTGGAAATTGCGGTGCGCAATAAACGGTTATCAGCGAAAGTTGCAAAATACCCTTTCATTAAAAACGGTAAAGCCACCAATACCGTGGGCTAGATTCTGCTATTAGCGAATCAACGCAAAACAACACGCATCAAACCAACCTCTTCTATCTTTTGACCCATAAATAAACATGACTCAGACAACATTCGCACAACGACACATCGGCCTGAACGATCACGATATCGCCAAAATGCTAGCGCAGCTTGGCTATTCCTCGCTTGACCAGCTAACCGACAAAGTGGTGCCAGCCAGCATTGTCGATAATTCACCGCTAAACCTACAAAGCGGCTTAAGCGAAGAGCAAGCATTGGCCGAATTAAAGTCTATCGCCGAACAAAATGTAATTATGAAATCCTGTATTGGTCAGGGGTATTACAACACTTTTACGCCCAAGGTAATCCAACGTAACGTACTGGAAAATCCGGCGTGGTACACGGCTTATACACCTTACCAACCGGAAATTTCGCAAGGCCGTTTGGAGGTATTGTTCTACTTTCAGACCATGATAACCGAACTGACCGGCATGGACATCGCCAACGCATCGTTACTAGATGAGGGAACCGCCGCTGGTGAAGCACTGACGTTAGCGCATCGGGCACTCAAAGGTAAACGAAATAAATGCCTCGTCTCACAGAATTGCCACCCCCAGACTTGGAGCATTTTAGAAACGCGCGCTAATCCTTTAGGTATTCAACTTGAGGCGTTTAATGAAGACGATTCGCCGGAAGTTGGCGACGATATATTCGCAATTATTCTGCAATACCCAGATACTTACGGCAGCGTAAGCGACTTAAGCTCTTTAAGTGATTCGGCCCATGAAGCTGGCGCGTTAGTGATAATGGCGACCGACTTATTAGCCCTAACGATGCTCAAATCTCCAGCCGAATTGGGCGCTGATATCGTGGTCGGCAATTCACAACGCTTCGGTGTACCACTGGGCTTTGGCGGGCCGCATGCTGGCTTCTTCGCGGTAAAAGATAAATACAAACGCTCGATGCCTGGCCGCCTGGTAGGTCAGTCGATTGATGTTCACGGCAACCCAGCTTACCGGCTCGCACTGCAAACTCGAGAGCAACATATTCGCCGTGAAAAAGCGACCTCCAATATCTGCACAGCGCAAGCGCTGTTAGCCATTATGGCGACACTTTATGCTTGCTATCACGGCCCAACACAATTACGTAATACGGCCTTGCGAGTTAATCGCTTGGCCAATGCGTTAATAGCCGGTTGTAAGCAGCTGGGCATCAATACAAATCAAACAGTATTCGATACGGTAACGCTGATGGAGGTTGATGCTGAGGCATTATTGGTGGCCGGAGTAAATAAGGGTTTTAACTTAAACAAACGCGACGATTCGACCTTGAGTATTGCGCTAGACGAAACATGCGAAGAGTCCGATGTTGCCGTATTGCTAAATTGCTTAGGCTTAGACGATCCTTCATCTAACTTGCCAGACCCGCTCGCAGATCAATGGTTGCGAAGTGATACCTATATGAGCCAAGCGGTCTTTCATGACTATCATAGCGAAACTGAAATGATGCGCTACTTGCGTCGTTTGGCTGACAAAGACATAGCCCTCGACCGCTCTATGATCGCGCTTGGCTCTTGCACCATGAAGCTGAATGCGGCGAGTGAAATGACTCCGGTGACGTGGCCAGAATTTTCCAACATGCATCCGTTTGCGCCTAAAAACCAAACACTTGGCTATCAAACCATGATCAGCCAATTGGAGGAGATGCTATGCGCCTGCACTGGCTACGATGCCATGTCACTGCAACCAAATGCCGGTTCTCAAGGTGAGTATGCGGGGCTGTTGGCAATCAAGGCATACCACGAATCGAGAGGTGACACTGCACGTGACATTTGCCTTATCCCAAGTTCTGCGCATGGCACCAACCCTGCGAGTGCGCAGATGGCGAATATGAAGGTTGTGGTAGTCAAGTGTGACGAGCGAGGCAATGTGGACCTACAAGATCTAGAAAACAAGATCGAAGCTCACCCTGCCAGCATCGCCGCGATTATGATCACCTACCCATCGACCCATGGTGTTTTTGAGGAAGATGTTACCAAGGTTTGTGAGCTGGTGCATGGCGCTGGGGGCCAAGTCTATATAGATGGTGCTAACTTGAATGCCTTGGTTGGCGTAGCTCAACCGGGTAAGTTCGGTGGCGACGTTTCACATTTAAATCTACATAAAACATTTTGCATTCCACATGGTGGAGGCGGCCCAGGTGTTGGCCCAATTGGAGTTGGTAAACACCTTGCACCATTTATGCCGAAAGACGGCTACAATGATGATCGGCTTGGCGCAAGCATCAGTTCAGCGCCATTCGGCAGTGCCAGTATTTTGCCAATTTCATGGATGTATATACGGATGATGGGGGCCGAGGGCCTGCGTAAAGCGACCCAGTGTGCGATATTGAGCGCCAATTATGTCGCGCACAAACTGAACGATAACTACCCAATTTTATTTACCGGTAACGATGGACTGGTTGCGCACGAATGCATTATCGATACTCGCCCAATGAAAGATCATGGTGTATCAGTCGACGACATCGCAAAGCGACTAATCGACTACGGCTTTCATGCGCCGACAATGAGCTTCCCAGTTGCTGGAACCTTGATGATTGAACCTACCGAGAGCGAGTCACTTGTAGAACTGGATCGTTTTTGCCGAGCCATGGACGGGATTTTCAAAGAGTATACGCAGATCAAAAACGGCGACCTGCCGATTGATAATTCAATGCTCAGTAATGCCCCACACACCATGGCATTCGTACTAGATGATCAACTCGATATTCCTTATAGCCGTAAAGAGGCCTACAGCCCTGATGACAAAGCCGACGCTAATATTAAATATTGGCCTCCAGTGGGTCGCATTGACAACGTCTTTGGCGATAAAAACTTAATCTGCAGCTGCCCGTCTATGAGTGTGTATGAAACAGAGGGCGATTAGATCGTTGTCGATGGTTGGCTAATTTTAGCCATCAGCAGGCTAACCCTGACTCGGTCGGGGTTAGCTGTGGTTAAAACCAATCGCGTTTTCTGCTATCCAGTTCAGCTCGACATTCAGTCAGTTGGCTAGCAAATTTCTTAGATCGCACATCTACTCTTGTGGCTGTAGTCAACAGCCATTTTTTATTCAGATGAGAGCCTTTTGAGTAACCTCCTTGGCCTTCATGGTAATTGAGGTAATGGTCGTATGCGTTCCATTTAGATACGCCATTTCGCTGGTAAGTGACATTCATATACCAGAGCACAAAATCCACTGCATCTTCAAAATTATCACGATCGGGTGATCGTGACCCTACAGCCACCTCATATTCTCCCCAGGTACTTTTTAGCGCTTGCGCGTAACCATAGGCATCGCTCGCGCGCCCGGTAGGAATAAGGCCGAGAAAATACTGCATCTTAGGTCTGGCGTCCGCGCTGAATGTGGACTCTTGATAAATAATCGCCATCGGCACATGAATTGGGCCGCCCCAACGTTCAACACTACGTTTAGCCGCTCGATACCAGTGCGGCTTATCACTGAAAATTGCACATACGTCTTCCTTGTTACTTAGGGTGCTACTGGCGCAGCCAACGAGTATCAAACAAGTAAGTAAGGCTGAAAAAAGACGAATACTATTTAGCGGAAACATTGTTTTACCTGGGCTAGGTGGCGACGACTCACGACAAGACTTCTGTCTAGAGACTTTAACTCAATTTTACTTTGATTTTCATGACGAAATAGTATCGATATCTCGCGCCGATTAACCAGATATCCTCGGTGAATCCTGATCACGTCCTCTTCAAGTTCTCTCTCAAGCTGAATCAGCGTTTGATCCACCAATACTTCCAAGCCATCTTTGAATACCGCGAATACGTTTTTATCATTGCTGAAGAAATAGACAATCTCTGAGATCGGACTATTTTTCAACACCCCGAGGTGGTGAATGGTTAAGGCCTTCTCGAGCGTTTGAGAATTTCTTAATTGACCTAACTGAAGGCGCGACACGCGTTTAGCCTTTTGCAGTACGGACTGTAACTCTTCCACATCGAAAGGCTTAAGAAGATAGGCAATAGCATTAGTACGAAAAGCATCAATTGCATATTCATCATAGGCCGTACAAAACACAACGGCTGGGCCATTATCGCCCAATGAATCAATCGCTCGCACAGCATCTAAGCCATTCATAACGGGCATATTAATATCAATGAACAAAATATCAATACGGTTCTGTTGCACAATCTCGATTGCCTGAGCACCATTCTCACCCTCAGCCACCACTCGTACATCGCGCATTTCCAGCAATCGTTTAAGCCTAATTCGCGCTAATGGCTCATCGTCAACGACCGCCGCTAACATCGTCATTTCACTGCTCCCGAAATGTATCGTTGCTTGGGTATTCTCATTAATACAACAAAAAGGTCGTCAGAATTTTTTACTTGAAAGGTATGTTGATCGTCATAGAGTACCAGCAATCTTTCTCGAATGTTATCAAGCGCAATACCATGTCCATTGCTTGGTGAGTCATTGCCGCCCTTGGCATTTTCAAATCGAAATGATAAGTGGTTCCGTGTTTCTCGGATATCAACCGTAATATGGATGGTTCCATCTAATTGCATTCCGTGCACTATCGCATTTTCTAGCAGCGGCTGAACTATCAGCTTGGGAACCTCCCAGCCTTGTGTATCGTCTATGCCTATCTGCCACTCAATGGTAAGTCGCTTGCCCAAACGCCACTTTTCCAGTTCGATATAGCGCTTTGCGAGCACCAATTCGCGTTCCATCGAATGTCTGTTGCGCTGGTTCTCGAGCCCTGCTCGAAACAGCATAGAAAGCGAACCGATGGCCTTCTCTGCCTTTGCTGGGGATAACACCGTTAGTTCAGCAATGGTATTTAGACAATTGAATAAAAAATGTGGCTGAATACGAGATTGAAGCGCCAATATCCGTGACTCCGCTTCGGCTTTACTGCGCTTATCAAGCACGTCTAACAAGGCGAAGAACCGCAGTGTCAGGACTGAGATCAGCAAAGCGGCTCCCACCACTCTTATCAATCGCGCGCTACTCGGGACCCATCCGTTGTCATAGCGAAGTAAGTAGACAAACACCAAGTCAATGAACATCACCGAAACACAAATGATGACCACCACCATAATCATTGCCAATATTGGCGGAACTTGCTGGATTTGACGCCGTAAAACGCAAAGTAAAAAAGCACTACTTAATGCCGACCACTGGGCAAATAATGACCACGTTCCTAAGGCATATACTGACAACTTAGCATCAAAGCAGAGCCAGACTACTGACACGACTATTTGTGTCAGTAGTACCAGAATCAGCAGATTACTATTGCGACAAAGCTGAGGAATCACAATACTCTTCACTGTAGAGTACCCGAACCTTTCACGTTCTTGTTGCAAAGAAAATTGCTACAAGAGTTGACCGCAGCCAAAAGTTCAACCTTGAACGCTATCGCACACTAGCGTCGTTACCATTCGCCAGTTCTAGTCCCGCGGGTATCTAAGCTTAGGGTGCCAGTACCCGCTTGGCGACCGCCAGCTACTGGTGTTGCAGTTATGACCACACAAGTTTGAACGGAGACACCAGCGCCAGTACAAACAGCTGCATCGATGTTATACAAGCCCTGACTACTACGAACCGGGTCGGCGGCATAGCCCAATTGGGTCATATCTAAGGTATACCTGCGATTCCTATTGGCAAATCGTTCTTGCTCAAACGCTACTTCCGATAACTTATCTTGTGCATCGGATCGGTTCGCCCGAATAATATATTGCGAGTAGCTAGGAATCGCAATCGCTGCCAACATTGCGACGATAACCACTACGATCATCAATTCGAGTAGGGTAAAACCCTGTGCCATTCTTTGAGTCATGTCATTTCCTCCAGCCTAAGACCGGCATTAATTCGCTCGACCTTGTTCCCACCAAGCGCGCTTTTCTGCTTTACCCAGCTTCAAGTTGGTCAAGCCAAAATCTTCACCCTCGAACGGCTCGGTGCCAATTATAACGATCGGCTTAAGTGATTCTTCGCCAGTGACGGGTTCTTCGACCAGAATATAAACAACAACCGGCTCGGCTGTCAAACCAGGCTTGGTTAGCTCAGTTTTCTCTATTTGACCTGACAGCAAATTAAACTCGTAAGCGTTAGAACTACCAACACCGGACGCACAGCTTTCCGCAGGATCAGCGCCAGAATCCGGCACATAAGAGACAGCAATAGCTCTGAAATTACTAATTAACGTTGGCGTGATGATCTTCTCGCCAACACCAGTAACTTCAGCGTAGAAACCATATTTATGTGCCCCTGTTGCTGTTGTATCTACGGTAGTTACGGAATCAACTAACCCTAGTTTCTGGGAAGCCTCGTCCATATCAATCACTACTCGATTGCCCACCGCGTTTTCGGCATATAAGTAATATGCCTCGTTATCTGTATCGCCGTCCGCGCTTGGATCTACGTGTTCGTCGTAAGCGGGTTCAAATGTATTAGGATCATAAATAACGAATATTCGATTTCCAAAAGACTCAGCTGCAAGCGGGTTAGCTCGATAACCTGAACCAGTTACAAGTGCAAAGCGTGGTGACGTGTCCCTTCTGGCCTGCGAATAATCTAAAGAACCGGTAGGCAAAAAAACGGCATCAAGAGGGTTATAGAAGCGACGGTCAGCGCCACTTTCAGCCAGATTAGCAATTAGGCCACCGGCCACTTTGCCAAGGTTATTGCCAGCGAACACGCTATTGTCGTCCGTCGGTGTCGCCTTAAAATCAATACGAAATACCTGGCCACTGATGTCGGTCAAGAACATTATGTCAACTGCACCATCTTTGTTAACATCTAGCACTGTTGGCTTGGCTGGAATGCTATGCTTCATCTCAGGTATCGTAAGATCACGAGCAGTATTGTTTACGTTATTACTAGCCATCCACAATAAATCCCCATTAGCCGCATCGACGATGTAAACCGCATTGCCAACAACAGCACCACTCAACGAGGCCGCGGTATCATCGGCATCATCGTAAGCATTATCATATCCGCCAGACAATATAATCACATCTTTCAATGGGCAATCAGTATCACCTGCTGCACTGCAGTAGCGTATTTTCGCCACCACGGGCTCGGCCCACGTTTGTCCCATACGACTAAAGTCACCAGTACCGCCCTCAATAGTCCACACCTTAGACACAGGGTTTATAGCGCTAGTCGCATTGGTTACGTCGACAGCGAATACTTTATTTCCGCCTCGGCGTTGGCCGAAATACAACACGGCGTTGGTAATCGAGTTAGTGGTAGAACTGCGCCGAACATCAAACGTCATTTCCGCATCTAGGCCATAGACCTTATCCACTTCACGATTGTAATAATCACCAAAGTTCTTAAACAGACTCGGATCTGGCACATAAGCCCAAGCTTCTGATCCACCCGGGACTCCGCCTCGGTCATCGCCAGTAACAGCGTGAAGCATGCCTTGGTTAGAGGTGAAGAAAATAATATCTTGAGGGTCTGCTTGAGACGGACCATAACTAAGCACGTACGGCTGCCCGTGAATATTGTCGCCAACAAAGCCGGTAGGTTGATTATTGCCACCGCCATCTTCATCGTCAATATCGCGGCCTAATGTCCAGGCGGCAATCTTACCAGCATGGATCAATTGATCAGCGGCACTGAGCGATGTATCAACACCTATATCAATTGCCCCGTCGGTCACCACCTTTTGCACGAACCTTGAGGCTGAGGCCACCGCATCGCCGCTAGAAGACAGCTCTGTTACGGTGCTAGTCGCAGTATCAAGGTTGCCATATAAAGCTCGATTTATATCAAGTTTCTCGCCCATACCGCCGGCCGTCACACTCGCCCCATCGGCCTCGTCTGACCAAAAACTTTGGGCTTCATCTTTAAAGAATCCAGTTACCTCTGATATCGCGTCATTGCCGTTTTTATCTGCTATGACCGCCTCAGATGTGACCTTATACTTCTTTAGATTACCGTTCCAGCGCGCGTTTATATTTGGTTTAAACACCACGTAGTAAATATCTTCTCTATTTTGAAGTCTATTGTAGGCGTTAACCGTTACCGCAGGAGCAACGAAGGTATCAGCATCTACTGACTGAATCTTACCAAAAATTCGTCGAAAAACATTTTCCAATGCAAGGCCGTCATTTGCTCTGAAATAGCCGGATCCAAGGGCTGCACCGGGCGGGCGACCGGCGTTGGCGGCTTCCTCCAGCACCACGTTATCAACATTAAAACCAATGGTGTAAGTATTAACCGAGTTGGTGCCGCGAACACCGTTGGTTCCTGTGCTTAAATCCGCTTTAGCCATGTAACCAGCAAGATCATCCAAACAACTAGCATTAGTAGAATTGATATAGTTAGACCCAAATGAGCAGCTGTTCCCCGCGCCCAGCAAAGCGCTAATGGCTGTGTCGGCGTGTTGGTCTGCGGTTGGCTCGCCATCCGACAATAGAACTATATTGTTACTTTGACACTCATTTACAATTGGGCTTTTATAGGTGGCGACGTTGTTGGCGTCACGGCTAGCATGTGCATCATTATCATCACGAACGTGACCATAGATACGCTCATTCCCAGAAAAAACATTGAAGCCTTCATAGAGTGCTTCGGCCAATGGCGTGTTACCACGAGATGACATACCGCCTAGAACGGCCTTAAAGTCAGCTTTAAAATCTGCATCATTAATATCTCCAAACGCTTTAATCACTGTGCCGCCGTGCCCAGAACCTGGGTATCCAAAACGGTTGGTGTTAAAATCCATCAAGGAGATATTCACATCGTTAAACGAATCCAAGGCCTTACTCAGCGCCTGCTTCATCACCTCTAGCCTACTCTTGCATTGACCAACGACCTCGCCATCATTATCAATTAAGATTCCGCCTTCCGAGTTACAGTCACTAACATCAGTGCCGCTTGAAACTGTACCTAACGCTGCCGCACGCGCGACAAGAAAGTCGTGATAATTTCCCGTCACTAAGTTGCGGTTTGGTGCTCTCCTGTATGGGTTTCGCTTATTTTCAGGTTCCCTATTAACGTAATTAGGGGTAGAACTTTTACATCTATTATTACAATTCTTTGGCCACGAAGTTGTTGAAGCAGTAAGAGCATGTGCGCCTCGATCGTCAGCACACTCAATCACACGACCGTCATCGGTCGAAGTTTCCCAATCATCGTCCCATTTCCACTTCCCTTTTGAGTTTGGGAGCCATTGTACTGCCTGATCAAAGAAGATCGGGTTATTTGGGTTGGCAGCAACCCAGTCTCGTTGCGCTTGGCATTTGTTTTGTTGATCAGTAACGAAACGATTCTGGTAATCCATATCATCGTCATACAGGTAGAGGTAACTATCATCTTCTGCATTGCCGTCTTCACCATAATCAACGGTGCTATCGTACGTGGCAGAACCAGTACCGACAACCGGCAATAATATGAAATTATTCATACTGCCCGAATTATCGAGTATAAACATTAGGTTTGGGTTCACGTCGCTTGGAGATTCACCGACAGCGGGCTTGAAAACAAATGTACCAGCATAGATATCAATGTCGTCAGCCCTTGTGCCGGCGCTGAAGGTTACCAAAGCACTCATTAACAGAATTTTAGTGTATTTTACGGGGTTTCCCCGATTCATAAGTGTGTGATATTTAAAAAACGTCATCGCTGTGAACTCCTTAAGCTGATTTATTGAGTAAGCTTATATTATTTGTCTAGCTGAATTAGCATTGCGTAGCCGGGTTTTGAAACGTTTACTTGACCGCTTGCTGGTAAGTATTGCGAGAGCATCTTTATATCGATGGTCTCGCCCGAAGGCCGTAGTCGAAACTTTGTTTGATCGTCTATTTTGAGGTCCTCACCACATGCTCTGCAAGTTTCGTCAGACGGTAAGCGAACCCTGATTCGGCCCGCCATACCACGCTCAGATACCGGCTTAATAACCTCTACAAATACCTCTTCGTGGACATAAGGCTCCCCGTCTTGTTGAGCATTAGCCGCGAAAGAAGAAGCAATGACCATTGGTAGAAGCAAACCAAGAGCATAGTGTTTAATTTTATCGATGTTCATTTTGGATAACTCCTTTAACTATAGTTTCAATGATCTGTATACATAAACTTGATGCTGATTAGACGACACCTTGGTGTTTACAATTTTTGCTTCTGATTCTATTTCTATCTCACTATCTGCAAATTTCTCTTCACCAACGCCGAGTTGCTCACCCATTGGCATGCGCAGTCCGCGGTACGATTGAGCGACGACATCAGCGGAAATATAGTTGCCATTTACGATCGAGTGCCTTGGTAAATAGTCGAGCGACGAGGTCCCCGCGCCATGATAAACTTTGTCGCCAACTACGCCATCGATCAGCCGCAAAATATAAGTAGGCACTCCCTCGGAAATCTTTCGTTTATTAATAAAATCCACTTGGGCATCTATTTCGGCGTAGCTGGAGTTAAATGACTCAAGCCTAAATTGACTATTTCGCACCATAATCGACTGACTCTGATTCGAACTGGTCACTGAAATTGCCACTACGGTGAGTGCCATCAGCACAAAGATCGTGATTATCAGCGCAGCACCGTTTTGCTTTTTCGGCAAGGATGGCGCAAAGCGCCGAGAAGTAAGCTTAGTAAACTGTTTCATAGTCAATTCAACGTGTTAGGTATAAGAACCGTGGTCGAGTAAGTTTGTCGAAGCACTTGGTCAGTAAAGCTGGAAACTGGGGCATCCAGCAAAGTATAAGCTCGCTCGGCCGCGAGCTCTGTATCAAAATTTTGACCGGTGTTGTTCGCACCGGTACCACCATTGAGCAACATAGCAACACGAATCGCACGCACGTTAACGGAATTAGCCGCGCCAAGATTAGTGAATGACTGGTAACGCTCAACTAACCCGTCATCGTTGCTATCAACGCCATACTGAAATTGAATTCGATCGATACCATCAATCAACGGCAAAGCTACGCCCTCCGCCGTTTCAGTGTCGAGGTTGTAGGTTTGACAATAAAGTGATCGAACGCCATCACCATCGATATCGGCACTCCAAAACACACTTGCTAAATGAGTCTCAGAGCCCGCATTCACAGTGATCGGCCAACTATTACAGCCATTAACATTTATCGCCGCAGCGGACTTACTGGCATCAATCATATAGTCAATGGCAATTCGATCTGAATTGTTGTCGGTGGTATTATTCGCACCGTCTTTGGTGCAGGCCGTGTTACCGGCCGAATTATCCGCTGTACTCGACTCATCCGCTGGGCATTTTGCGCCGCTGTAAATAACGCTCAGTGCGTTGCCAAAATTATTACTTGGGTTCAATCCGGCTAAACGAAAATTTTGGGTCAACACGTCCAAGGCGAAGCGCGCATTCTCTTGAATTAGCGTCTCGTTGGTTTGGACTCGAAAGGTCCTCGTTGAGGTTAGCATGTAGGTAATGGCGACACCGATAATGAAGACGCTCAACATCAGCCCGACCAGCAGCTCTACCAGGGTGAATCCTTTCTGATTCTGATCCAAGGCGAAGCCTCTCTGATCCAAGGTGAAGCCTCTCGGATCCAAGGTGAAGCCTCTCTGATGACCGATTTTTTTATTCATAACGTTCATGGTTTATTCAAACCTCAGACAATAGGCATCTAGACGAGAGTCGATGGCTTCATCGTCGCCGCATAGGCTAGTGGTGACATTTCTGGCACTTCCGTCACTATTTTGTTGGCCGGAATCCACCCCTTCAACATCCAAGTTATTGTTTGTGGTTCGATTTAACCATTCGAAATAAAGTCGATATTCAGTGCCGGTATCCTCCAATGCAACTTCCAAACTACGCAAGCCTACCGAGCCTGCAACCGCATTGCCAAGCGGCACTACACCGGTGTTTGGCTCACACAATACTGTCCAGATATCCGCTTTGACTATCTCATCAGCGTCGCACGCAGCGGCATTGGTCCCATTTTGATCATCGCAACGGGTTGGTGCTGCGACTGGACAGCGATACTCATCATTTAACACAAGCTTGCCAATACCATCGTCGGTATTATCGTTACCTATTTCGGTAATGTACTCGGCAACCAGCCCATCGGGTTCATTAGTAGTTTTTGTCGCCTTTATTCGGTCAACCAACTCTTGTGCCTTCCAAATAGCAATCGAGCGTTGGCGTGTGTCATCGCCGCGCACCAATGATACAGTTTGCATCGCGGCTATGCCGAGTGCGCCAACGGCAAAAACAACCAACGCGACCATCGCCTCTACTAACGACGAGCCGCGTTGCTTGGTGTTTAAAGTTTTAAATTGTCTTTTCATTAATTCTTGCGAGTTTTGCCAGTTGATTTGAAAGTCGTTAATTTTTTGTCTTCAGCTACAGTTAATTGCTGCACCAGATTTATTATCAACGGTGGACGCGCGACCCGTTGCATTCAATACCACAGCCTTGGAGTCGGCGGTTTCTCCTGACTCTTTACAGATACCGAAAGTAAGCGGATCTATAACTGTGCTGTTAGTGTCAAAGCGGCCACTAGGCAGAAAACTGACACAATCATCTACTTCAGTGTCATCAATAAATAAGCCATCGTCAGAAAAGGCAATGTCACGTACCACGACTGCTGCGGTTCCCGCTGTAACCTCTGCCGGTGTTCTATCCACTATGACTGCCATCTGTCCAGGCTGTAGAGAGAAACCGTCAACTGTGACGGCCGCATTAGTCTGATTCCAGCAGACACTAACCGTCGCCAGCCTTGTCAAGGCTTCGGCGCGAGCAGTGCTTAAAGTGCTGCTAATCGCTTCCGCTTGACCGGCCAATCTTTGGCGCTCCACAAAACCTGAAAAAGACGGTACCGCAGTGGTAGCTATTACGCCGACAATCAATAGCGCTAGAAATAATTCTATTAGAGTAAATCCGTCGGATTTTTGTTGTTTCATAAGTGCATTTAGTCCGCTACGTGTCTGACTGTTTTTCCCAGTAGCTAACAATTAGCTTCTGCTAATCTAGACTCTATGCACTGAACAACAAGTTTACCAATCTAATTTGACGACTGGCATTATTTTAGAGATAAACGGTCAATACGGCTTATCAGCAGAGGGTGTATGCCAATAACTTACAATTTTTAACAATTACCAACCAAATCAATGTGACAGCACTCAACTATATTAAGTAAAAGGCCTTTTTAAATCTGAGAGTAACTTGAGGTGCGAACGCTCCTTAACGTTTGCTACGAAGCTCAATAGGCAAGGAAAAAGAGATGCTTTCGACCGGTCCATTTGCCTCATTCACGACCGAGCCACCCCAGTGTTTAATCTGATCAATCACTTGCTTAACCAGTATTTCAGGTGCCGAAGCGCCCGCAGTTAAGCCAACAACATCAACGCCGTCAAACCACTCGCGCTGAATTTGCTCTGGCTTATCCACCAAATGGCTAGGCACGCCAAGGTTCTCAGACAGCTCGCGCAGCCGATTTGAATTTGAGCTATTAGTAGAGCCCACCACAATAACTACATCTGAGTCTCTTGATAAAGACCGTACCGCATCCTGTCGATTTTGGGTGGCGTAGCAGATATCATCTTTACGCGGGCCCTTAATATTAGGAAAGCGATCTTTTAACGCGTCGATTACAATTTGGGTGTCATCGACCGACAAGGTTGTTTGGGTTACATAGGCTAAGTTATTTTCGTTCGCGACTTGCAGCCCTTTGACGTCTGAAGGCTCTTCTATCAAGTGCATCCCCGAGTCGGCCTGGCCCATTGTGCCTTCCACTTCTGGATGACCTTGGTGACCAATTAAAATAACCTCAACACCTTTATCACGGTAACGCTTAACCTCCATATGAACTTTGGTTACTAGCGGACAGGTTGCATCAAATACTTTCAAGTCTCGACTGGCGGCCTCGTCTTGAACCGCTTGAGAAACACCATGAGCACTGAAGATGACTGTCGAGCCATCGGGCACTTCATTTAATTCATCGACAAACACGGCACCTTTATTTTTAAGATCGTCTACCACGAAGCGGTTGTGCACTACTTCGTGCCTGACGTAAATAGGTGCGTCAAATAGCTCAAGCGCTCGTTCAACAATATCGATAGCACGGTCGACACCAGCACAGAAGCCACGGGGATTTGCGAGTAAAATTTTCATTTCAGTTTTGTGTTTAAAAATGGCTTGCCAAACGCCTCAGCGAATAGCAACGCCGCGCCAATAAAAATAGAGATATCGGCGATATTAAAATGCGGGAAGTGGTGGCTTTGATAGAACCAATGAATGAAGTCGACCACGTATTGATAAACTATTCTGTCTATTGCATTACCAATCGCACCAGCGATGACGAGTGAGTATGCCACAGCCAAATGACGCTCAAATGATTGCAAGCGTGCTATTGCGATGGCCAAGACAATACTAATAACCCCAGCCAAGGTAACAAAAAACACCTGCTGCCAGCCGCCCATTGAACTGAGAAACCCGAATGCCGAACCGGTATTGTGAACCAATGAGAAGTCAAACACAGGTAAAATCGGAATTAACCCGTCCCAGCCAAGGATATGCTCGGCCCAGTACTTGGTCGCCTGATCAGCGATGATAACCGCTAACGACAACCATAGCCATTTAAGATGTTTCATATTCAATTTGAGTGTTTAAGAGTCATGTTACCTGTTTCATAGCCTTTTTTGCGTAATTGATGGTCGGCGGCCTTAGGCAACGGTTCGCAACTCGCCGTCACCTTCGATATTGCTAACGCATCGCACACACAACTCAGGGTGCTCTGCAACCTCGCCTACGTCAGACCGACGGTGCCAGCAACGCACACATTTTTCATCCGTCACGGCATTTACCGCAATCTTCAAACCGTCTAAATCACTTGCAACCGCTGATTGCGGCGCAGCGGCCACTTTATTCAGTGTCGCGCCAGACGTGATCAACACAAATCGGAGTTCACTGCCAAGGGTCTCAAGGACCGTGTGCAACTCGTCGCTAGCATAAAGGTCAACGTTGGCATCCAAAGAAGAGCCGAAACCTCCGGCGCTACGCAAAGCTTCTATTTGCTTAGCGACCTCGTTACGAATGGCGATGATCGAAGTCCATTGCTCGTCGGCTTTAGGGTCACTCGGAACCTCAGCTAGCCCTGTATAACTAGTGGCAAATAAAACACTGTCTTCGCGCTCGCCGGCCATATGACCCCATATTTCTTCGGCGGTAAAACTTAAGATTGGCGCAATCGAACGCACTAAGCTTTCTAAAATATGATGCATTGCGGTTTGCGCCGACAAACGAGCCTTTGATGACGAGTCTAAGGTGTATAAACGGTCTTTAATGATATCAAGATAAAAGCCCCCCATATCGACGACGCAGAACTGGTGTAGGCGTTGATAAATTTGATGAAATTGGTAGCTCTCATAAGCGCTCTCAATTTGTTTTTGCATTTTAGCGCTTAAACGCACAGCCCATTGATCAAGGCTAAGCATGTCTTCATAGGCCAAAGCTTGATTTGGCTCAAAATCGTTTAGGTTGCCAAGTAAATAGCGAGCGGTATTGCGAATACGGCGATAGGATTCACTGGTGCGCTGTAAAATCTCATTTGACAAACTCATTTCAGACTTGTAGTCAGTAGCCGCAACCCACAAGCGAAGCACATCGGCACCGAGTGAGTTAAAGACTTCTTGCGGCGCGATCACATTGCCTAATGACTTAGACATTTTACGGCCATCTTTATCAACTACGAAGCCATGTGTTAACACCGCTTTATAAGGTGGCCTACCATCGTTCATCGCCACACTTGAGATTAGACTCGATTGAAACCAGCCACGATGCTGATCTGAACCTTCTAAATATAAATCGGACGGAAAGCTCAACTCCTCGCGAGCCTTAACTACACTATTGTGCGTTACTCCAGAATCAAACCAGACATCCAGCGTATCAAGTACTTTGTCGTAGTTCTCTAGATCGTCACCGAGCAACTCGGCATCATCTAGGTCATACCAAGCTTGCACGCCTTGTTGCTCGATAAGCTGAGCCACTTGCTCCATTAATGCCGGCGTGTTCGGGTGCATCTCGCCGCTTTCTTTGTGTAAGTAAATGGCTATCGGCACGCCCCAATTACGTTGTCGAGAGACGCACCAATCCGGGCGGCTCTCAACCATTGTTTTAATCCGCGCTTTGCCCCAACTGGGCTCCCAGTGAACTTCCTCGATCGCCTTAAGCGACTGATAACGCAAGCCCTTCTCACCCTTCAAGTGCTCCATACCAATAAACCACTGCGCTGTAGCACGGTAGATCATCGGGGTTTTGTGACGCCAGCAATGTGGATAGCTGTGTTCATACTCGACATGCTTGAGTAAGGCGCCATGCTGCTCTAATACTTCAACCACATGTGTGTTGGCTTTGAATACAAATTCGCCGGCGAATAACTCTGTCGACTCTAAGAAGGTTCCGTTTGAGCCTACTGGATTATTCACAGGAAGGTTGTAACGTTTGCCGACCGCGAAATCTTCGCCACCATGTGCGGGTGCGGTATGCACTGCGCCGGTGCCCGCATCGGTGGTCACATGATCACCCAAGATGATAGGTATTTGTTTGTCGTAAAATGGATGATTCAAACTCAAAAGTTCAATCGACTCGCCACTAAAGCGAGCGAGCACTTGGTGCTCTTCACTTAGTTCGTACCGCGCTAATGCTGACTCCACTAGTTCTTCGACTAGCACTAATTGCTCATCACCGGCCTGCACTAAAACGTAATTTAACTCAGGGTGCAGAGACACCGCTTCATTGGCCGGCAGTGTCCAAGGCGTAGTAGTCCAAATAACAACACTGGGTTTATTAAGTGTGGCTAGATCAATACCGATACGCTTGGCGAAGTCGGCAAGATCAACAATCGAAAACTTCACATCGATCGCAGGTGAGATCTTATCTTGATACTCAACCTCGGCTTCAGCCAAAGCCGATGCACATGCGGGGCACCAGTAGACTGGCATTAAGCCATGGTACAAATGGCCTGACTCGACAATTTTCGCAAGGCTGCGAACCGTGTCAGCTTCAGTTTGGAAGTCCATGGTTAGGTACGGGTTGTCCCAATCGCCCTGAACGCCTAGGCGAATAAAGTCCTTCTTCTGTCCCTCTACTTGGCGACCAGCGTATTCACGGCACTTTTGACGAAAGGTTTTCTTATCAATTTTCTGCCCCGCTTTACCATGCTTTTTTTCTACCTGAATCTCGATCGGTAAACCATGACAATCCCAACCCGGGATGAACGGCGCTCGATAGCCCGCCAAGTTTTTCGACTTTACGATGATGTCTTTTAGAATTTTTTGCATCGCATGGCCAGTATGGATATTTCCGTTGGCGTAAGGAGGCCCATCATGCAGCATGAACGTTGGCGCATCGGCTCGTAGCTTTTGCAGCGTGTGATAGCTATCAAGACTTGCCCATTTTTTCAGAATCTGCGGTTCACGGTTAGGCAAACCCGCTTTCATCGGGAACGCCGTCTGTGGCAAATTGATTGTATCTTTGTACTGACTACCGGGTTTGTCTTTGCTCATTATTTTGCAACTATCTAACTGGACGATTCAGGTTGGCTTGGAGCTCAGCATTGAGGATCCAAATTATAGCCGAGCATTTTATGTTAGATATTGGTTTCGACCAATCGGAAGTGCACTCAAAAGACGAATTTTTAGTATAAATCTTTGTTTTCTTGGCTAAAGCTCTCATTTTCTTGGCTAAAGCCACGAATTTTCTAGCTGAAGCTCTTAATTTCTGACTTGAAACACTTAAATAACGGACAAAATCACTCGTGCACGGGCGGCATCTTTCTCAATTTGAGCTTTTAAGTCATCGAAAGAGTCGAATTTCAGTTCATCGCGTATTTTTTCAACAAAGTTTACAGTCATCGATTGATGATAAATATCCCGATCAAAGTCGAATAAGTGAACCTCAAGTCGATTTTCTTTGCCGCCAACGGTTGGTCGGTTTCCAACATTAGCGACCGAATGAACGATTTCACCATCGTGTAGTTTTGCGGTAACAGCAAAAACGCCGTTTATCGGCATCAACATTTTTGGCAAGACAATATTTGCAGTGGGGTAATTTATAGTGCGACCCAGCTGCTGGCCTCGCGAAATTTCTCCGCTTATCGTGTACGGTCGCCCAAGCAATGCTTCGGCCAATTTAAAGTCACCTTGCCCCAAGGCCTCTCTGATCCGGCCACTGCTCACACGCTGACCATCGAGCTCAAAGGTCTGGTGCGCGCTGACGGCAAAGCCACTACTTTGCCCTACTTCGGTTAACAGAGCAAAATCACCTTGGCGATCTTTGCCGAAGCGAAAATCATCGCCAACGCATAAATGCTTAATACCCAGACCATCAATCAATACATCCTGAATAAAGCCAATCGGCGAATAGGATGCGAAAGCCTGATCAAAATCAACACACAGCACTTGATCAACACCCTGCGCCTTGAGCAGCTCAGCGCGATGCTCTATGGTAGTTAAACGCTGCACAGAATTGGGCCGGAAATATTCTTTAGCCAATGGCTCAAAGGTGATCACGGTAGAGGGCAACCCTAAGCGCTGACTGTGCTCGAGTAATGTAGCAATGACATACTGGTGCCCTAGATGCACGCCATCGTAATTACCTATTGAAGCCACACAGGGCTTATGCTCAGCTTGAAGCTTGTTTAGTCCACGGATAAGAGTCATTAAACTGGTTCGGTAATCTGTCAGGTTAGACCCAATCGGGGTCGGTTTCATCGATATAACTTTGTAATTTTACACGCTCAGAAAATTCAGCGCCATCGGCACGAAAATAGTTCAAGCCTAATTCTGGGTAGCGCCAGCATAGGCTACCGCCACCGACATCAAACTCGACGGTCCAAAGGCCCGAGACGCGCGCACCGAGCAATTCAACTTTATTGCGCCAGAGGCTAACGACGATTTGATAATCGTTCTCAAAGACTTTTCGCCTAGGGTCGTTTGCTAGCATTTTGTTAAGTCGATCTTGAATCGGCACCAGATCGGCACGCTGGCTATTGGTAACCGCGCGTACCAGTGGCAACAATGCCCTAGCTTCTTGGAGATTGAAAAGCTTGTTCTTTAAGCCGATTTCAGCAAACATTAGACTAACCCTCAGTTGTTCCAGTATCAGACGACTTAGCATCAGACGACTTAGCATCATCAACCTTAGCCACGCGGGGGCCGAGCAACAATTGTTTGGGCCGGACACCCAGCAGCAACAGAACCGCGAAATAGCTAACCGCGCCCGCGCCTACCAACAACATTAGATGTCCGATTCGCTGAGCCAATGACCAAGCATGCCAGACAACCGCAGGCTCATTCAAGAATATGAGCATCGCCGACATCGCCAATACCGCTAACGCAATGCGTGCTAAAAACCAAAACCAGCCTGGTTGAGGTCGATAAATGCCTCGTACCATCAGCATTATAAAGAGCAATGTCGCATTAACCCATGCGGCAATCGAAACCGCCAAAGCGAGCCCAGTATGTTGCATGCTATCGACCAATAGAACACTCAATAGAATATTCACTAATACCGCAACGATGGCTATTCGCATCGGTGTTTGGGTGTCCTGTTTAGCAAAAAAACCTGGCGCTAAAACTTTTACCAAGATAAAGGCACAGACCCCAATCGCAAATGCTTCAAGCGAGAGGCTCGACATTGCAACGTCGTTTGCATTGAAGGCGTTGCGCTGAAATATGGTCGACAATAAGGGAGTTGACAACAGGTAGAGGGCGAAGGTTGCCGGCACAGCGATCAAAATCACCCATCTCAACGCCCAGTCCATCATCGCCGAAAAGCTTGCATCAGTGCCTGAAGTATTTTCTTTTGACAAGCTAGGCAGTACCACCGAGGCCAAGGCAATGCCAAATACGCCGACCGGAAACTCCATTAAGCGATCGGAGTAATATAACCAGCTGACACTGCCGGTCATAAGCCCAGACAGAAAGACAGTATTCACAAAGGTATTAATTTGAGCCACTGAGACGCTGAATACGGCAGGCAGCATTAGTCTGAATACTTTACTAACCCCTGGTGTCGACGTGTTCAAGCTCAGTTTCGGCAAATAACCTTCTTTATATAAACTCGGCAACTGGAACAGCAACTGTATAAAACCAGCAATCAATACGCCGATCGCAAGTGCTCGTGAAGCCGTCTCAACCAGCGGCACCAACAACCACATAGCTAAGATCAAACAAAGATTAAGTAATACTGGAGTTACAGCAGGAATGGCAAAACGGTTTAAGGTGTTTAGTATGCCACCCGACATCGCCACTAACGAAATGCAAAATAAGTAAGGGAACATAAACCGCAATGCGTCTACTGTGTATGCCATCTGCACTGGGTCATCTTTATAACCTGGCGCGTAAAGCGAGACGATAAAGGGTGCAAACACCATCCCTAATACCGTCAGTACAAACGTAACCATAGCCAAGATACCAGCAGTAGCATTGACAAATTGCTTGGCCTGATAAGTGTTTTGTTCGGTCAACTCGCTGAACACCGGCACGAACGCAGAGGCAAATGCGCCTTCGCCGAAAATACGCCTAAGGAAGTTGGGTATCTTAAATGCGACAAAAAAAGCATCGGCTACACCACTAGAACCGAGTACACTAGCCATCACCACATCACGCACTAAGCCACTGACTCGAGAAATCAGCGTCATGGCACTAACAATGGCGGTGGATTTAAGTAGTTTTTTAGACATTTATTGCAGTTAAAAAGCGGTTTTGGCGAGTATACCTGTTAGCATCTGTTAAAAGTGAGCAAACAGTGAGGCTTGAGTGATAATAAAGTGTCTTTTAGGGTTGACAATTTTTGCCTAAATCTGCATATTCCCCCTTCGATTTTACGAGGTAATTAAAAGTGGCAAATTCTCCACAAGCGCGCAAGCGCGCAAAGCAAAATACAGTTCGCCGATTGCGTAACCATTCGCAGCGTTCTGCCGTACGTACAGCCATCAAGAAACTTGATGTTGCTATTGAAGCTGGCGATCAGGCGAAAGCCAATGAAGCCTTGCAAGTTTCTGCTTCTATGATCGACAAGGCTACTATTAAGGGTCTGCATCACAAGAATCGTGCTGCTCGTCTTAAAAGCCGTCTGAACAAACGTGTAAAGGAAATGGCTGCATAAGCAGTTTTATTATTTCCTTTATTAAAGAGGATCCTAGCGGGTCCTTTTTTAATGTCTTGATGAAATTGATAGCTAAAAGGGTTTTAGCTATACACAGACGTACGTTGACTTAACTGCCAGCTACCACTAATTAACTGTCGGCTATCGCCAATAGTTACACTGAATGCTGTGCACGGCATTGTGAACTGTAGATTGCAGCTAAACGCCGAAATCCTATAGCAACACCAGGTTGTCTCGATGAATCAGTTCGTCATCAGGGGCAAACGGTAATAGTTCGCGAATTGACTCGCTTGCCTTACCCATAATCAGCCTCGCATCTTCAGCACTATAGCTGCTCAGTCCTCGGGCAATCTCTTTACCGTGTTTATTGACACAGCTAATCAATTCGCCGCGCATGAAGTCGCCATCGACGCTGACCACCCCCACTGGTAATAGGCTTTTGCCTGATTGCTGCAAAACCTTCTCAGCCCCGTCGTCGATAACAACTTTGCCAGCGATCTTCATCTGGCCGGCCATCCATTGCTTCTTCGACGGCACTCGGTTACTGGCGGTTAACAAGGTGCCCAGTACCTCGCCTTGGTATAAACGCTCAAGCACTCGACTCTCACGTCCATTTGCGATCAGCGTAGATGCACCAGATCGGCTAGCAATTTGAGCCGCCGACAGTTTGGTCACCATGCCACCTCGACCTAAGGTCGTGCCGCCAGTTGCCATCGCCATTAGACTCTCGTCGCCAGCACTAACTTCATTCAGCAAACTAGCGTCAGGATTTGAGCGCGGGTCGGAGGTATAGAGGCCGTTCTGGTCAGTCAAGATCACCATTAAATCGGCGCCGACCAAATTAGTTACTAGTGACCCTAGACTGTCGTTATCACCAAAGCAGATTTCATCGGTCGCAACGGTATCATTTTCATTCACAATGGTAAGCACATCTAGCTCAAGCAACCTTAATAAGGTACTACGAGCGTTTAGATAGCGCTCTCGATTAGCAATATCGGAGTGTGTTAGTAACACTTGTGCAGTTTGGATGTTAAACGGCTGAAAGGCTTCTTCATAATGGCGAACCAGAGATGCTTGCCCGACCGCCGCCGCCGCTTGCAGTTCGTCGACACGTGTAGGCCTGGCTTTCATTCCTAGCTGGCTGACACCTGCCGCTACTGAGCCGGACGACACCAAAACCACCTCAATGCCTTTATCGCGCAGAAATGCGATTTGCTCGGCCAACTTAATGATGGTAGCGCGGTGCAAACCCTCGCCGTCATTGGTCAATAAAGCACTGCCAACTTTAACTACCCATCGTTTACTGTTTTTTATGCTCGAACGGTCACTCATTGTAAAATCCAACCTAATTTATAATACCAATGGCTCTGAGCATAACGCCAGCGCCAACAAAAAGTGCCTAATACTTTCAAGATCGAGATAAAACTTCAGGTGTGAAACATAAATGCCTATTGGCTATAGATTACTTTCTGCGGCGACCTCTAACTAAACCAAGATTCACTTTGACGGGTCATATGGCTCAGTTATTTCGGGCTGTGGGATCGATACAAACACTTCTTCTTGGCCGGCGCGAATCTCGGCATCGATATAGTTCATAATATCGTTACATAATTCTTGCGTACCCTGCCGACCTATCGCGCTGATCGTATAAACCGGGCCTTGCCAATCCAATTCTTTAACTAGATCGGCGACAATACGTTTACGATCTTCTTCGAGTACCACGTCGGTCTTGTTAATCACCAACCAACGATCGAGTTTATCTAATTCAGCACCGGCTTCATCGCTGTACTGCGAAAGCTCACCAGCAATAGTAGTAACGTCGCTAGCCAAATTGGCATCTTCATCCCCATAGGGAGCGATATCGACAATATGCAGTAATAATTTTGTACGCGCCAAGTGGCGTAAGAATTGAATGCCCAAACCAGCACCTTGCGCTGCGCCTTCGATCAAACCAGGAATGTCAGCGATCACAAAGCTACTTCCCATACCGATACTTACCACGCCCAACTCTGGGTGTAGCGTGGTAAACGGATAGTTTGCCACTTTCGGTGTGGCCTGAGATACGGCCCTTAAAAAGGTAGATTTTCCAGCATTAGGCAGACCGAGAAGCCCGACATCGGCCAATACCTTCAGTTCTAAATGAAGCTTTCTAACGTCACCTGGCTTGCCTTTAGTGATTTTGCGCGGCGCCTGATTGGTACTCGACTTGAAAACCGTATTGCCTAAACCACCGTCACCACCAACAGCCACAATAATTTCTTCGCCGTCTTCAGTCATATCGGCGATCAACTCACCAGTCTGGGAGTCATAAACCATTGTTCCTATTGGAATTTTTACGATAATGTCTTCACCGGCTTGACCGGTCTTTACTTTACCCGCACCGGTACCACCACCCTTAGCCTGATAGTGACGTACAAAGCGAAAATCCGCCAAGGTATTTAAATCGTCGGTTACTTGTAAGTGCACCGATCCGCCACGCCCGCCGTTGCCACCATCAGGGCCGCCACGAGGAATATATTTTTCACGGCGAAAACTTAATGCGCCGTGACCACCATTACCGGCTTGTACGGTAATTTCTGCTTCATCTACAAATTTCATTTGAGGATTTTAACGGTTTTACTGCTTCTATGTGATGTTTAAATCACTTATTTAGCGCTTATTCGCTAATAACGCGCGGTAAATCTATGCACGACTACTTACAATTCTTCGGCTTGGGTAGTCCGGCAAACTTACTGGCCGCCTTAGTCGCACCTTCGGGGAACAATTGCAGCAAATATCGACTATTGGCATTCTCGTCACCAAAGGCCTTTTTAAATACCCTAATCACCATCCGGATCGGTGGCGGAATATTATAGTCCTCGTAATATTCCCGAAAATAGTGAATGATTTCCCAGTGCTCGTCAGTGAGAGTAACGCCATCTAGTTTAGCCATATGCTGAGCTAAACCGGGCGACCATCTGAGCCGTTGTTTCAAAAAACCTTGTACGTCAGTGGGGTATTGCTGACCTTCAAATTCGATAAAGTCGTCGCTCATCACCAGGCTACCTGTTTAGCGTGCTGCGTAACCAATTTTACATAGCCCGGATAATCAATCATTTGAATAGAGTTATATTGGCTATCTATGCCACGTAATAAACAATCATCTGCCAAGGCATAAACGGCAATTTTCATGGCGGCACATTTGGCCGAAAAAGAACCAAGATTGATTGGTGACTGCAACGCAAGCACAGCGTCTTCGATTAGCAGAATGGCGTCGCCTGGGCAGGCGAAAGCCAACGGCTCAAATAGCCACATACTATCGTGCCATGAGCGGTTAATAACAAATAACGCGCTCAAAAGGTAAATACCTTTGCTTGATCAGCGATCAACGCACTAACCGCAAGGCTGTCGAGCGTGGTCGTAGCACAGGTCAGTTCAGACTCGCTCAAACCGCGAGCGGCCATACTAAGGTCGTGTAGGTAAAGTTTTTCGACTCCAAAGTCCGCCAAGGCCTTATAGGTTTTGGTGAATTGCTTTAGACCGTTATCGCCAGACTGTTGACCTTGTTTTAGCTGGAAAACGCCATCTGAAATAAACAACACCGATACATCTAATTCGAAGCTTGTGCCGATTAGGATAGCGTCAAGCGCTTCCTGTCCACTGGCATTTGAATACGGCGCGTGGCTGATCACGTATAGCACTTTTGCAGCACTCATTTAAAGGTCACCGTACGGTCACTACTTAAACTCGCTTCGTGTAGGGCTCCTAAGCCAGCCACACTAAAGCCCGCATGCGAATTACCCTGCCCGAGTTGGTATTCGCCAGCTTGAGCATCGCTCATAATACCTCGCCGCTCACCAGCCGATATGCAGACGACCAACGGCACAGAGTTGGTATCAGAAAATTCGGCCCACCGCTCAAGCGCATTGAATTCATCGTCTAACGGCATCGACAATCGGTTGGCCTGGCTTGCTCCGTCTTGATAAAAGAATACTTGGCTAATCGAGTGGCCGTCAGCAATCGCTGCTTGGCTAAAGCGCAGCGCACTATAGGCTGACTGGCTAGAGTAAAGGGCGCCACTGACTAAGAGGTTAAACGTCATCGAAATCTGTCTCAGGGACTAGTTAAAGTAGTCGTCTTCAAGCGCGTCCATGTCTTTTTTCGGCATTTGTAGGTAGTAGCCACGTGCTTTCATGTCGGCCAACACATGATCAGCGTCGGCTTGAGCCAGTTTTCGATCAGAGGTCAACTCAAACTCAACAACAAAATTGAGCTCCCCCATCAACCGAAGAATGGCCTCGGGAAAGTCATCTGGTAGATTGTCTTGATCAAACTCTTGATTAAGATAAAGAAAATGGTCGTCATTGTTGACGCCCTTATAAACGTAGCACTGCATTACTCACCTTTTTGAATAATAAATGTGTCAATTCTGCTTGGACTGACTTGAGTCGTATAGCTGACTAAGCGGTGTGGCAAATGGCGTAACATGGCATCAAAATCAGGCTTTGCACTCGGGTCACTGGCCAGAACTTGTAGATGCTCACCAACAGCCAGCGTCTTTAACGCTTGTTTAGCGCGTAACAGCGGGATCGGGCAACGCGTTCCACAAGTATCAATACTCATATCAACTTGGATATCAACTTGGATATCAACAGTGGGTTCGGTTTCGAATGCTTGCGTCAACGGCTTATCAGTCATGATGTTTGTAATAAGGTCACTGTTAGTGACACTAGATCAGCCGCTAGTATAGCAAGGGTATCGACATTTTCATCGCCAAAAAATCCGATGCAAGTCAAAATGAGTCAGTCACACTGAGCCGGTAAAACTAAGCCGGTAAAACTGAGTTAATTTACCTCAGATGCTGCGTTATGCAATCAATCAGACAATCAATATCACTATCATTGGTATAAATATGTGGCGACAAGCGCATGCCGTATTGGCGTGAATCAAATAACAACTTATTTGCCCTCATGCTGTCTTCTAGTTTGCCTTGATTATCGAATTTAAGCACCGTCGTACCGCCTTTCTTATTTAGCTCTTGCGGCGAGACGATACAGTTTTCAGGCACCGCATCTAATAGCCGTTGAGTTAACCTTCGGTTGTGTTCAACCACCGCTTTTATTCCGATATCTGTGATTAGTTTAATACTATTGGTGGCGGCAATATACGGTGCCACCGAGGGTGTTCCGCCCCAGAAACGTGCCGCATCGTCGGCATATTCAAAATTGTGAATATCAAATTCAAACGGATTTTGGTGCGAAAACCAGCCTACGTCATACGGCTTGAGTTGCTCAATAAGTTCTGCATTAACCCAGACGAAACCAGCTCCAGGGCCGCCGCATAACCATTTGATGCAAGAGCCGACCAATATGTCACAAGCAGAGCGTGATAGGTCAATCGGTACAATGCCGGTAGCTTGTGCGGTATCGACAATGCTGGTGATGCCGCGAGCCCGGCATAGTTCGGCTATCGACTCAACCGGCGTCAGCTTATTGGTGTTGTAATGAACTTGAGTAATAAAGGCAGTGTGCACGTCAGCACTCAGGGCCTGTTCCCAGGTGTCCAATGCTTGCAGGTCCGCGGTTTTGGGTATTAGTCTAAGCGCAAACCCAAGTCGCTCAGCTTGTTTCAATACAAAGCCAGCCGATGGAAAATCACTCTCGGTCGCCACGATAACGTTTTTACCTGGCTTCTCTGGCAACGCCATTAGCAATTTTGATAAGCCACTAGAAACATTGGTTTGCGGACAAAACTGGCTTGCCTGCGACTGCAATAAGTTGGCTAGCGATTGGTTAAATTGGTTAACGCCGTCCAACCAATGCGACCATATATCTTCAGCACCCGAGCGCCAGTGATCTAGATAATTGTCTTTGAGAGCCTGTTCGGCTGATCGCGGCATCAAACCTATGGAGTGGGTCAACAAGTAACGCCCATGTTGCGATGGATGAAATAAATCTTGATAATTCGACACTCGATTAACTCCTCAAACTTTCTTTGAGCCGCGACACATCGGTATAACGGCTGGGGATACCAGCAACATCCGCGGCCGAGCGCAGGTCGCAAAGTTTTTTCAAGCCACGCAACATGACTGGCAATGGCGGGCCACTGGCGGTTAGGTCGAGCTTGTCTGTCAGCTCTGCTTTATCGGCCGGCACTTCGATAAACTTTTTAATTAGCATATGATGATGTTGCAAGGCCGTTTCGCCATGCGCATCACACACCTCTAAGAACATCGCTAGGTTACGTTTATACCATGGCTGATGGTGCTCTCCACGTTGATGGCATTCTAAAAAGCCATCCATCAAGCTGGGTCGGCGCATACAATCGCGCAGTACTAATTGATCTTCTGGCCGCATAAACAAGAATTTGTCGACCAGTAATTGTGAGTAATAAGGGTCGTCAGCGCGGCATAGACCCAATAACAAATCAATCACATTGATGCCTGCGAAGTCACCCGCATTGGCTCCGCGATATTCTCTCAAACCAACCTTATGCGGTTTATAGTAAGGGCGAACATTGTAGAAAAAGCTATCGGTGTCGAGCTTGTCAAACAACTCTTGATTATTCACCACCACGTCGTTGAGCGCGCCCTTAGCCGCGACTAGCAAATCGTAGGTGACGGCATGCGACACGCCTAACGGCAAACACGCAAGTAAGGCTTGCGAGGCGCGAATAAAGGCGAATACGCCACGGGTGTTGTATTCAATGAATAACCTTTCGTCGGCTAAATTGGTGAACGACTTAGAGGTTCCATTTTGTGCACTGTTATGGGTCTCAAGATGAGCTGAAGCAAACCGTGGAACCACCCCTAAGGAGGCGCCTAATTGCAGAGACAATGCTGATGCTGCTTTTAGGGTGCGCTGCAGTGCGTCGCTGCGTAGATCATTATCAGTACCATCATCTTGATCAATTTCATGGCGTCGGCAGGCGGCCATGAAAAAACCGACATTACCGAGCAAATCAAAACCAGGATCGAAACCCTCGTCAGTATTGCCTTCAAGTAGCAGCACTTGGATCAATTCATCGCCTTCACGAATTAGTTGGTTTTTTAGTTCAATGCCAACACCGCTTAGATTTTCAGGGTCACTTTTTTGGTTATAGAGCAACTCAAGTTCGGTGTTTATTTGCTTAAAACCATGGCGTATCCAGTGATCAAAATTCTGCGTATTTTCAGTTGTCATTATAGGGTCGGGATGGTGATTTTTATTAACCACACGATAGCAAATTCGCGTTAGCATGAATGGCCAAAAATAGACCCATTTTGCATTTTAACGATATATTCTGCTATAATTATAAATTATATACAGCAAATATAGCGCCGCATGGTGTTTTAATAGATTTTTATGGATTCGATTGATAGGCAGATTTTACTCCAGCTGCAGACTAATGCCCGAGTAACCAATGCGGAACTGGCTGATAAGGTAAATCTATCACCAACACCCTGTTTACGCCGAGTTCGCAAGCTCGAAGATGATGGAGTAATCAAGGCGTATCGCGCAGAACTTGATTTAGATAAAATTGGCTTGGGTATTTCAGCCTTAGTCTTTATTCAACTAACCCTAAACAGCACCGCCAACGGTGAACAATTTGAGCAAGCGATACGTCGAATTCAGCGCGTGCAAGAATGCTTTGTATTAACCGGCAGATACGACTACCTATTACGCGTTGTGGCTCAGGACCTCTCTGACTATGAGCAATTAGTAAAAGGTGAACTCGCTAACATTCCGAATATTAAAACGATTGAGTCGACCATTGTCCTCAACCAATTAAATGCTAACGCCACCTTACCGCTGATAAAGAAATAATGACGAGGCTATAATCTACAGAATCTACAGATCCGTTAAATAAACACAGCTCCGTCAAATTTCAACTTTTATGCTTAGCGTTCCAGCCTAGAATTCATAGCCAAGGCGAGCGTACCAATATCGACCGTTAAACGAATATGGCGAAAAGCCCGAGAACGCGAAAATTCGATTGAACGTTCCGCCAGGTCCACCGTTACGAGCATCACTACTGAGGTCGGGGTATTCATCAAAGAGGTTATTTGCTCCAATTGATAGGTTGATAGCGTCAGTCACATTAACCGACACATCCAAATCAACAAGAGTGGCTGAGCCATATACGCCATCATCTGAATCGTCACTCGCGGTGCCAGGCTGGGTAAATTCGCCATACCGCGTAACACGCAAGGTCGACGTCACTTTTTCAGTCAACCAAGTAGCGCTAAGATTGGTCTTAGTCTCCGGAGCCGATTCTTCAAATCGTAACTGATCTCGTCGATCAAAACGAGTCACTCCTAGTTGTTGCAGTACCGCAGGCTCAGGCGCTAAACGTGTGACTTGCGTATCACCGCTGTTAAACGCGGCCGTCAATTTCAGTGCCCCATAGCGGCCAATGTCAACGCTATGGGTCGAAACAATATCAATACCCTGAGTACGAGTATCGATTGCGTTAGTGGTATAGCGAACTCGACTAACCCCGGTTAGCCCGGCGGCATTAAGTACATCCACTGCACCCTGCCCCGAAATATTACCAGAAAGTGCAATTCGATCATCTATGTCAATTTGATATAGATCTACCGTTAAACTCCAATTATCGGTGGGATTCATCACTAGACCGAGAGACAGATTGGTTGATTCTTCAGGCTCCAAATCTTGTGCGCCGAGCGCTCGCGCTTCGGGTGAACTAACTTGGGCATGGAGCACATCATTAGGCACAGAGTTCACGAATATTGTCGACACCGAGGTGTAAAAACTCTGATTTAATGACGGCGCCCTGAAACCAGTACTTAATGCGCCTCTTAGGGCAACACGCTCTGCCACTTGAAAACGAGATGCTAACTTTGCATTAAAGGTGGAACCGAAGTCGCTGTAATCCTCGAAACGACCTGCAGCAGTGACGTTGAAACGTTCACTCAAGTCTATATCTATTTCACCGTAAAGCGATATGTTATCGCGGTCTACGTTAGTTTGATTACGAGGAGAAAAACCTGGAAATACTTGCGAACCGGCTTGCGCCAGTCCGCCATTTTGGTTCAGTGCACCGGCGACCAATTGGAAAGACTCAAGTTGACCTGGCTCAATCTCATAACCATCGCGACGGTATTCAGCCCCAAACGCGATAGATGAAGGTTTGGCGGCGATTTCAAGCTCCCGGCTGATATCAACGTTAAGCGTTACCTGATCAAACGACAATGTGCCGGCATCAAAGCTTGTCGGACTGCTGTTTCCAAGTGATACGTTTAGACTATTATTAACATTGAATTGCAATTCATTTTTTCCATAATTAACACTTGCATCCCAGCCCCACTCACCACGAGTACCACGAATACCAACAGCAAACGAGGTGTCATCAATGTCCGTTGCAATTAAGGGTAAAAAACCGTCAGGATAGATAGCCGGAAGGTTGCGACTGTCTTGAGCTCGACGGTAAAACCCGCCTGATTCCGACTCTCGATTTGCCCAGCTGCCGAAACTATACAGCTCTAGGTCATCTCGGATAGTGTAGCCCAAATTATAGAAGACAGCCTTCGACTCACTTTCATTTTGACCAAAGCGGTGATTATAACGGTCAATGGTCAACTCGCGAGGATCTAAACTTCCATCGATACGAGCATAATTTTCTCGTCGGTCATAAGCAGATCGGTTGGTTGCATCCACGTCCTGTAATTCGGCACTTATATTCAGAAAACCAGTGTCGCCTAAGCCGAAACCATAGTTTGCCGCTACCGTTATTGATTCACCATCACTTAATGAGCGATCACCTCCTTCTGTAAATGCGAGATTACCATCAGCACCAACCGACACCGATTGAAGCTGTTTGACCCCGTCGACGTTAGTATCATGCTGACCAAAATTGACGTTAAAGCTTCCGCCGTCTTTATTATCTTTGAGAGCAATATTGATAACGCCAGCAATCGCATCTGAGCCATATTGAGCCGCTGCACCATCTCTGAGAACTTCAATATTTTTGATTGCTGAAGACGGTATACGACTCAGGTCAACCGGGCTAGATCCTCGACCAATCGATCCGTTCACATTCAAAATAGCCGATGTATGGCGGCGTTTGCCATTTATTAGTACTAAGGTGTGATCCGGTGACAAGCCTCTAAGAACGGCTGGGCGAACATGGTCTGTACCGTCAGTAATGCTCGGATTAGGAAAGTTAAAGCTCGGTAAGTTACTCGCGAGTAGCTGGCTAAGGTCAGCACTTCCTGAGGATGCCAAATCACTTGCCTGGAATACATCAACCGGCACATTGCTCTCCGAAACAGTGCGACCTTTTCGGCGCGAGCCTGTTACCACAATTTCCTCCAGTACAGCACCGGCCTCTTGCTGCGCTTGTATATCGGTTGACGCAAAACAGGCAGCAACCGCAACCGCAACGGGCGTAACAACCAAAAAATTTCGCTTGATGATCATCGATACAGAACTATCCTTCTGCTTAATATTATTCATACATTTCCTCTCATTATTTATCCTTGTTTGTCCTTGTTTACTTAATGATTCATACATGGCTGCGAGATAGCAAAACTGAACTTCCTTATTTCGAGACCCTTATTTTTAGCTGTAGCTAAAGTCCTGGCCAGCCTTTGGGTGATGTTGCTACCGGCCCTCTTGGCAGCTAGCTCTTTTGAAAATATTTGTTCCGACAAGCTACGATGGTAGATTCATACCAAGCCTGAAACGGCTGCGGCATTTTTGCTGTTGTCAGTAGCACCATAATCACTGCAAAATCCTAACCATGATTCGACTATCCTTATTGACAAGCAAAGTTATCGACAATCAATATGTTAATAGCCGGCTTTTGAACACAATAATTGGGGTCATGGTCGAAAAGCGCCGATGTTGAGCCTCAAATTTGATTAGCTACCAAACCGAAACCGTCTGATTGACAGAAAAAGCCTCCTTGCAGCCGACAAAAATCTAATTAATATGATTTCCTATACTGAGTTTAATTTAGCTTGTTACCGCCATGGTGTAAACTGATTACGTTAAAGTCGTCTCACACTCGTCCTGTATAACGAGTATTCATAGTACAAAACTGGTAATTAATTAAACGTGGTATTGACTTAAAAAACTGACTCGAATGAAACTATTAAATCTTTTTAAAGCACGCTTACGCGCACATGCCAGCACAGTTTTAGTGGCAGCAAGCCTAAGCGTTGCCAGTGGAAACAGCTGGGCACAGGCCGATCATTTTGATCAACTGCCTGATCTTGGTTCGAATGCAGCAAATTTCTTGTCTGATTACGAAGCCGAGCAATTAGGTAAGTCCTTTATCCGTCAGTCTCGCTATCGGATACCGTATGTATCAGATCCCGAGTTAGTGGGCTACATCAACCGTTTAGGCAATCGTTTATTAGATGTTAGTGAAGATGCCGGCAAGGATTATCACTTCTACTTGATCGACAACAATGTGATTAACGCGTTTGCGGTACCAGGTGGTCATATCGCCATACACACCGCCATTCTGACTAAGTCTGAAAGTGAGAGCGAGCTTGCGTCTGTTGTCGCGCATGAAATTTCACATGTAACTCAGTCACACATTTCGCGTAAATTCGAAAACTCGCAATACGACTCATGGCTGGCTATTGGTGCCTTATTGGCGGCCGCCGTATCAGGCAGCGCTGAAGCGGCTCAAGCGGCATTTGGAGTAAGCCAAGCAAGCATCATCGACCGGCAACTAACATTTAGCCGAGCCTATGAAACTGAAGCTGATTCTCTTGGCATCAGACTACTCAGCCGAGCCGGCTTCGACCCAGAAGCAATGCCAATATTCTTCAAACGATTGTTAGCCGAAAGCCGAATTAGCGAATCACATGCACCTGAATTTATTCGCTCTCACCCACTAACCATTAATCGTATTTCAGAGTCGGCTGAGCGTGTACGGGCTTACCCGAAGGCGCCAGTACAAGACCAGTCGGAGTTCTTGTTAATGCAAGCAAAGGCAACGGCTGGCTACGCCAAGGATAAGTCTGCTGTTCGGGATCTCTACGCGGCGCAACTAAAATTGGGTAACAATACGCTTCCCAACCGTTACGGTTACGGAATGGCGCTGGCAGAAAACGGTGAATTTGATAAAGCTCGTAAAGTCTTAACTGAGCTTGAAAAAGATTATCCAAACAACATCAGTATTAAACTAATCAAAGCCGATAACGAGCTCAATGCTGGCGAAATAGACACCGGCCTAGCTGAGCTAAAAAAGCTGTATATAGAGCAGAATAAGTTAGGTAACCACTTGGTCGATATCTACTACGCCAACGCCTTGGTACTAACTAAAAACAACCAAGAAGCGATTCCAATATTGCACAAAGCCATAGCCAATAACAAAGATGAGCCGTATTTTCACATACTGCTGTCCAGAGCCTATGGAGAAACCGGCGATAACTTACACTCGTATCAGGCGAGGGGCGAGTATCATTACTTAAGCGGTAACTATGCATTCGCAATTAAGCAGTATAAGCGCGCGTTTATGTTAACCAGCACAGAATATGAGCGAGCAAGACTCGGCGCAAGAATCGAAGATGTCGAAAAAGAACTAGAGATTGTAAAAAACCTCTAGCGCCTGCTGTTAACGTTTAGCGCCGTAATTTGCTTAGCGACGCTTTGTTCGCGAAAAGATAAGCCTTTAAATAGACCTATAAATAAACCTACAAATAAACCTACAAATAAACCTACAAATAAACCTACAAATAAACCTATAGTTGTTACCAATCGTCGCGCTCTATAAAAGGTTGACTGCCTTTATCTACTTGAAAAACGCAAGAATACTGTCGGCGGTAGCTTGAGGCTTTTCAATATGCAGCATATGCCCGCAGCGTTTAATTTCGAAGTAATCACTATCCGCTATCTTCAATACTGTTTTCGCTTCATCTATACGCCCGAACTTAGCTAAGCGCTGAAAAAAGCTTGAGTCCCTGGCCATCACTAAGCCGACCTTGGCGGTGATCTCGCTCCACACTTCCAGCACGTCATCGAAATGGTAGCGCACAGGGTTGGCATAGCGATGCGCATGATCGTGTTTTAAACGATACGCTCCTTGCTCGCCAAACGGCTGACCCCACATCGTGGCTAACGCGACAACAGTCTCACTTGTGAGCGTTGGGTTGCCTTGGCGTACCGAAAGACACAATGCATCAAAATCCTGATATACCTTGGCCGCCTCGTCACTGGTGATCTCCCGTAACCAACGGCGATATTGATGCGTCGCTTGCGAAACATCCGTCGGCGCCATACCAAGCGCTTCTAGACTTAGCACCTTATTAACTCTGTGTGGCTGAATGCCCGCATACATCAAAGCTATATTGCCACCCATACTATGGCCAACCAAATTAGCTGGCTGATTCGGACTATAGTGATCAAGCAGCTTTTCGAGATCGGCAAAGTAGTCAGGAAACCAGTAGCTTTGAGCATGATCGGTCTGGCCAAATCCTCGCCAATCGGGTGCCACTAAAAAATAGTCCTCGACTAAATATTCAGAAACGAACTGATAGGTTGCACCGCAGTCCATCCAGCCATGCAATAGTATTAACAGCGGTTTAGAAGAAACGCCCCACTCCTGAATATGGTGGTTCAGACCTCTAATATTTAAACTTCTTGTATTCATTGTTTCTCTGAAAATCATACTGCTGACAATAAAAGCCCCCGTGTAACCGGGGGCCATCTGTGCAATTTTTTTAGTCGCTAGCTTCTTTGCTAATGGTTCTTTAACCGATAGCCCTTTTGCTAATGGTCTTTAAGCGATAATTAGCCCGCCAACGAGTCCATAGATAAACCCACTACTTTCTGCATTACCCGCACTACTTGGTTACTGTAACCTGCTTCGTTGTCGTACCACACGTACAATACTACTCGCGAGCCTTCGGCAATAGTTGCCCCACCATCGACCACACCGGCATGGGTTGAGCCAACCAAATCAGATGACACCACTTCGGTTGAATAGGTAAAACCAATCTGTTCTTGGAGTGGCGAATGGTAAGAAATCTGACGAAAAGTTTCGTTGATATCCTCGGCGGTAACGTTTTGCTTTAAGTTTAGATTCATTACCGCCATAGAGACATTAGGGGTGGGTACACGAATAGCATTACCGGTTAATACACCAGCTAACTCAGGCAACACTTTAGCAACCGCCTTAGCCGCACCCGTCGAAGTGATCACCATATTCAACGGCGCACTTCGTCCTCGACGCTCGGCACTGTGATAGTTATCGATTAGGTTTTGATCATTAGTGTATGAGTGGATAGTCTCAACGTGTCCGCTCTCGATACCGTACTTATCATTGATCACTTTCAACGGCGGCACAATCGCATTGGTGGTACACGACGCGGCACACAAAATAGTATCTGTGGCTTCAATCAGGGCGTCGTTGATACCGTAAACGATATTCTTAATATCGCCTTTAGCAGGAGCGGTCAATAGTGCTTTTGAAACACCTGGGCACGACGTATGTTGGCCAAGGCCAGCTTCATCTTTCCAGATGCCAGTGTTATCGACCACCAAAGCGTCTTTGATGCCATATTCAGTGTAATCAATCTCGCCTGGGTTGCTGGCGTAAATGAATTGGATAAAGTTGCCGTTAGCAATGATCGCTTGGTTTTCTAGATCGACTTTAATCGATCCGTAGAACTCACCATGAACTGAATCTCGGCGCAACAGCTCGGCACGTTTTTCCAAATCAATTTGCACATCACCTTTGGAGCGAACCACCACACCCCGCAAACGAAGCTTCGCACCAGTGCCAGTGCGCTCAATTAATAGTCGCGCCAATAGTCGGCCAATTCGACCAAAACCGTACAACACTACATCGTGAGACTCATCATCTTCAACCTGCCGATCACCCAGTAACTGAGATAAACGACGCACTAAGAACGCCTGCATATCCTCGTCAGTATCTTGAGTAAGATATTCATGACACAGCTTGCCCAAATCAATACGACACGGGCGTAGATTCATTTTTTCGATCAGCTGCAACATCGCATAGCTCTGATCCATATCCAGCGTTTGACCAACGATCAGTTGACCATGTAAATGTGCCTTGATGATTTCGATGGTTGATGCGTTCATGATCTTCTGACCAAAAACGCGAAGCACCACACTCGGGCCGCGATATAAAGACCCCAACAACGGGATCATTTTTTCGGCAATGGCTTGCCGACTATTCCAACTACTAAGATGCTGCTGACTAATCTCTCGACCCATGACTGCCTCTCTCTAGACTGTGTAAGACGTGTTGCTGTTAGCCCGGCAACCTAAAGAACTTAGGAATTCAGGCGATTTTTTCGTGGAGCGCAATTATAACGCTTTTTTTAAGCTTTGTTCATCATCAAAACTCATAGTCGAAATGGGCCAGTAATGTATAGGTGTTGGAACTTGATCTGATGGTTAAGATTGCGGGGATTCTACAATGAATGATGATGGCCAAAAAATACTCAGCTATGCGATAACTAAAATTTTAAATCCGCCAAAAGCTAGTAAAGAATTCATGTCCAGATAGATTCAAAAAGCGCCGTGGTTAATTGGATCGGCAGCAGCGAACAAAAGTCATTGCCCAAAAAACTTTAGAGCTGGAAACGCAACTCACAAACTCACTTTTTGGTTTTCACACATCCGCTACTCGTTACTGCCGTTCAAGAAAACGTGGTGTCTCTAAAAAATGCTCTTTCCCTCTCTTTATTCCGAAACCAGGCTATACAGCTGAAAAAAGTCGTTTGGGAAAAGTCCGGGCACTTGTTTCAACAGCACCGGTTTCCTTTTCAAGAACAGCGGATGTTGCTCAAGATCGACCCCCTCATGCCGAGTTTTTGCTCTTTTTAGATAATTGGCGCTCGCAGCTTCGCGCCTATTTGTCACAATGAGAAATTTAATTTCTAGATCGCATAAGATGAAGCTTAATAGAGAATCTATCTCATCATTAAGTAAGTGACCAATTACGTCTAGACATGTAACTAAATCGACTTTCCTAACGTTCAATAGCTTTTGATCATCGGGTTTGCTAACGTCGATGCTCTGAAAAGAAACTTTTGCTCCCTCATATTGTTTCTTATTATTGATCACCAAATCGTCAACCACATCAATGCCGTGATAGTGGTCTAACAATGGAGCGATTTCTTTCATCCAATAAAAGTCACCACACCCAATATCCAGAATACTATTTATTTCGTAATCGGTAATTATTTCAGTTAATACTTTTATCTTTTGATTTGCAAAATCCCCCTCAGAACCCGGCCCACTTCTTGATAAAATACCGCCCCATAAGTTCTGTACGTATACCTTACTAAAGTATTCCTTAGGTTCGCCCAATTCATCTAATAATCTATTCATTTCGCTTACTCTGTACTTCGCAGCCGCTTATGCCATGAAAGGGAACTTGCATTCTCTGAGTGCCCCCTCGCGTCCGTACTATCGGTTCTCGTTGGTGCAGTAAGCTTATCACTGTTTAGTATAAAACTAGATATCGGCAGGATACTGGGACAGACACACCAAGACTTGCAAATAACTCCATAAGGTGCAAATCTATCACCTCAAGGAAATTTCAGCGGAGTTAAGGATGACTCAAGCCAGAAGTACCATAGTGTCAACGGCAGACACTCCCTATTACCATTGCGTTTCTCGTTGTGTTAGACGCGCTTACTTGTGTGGTTACGATCGAACCTCAAAAACTAATTTTGAGCACCGCAGACAATGGTTGGAAGATAAGTTACACCAAACGGCTGAGGCCTTCACCATCAAGCTCTGCGCCTATGCCGTGATGAGTAATCACTACCAAGTGGTGCTACATCTGCGGCCAGACATGGCTAGCAAGTTGAGTAAAATCGATGTCGTTCGGCGTTGGCATTCTCTTTTCAAAGGCACCTATCTCTCACAATGTTACGAGGCTGGCACACCGCTATTGGCCACTCAGCTTAAAGTCGTTGAGAAAGACATCGAAGTATGGCGAGAGAGACTCTCGAGCTTGTCGTGGTTCATGAAAGTTGTGAATGAGTCCATCGCGCGGCGTGCAAATATTGAGGATAAATGTACGGGGCACTTTTCGGTAACTGCTCCTGCGTTACTCTACCTCCTGCATCCTTGCAGTCGTGAGAAAGTCGCTTCAAGAGCCAAGCGTTACTTGATGAACGTGCGCTGCTTGCTTGTATGACCTATGGTTGACCTCAACCCCATTCGTGCCAACATGGCCGACTCACCGGAAACATCAGACCACACCTGTATTAAGTCTCGAATTGAAAGTCTTAAGTCAAACACCCAGCCAAAGCGGTCTATTGAAAACTTCGTCGGCTCAAACCCAAATGACAAGGGCCTGCCCTTTGTACTGCGCGACTACCTTGAGTTGGTTGACTGGACAGGGAGAATCATTCGAGGGGACAAGGCTGGTGCAATAACGCAAAAACTGCCACCTTTTCTAAAGCGGCTTGCCTTAAATCAAGAAGCCTGGGAGCAACTCACCACTCAATTTGAACGGTATTTCGGAAACTGGGTAGGCTCTGAACCCATCGTTAGACAAGTCTATTCAGACAAACACTATCAACGTATTCCGTCGACCTATCAACATCGTCGGCTAATCGGCTAGCAAACCCTTAAAAACATACAGGATCGCCGCTGGCGAGGTCTTTGCACGTCTAGTATCTGGGTGATGTGACTATAAAGGCAATAGCTCCGCACGTTAGTCTTTGAACAAACCATTCTGAGAAAGAAATATTGATTTTTCGATGCTGATATTAGTAAGGTTTAATTCTTTCTTAGCACGCCTGTCCTATTATTTTGTTTTTTCTTCCAACTTCAATTTTTTGAGAATTGATACGCGCACGTGAAACCTTTGATCACAATAATCTAGATAAATGTCCGTTTTTCCGAGTACTTATATATAGTGTGCTAAATAGATTGATATGCTATGGCTATCATTTGATTCTAGATACGAAAAACTACATAGGACAGTAGAATGAATTCATTTATTAAACTAACCTTCTTCTTAACACTCAGCTCAGCAACCCTAGGATTTGCATCGGCCCAAAGCTCAATGAGCGCTGATCAAAAAATGGCTGCTATTGATTCTCTTCGTGCTTATGAGGCATACACACTTCAACCTAAAGTTGAACATAGTACGACCGTTAAAGATAGCTCAGGTGCGGCTTTAGCTGGGGCAGCACCAAAGCCAAGGTACCCAATACCTCAACAAACGGCAAAAACCAAAGTGCTTCCGTTTGTCTGCGATGGGGAAGGTGAAAACAGCTGTGAACTGCAAGCATTCATGCATGAAATGGAAAATCGGCAAGAACCTGTATTAATCGCTGATGGCAAGGTAAAGGTTAGCATTTACTTCAAAAATGATAATAATTTCCCCGACAAATATCCGGAGCAACAACAATTCAAATTTTATCCTAAAGCACAGGCAGATGAGCAAAGGAACCGCATTTATGAGCACTACTTAGGGGCTGATTATTCATCCTATAGTCCTGACCTACTTGGTATTGATATTCGAGTCGCAGGGATCGCGATCTTTGTAACGTCCAGTAATGAGCTAATGAGATTTATTGACGATTCAAGAGTTACGTCGATGCGTCATTTAGGTAATAGCCAATTAGAAGAAGCGCCACGCTAAAACCTAACCTCAAGACGGAGTTTGAAGGATGCTCAATCAATCGCACGAGCCTGCATTGCTGCACTCGTATACACACTATTTACCAACGCCATTCATGCACAGACAGTAGCGATACTAGACCAAGGTTTTAATACCAGTTTATCTCACCGAGGTTCTAGCAAATTTACGCTACAAAACTGTATTTCTTACCCTGATAGGTTTGTTGAACTGCCAGGCCCACCACCGGAGGGATTTAGTGTCGTGTCAAGCCCTTTTACAGCCTCGCTTTGTGGCAGCGGGCAGCCGTTTCAATTTTTGAGCCCCTTTGCCGCTGCTCATCCTCGAACCTTTTTTGTGCCACCAACTGGAGAAACACTTACCACCACTAACACTTTAAATCACGCTCGAATTATTAGCGATGCAATATGGGACTTCAATCGCGACGTGTTTCACCAACATTTTCAAGTATATGGTATGGCAGGCAATCATGCAGGAGACATCAGAACCTTAGTTGATATTGTTGCTGACAACTCTCGATTTACCTCTAGTTATAAAACTAACAGTGGCCAAAACATAATCGATGCGCTGAATTATTTAGCCATTACCAGCGCCAATACTGGCACAAGTGACTCTGTCAATGTAGGAGCCGTCTCGATTTCCTCCGTGATATCAGGCCCGGACAAAAGCACTCCTCCACTATGCGATGGCATTGCCGCAGGCCAAAATGCTGTTGATACCTTGCGAGGCAATGGCATAGCCGTTGTAGCTGGCTTGAGAAACAATAATATTCCCGCAAATGCTAAATCTTGGCCCAACTGTATCCGTGGTGTAATAAACGTCGGGCGAACAGACGGCTTCTCTCCACCATTTACTGGCATAGGTATCGGCGACAATGGCATAGATTTTTATACTAAGAGCGCAGTCCAAAACGGCACTTTTGTAACAACAGGCAACAGCTATGCTGGACCTAAAGTCGCAGCTGCTTTTGCACTACTACACGAGGCTCATCCAAACTCAACGGTAAGTCAGAAGTACCGGGCGTTAGATCAGGCCAGTTCGAGTATGTTTAGTTTTGAAGGGTTCAAGAGGCGTCGAATAAGAAACAGTCAAGTTGACGATGCGATAGAGCTGTTAGAACAGATAATCATTAATGATGGTGCCGTGACTGAAGACCCTGACAACATACATTTTGACCCCACTTTTTATGGTCTCGCATATGGCGGTTCTTCAACAGACAGCGCTGAAGTATCTGTCATTTTCTCATCAATAGTTTCGACCAAGTTGGCAGGTGTCAGTCATAAAAACTCAGTCGGCAATAGCCGAAAGGATATTATACTCGAATTCACCGGATTAGTTATTCATGACTTCGCAAGTACCCGAAAGTTTAAGATAATGGTGAATGGTCAAGAAGTTTTAACAACTGAATCGTTCGTGAATGGCGGAGAGGCGGTTAAGCGTTACGTTATTAATCGCAAGAACTTTTCAGAAGGGGAAAATACGATAAGCATCGAGCCACTAGCAGGCATTATTCAGTGGGGCGTAAAAGATATTAAAGTGAATCTTTTACCAACCATTGCACTACAGGTGGGCTCTCGGGATAACACGCTCTATGGCTATTCACAAGCCCCTACAAGATTCACAGGCGCGCGCTTTAAGTTTGAGTTACCAAGCTTAAACGAAGACTATGATGTCACACTTAAGGGTTGGGACATCGACACACCTGACGAAACACAGATATTCTTAAACGGTGAATCGATAGGCTTTGTAACACAGGGCGTGTCAAATCAATTTAGCAAACGAGATAAATTGATTCTTGATAAGGCTCTTTTAATCGTAGGAACTAACTTTATTGAACTACAACAACGTGAGCCCGACAATACGTGGCGGTTCTTTGAAGATGAAAAATGGGCGGTTAAAGAAATTCAAGTAAATGAAAAAGGGGGGCTAATTTTTCCGCCTATAATCATGCTGCTACTTGTTAATGATTAAGCCCTCAGACGTCAAGATAGTTGCATCACCAAGGCCTAGAAAATGATGCCATTATTCAAGGCCCTAGTGATGCAAACTTATGTATAAGACTCACATTAGAATTCAACGCCGCGTGATTGAAAACTAAGATCAGCAAAACACATGGGGCCGTGTCTTGTCTTTTGCCAATAGCTCAATAGATTTATGATTGAATTTGAGGATCGTTTAAGCGATTACTCGTAGACCAACTAATCGCAGATATACAGTTAGATTTACACCCTCAAAAGTAGGTAAAGAAAGTTAAAAGCTCCATCCTTGGCGAGCCATGAATTGTTCTAAATCTATGCACTCAATTCCAAAGTACTCACAAACATTGGGAATTTTTGCGCTATTGTCTTTCGCCCGCTCCTCAGTAACAACTACCCCGCTCCTAATCTTGGCACAAGCAATTATAAATGGATCTGCTACAGGTAGCATTTCCCTCAATATTGTTCATCCTTTTATTCTACTTTAGTAAAAGTTTACTTGTCAGTATCGTTGATTAGGCCCAAGTCTATACTTAGAGAAAGCTTCAGCATTAATTTCCAAAAATTTTTCACCGAAATAATATTTTTCCAATAAAGTTAAATCCCATGTTCCTAGAAACGCCGCGGTAATAAAAAGAGCTTCTATCGTCGCGAAACCTGCAGAAGGATCGTCACCGTGCTTGTCCTTGCGAGGGTAGGCGGTTAAGAAACCTGGAGGGATACTAACGAATTTTGGTAGAGGTTCGAGAGTGTAATTGAGAATAGTATTTAAGCGGCGCCAAATGCAATCTAGCGCAGCGATTTTTGTAATAGAGTCACACCTTAGTTCGGCCAAAGAAATGCCGTCAGGATGTAGAAGAATGTCGGAGGAGAGTTTTCTGGGTGGATTGGTAGCCCGAAACCTCGTGATTGTAAAATCCTCCCTGTCTCTGAGAGGAAGAATAGTGCACTGTTTGCTTTTCTCTGTGTGATCAACGACTATTTCATAGTGGAGGGAGTCTGGCATGCGAAGGCACCTAATAAGGGGTAACAGTATAAATAATCGAAATAGAAAAATAATCGGGGTCAAATAATCGGGGTCAGAGTAGCATTTCCCTCAATATTGTTCATCCTGAGCCTAACAATGTTACTCTGACCCCGATTATTAAGAGTAGCATTTCCCTCAATATTGTTCATCCTGAGCCTAACAATGTTACTCTGACCCCGATTATTAGTGAAAGAATTAGAGAATGGTATTTTCACCAAGCATGAAGACTTTTTGTCTAACCCTCTCCTTTTGACGATAATGCTTTTGACATTCACAGATGTTGCCGAAATTCCTACGAAGATGCATATATTCTATGAACACGCTTTTGACGCTCTGTTTTTTAGACATGATTCGTCTAAGGGGTTGTTCAGGAGAGAAACGTGTTCCAAATTAGCTATAGATGATTTCAAGGACATTCTATCAATTTTTTCTACCTCTGGATATCTGCGTGACGAATACACTTTTTCGAACACTAAATTGTTGAGTTATATACGAAACGCTAAAAAACTTATACCCAATGTTAAATTTAGGCCAGAGGATTTTAAGGAAGATTTACTTAAGTCAGTATGTATACTGATTCAAGATGGAACTGCATTCACGTACACTCATCGGAGCTTCCAAGAATATTTCACTGCTCTTTTCCTAACCAAATTCGAAACTCAAAATCATTTTGATATCTACAAAAAGCTAGCACAGCACCCTTTCGACCACCCGATTAAACTAGCTTTTGAAATCAATCAATCATCAGTTGAACGTCAGTTCGTAGCACCTCTGGTAGAAGAAATTTTACTCAGAACCAACAATGACGCTAGAACTTTATTCAAAATGCTGTTCAAGAACATTACGTTCAAGACAATTGATGCCAGACACCGAATAATTACGAGTATGGAAGATTTAACTAAATCCAAGAAAAAACAGAGGGCTCTACGCTGGGTCGCTATTCAAGATGCACGTTCTGATCATGGAAACGGATATAGTATATTGGTTTGGACATTGATGACACTCTACGAACAGAACAATAAGGGTAAATTCCCCAGCCTAAGGCACGTGGTATCGCAGGCTAAAATGAAGAAGGCTTTGGGCGAGCCCCAGATAGGCAATCTAAGAGAACAAGAATCAAAAGTAATTGATTGGGGGTTGATGGAGCAAACTGGCTTCGTTGAACGCTGTGAAAAAACTTTGGTATTCCTTAACTGGCTAGACAAAGAGATTAAAAGTAGACCTTTTGGAGGCGAGAAAAAGGACTTATTTTCGATTTTGTAAATAAGTCCTTTTCATTACGGACTTTTCAATTACGGTTGTTTTTTAGATACCCTAAAGGGGCACCTTCATGCGTAATAAATCAAAACCTTGACGCTCTATCATTGGGCAGGTGTAAATTAGGGTTCGAGTGAAATTTGGGCACCTATGGGGACACCCAGATTAAGAGCAAGCTCATCTTAATAAATCCTCGATAAAATGAGCTCTATATTTTCAATAATTTTCGCTACCAAGGTGACTCGCTCATCGAATTAAGCGAGACCTCTAAGTTCATGCCCGATACTCTCTCGTAGCATCCGCCAACCACAAACCCAAATAATCAGCAAAACTCCGTCGCACCACCAATTTATAAACCGGCGCATCGTCTGTTTGCCAAAGGATCATGCTCGTCTTAGCAATGACAGTTTGAGCGCACTGCCCCGTTGAAAAAACCGAGTGATGCAAATCTAACGGGCAACCTTTACGTAATAAAGCCTGAGCTTTGTCGCCTGATATTTCGAGCACGGTATTACCGCCCGACACATCATTAACGGCTGAAAATATATCGGCTAACAACTTTTCAAGTTTTTCGATTAACGCGGTGGCTTTATTGTGCGGTGTTATCACCAACCACTCATTCGGGCCAAGCCATAAAACAGTATTCTCACCGGCGACTAAAAAGGTGTTCGCTTGGGTCGGTAACTCTTCACCCAGTGCCTTTTTTGCAGCAGCAGTAAATTTTTTATTATCGCTAGCCCCTCTAATATTGACATGACCTAGAAACGCGTGTTCTGTAATCGCTAGAACGTTATCGTCAGTACTAAGCTCAGATCTGTTGATCTCGGCCATCGGGCTGATACTGTTTAGATTAGACATTTTGCTTTTCTCCTTTTGGGTCAATAAACACCGTCGATGAGATTTTGGCGGCGACAAATTTGCCATCGGTAGTAGTCACATAAACAGTGTCACCTTGCCGCTTAAAGCCATTTTTGACCAATGCCAAGGCAATCGATCGGCCAGCGCAGGCGCTATGGTAAGAGGAGGTTACATGCCCCAGCATGGGTAATGGGATCTGCTCGCTGGCTTGATTAACGATTTGTGCACCTTCTTGCAAAACCTCTTTCGGGTCGTCGGTTAGTAGACCAACCAGCTGCTTACGATCTCCGCGAGCCGTATCAATTCGAGCGAGAGAGCGCTTACCCAAAAAATCTTTGGCTTTGGAAACTGCCCAGCCCATGCCTAAATCAATGGGTGTTACCGAGCCGTCGGTATCTTGGCCAACAATGACGTAGCCTTTTTCGGCGCGCAGCACGTGCATGGTTTCGGTGCCGTAGGGGGTAATGTCATATGGCTTGCCAGCGGCGATTAATTGCTCCCAGACAAAACGCCCATGATTAGCATTAACGTTTACCTCGTAGCACAGCTCACCCGAAAAGCTGATTCGGTTGACTCTCACCGGCAGCCCGGCCAAGGTGCCCTGGCGCGAGGCCATAAATGGGAATGCTTCTTTATCAAAGTCTATGCCCTCGATTATCGAGCTTAGCACCTTACGGCTATTTGGCCCGGCGACTGCCGAAGTTGCCCAATGATCCGTTACCGAGGTTAGGTAGACCTCAAGTTCTGGCCATTCGGTTTGCAGCCATAACTCCATCCAGCCCATTATGCTCGCGGCACCGCCAGTGGTGGTGTGCATGAAGTAGCGATTTTCATCGACGCGAATGGTCACGCCGTCGTCCATCACCATGCCATCTTCGCCGAGCATCAAGCCATAGCGAGCACAATTGATGCCGAGTTTTTTCCAAGCATTGGTGTAAACCATGTTCAGAAAATCAGCTGAGTCTTTACCACTGATCTCAATTTTTCCGAGCGTTGATGCATCCATAATGCCAACACTATTGCGCACCGCTAAACATTCGCGGTCAACGGCTTGGTGAATCGTCTCACCGGCGTTGGGAAAATACCAAGGCCGTTTCCACTGACCGACATCCTCGAACAAGGCACCATTCTCTTGGTGCCATGTGTGCATGGCGGTTTTACGAACTGGGTCAGAGAGTGTATTGCCTATGTCAGGCCCAGCGATGGCACCAAAGGTTACGGGGGTGTAATTGGGCCTAAAGGTGGTTGTGCCAGTGTCCGAAATAGATTTACCTAAGGCTTCAGCTAAAATCGCCATGCCGCTGATGTTACCCATCTTGCCTTGATCTGTTCCGAAGCCGAGTGCGGTATAACGCTTAACATGCTCTATAGATTCAAAACCTTCGCGCGCAGCTAGGTAGATATCAGACACAGCCACATCATTCTGTGGGTCGACGAAGGCTTTAGCACCGCGACCGGGCAAGCCATCAGTTGGCACACGCCAAAGCGGTTGTAACGGTTGTAACGGTTGTAACGGTTGTAACGGGGTCACTATACGCTGGTCGACGGATGGAATCGCGATATCAGCGTTATCAAAGCCAAGCGTTTTAACGGCGGCAGCGCCAGCGGCAAGCCCTTCTGATAGGCATTCTGTAAGGCCAAAGCTCGCATTGGCTGCGCCAACCGAAGTTTGTTGTTGCACCACGACACCTGTTTCGAAACACGATTTATCATCATTCCAAGCCGCTTTACCGCCGGATTGCGAAAACAAATGAATCGCCGGATTCCAACCGCCAGAGGTGGCGATTAAGTCACAATCAATTCGTTGAACCGGACCGGAAATAGTCTTTCCATCGGCACTAATATTTCTTACTTGGGCCGCAATAACCTGGGCTTTACCAATCACGTTGACCACCGCACAACCGTTGATCACACTTATCCCTTGGGCTCTCAACATCTCAGCTAAATCAGTACTACTGGCTTCAGTACTATTGGCTTCAGTACTACTGGCTCTTGAATCTACCAAGGTGACTTCGCTAGCACCGTTGTTTTTCAAGTCGATGGCGGTTTGATAGGCGTTGTCGTTGTTAGTAAATATCAGCGCTTTGTCAGCCAATTTAATAGCGTAGCGATTGGTGTAGGTCGATGCGGCGGAGGCTAACATAACGCCGGGGCGGTCATTATTACCGAACACAATCGGCCGTTCATGAGCGCCGGTCGCCAACACTACGTGCTTGGCTCGAACCCGCCATACGCGCTCTCGCGCACCCTTTCTATCACTCAACGAGAGGTGATCGGTTAAGCGCTCGGCGATGGTTAAAAAATTGGCGTCGTGATAACCAAACACCGTCGCTCTTGGAATAATGGTCACTTCTGGCATGTCACTAAGTTCAGTGATAATGCTGGCGGCCCACTGAGCGGCCGTTACTGAATCTATGCTTGCGCTAGAAGATAATAAACGCCCGCCAAGCTCTTCTTGCTCGTCGGCAATCATCACCCGAGCGCCTGTGCGCCCTGCGGCCAAGGCGGCCATTAACCCAGATGGGCCAGCACCAACAACCAACACATCGCAATGCGCATTGGTTTTTTCATAGTGATCTGGGTCAACTTCTTTGGGAGACTCTCCTAAACCAGATGCCTGACGAATAATATGCTCATAGGTCATCCAAAACTTTTTCGGCCACATAAAGGTTTTGTAGTAAAAACCGGCGGGTAAGAAGCGAGAAAAGGCACCAAATATTGACATTACGTCAAAATTCACACTAGGCCAGGCATTAGTGCTAGTAAATACCATGCCTTGATATATTTGCGCTTGTGTACCACGCACATTCGGAATCGTTAAGGCACCCTGCTCTACTTGAAACAATGCGTTTGGCTCTTCTGCGCCATCACCAACAATGCCGCGAGGCCGATGATATTTCCAGCTGCGACCGATTAATCTAACGCCATTGGCGAGTAAGGCCGAGGCGATGGTATCGCCTTGATAGCCTTGGTATTGCTTGCCATCAAAACTGAAGCTGATGGGCTTAGATCGGTCAATACGACCACCGTTTGAAAGACGAGTCATTATTGCGTGCCCCCATTTTGATCTAAGCTCGGCTGCGGCTCACCAATTTTATAGACGCACTTAAACTTATAGGTCACGGTGTCGCGCACCGCGTTAAACCAACGTCGGCAACCAGCCGAATGATTCCACATTTCCCGGTGCAGCCCTTTCGGGTTAGCGCGATAAAACACATAATCAGCCCATTGCTGATCGTTTACCGCATCAGGTTCTAGGGGGCGGGCAATATGCGCTTCGCCACCGTAGCTAAACTCGCTTTCATCACGCTGGCCACAATAGGGGCATTCAATTATTAACATTTTCGAAACTCCTAATACGCCGCTAGTGGGCGACGCCAGCGGCGCCATGTTCGTCAATTAGAGCGCCAGAAATAAACCGCTCAAGGTCAAACGCGGCATTCAGTTCATGCGCTTGATCGTTCGCCATGGTGTGGGCAAATACCCAACCGGAGCCAGGTGTGGCTTTAAAACCACCGGTACCCCAACCGCAATTGAAATATAGGCCTTTGATGTCAGTTTTGCTGATGATTGGGCATGCATCTGGGCACGTATCGACAATGCCGCCCCATTGGCGGTTCATGCGCACCCGACTAAAAATCGGAAACAACTCCATAATCGCCGTCATAGTATGCTCTATGGTGCTAAAACTACCGCGTTGACCGTAGCCGTTGTAGCTATCGATACCGGCGCCAACTACCAAGTCGCCTTTATCTGACTGACTGATATAACCGTGTACGGCGTTCGACATCACCACAGTATCGAGCACCGGTTTAATCGGTTCGGATACAAAGGCTTGCAACGGATGGCTTTCGATCGGCAAACGTAAGCCCGCCATATTAGCTAGCACACTAGAGCTACCGGCCGTGACCACACCAACCTTAGGTGACTCAATGTAACCTTGGCTGGTTTCAACCCCTTGAATTTCACCGTTCTCGCGACGAAAACCGGTGACTTCGCAATTCTGAATAATGTCGACACCCAGCGCATCGGCGGCTCTGGCAAAACCCCAAGCGACGGCATCATGCCTAGCGGTGCCACCTCGCGGTTGAAACGACGCGCCAAGCACCGGATAGCGGCTGTCGGGTGAACAATTTAAATGAGGTATGCGTTTCGATAGCTCGACCGCGTCGACCACTTCACCGTCGACACCGTTTAGACGATTGGCATTTACTCGGCGTTGGATGTCTCGCATGTCTTGCAAGGTATGGCCTAAATTATAGACACCTCGCTGACTAAACATGACGTTGTAGTTGAGGTCTTGACTCAAACCTTCCCAGAGCTTCATTGACTTCTCGTAGAGTTGTGCGGCTTCGTCCCAAAGATAGTTAGAACGCACAATAGTGGTATTTCGACCGGTATTGCCGCCACCGATCCAGCCCTTTTCTAACACCGCGATATTACGCATGCCATGCTCTTTAGCCATATAGTAAGCGCTGGCTAAGCCGTGACCGCCGCCGCCAACAATAATCGCGTCGTAACGTTTCTTAGGCGTTGGGCTACGCCAAGCGCGCTCCCAGTTTTCATGGTGACTTATGGCGTTTCGGGCCAATGAAAAAATCGAATATCTACTCATGTTTTACTCAACCGTGATCTAACACTCAATAACGTTAACCGCGAGGCCGCCACGTGACGTCTCTTTGTATTTGGTTTTCATATCTGCACCCGTATCGCGCATGGTTTTAATGACTTTATCGAGCGAGACAAAATGTGTGCCATCACCTCGCATCGCCATTCGTGCGGCATTAATAGCTTTGACGGCGGCCATTGCATTACGTTCAATGCAAGGCACTTGTACTAGCCCACCGACGGGGTCACAGGTAAGCCCGAGATTATGCTCCATGCCAATTTCAGCGGCATTCTCTACCTGCTCAGGCGAGCCGCCTAAGACCTCGCATAAGGCACCAGCCGCCATCGAGCAGGCTGAACCAACTTCACCTTGGCAACCAACTTCGGCACCTGAGATAGAGGCGTTTTTCTTAAACAATGTGCCAATCGCCGCCGCGGTTAATAAAAAGCGAACCAAACCGTCGTCGTTGGAACCGGAAATGAATTTGTAATAATAGTGCATTATTGCTGGAATTATTCCGGCGGCCCCATTGGTAGGAGCCGTAACCACTCGGCCACCATTGGCATTTTCTTCATTTACCGCCAGCGCGTATAAATTCACCCAATCAAGCACCGACAGGGGGTCACGTAACGACGCTTCAGGTTGCGACTTCAAATCTTCATACATCTCAGCGGCACGGCGCTTCACTTTCAAGCCGCCAGGCAACACACCTTTCTGCTCACAGCCGCGTTGAACGCAGGCTTTCATCGCGCCCCAAATCTCAAGCATGCCTGCTCGAATTTCATCTTCAGTACGCCACATTTTTTCGTTTTCAAACATTACGTCACTAATCGACATGTTGTTTGCGCTAGTGATTTCTAGCAGCTCATCAGCGGTGTCAAATGGGTAAGGTAGCTTGGTGGCATCAGGCACAATGCGGTCAGCGCCCATAGCGGCTTCGTCCAATACAAAACCGCCACCCACTGAATAATAAATTTTACTGACTAATTCCTGCCCAGCATCGTTAAAAGCCATAAACTTCATGCCATTCGAGTGACGCGGCAAGGTCTTTCGTCGATGCATGATTAAATCATGTTGCTCGTCAATCGTGATGGCGTGCTGCCGGTTCAATGAAATCATTTTGAAACTGCGAATGGTGGCAAGCTGCTCATCCACAAGATCAACGTCAACACTTTCGGGCAGATCGCCTTGCAGGCCTAGCAAAACCGCTTTATCTGAGCCGTGACCTTTGCCTGTGGCACCAAGAGAACCGTATAATTGAACCTGCACACGGCCAACCTTGGTCAATGCGCCACTCTCTTTGAGCCCGTCGACAAACCATTTTGCTGCTCGCATAGGGCCAATCGTATGTGAGCTTGATGGCCCAATACCAATGGTAAATAAATCAAATGCGCTGATGCTCATGTCGGTTTCTCAGAAGGAGTTATATGTGTTAGAGAATATAGCAGCAAAGTAAATCAACTTAACCATCTACGACTCGCAATTGTGCACTCGCGACTCGTCTCGTCAGAGTGAAAATTACACAATAGCCGCAGTGAAATGCTCTACAATTCAATTCGCAGCTGAAACCAAGGGGTTATAAATGCTTACTTTTTTAAAACGTGGTACTCAAATTTTAGTCGGACTCATTTTTCTAGTCTGGTCAATAACCTTTATCGCGGTTAAGTTCGAGAAACATCAGTACACCAAGATCACCGCAGACCAGCGCGCTCAAGCGAGTGATTATTTGCTTGGCAAGGTCACCCCCGCGCCCGATATGCTAGTGTATCGAAGCTTTGATCCAGAACCCGGAGTGGCGTTGAGAACTGCAACGCTTGATGCGATAAACGCCAAAGGGACAATTGTATTCGTGCCAGGCTTTACCGGCACCATCGAAATGTCGATGAAGACTATTAGGCACTTGAATAAGGCAGGCTTCAGAGTGGCCGCAATTGAATATCGAGGGCAAGGTAAATCGTACAGACCAATTAGTAATCCAGAAAAAGGTTACGTTGAAGATTATGCGATATTAGCCAGCGACTTAGCCAAGTTTGCTCGCCATGTTAAGCGTGACGACGAGCCTCTATTCTTCTTTTCAATATCAAAAGGTGCGCACATCACTATGCGCATGGCCGCCGATCAGGGAGTTGACGTTAGCGCGTTTGCCTTGGTAGTGCCAATGATTCAAATAAATACCGGCGACACCAGCTATCCATTAGTTAAAAACATGGCGCATATATTAAACGCTATCGGCCTGGGCAGTATGTATGCTCCAGGTAGCTCACAATGGCCACCCGAACCGTTGATATTTGGTGAAGCTAATGGCTGTAATTCAAACCCTGAAACAGCACAGCTGCAAAGTGCCATGTTTGCCTTAGACGAAACATTAAGAACTCGCGGAGCGACCGTTAAGTGGCTTAAAGAGACAAGCGATTCAACAGACAAATTGCTCAGCCCTGGCTTTATGGACGCCCTCACCCAGCCAGTAAAAATATTCACCGCAGGTGATGATCGTTTAGTTAGAACGGATGTGGCAACTGAGTTTTGTGCAAGCTTAGCCAACTGTGAAGTCACTCACTTCGCCGAGGCACGCCACTGTATCAATCGCGAAAGCCAACAACGTATGAATGACATCGTGCGGCAAACATTGGTGCATTATGAGAAGGCGTTGTTAGTGCCGGGCTCAAATGGGGCATTCCCTGTTATTGTCGACTAAGTCCGTTGATGATTGCGCAGCTAATAGCTCTTCTAAGACAGCTATCGCGTCGCAGCTGACGCTCAGCTTTGGCTTATTGGTGCCAACCAACAGTTTTAATAGCATGCCTTGCTTTGTCGTTTATTTGAATATTGAGAGGTGATCCAAACTGAATTGATTGCCGTTCTCTAGGTGCTTATCGTCATCGACTTAAATTAACAATGCGTAGGCTATTTTTTAAGTGTATTTATCGATGGTTTTTTTGAAATCATCGTCTAGTAAATATTCATTCCAATCTTCATCGGCCACTACGACCGATGTAGAAATTTCTTGTTTACTTAAGCTCAAGTCTAAATAGCGTAATGCTTTGTTTCTCTCGTCGCGAATTGCATATAAACAGGCTAAATTGTAGCAACGTCCGCCCTGTTCATCGGCCTGTTGGTATTTATCAAATGCCTGTTTAAAGAGTGACTCCGCTTCGTCACCGTCTTTGGTTTTAGCCAAAGCCGCTAAGTTGGCCCCCCAATTATTAAGTACCTCGTGGTGATCGGGCTTTATTTTAACCGCTTGTTGGTATCTATCAAATGCCTGCTGAAATAGGCTCTCCGCTTCGTCACCGTCTTTGGTTTTGGCCAACGCCGCTAAGCCGTTCGCCCAATTATTAAATGTGTCGTGGTTATCGGGATTGATTTTAACCGCCTGTTGATACTTATCGAATGCCTGTTGAAAAAGGCTCTCCGCTTCGTCACCGTCTTTGGTTGTCGCCAAAGCCGCTAAGCCGTTCGCCCAATTATTAAAAGCGTTGTGGTTATCGGGATTGATTTTAACCGCCTGTTGGTACTTATCGAATACCTGCTTAAAGAGTGCCTCCGCTTCGTCACCGTCTTTGGTTTTGGCCAAAGCCGCTAAGTAGGCCCCCCAATCAGAATATAAACCAGCAAGCAGTTCATATAGGCTTTCATCAGCAAACTTTGTGGCTTTAGTTTTTATTACGGCAATAGTGTCCGCAGGGAATTTTCCGCCAACTAATAAATTAATTATTTCCTTCTTTAAAATATCGACTTCAGAGTTATTGTGTTGGGAAGCAACTTTACCTAGCTCGTATTGCTCGATTGCGTCTGTTGCTTGATTTTTTGCAACCTCTAAGCGTTCTTTAACACCCTTAAAATGATCTTCATCATCGATATCAACAATCTCATTTAATATATCACTTAATGCGGTGATGGCCTGTTGATAACATCAGGTTGGCCTATGCCTAATTCACTATTTAGTTTTAGCATAAATGAATCGGCATCAAAGCCCTTTACTAAAAATGCATTGGTGTTTGATTTAGAGAGAAAGCTCTCAACGTTTTCACTGGGTTTTATTTCATTATGGCCAATCCAATACAGCCCATTATCAAACCGGCCAAGACTTTGAATATGCTCAAAAATAGGGTCTACACCGCTATAACCAATAAATACCCATGGACGTTGGTTTTTGATTGAATCGAAGATTCTTGGGACAATACTCGCTACTTTATCCATTTCCTCTGGGGTGTTGAGTAACCACTGCCCATGACTTTGTCCATGTAAATAAACGACTGATTTTTGCTTGAAAGTGCTGGTGGTTAAGTCTTTTAAAATTGCCAAGTCGTGAGTCGCTGGAAATATATTATACAGAGCAAGAGCTCTCAGCATTAAATTATCAAAATTCACTGTTAAAACGTAGTCAACAAACCCTTCTTTAAGCAGTTGGGCTAGGTAAATATGCGTTACATTTATTTTGGCATTATCAATATATGTTTTTAACAACTCATCTCTTTCCGCAGGTAGCAGACAATCCATTAATTTTGCATAAGTTCGATCTTCAGTTTTTAGCGATTTAACCGACGGATTATCTGAATAACGTTCTACAATATTTTTTTCAATTTCCGCTGCTAATGGTATGCCGCCGGATTTAGAAGCTCCTGCTCCAAGAAAAAATATCGGTTGTGGTTTGTTATTGTCTTTTGCATGTTTGAGTAAATACGCAAGCTGTTCGATTGAAGTCTCTTTCATTGAGTCGCTAACTATCCCTTATTTGTTCAGGTCAGAATTAAACTAAACCATTTCTTGTACAAGGCGCTGTTAGTTAACATATTACACCTTACGAGATATCATCAGGTAGTTGCATTTTAAATTGATTATCGATTGCTTGATTCTGGAGTGATTTATTTCATTCTTTAATCGGTTTACTGACAATAATATGCTGGGCAGACCATAATTAAATAAAAGGCAGCACAGCAAGCAGGCGGATATCGCCCCCCAAGTTTGTCATTCTGAGCGCAGCCGAAGGATCTCTTGATAATTGTGAGATCCTTCGGCTTCGCTCAAAATGACAAGAAACTAAGCCGGGTGCCCATAACTAGCTTAAATATAAATCAAAGAGTTAGCGTTGACCTTAGGTTGGGTGCCCGAGTAAGAACGGCCGCTAATGCCGTAAATAGAAATGGCAAAAATCACGGAAGATTTATGGAAGTTTAACTGTGTTTCACTAATCTTAGTTCGAAATAGGTTTCGCTAAACAGAGCTAAAAAACGTCTACTTAATATCGGAACCAACTTTGTACTTCATCGCCATTAACATGAGCCATAAGGAGGCACAATATGAAACATACCGCCAACACCGTTAGCAACAATATAAATGTCAATAAGCGGCTTATCCTATTTTTACTCATAGCTTGCACGCAAACATCTAACGCACAAACTAGGGTTGAAAAAACGATAGGCGGAAATAGAACCGATACTCGTGTGGCTATAGAGTCAGAACGTTTTAATAAGGATATATCCAAATTAGTCGCTAAGTCTTATGCCCCCGTTGTAAAGACTTTAGAGTTGATGGATGAATTTAATGTCGAGACGGAACTCGAAAAAACTCTAGCGCGATTACGAAAAGATCCGCAAGCATTGCCTTATTTATCTACGTTTTACAAAGAGTTAACAAAAACATCTGCAAAGAAGCACGATGACAATGGCACCAACACAGGGTACACCCGATGGAAAATAGTTTACTTAATGGGTGTATTGGATAACCAAAACGCAATTGACGACCTTTACTCAATCGTTCGTGACCCTATTCCAGACCCTGAATTATCTGGCGATGTTGCTTACGCCAACGAGTATCGAATCCGTTTGAGGTCACTATCCAGTTTAGAACGGCTTAAAGCGGTTGAACCTCTACAGAAAATTTACGCTGAAGGCGGGCCCTTGAGTCGTGCCGCCGCCGTTAATCTATTCGAAATGGGTATAAAGGTAGACGGCATCAAAAAGATTGACGGCCAGAAAGTCATTGGTTTAGGAGACCCTAAAAATTTCAATATAAAGGAAAAGGACAAATTGCAGGCTAAGGATAGTCCGAAATCGGGGCAAAGAGATCGCGAAAAAATTATTCCTAACTCAAAACCACGAAAAAAGTCTAAACAGTAGCCACATACTAGGAGATCAACAATGAAACTTCAAAAATTAGGAATACTTTTATTCACCTTAATCTTCATTCCCATTCACGCTGTCAACGCACAATCGTTATGTGGAATTCCATTACCACCCGCAGAGCCGCGGGTTGGTAACTGGTGCTCTCAGGGTTGGGTAAATTATTTCTGGGATGCCTACGATTTTGATAAAAGCGATTGGGACAATGGCTTTGGATTTACCAACGCGTGTGATCGACGTCGTCCGTTAGGCAGAACCTTCAATGCCATTTACGTCTTGAACTATGCTGATGGCCCAGGCGGGAAAAGTAGAAATGACTATAGCGGTTCAATTTTGCATTGGGGCGGTAACTACTCAATGCGCGAGATCGACGAACTGGATGCCAGTTGTGAGACTAATGCTCGAGCGAGTACTCGTTGGGGGTTTTTAATCGATAACTATACACGGCTAAAGCGCCCGTTCTTCTACTCAGAAAATGTGGTAGAGAGAGCTGCAACAATACTGCACGAAGCGCGTCACGCTGACTGGTGTGGACACAACGGCAACGATGGGTCTAACCGATGTTCCGCTCGCTCCGACTCATGTGATGAAAGCTTTACTAACGGTTGTGGTGGTGTGGGCTCACCCAGTGGCCGCGGTGCAGTTGGCTACCAAGCGGTTTGGTTATGGTGGTTTACTTTTTCGGCCGACACTATTACAGGAACACCAACGCGCCGACAGTTTGCGCGGGACGAAGCTAATCGTATTTTTAATACGATGTTCGATATAAACCCCTGTATCAACATCACGTCTTCCGGCAACAGTGTTTCTACCTGCTAACTAATCGCTGTAACACAGAGCCTTCTTGGTTAGAAGGTTCTGTGTTATTCCAATTTTTCTAGAGATCAATTATCACGAAGGCTACATTGATCACGCTTGGATTCGCCAGACAATAACTAGGTCTGTTTTAAGAGTTGTAACCGGCTGCTACTTCCCAAGCAGTGTAAAAACTCGATACCTGACCGAACGGACTTATTGGAACACTCATCTTTAGAGCATCTCCTAGAGACAGACCTCGTTTAAACCAATAGCCGCTTAGTGCAAGGATCCGAAAATCAAGGCTCGTTAAGTATATTTACTTCTGATGCGTCGCCCGAAAGGCCAGCCCTAACGCTTTGCAGCCTAAAGGCGTAACCGAACTAAGCCGAAGCGAACTAATGACCAGTTAATCAGTTGAACTCGCAACTTATAGCCGTTATTGCGTTTTGACTTCAGTGTTCGATGGCGCTACTAAATTGACGCTCTAGGCCTGATCAAGCTCCCTGTCTTTCTTTGTTCGAAGCAATGAGCTAGCCAGCCCACTGTGCGGCCGACTGCAAATATTGAGAACCCTGCTCCCTTAGGGAGTTTAAGTTGATACTCCAGAGTCGCCAATCCAAAATCTAAGGTAGGATGCCCTGAGCTATTGCTTTTTAATATCGTTCGCGCAATACCTTGCCAAGATTTAGGCGCAGGGCAGCATTTCAAAATCTCAACGGCACGAGGGTCTCCATTTGGGTAAAGCCTATGACCAAACCCCGGAGGTAATTGACCTTCAATAAGTTCGATTTCACCGGAGTCACTTTTTGCCGACTCAAGCATCCATTCTGAGCATAAATCTGTTAAACCACCGTGGTAGCTTCCCGATAATGTGGAAATGCCTGTCAATAAACAAGCGGCTAAGCTTGCTCCAGCAGAAGCGGTTATTCTTGACGCGTAAGTTGATGCATTGAGTTCATGATCAGCACTCAATACCAACGCTCGCCTAATTAAATCTGCTGCTCGAGGGTCTGATGACCAAGCGTTTGCTAACTGTTGATGGATCAGTTGATTGCTCTTTGTGCCTTGGTGTTTTACCGCATTGCTCGCCATCAATTTTAGAAGATTGAAGGCGGCTGGTTTATTTCCGAAGGCGTTGTTTTGAATTGCTTGATTCGCTAAAGCATCGATAAACCGCGCGAATGGCGTACGGTGCTTGGAAATATAGTGCGATTTTCCGGTATTAGTTGAGTCATTAATCTGGGCCTTACATAAAAGTTCAAATACGTCTTCTAAGTTTGCTGTTGTTGAAAGATCTACCGCATTTTTACCTCGGTAATAAAACTGTCCACTGTCAATACTTGAAACCTTCGATTGAAAAACAGGTTCTCCAAAATCGACTGTAGACCGCGCGATCTCTTGCCGCGAACGCCCTCGTGTTTGGCGAGCAATTAAATGGTCAACGTCAATTGAGAAATACAAGCTTTTACGTGAATCGTCAGGGTGTCGTATTGCTCTTACTAATCCTCTACTAACGTATGCATATAGAGTTTGAGCCGATACGTTAAGTCTAAGACAGGCTTGACTTGCGGTTTCTAACTTTTGTTCAAGCATTGTTTTATACATTGATTAGATTGATCAATATTTACAAGATATTCCATGAGTGCCTAAACTGCAACTAGTCAGAATCAACGTTGAAAGCGTATCGAGGCAAGTATGGAAAACAACTCATTGTTTGGCGATCGAACAGAGATGGATGAGATCGTCAGTAAGACATTCTCGAAAGAAATTGGAGAGTCTCTATCTCTTGATGTGCCAGTTAAGGTTATCGGGGATGAGAGGCTTGATTCTTATTTTTCAGTATCAGCCCTGGCGGCTAGCGTTATCGGTGCTGTTGGTAGCTCAATCGCCAGTCTCGTTAAAGACTTGGGGTTGCTGCGGGGAAACCCAAACGTTCGGGTAGATCAAAGGCTTGCGTCTCTATGGTTTCATCAGTCAATTTATCCTATTGGGTGGGACTTGCCTCCGATTTGGGACTCGGTCGCGGGTGATTATCAAACCTGTGATGGGTGGATTAAACTCCATACTAATTTAGCTCATCACCGGCTTGCTGCACTTAAGGTTCTAGGAGTTGCGCGAAATCGTGAACAAGTCAACGCGGCTGTGAGGTGCTGGAAGGCACACGACCTTGAATCAGAAATAGTTAACGAAGGGGGTGTTGTGGCCGCCATGAGATCAATGCAGGAATGGCAAGGTCACCCTCAAGGTATGGCGGTGGCAACCGAACCATTAATAGTATGGGACACGCTTCGAGATGTCAAAATCAGTTTTTCTCCAACCTCCAAGGAACGCCCTCTAGAGGGTCTTAAGGTTCTTGATCTCACTCGGGTACTTGCTGGCCCAGTAGCAACCCGCACACTTGCCGGTTTTGGTGCAAAAATCTTGCGTATCGACCCTCCCAGCTGGGAAGAAGCTAACGTGGTTCCGGATGTAACCTTAGGTAAACGGTGCGCGCACCTTGATCTTAGTCGAACCAAAGACAAGGAAACGTTTGAACAATTACTTAGAGGCGCTGACGTGCTTGTTCATGGTTATCGCCCAGGTGCTCTAAGTAACTTAGGCTACAGCGAATCCGTTCGTAATAGTCTATCACCCAATTTAATTGAAGTGAGCATCGATGCTTATGGCTGGACAGGCCCTTGGGCGAGACGGCGAGGGTTTGATAGTCTTGTGCAGATGAGTAGCGGCATAGCCGATGCAGGCATGCATTGGGCTGGATTGGCAAATCCAACACCGTTGCCCGTTCAAGCCCTAGATCATGCAACCGGATATTTGATGGCCGCCGCCGTTATCAGTTTGATTCGGACGGCATTGAATGGCCAAGGGGTTGGTAAGGCTCGTTTATCGTTAGCACGCACTGCAGAACTTATTAAAGCGCATCGACAGACACGAAAGTCGCCGTTAAATACCGTGCCATCATCAAAGGACTTTCTGCAAAAGATTGAACTCACTCCATGGGGTAAATCACATAGGCTTCGCTCAGCGTTGAGTATCACGGGCGTCAGAATAGAATGGGAGCACGCGGCAAATAATTTAGGCAGCAGCGAAGCAAGTTGGTTACCAGTCCTAGATTGATTTAAGCTATGTGTTGCATAGACCGGTTAAACCAGCCGCTCTTTTGCACCACAAGAGTGAACGCCTCCACGGCAATGGCAATGTGACAATTGCAATATCACAACGGGGTGCGGGCTGAGATACCCTCAAGGGGCACCTAGTCTTTCGGCTAGGCTCAAGATGACGCGTTTTGTGACCAACACCCTCAGCTAAGAATTTAAACCGTAGCTTAGGGAAAATATCAGCCTCTGTTACCGCTACCGCCTTGTTTTAAACAAGGCATCGTTATGATTTTATAAACAGTAAACAGCTCGCCGCTAAATACAAACCGACCCCAAGTTATCTTAATAACGTACTTACGAGAGCTTATCGCGTCGCAGCTGACGCTCATCACGCGGCGAGACATTGTAGCGATCGCGATACGATTTGCTAAAATGAGGTGCCGAAACAAAACCGCAGGCAATCGCCACTTCGGCAATTGATTTATCCGTTTGCAGTAACAGTTGACGTGCTTTCTTTAGGCGCAAGTCAAGGTAGTAGCGTCGTGGCACACAATCTAGATATTTTTTAAACAGCCGCTCTAATTGTCTGCGTGAGATGCCGACCAGTGATGCTAGGTCGTCTAACGCCCATAACTACTAGGACAGCCATAACTAACACTTGTAAATCTTATACTAATCTGAGAATCTAATCACTTAAAGGAATAAAGGAGAGTTAGGATGACTCAAGCCAGAGAAACTATCGTGTCGGTTGCCGACACGCCCTACTCTCATTGTGTGTTTCGCTGTACCCAAAGGGCATAAACTACGGCGGGCGTTTTTATGTGGACAAGACCACTACTCGGGGAAAGACTACGAACACCGACGCCAATGGCTTGAAGAGTAGCTGCCCTCGGGGTATAAGCTTCATCATACAGCCCAAGCGTTTGCCATTAAACTCTGTGCTTACACGGTCATGAGCAATCATTACCACGTTGTATTGCATATTCGACCCGATCTATCGACGGCTTGGTCTGACCGCGAAGTCGTTCAACGATGGCATTCATTGTTCAGAGGGAACCTGATTTCTCAACGTTATTTGGCTAATGATGTTTTACTCGATACCCAACGTGAACGCTTAAATGACTATATCGCCCTTTGGCGCGAGCGCCTTACTAGCCCATCTTGGTATATGGGCATCGTCAATGAAACCATCGCACGTAGAGCGAACAGAGAAGATAACTGTACAGGTCGATTTTGGGAAGGTCGTTTCAAAAGCCGAGCGCTACTTGATGAAAGGGCCCTGCTGGCCTGCATGGCCTACGTTGATTTAAACCCTATCAGAGCTAAGATAGCAACGTCACCAGAGGTGTCTGAGCACACCAGCGGTAAAGGCCGTATCACGGCGCTACAAAATAACCAACCTGCGCAAGCAACAATAGCCGAATTTGTTGGATCAAACCCTGAGGCGCAAGGCCTCCCGTTTTTACTTAAAGACTACCTTGAACTTACAGACTGGACAGGCCGATTGATACGAGAGGGGCCGCTGCCCTCGGGGTACAAACGAGGCTCGATCAATAGCCAACTCCCTGCAATACTCGAGCGACTATCATTAAATCAAGACGCTTGGAGAGTACTGACTACTCGTTTTGAGCTCGAATTTAAACAATGGGTTGGGTCAGAACACATCGTACGCCAAGTATACACCGACAAAAAATATCAGCGGATTCCCTCGACCGACCATCATCGAGCTCTACTCGGCTAAACAACGCCATCGAATCACCTTAAAGCGCGCTAGCGAGAATGATACTCGCCAAAAATTCATCGATTACCAGAGTCGTAATTAGAAACGAGTCCAATTAGCGTTTGGTTCACTCGAGAATTACTGAAAATATAGAAGTCATATTATGCAGGATTTAGTACGATGAGCTTTCTGTTAATTTGGGTGGCCCAGTTAACGCTCCTTTGAATCTTAGGTTTGCAAACTTGAACCTGGCCGGATAAAAATTTCTCCCGAGTTGGAGGGCTTGATGGCCAGTTGGTTATTGATGAATTGGCAGAAAGGTGACCTAACGGTCGTTCATCACAAATCAACGACTTGACCCTTCGCGTTTGCTTTTCTAGTATTTCAATACCTACGATAAGGCCTTTTCTTTTTGGGTTCTTCACCAGGAAAGGAGTACAACCTTTTGCAGTTTTTATTTAAACAAAGCCAATCACTTTCCCTTGTTTTCATTGGAGCAATTCGTTTATCTTGCGAAAAACAAGATGGGCAATGAGGAACTTCATGTTTATCAAAGTAAATTGCGCTTTCTGGATCGAACTTCAGAGCCACTTTATTGAGATATAAATACAATATTAACCCTAAAGATAAGAAGAAGAAAAACAGAGAAGTTCGTAGCAACAATAAATCGCTTGAATCTCCGATTATAATCGTTAATTTTTTTTCAAAGAAAAAATATACTATTGAAGCAATTGTCCAAATACCAGGGATTATGAATTTAGCCGATTGTGCAGCAAATTGTTTTTTAAAATCGCTAATCATTTAATATTGAGAGCTATGATACTTATAACGCCGCGTTAACTGGCGTAGTAATGATGGCAATTTTTTTGCGTTTCTTTGCAAAAAAGGTGACAGCATTACGGAGTCCATGTTGAACGCCTTGTTAGCTTTTTCTGTTTGGTATATCATCTTGTGTAGGTTTTTGTGTAAAGGAGAATGGCATGGCTACTAATTTAGCACTTGATAATAGTTTATTGGAAGCCGCTTTAAAAGTCGGTGGCTTTAAATCTAAAAAAGATACCGTTAATGCGGCATTGAAGGAATTTATTGAACGCAGAAAACAACAAGAAATTAAGGGTTTATTTGGCAATATGCCTGCCGATGATGACTATGATTATAAGATGGGTCGCCAGTGAAAAAAATATTGATTGATACCTGTGTTTGGTCGCTGGCATTAAGAGGAAAAAACACTAGAAACAAAGAAATTGCAGCTGAACTTTCTTCAATTATTGACCAAGGCTCCGTCATTATCATTGGGCCTGTAAGACAAGAACTGCTTTCTGGTTATAGTAACGAAAACCAGTACCTAAACTTGAAACAAAAGCTAGACTATTTCCCAAATCATAAAATTTTGGATAACGACTATATTCTGGCGGCAGAGTATTCCAATTCATGTCGTGTAAAAGGTATTCAAGGATCACACACTGATTTTTTAATCTGTTCAGTTGCGACAAGATTGAAATCATCAATATTTACAACGGATAAAGATTTTCAACATTACAAATTACATTTACCGATAAAGTTGCACTCATTTTAAGCTAACGTCAATAAAACGGCACCACTACTGGGACCGGCACCACTACTGGGACAGCCATAACTAACACTTGTAAATCTTACACTAATCTGAGAACCTAATCACTTAAAGGAATTAAGGAGAGTTAGGATGACTCAATCCAGAGAAACGATCGTGTCGGTTGCCGACACGCCCTACTATCATTGTGTGTCACGCTGCGTTAGGCGGGCGTTTTTATGTAGCCAAGACCACTACTCAGGAAAAGACTACGAGCACAGACGCCAATGGCTTGAGGAGTAGCTGCCCTCGGGGTATAAGCTTCATCATACAGCCCAAGCGTTTGCCATTAAACTCTGTGCTTACGCCGTTATGAGCAATCATTACCACGTTGTATTGCATATTCGACTCGATCTATCGACGGCTTGGTCTGACTACGAAGTAGTTAAACGATGGCATTCTTTGTTCAGGGGAAACCTGATTTCTCAACGTTATTTGGCTAATGATATTTTACTCGATACCCAACGTCAGCGATTAAATGACTATATCGCCCTTTGGCGCGAGCGCCTTACTAGCCCATCTTGGTATATGGGAGAAAAACTACAAAAACTAGGACAGGCACACCAAGTCTTGCAAATAACGCTATAAAGTGCAAATCTATCCTCTCAAGGAAATTTCAGCGGAGTTAAGGATGACTCAAGCCAGAAGCACCATAGTGTCAACTGCGGACACACCCTATTACCATTGCGTTTCTCGTTGTGTTAGACGCGCTTACCTGTGTGGTTATGATAGAACCTCAAAAACCGATTTTGAGCACCGCAGACAATGGTTAGAAGATAAATTACACCAAACCGCTGAGGCCTTCGCCATCAAGCTCTGCGCGTATGCCGTGATGAGCAATCACTACCATGTGGTGCTACATCTG
>JBKEFT010000020.1:0-100176 GCA_046709645.1 Arenicella sp.
CTAATTTACAGCCACCGGATGTCGGTAGTGGAACCGGTGTTTGCCAACATAGGGACGCAGAAGGGGTTGAGTCGGTTTAGTTTACGAGGGGTTAAGAAGGTAGACAGTCAATGGAAATTGTATTGCATGGTACACAACATTGAGAAGATCGCGAATTACGGGCAAATGGCAGCCTAGAATGAGATTAATGCGCAGAACCTTGCCTTGGATACCAAAACTGTGGCAAATTAGTCGTATGAAAAAAATCACAGGGACAGGGAAGAAGGGATTTAATACGCGGCTTTTTCTACAGTCTCGTTATATTTACAAGTGGATTCAATGTAAATAATAAGTTTACCTGTTAATGAAAAGGCAATCAGATGAAAAATCAAACAACGATGAATACAAAAATTACGCTTAAAGAGGCGTATAAAATAATGTTTAATTTTTTAGACAATGAATGGGAGTCACAAGGTGAATCTAAGACAGATCAACTTGGTGGAATACTTAGTAATTTATCCTTATGGGAAACTGAGAGCGGTAATAAAGAGCCAATTGATGCTAGTGTTTTCCCAAAATGGTAAGAAAGTGCAGAAATTGTTTTGTCTAATGAGGGTTATAAAAACTGCGATATTAAAATTAATGGTCAAGACCCAAATATCAAAGTTAATAGGTAATGAATGAAAAAACATATTGACGACAATAATGGAGACCCATTTTCAGATTAGATTTCCGGGTTTTATTTGAGCTAGCAACCATGTGTCGAGGGGCATTTTTATTAGCGTAGCTTTAGGGAATGTTCTGGCGAAAAGACCGTTGCGCCTTGATGTCTAAGCACTCAAAATGATCTAGATGGATGTCTTTTTTCTCTTTGTGCTTAAAGAAAAAATCAGATTAACGCACTAAACAAAATTCCAGAGTTAGATAAATGAAGCTAGAAATAAACTTTGTATCGGCATTTACAAACGTCGCGTTTAAAGGCAACCCTGCGGCGGTGGTCATCACCCAAGAGTGGTTATCTGACGAGTTAATGCAATTGATCGCCACTGAAAATAATTTGTCGGAAACCGCGTTTGCGATTAAGCAGGGTGATGCCAGTTATAAAATCCGCTGGTTTTCACCTGCCGCCGAAATAGATTTCTGGGGTCACGCGACCTTAGCGACGGCATTCGTTTTATTTAATCGAGATAAGCACCTTAATGACGTTGTTTTTTTTGCTGACGCGGTTGGTAGCTTGGTGGTAACCCCCGCTGCTGATGGGTTTATTCGAATGAGCTTTCCCAACAGAAAGCCAATTAGAGTCGATGCTGTGCCGAGCAATTTAGCCGACGCTTTATCAATTAAGCCTCATGAAGTTTATTCTAGTCAGCAAGCGTACTTTGTAGTTTATGAAAACGAAGAGGATGTGCTCACAGTGATTCAAAATAAGGAGCCACTCAGAAAGTTAGCGCCACTCGATGTTGTTGTAACGGCTAAGTCAGTAAAATATGATTTTATCTCACGCTATTTTTGGCCGACAAATGACGGCGACGAAGACCCAGTAACGGGTTCGATTCATGCCGGCCTAGCGCCTCTTTGGGCTGAAAAATTGGGAAAAACAACACTAACAGCTTTTCAAGCCTCTCAGCGAGGAGGGTATTTAGAATGCCAAGTCAAAGGCGACAGAGTGTTTGTCTCTGGACAAGCGGTGCCGTATTTATCTGGTTTTATCTACCTCTAAGTGTGCGTCAGAAAGTTTTTTTGGCCTAGCCGTATAAGCGTTCTCTAAAATAGAAAATTTTTAATTCTCTTAGGGAATGGCATGAATAAAAAAATCGTTGCGCCCTGACTCCACAGAATCACAGTGATTTAGATGGGGGCCATTTCTCCTGCTCTTAGTTATGTCCCGGTAGTTGCCGCCACAAACTATGGATTCCAGATTGAACAAATTAATCCTTTACAATATTTCGTTTATTTCGTTTATTTCGTTTATTTCGTTTATACTCAATCATAATGATTGATCAAAAACTATGCCGGAGGCGAGAATGACGAGTCAGAATGTTATAAATATGCCGACTAATGAAGATATAGAACAGGCAAAAGAATCCAGTCGGAAACTATCTAAGTTTCATAATGCGGATCGAGTAAAGTTATCAATAGAAGGAAGTAATGAAGAAACTGAGAGCTTTGTGCTGCCCGGTATTGTCATGCAGATGTTATTAGATATTCTTTCGGAGTTTTCAAAAGGAAACGCCATTGGAGTTATTCCTCATAAAGCAGAATTAAGTACGCAGCAGGCTGCGAATCTACTGAATGTAAGCAGACCATATTTAGTTAAGCTGCTTGAAGAAGGAAAGATCGAGCATACAAAAGTAGGGACGCATCGACGGGTTTTAGTTGGCGATCTACTTAGTTATAAAGAAAAGATTGATGCTGCGCGTAACAAGTCTTTGGATGCCTTGTCTGAATTATCTCAAGAGTTAGATATGGGGTACTAGTTTGGGTACGTTTTCAGTAGTACTCGATGCCTGCGTTTTATACCCAGCTCCGTTGCGAGACTCATTGATGAGGCTCGCAATAACAGATTTGTTTAAGGCAAGATGGACTGACATGATTCATGACGAATGGATCAGAAATTTAGAGGGCTCGATCTCTCGCGATAAATTGGAAGCCGTAAGAGATTTAATGGATGAAAATGTCAGGGATGCCAAGATTGAAGGTTTTGAGTTTTTAATAGATACGCTGGAATTACCTGACCCAGATGACCGGCATGTATTAGCCGCTGCGATTCATTCAAAGGCCGATGCAATCGTGACGTTCAATCAGAAGGACTTTCCGAAAGAATACCTCGCTAGTTTTGATCTTGAGTTGATTCATCCAGATGACTTCATTGTCTATCAATTTGATTTTAACCCTGCGGCAGTACTTGAAAGCTTCAAGCGACAGCGTAAAAGTTTAAGAAATCCTAAAATGACAGTCGATGAATTCATAGACTGCCTATATAAGCAGCAATTGCCGCAAACAGCTAATGTCTTAACAGGATACAAAGATCTAATTTAGAGCTCTAAATAGGGAGAGGCTGAAATAAATATGGAGCATGATTTGAATGTCGAAATTGTAGGAGCGTCGGGGGACGTTAACAATAATAGTGGCCATCCACTTGTAGAATAGATCCTCGGATTTTATTTGAGCTCGCATCCAAGTGTCGAGGGTCATTTTTATTAGCGAAGCTTTAGGGATTGGTCTGAAGAAAAAAATCGTTGCGCCTTGATGTCACAGCACTCACAATGATCTAGATGGATGTCCTTTTCTCCGTTGGCTAAGCAAGTCAGTGAAACGCTCTACCCTGGCATCAATCGTAATAAAGGCTTAGCTAATAGAGTTAATACCGTAATTACCGAAACAATGGCTTGCCTTGCCAAGATTTTTTAGAGTAGTCACTAATTTTTAAAAGCTTGAACCCGATCTAGCACGATAGAAATCGAGGTTTGTTGAACTCTGGCAATTGGGCTTTACTTTTTAAAAAGGTGGAACTCAAAGCGGTCGTTCAAGGCATGTTTGATAAGGGCTTTGACCCCTTAGGCGTTTGATAAGGGCTTTGACCCCTTAGGCGGACCCAGTAAAGTCAAATAGGTTCATTCACCGGTTGCGTGTATTTATTCGATACGCTCCACCCTGTACACCAATCAGCAATTAATATTGAGCACTGGCTGAGACATTTGTAATAACTTGTAATAGGAATTACTAATTCACTCTCCTATAGTTTTATCATTCAAACCTTGTCTAGCTCCAAGTCAAAAACAACAGAACCAACACCGGAATATTTATCTATTATGAAACAATACCTCTACAGTTTATTAAGCGAAGACGATGATCCCATTGCGAAACAATACCTAGAGTATATTAAAACTGGTTTTCCTGCGGCAAAAGGAAAGAAGAAAGATGTATTGGTAATTGGTGCAGGTATGGCCGGAATGGTTTCAGCTTCTATTCTTAAGGGCGCTGGCCATAACGTTACCATTGTTGAGGCGAATACTAGAATTGGCGGAAGAGTAAAAACCTTTAGAAATTCAGAGCATAAAAAATACTGGGAAGATGACAAGTTATACGCAGAAGCGGGTGCGATGCGCTTGCCAGATTTTCATAAGATGGTGCTTGAATATTGCACCCAACTAAAACTTGATCTAGAGCCCTTTTATTATGTTTCGGTAGACAAAAAGGAAGCGCTACAGAACAAAGCAGACGACTATAAAGACAATACGTCGGAGTATCCTACCAAAACATATAACTCGTTTATGTTTGTGAATTACCAGCATATTGTGCAAAAACAGTACTACGAAGCCGGTGCTGATATAAACAAGTTATTGGACTATCACTTACAAGAGAATAAAAATGATACCACCACTACTCCTGATGAAAACCGACCTGCGGGAACATTGCTAGATGATGCTTTTCAGCCGTTTATTGATTTTATAGCGATTAATCCTGAAACAAACTGGCCAGTAGTCATTGATAAACTAGGCGAGTACTCAATGCGTGGCTTCTTAAAGAAATACACAATTTATTCAGAAAACGCCATCGAGATGATTGGCGTGCTGCAGAACTTAGAATCACGTATGTCTTATGACTTTATTCAGAGTTTTATTGAAGCAAATATCATAAAAAATGACACAGTTTTCTGGCAAGTAACAGGCGGAACAGATCGAATTACTGAGCGATTCTTTAAAAAATATGAGCTGCAAAAAATCACGCATTTGGATACTCGTATTACCGATCTTTATATGACTGATTCTGGCAAGGTTAAAGTTTCGGCAGAAATCGAAGTAGAACGAAATGTTTCTGACTACCTAAAACTAGGCTATGCCGAACAAAGTGTTGCTGTAAGCGATATGGAATTTGATGAGGTTGTCGTTACCATTCCATTTTCAGCCTTTAGGCTTGTGCATGTTTGGCCAAAGTTTTCACAAGAAAAAAGGAAGGCGATTCGTGAACTGCATTACGATTCCGCCACCAAAGTATTAATAGAATTCAAGCAACGCTGGTGGGAAGAAGCCCCCTATAACATCGTAGGTGGCGGAACCATTACCGACTTGCCGAACCGTTTTATCTACTATCCCAGTCAGGGTATAAATGAACCGAGCCATGGCTTAATGTTGGCTTGTTATTGTTGGGCTGACGATGCCAGAAAGTGGGACTCTATGTCGCATAGAGACCGTTATATATTTGCTTTGGAGAACATCGCAGTTGCCCACGCTCCAGATGATCTAGACGAGCAAAATAGAATAAAGGAATTATCTGTGTTTAACCAAAATAATCCGGCAGACCCCGCTTATGCAGATGGGATTAAAGGCGCTGCGACAGTTTCATGGATGCAGAACCCTTATGCGTTTGGCGAAGCTGCCATATTTTCACCTGGCCAGCTCAACTTATTACAAGGCGTTGTCGAAAAGCCCGAGTGGGGAGGCAAAGCGCACTTTGCCGGTGAGCATGCCTCACTCAAACATGCATGGATAGAAGGTGCGATAGAGTCGGGAATAAGAGCCGCTTTAGACGTAAACGAAACCCCTGTTATAGTTAAACCATAATGGCTACGTCACAAGTCACTGTTGCCAAGTACTTACAGCTACGCCTTGAAGAACTTGGCTTGGATAAGGTTTTTGGTGTGGCAGGAAATTACACAGCACCGTTTCTAAACACCATTGTAGAAGACCCCAATGCGAAGATTCAAATTATAGGCAATACCAACGAGATAAATGCCGGCCATTGTGCAGATGCTTATGCGAGAGTAAAGGGCATAGCAGCGGTGGGTGTTACTTATGGAGTAGGTGCCTTTAGTCTATTGAACCCTGTGGCGGGCTCGTATGTGGAACACAACGCGGTCTTAGTCATTAATGGTGCGCCGACTTTATCTGAACAGGCCAAAAGTATGGGCGAAGGCCTTTTGGCTTCTCATATGACCGGCGACATGTATGCCAATATTAATGTGTTTCGGAATGTGACCGTTGCGGCCGAACAAGTAAGCAATGCAGGCGAAGCACCTTATAAAATTGATGCGGTACTTAATGCATTGATAAGCTATGGCAGGCCGGCTTATTTAGAAGTATTCGAAGATGTATGGCGCTCGATGTGTGATGCGCCCGATGCCGATAGGCCTATTAAACCTTCGTATAGCAATCCATGTGTTTCTATTTCTCAAGATGCAGCCAAGGCTACTGCTGATCTAATTGAGGAGAAAAGCCATCCAATTATCTGGGCAGGCGTAGAAATCCAACGAAAAGGGCTTCAGGACAAGTTTTTAAGATTAGTGGAAGAGACGGAAATTGAGTTCACGACTTCTATTATGGGTAAATCAATAGTCTCGGAAGATCATCCTTTATTCAAGGGGGTCTTTAATGGGAATGCGTCACCTGATGACGTGTATGAACGATTTACACAAGCCGGAACAAAAATCGGAATTGGCGCTTGGACTACTGGCAAAAACTTAGGTGGGTTTAATATCTGGGATGATAATACGGTATTAGCCAACCATTCAGGAATTAGAGTTGGCGCCAAGTTTTTTGTGAATATGTCTTTAGGCGACTATATAGATGCTCTCAGAATAGAACTGGTAAAACGTAAAGAAAAAGTCACCCCTTTTTCTATGGATAAGGCGATTACAAAACCCCTTGCACAAGCAACGAAACTAGACGCTACGCCACAGCTTACCTACGATACGCTGTTTAGCAGAATGAACAGCTATTTGACCAACGCTAATACCGTCGTGGTAGATTCGGGCTTTCCATTGTTAGGTGCACAAGGCTTGCATAGAGGGGCTCCAAATACCTTCATAGCTCAAGCTAGTTGGCTTTCTATTGGGTATTCGGTGCCTGCAGCAATTGGCATCAAATGTGCACAACCAGGGCAGCGTGTAATGGTGTTTGTCGGTGATGGCGCATTCCAAGAAACCTGCCAGGCGGTATCTACTCAGCATCATCTAAAACACAATACGGTGGTTTTTGTGATAGACAATAAGATATACGGAATCGAACAATTTCTAGTCAACCCAAATCCGTTTAGGGGCGCAAACAAAGTGGATTATCCGCAAAAGGATTTAAATACTATGTACCCCTATAATGAATTGAATAATTGGAATTATTCAAAACTTACCGATGCCTTTGGCGGCCACGGGCTAGAGGTTAAAACCCTCTCTGAGTTAGACCAAGCTTTGGAAACTATTGATGAGCATCCAAATGACAATTTCATTGTGCATTTGCATGTACCTAAAACAGATATACCTGAGTCAATTAGTTACAAATTGAATCAAGCAGGAGAGGACGAAACGCTAAACCCTGATTGGTCATTATGTTGAGTGTAGGTATCCTTATTCGCTTTGGGGACAGACCACGTTTAAACTATTGAATGTCCGCTTAGGGCAGAGGCTGTGTAAAAACGTCGTTGGTATATGAAAGCAAATTTTTTAAGATCAAGATCAATTCTTACAACTAATGCGTCGATGACCTAATCAATAGCAGTCGGCAACGCTCTGAAAAAGAATCTACTGATTTAAAATATCGTCGATCCGGTCGTCAAATTCACTTTGCTTTGGGGGAGTAATAGGTTTGTCTGTGGCACTATTTTTTACACGCGGATCAATAAATCGATCGCTTACGCTAAATACATAGTCATCATAAACCTCGTCGGCGTATCTATTAGCCGCTGCCTGATCTCGGCGAAGGCGTCGACGAGTTTGCTCTTCCTCTCGGTCAATATTGTAGAGGTGATCTCTATTTTCCCGAAGGCGATAGCGAAGGCGTTTGCGTTCAGCTTGTTCAATATAATCTTCGCGCAGCCGATGCCGGATGTGTCGAATTGATTGTTCATAGCTATCACGCGAATTGCTTAAGTCTAAAAGAGCTGAGTCACTTTCTCGAGCACGGCTGCGAAGCACGTGCAGCTGATAGCCAACATTAAATGCTTCGCGAAAGCCGGGGTAGTCACGCTCGGCACAAACTTGATTGTCGATTACTTGGGCATGGCCACTAGCGCCTAGCTCTAATGCATTACCTAACTGGCAATATTGAACAAGTCCATCGGAATGGCCTTGCTGAAACTGCTGCCAGTTAGCGCTAGTGCCGTGTTTCACACAGGTTTGTTCACGACGATTAAACTGATCTGATATGTCAGTGTCGCCATTTGAACCAACCCCGTAGCCAACTTGTCGCCAATCGGCGTCCAAGCATTCTTGTTTGCTCATAACAGCGCATGCTGTCAGTTGAGTGAAAGCTAATAAAAGTAGTATTTTACTAATTATTTTCATGTCAATTTTGCAGTCTGTTTACCATTGGAATACGATACCTCAGGTTCGATTAACTAAAGCTGAACGTGAGTTTTATTACCATTGTAGCTTTATTTTAATTCGGCTGTATTGAGGGTAATAGATAAGTAGCTAGAGTAGCCTCTGTGAGCGCGTATAATAGTCGCCTTAAAACGACCAAACGGGGGATGAGTGTGACGTTTTTTTCTAGGCTTGTAGTTATTGTGGCTATATTTCTCATCGGTGTGTTATTTGCCGTTACAGCGCTTCCTGAGGGCGGTGAAAGACGTGACCCTTATGCTGGTTCGAATGAGACACCTATTTCTTCCCAGGAGGCAGAAGAGCTGAGTCCTATCGAGTCGCACCGCTGTTCAGTGAAATCGATTGAGCCGGAGTTGAAAGTGATGTTCGATCTGCACCAAGCGACTAGAGATAATGGTGCGCGATGTGGCTCTACTAGGATGCGTTCGGCATCGAGTTTACGATGGAGTTGTAAGCTGGCTAAGGCTGCTGGCAATCATGTTAGCGATATGGCGAAAAATGATTTCATGTCTCATACGGGCAGCGATGGATCGACCATTGGGCAACGAGCTACGAAGGCAAATTACATTTGGCGCAACGTTGGCGAAAATGTAGCCAAAGGCTTTGAAGTGCCGAGCGAAGTTCATCGTTTATGGCTAGAAAGCCCCGCCCACTGTAAAATCATTATGAGTTCTATCTATAGTGAAATGGGTGCTGCCAAGGTCGGTGATTATTGGGTGGTTATGTTTGGCCGACGTTAAGCGGCGTTTGAAGCTTTGCTTCGGATGTGGCAATCTGCAGTTACCGTCGATCCTGAAAATTATAATAATGAATATATCTATCCGAACTGCTGCATTTCTTGTCGCACTATTTTCTTTTTATGCTCAGATTGCTGATTCAAAAGAACTGACTGTTGGCCGAGCTGAAAGTGTCGGTATGTCGACCGAGCGATTAAAGAATGTTGGTGTAAACTTAAATCGATTAATTGATGATAAAAAAATCGCTGGCACGGTTAGCTTAATTGCGCGTAAAGGTAAGGTGGTTCATTTTGAAGCAAATGGGTTAAGTGATGTTGCGGCTAAGCAGGAGATGGCACGAGACTCAATTTTCAGACTCTATTCGCAGACCAAACCAGTTACCGGTGTGGCGGTGATGATGCTGTTTGAAGAAGGGCATTTTTTGTTGAATGACCCGATCTCAAAATATTTACCTGAATTTAAAGACATGCGAGTCTACTTAGGCGAGCAAGACGGACAGATACAAACCGAGCCTGCACGGCCAATTACAATTCATCAATTGTTAACACATACGTCGGGCCTAAGCTACGATTTTTTCAATACGCCAGTCGCCAACATGTATAAAAAAGCGGGTGTATTAGGTGCCGATGCGCAGTCGCCACTTACAAGTTTAGCTGAATGGACCAAGGTATTGGCAAAGCAGCCCTTGATTGCACAACCGGGCGAACAGTGGAACTATAGCGTCGGCATGGATGTGCTGGGTCGTCTGGTTGAGGTTGTCTCAGGGATGTCGTTTAGAGAGTTCTTGCAGCAGAGAATTTTTCTGCCACTGGATATGCAAGACACTGATTTTTATGTGCCAGCTGAGAAGCTCGGGCGCTTTACGGTACTGTATACACCGGATCCAGAGACCGGTATTAAGGCTGTCGATGGGATTAAAACCAGCCCTTATGCCAAACTACCAAAAATCGAAATGGGTGGCTCAGGATTGGTTGGCACGGTGAGAGACTACTTTGCCTTCGCGCAAATGCTGGCTAATCGGGGTGAGTATAACGGCAAGCGATTACTTGGCAGCAAGACGGTTGAATTTATGATGTCTAACCATCTTACGCCTAATTTTCCCGCTGATCCTCTGAGTAGCTTGATGTCATTGGCGCCGGGCAGTAGCCGTCATTGGGGTGTTGGTTTTGGCTTAACTGGCGCGGTAGTAACTAATTCTGCGATTACCGGCCTGCCGGTTTCAAAGGGCACGTTCAGCTGGGGCGGTGCCGCATCGACCGAATTTTGGGTTGATCCTAAAGAGCAGATTGTTGGCATAGTGCATACGCAACTAATCCCGTCGGGGTCCCAACCGATCGGGCAACTTGTTAAGTCAGCTACCTATCAAGCAATCATCGATTAACACGTTTAATATTATCGATAATCGAGTCGCATAGCCGCTGGTTTAATTGGTGAGGCAAATTGTGTCCCATGCCGTCGATCAATTCTAGCCGTGCGCCTCGAATATGCTTAGCCAGATCTTCACCGCACTCTTGACCCACTAGTGGGTCGTCTTTGCCATGTAAGATGAGCGTTGGGCAATTAATTTTTTCTAAGAATTCGACACGGCTACCATTTGAATAAATTGCGTTTAGGTGACGCATGTAGCCGCCAGGATTGTAAGAGCGATGACAGTTTGTCTCCGCTCTCTGGCGTAAAACAGCTTCATCCGCTGGGTATCCTGGACTGTCAATTCGACGTTTTCCTTCTATCCAATTCTCGATAAAACCGGCTACCGAACCATCAGTTTTTTTGGCCATGATTTCTTGTACTTCAGGGGTCGCGGCGGGTAGTCCAGGCGCGCCGCTAGACGACATGATTAAGCAAAGACTGACAATAGTGTTCGGCCTTTCGGCGCTTAAGATCTGCGCGATCATGCCGCCCATCGACATACCGACTACATGTGCATGCTCTATTTCTAAAGCGTCGAGCAAGCCAGCGGCGTCATTGGCCATATCATTCAAGGAGTAGTCTTTGCCACTCATTTTTTCTGACAAGCCGATGTCTCGATTGTCGTAACGAATTACTCGAAAACCCGCGTTTGTTAATATCGTACAAAAGCTATCGGGCCATTCAACTAATTGTTCGCCAAGCCCGGCGATTAATAAAATCACCTTTTTGGGTGTGTCGCCAACAGCTTTGTTGTTAAGGGCCATGTCGCCAAGGTCTTGATAGCAAAGCTGAACACCATTGCTGCTTAGATATTTATCCATGTTGTTTTCGAGATGAAATTAAGCCGATATATACGCCACTCTACCAGCTTATTGCTAATCACAGTGAAAGATAAAATCGTTACATAGCAGGGTGGACATGTGAATTATCAAATAATACTGTAACGATATTTGCCGATGTCTGGCTTACGCATTCGTATTCATAAAATGCGATGACAATTTTGATCTATATTCGAATGCTGAATTTACCAGACCTAGAATATTATGATTGCTCGAATTAGCTGTTCGTTACTGTTTGTTTTTTGCTTTGTCGCCCATGCCTATGCTGATGCCGGTAGCGTTGACCACCATGTTAAGCAAGTCAGTTCTCCTGACGGTCAGATTTTAGTCACGTTAAGCGACCAAGGCGGCTTACTTTCATACAGCGTAAGCCGTAATGATAAGGAGGTTATTCAATCAAGTGCGCTTGGCATGCGTTTTGCAAAGCATCATGGCTTGGACGCAGACTTAACGATCGTAAAAACAGAGCTCACATCCGCTGATGCTACATGGGAGCAGCCGTGGGGTGAGAATCGTTTGGTGCGAGACCATCATAATCGTCTGCGTTTGACGGTTCAGCGCAAAGCACCTGAGTTGAATTTTGACCTAGTGGTAAAGGCTTTTGATGATGGCATTGGTTTTCGTTATGAAGTCGCTAAGCAAAAAGGCTTGAATTCGGTAGAAATTACCGAGGAGCTGACCGAGTTTAATATGAATCAAGATGCTACGGTTTGGTGGATTCCAGCGAGGCAGTGGAATCGATACGAGTATCTGTATAACACCACGACGGTTGATGAAATGGAGATGGCCCACACTCCAGTGACCATGAAGCTACCGAATGGCACCCATGTGAGTTTGCATGAAGCGGCGCTGGTTAATTATTCGGGCATGTCTATCGAGCATCGCCGTGGCGCTAATTTGGTGGCCAATTTGGCACCGCGAGCGGATGGCGGTTTAGTAAAGTTAGAAACGCCGTTCGTAACACCGTGGAGAACCATTCAAATAGCTGATGACGCGCCGGGCTTAGTCAACTCGAACTTGATTCTAAATCTAAACGAACCTAATAAAATGGGTGATGTCTCGTGGTTTACACCTGGTAAGTATATTGGCATATGGTGGCAGCAGCATATCAAAGACCGCACTTGGGGTAATGATGGAATTCACGCCGCTACTACCGAAGCAACAATCGAGATGATGGATTTTGCCGCCGAACATGGCTTCGACGGTGTATTAGTCGAGGGTTGGAATATTGGTTGGGACGGCGACTGGTATAACAATGGCGACGTTTTTAGCTTTACTAAAAGCTATGATGATTTCGATATTGAAAAAGTTGCTGAACACGGTCGTGATGTTGGCGTTCGCCTAATTGGTCATCATGAGACGTCCGGCAATATCTCCAACTATGAGAATCAAATTGATGGCGCATTCAAGCTATATCAAGATAACGACGTTGCTATCGTTAAGACCGGTTACGTGGCTGACGCGGGGAAATTAAAATACATCGATAAAGACGGTATTACTCGATTTGAATTCCATGACGGACAAGAAAACGTTAAGCACCATCTAAGAGTGGTTGAAAAAGCCGCTAAGCATAAGATTGCAATTAACGCACACGAGCCAGTAAAAGATACGGGCTTACGTCGTACCTATCCGAACTGGGTAAGTCGTGAGGGCGCGAGAGGCCAGGAATTTAATGCTTGGGGTGTGCCGCCGAATGGACCAAACCATGTATCAAACCTAGTTTACACTCGCATGTTGTCTGGCCCTATGGATTATACCGCCGGCGCATTTGATCTGCGCCCGAGTGAGCGCGAGCCGATAACTAAAGAGATGGGTCGCCATGACAAACGATCGAGAATTGAGCACACATTGGCAAAAGAGCTGTCGCTGTATGTCACTATTTACTCGCCAATTCAAATGGCGATGGATTTGCCAGAAAATTACCGTGCCCGCCCGCAAGCATTTCAATTCATTAAAGATGTACCCGCCGATTGGGAAAAATCTATCGCGCTTAGCGGCGAGGTTGGTGAGTACTTGGTGATTGCACGACAGGATCGTAATACCAGCGATTGGTATTTAGCGGCCCACACCAATGAGCAAGCACGAACGGTCTCCGTTTCAATAGATTTTTTACAAGAAGGTGATAACTACCTTGCACAGATCTACCGAGATGGTGATAATGCGGATTACGAGAAGGATCCATACGACCTTGTAATGGAAGAGCGTATGGTAACCTCGAAACAAACATTAACGTTTAACTTGGGCCGCAGTGGCGGCGCAGTAGTGCGATTGATAAAGCAATCTCACTAATCGTTTAGACTGACCGTATTTAAGATGTCGGTCAGCTTAGCTGGAAAAGCCAGTTGCGATCTGGCTTTGTAAAGTTAAATGTTAGACCAGTCCCTGAGAGGGGAGGATCAGCCCGGTAGCCGGTTTAGAGCAAGTTTTTCTTGGTCTGACTATCTTTTAAATCGCAATGAGGGGTAACTGTCTTGCCGGGCTTTTCAACTTTCATGGCCTCGCGCGATATAGACTGTTTCTCAATTGCGTAGCGTTGCTGGCCTGATTGCCTTAATTTTCCCTTGCGTCAACTTCTGCTTGTGTCGCAAAAATCACTCAGAACTAATATGTCATTCGATGATTTACCTGATCGTGATCGGTCACTTTTATGTAAATTATTTTCATGGGTCATGCAGTGAGTAGCGCTTTGCACGGCGTATTTCAGGCAAACCAGTGATTACAATATTTTTTTAAAAACTAGAAAGTCAGGATTCTAGTTACAAGTCACTGTTTTAGTTAAAAATCTCTAGGTAGCTTGCTTATCGGTGAATTTTTTTACATTAAAGCTAATGACATGATCAATGTATTGTCATAAAGTTGGGGTTAAGTGGTAAAAACCACTCATTGCGTGATATCAAAAACCAAATTTTTTAGCGACCTTTAACAAGTCTGATTTTTTATTGAATGTAACGGCAAACGTTTACATTTTGTTTCGAAAGCAATTGTCTAGACCAATCTGGCAGTAGAACTTAGTTCAAATATCGGTCACTGAAGTAAATTAGTTTGCGTATCAAAAAATTATAAAACTATTAGAAAGAAGGAGATTAGATCATGACCAAAGGCATATCTAAAAAAATACCTGTTACTAACAAGCAGGGATTCCCACTTAAAAAAACGATGCTGGCATTGTGTGTTGGTGCAGTGATACAACCAGTGGCATACGCTCAAGATGCCACAGTCAAAACCGACGGTCTTGAAGAAGTAACGGTTTACGGAGTTCGCGCCAGTCTGAGAACGGCCCAAGAGCTGAAAAGAAACGCGGACACTCATGTCGATGCTATTTCGGCCACCGACATTGGTGCACTGCCTGACGTTTCAGTCTTAGAAGCATTGCAACGTGTTCCTGGTGTCTCGATTGAGCGTTTTGCCGCTCCGACCGATCCAGATCACTTTTCCACTGAAGGGTCTGGCGTCACATTACGTGGTTTGCCAAATACTCGCTCAGAATTCAACGGCCGAGATACTTTCTCTGCTGACTCAGGTCGCGGTTTATCATTTCAAGACATCTCTCCTGAGCTGCTCGGGAGTGTCGAGGTTTTCAAAAATCACACCGCTGATATGGTCGAAGGCGGTATTTCCGGCACCATCAATTTGAATACCCGTAAACCGTTTGATTCAGATGAGCGTGTCCTAAACGTTTCAGCGCAAGCCAATTACGGTGACTTAGAAGGTGAAACAACGCCATCATTTTCAGGTTTATACAGTGACCGTTTCGATGTCTCTGGTGGTGAAGTTGGCATATTATTGAGCTATGCAAATTCAGACTTGGATTTTCGCTCCGATGGTGCACAATTTGGCTTTCATACGGCCGATGCTCAAGGCCGTTTCGCGCCGATTAATGCCGGCATTCGTAGTACTTCCACCAATCGTTCGCGTGAAGGTATATCGGCGGCTTGGCAATATCAAAACACCGACAATACGTTCTCAGCACTAGCTGAATACATCAGTTCAGACTCTGACAGTAATTGGACCGAATATGCGTTCTTTTCTGACGATGCAGGAAGTACTGTAGGGTCAGATGCGATCTTCGATGGTAACCGTTTTGTCAGTGGTACTCTTGAGGGCGTTGCTGGTGGTTTAGGCCCTCAAACGAGAGCCCAAGCGGGGACTAAGCAAACCGAGGAATTTTCCTTAAACTTTGCCTGGCAAGCAACAGATAAGCTGACTCTGAAGGCTGATTTTCAATACGTAGATTCGACTACGGATGTAGTCGATCTGTCGATTTTTGGTGGTGTTATCGGCGGCACACGGATTGCTCTAAGTGAAGCGGATGCGCCCGCCGTAAGATTCTTAGCACCGGCTGGCTCAGGGCAAACCGATGCTGAATTTTTCTCTGATCCCAATAATTACTTTTGGCGTGCTGCAATGGATCATCTTGAAGAGTCAGAAGGCGACGAAGTCGCTGTTAGACTAGATGCAGAATATGACCTAGAGATGGATTTTTTCAAGTCGGTAGAAGTTGGTGCGCGTTATTCAGAACGTGACCAAACTACGCGCTGGTCAAACTACAATTGGGGCAACGTTTCTGAATCATGGAATGGCGGTTTTGCTAGCTTTGCTGGCAGCACTAACGCAAATGGTTTCTCAAATAATCAAGCGAGTTTAGTTACCATTGATGACTTTCACAATGACAATGTAGGTGGTTTGCCAGGCGGTACAGGGGTCTTTGCAGACGAGAGTCTAGTAACAAATTTCGATAATTTTTTAGCCGCATTTGGCGGGCAGCGCACTACTGCAGATCTAGCTAATCGTGGTCAAGACAGCGGTTTCTATACTGATGCAGAAATCAATTCTACGGTTGAAGAGAATACAGCGTTCTATGCTCGACTCAATTTTGCTAGTGATGGGGACAGAAGGTTCGACGGTAATATTGGCTTACGTTATGTTAACTTGGACACGACGGTAACCGGTGGCCAGACCTTTCCGAGTATTACGGGTTTAGCCGCTGGTTTCTTGCCTGCTGACGTAGTCGCATTTGGTAATGGTTTCCGTGACACACGCGATGCCCAAAGCTCGTATGACACGATATTGCCGAGCCTAAATATTAGGTATTCATTGACTGATGACTTGATAGCTCGTTTTGCCGCGTCAGAGGCCGTTTCATTTCCAGACTTAGGAAACTTACGCTATAACTACAATATCTCTGCGGATATTCAGACCGACGCTGCGAATAACACCGCTGTACTTCAGGGCTTCGATCAAAGTTCCGGTAACCCGTTCTTGAAGCCATTGGAATCAACTAACTTAGATCTATCATTTGAGTACTATTTTGGTGACAGTGACTTCGTGTCCTTGGGTTTATTCCATAAAGATATGAAGAACTTCTTCTCCAACAACACGGTAGAAACACTGGTAACTAATCCGAGTAACGGTATTACACAGCTTGTTAGTATTAATCAACCGATTAATATCGACGACGCTAGCTTGACGGGTTTTGAGTTCGCTTATCAGCAGTTTTTCGAGCAACTACCAGGTATTTGGAGCGGCCTAGGTATGCAGTTCAACTTCACCTACTTAGATCCAAGTGATGTACCTCAGCAAAACTTGCGCCCGGAGCAATCTGGAGCACAAAGTGATGCTGATCGGGCATCAGTGCCAGATTTCGATCTGCCACTTCAAGGCTTGTCTGAAACGCAATACAACATTGTTGGTATGTTTCAGAATGAGAAATGGGAAAGCCGTCTTGCCTATAACTGGCGCGATGACTACCTATTAACAATTCGTGAAGTTAACAGCCCAGGTGGCGGCCCAGGGGTTCCGACCTTTGCCGATGCGCGTGGTCAATTAGATGGGTCGGTTTTCTATACTGTCAACGATTCATGGCAGGTAGGCTTGCAAGGCACCAACTTGCTGCAAGACGAAGTTGTGACGTCAAGTTTGGCTAATGATGGTCAAACCAGAGTTTTCCGTCACTCGTTCATCTATGATCGTCGCTTTACCTTGGTGGTTCGTGGACAGTTCTAAACTGACTCCATCGTAAGCAAGGAAGCCACTTCGAGTCATCTTGAAGTGGCTTTTTCTTATTGCATTACCCGAATTCAATAGCACCCTGCCATTGTCGGGTAATGCAGCAATGGCTATTGCTTGTTTCTTGCACTATTGTTAATACATTCATATGCATAAAGATAAAGACTCGATTGGAAGAATTGCCATCGTCGGTGGTGGTACAGCTGGCTGGATGACGGCCGCAGCACTGGCTAAGTTGTTTGAGCATTCAGACTGCCAAATACAGTTAATCGAATCCGAGCAAATAGGTACAGTTGGCGTAGGCGAAGCGACACTGCCTCATCTGCGATTCTTTAATCAGCGCTTAGGTATTGATGAGCCAGAGTTTATGAAGGCGGTTAATGCGACCTATAAACTGGGCATCGAATTCGTTAATTGGGGGCAGGTAGGCGACGCCTATATTCACCCATTTGGTGACTTCGGCAGTCCAATAAATGGCATGCCTTTTCACCAATACTGGATGCAGGCGCAGCAACAAGGTAGTAACACGCCTATCGGCGACTACTCATTACCTGTCGAAATGTGCAAACGTAATAAGTTTACGTTCCCAGCACAGGATCGCTCACTACTTTCCACCTATTCATTTGCTTACCATATCGACGCTAGTCTTTATGCTAAATATCTTCGCGGGTACAGCGAGGCGCTTGGTCTTGTAAGGCATGAAGGCAAAGTAATTAAGGTAAATCAGAATTCAGCCAGCGGTTTCATCGAATCGCTTGATATCGATTCAGGGCAGAACATAGAGGCTGATCTGTTTATTGATTGCTCCGGCTTTCGCGGCCTGTTAATCGAGCAAACACTTGAAACGGGGTACCAGCATTGGAATCACTGGTTGCCATGTGATCGAGCGATCGCTATTCCATGTGAATCTACCTCAGAGCCATTGCCCTATACCCGAGCCACAGCCGATATAGCGGGTTGGCGTTGGCGCATTCCATTGCAACATCGAGTTGGCAATGGACATGTCTATTGCTCTGACTTCATTAGTGATGATGAGGCGCTCGACAACTTACTTTCTGGTCTTGATGGTAAGCCATTAGCAGAGCCAAATTTTCTTCGCTTTAATACTGGCCGGCGTAACAAAATGTGGAATAAAAATGTCGTCGCCATTGGGCTTTCGGCCGGTTTCTTAGAGCCGCTAGAATCAACTGGAATCCATTTGATTCAGCTTGGCATTATGAAATTGATGGAGTTCTTTCCTAATCGTCAAATAGAGGCGGCTTACCCCGATGAGTTTAATCGGGTAATGACGATGGAAGTCGAGCGCATTAAAGACTTTCTGATTCTTCATTACAACGCTACCGAACGTGATGATTCTGAATTCTGGAAATACGTTAGTAACATGAATTTACCCGACGATCTGCAACATAAGATGGATTTATTTAAGACCACTGGGCGTGTCGTCAAGTATCAAGAGGGGCTTTTCTTGGAACCAAGCTGGGTTGCTGTTTATCTAGGTCAACGAATTCAACCTAGTAATATTGATGCTCGAGTTAGTGCCTATTCTCAAGCCCAAATCGAGTCAGTTTTGAGCCGTTTTAAGATGGGGGTCGATGCAGCAGTGAGCGAAATGCCGAGTCACTTAGATGCCCTCAGTAACGTCGCTCAGAACAACAATGATGGATGGAAAAACACCTCAATGAGCTTGTACGGCGACTAACTATGAATAAGCCTATACAAAGCATTGTGGTTGTTGGCACGGACCTGCACGCTTGGACTGTGGCCTTAGGGTTAATAATGGAATTGGGTCATAAAGGTGTCTCAATCAAGGTGGTTGGCCAGTCTCAGGACGAACGCCAAGGAGTGCTTTCGCTTGATAGCTCGGCACATTCTTTTCATCAGCGATCAGGGCTTAAAGAAGCCAGCTTGATATCAACTATGGGTGGCTCATATCGTTATGGGATTAAACTTAGTAATCAAAGCAGCCACTCTAGCGAGCGTATATTTAGCTATTCGGCTACTGGAGAAATGCTTAATCGTGTGGATTTTCACCAGTATCTAAGCCGTTTAAATCTAAGCCGTTTAAATCTAAGCCGTTTAAAATTGTTAGCTAAGGAGGCTGATCTTGCGCAGTATTCATTAACCGCTCAAGCGGCGCTTGAAGGTAAATTTAGTCATCCGGCGGCCGACTCAAAGCTAGTCAAAATCGACTACAATTTGCAGCTTGATCGACTGCGATATTTATTGTTATTAAAGAACACCGCGATGAATCATGGCGTCTCTTTGATTGAGCACGATGTGGTTGCCGCCAAGCAGTCTGATGACGGAGCAATTAGTCGCCTTGATTTAACTTCCGGCGACTCAATTTCGACTGATTTTGTTTTTGATTGCAGCGGGTTTATCTTCGACCAAGTATTGAATATTCAACATGAGTCATTTGCCGACACCGTGAGATTTAATCGTTGCCTGAGTTGGAGCGCGCCTTGTGGTGAAGCAACATCGCTACTCAATGGCGTAAAAGGGCTTCAACACGCATGCTTACTTACTCAGTCGTTACCCGGGCGTATGGCTTACACCTTGAACTACCACCACCAACAACTCACTGATAAGCAAGCATTAGAGATGGCTAGCGGCCTTAGCCAAGATCTAAGCCCAGAACAATTTGAATTCGGCGAGCTTAAGGCGCACATGCGTGTGCAGCATTGGGTGGATAATGCTGTTGCTACTGGCTCGGTTGCAGGGAGCTCGGGTAACTTCATTTTTAGTGAGTTGTTTCATACGCAAACGGCGTTAGCTCGTTGGTTGGATTTGTATCCGAACCAAGAGATTAACCCGCATTTGTCTGCCCAATATAATAACGCTACTGCCACTGAATATCGGCGAGTTTTGGACGTACATGGTCTGTTACTAACCATTGTTGATAACAATAGTATAGCTCTACCAGCAACATTAGAGCATCGAATACAATTGTTTGCAGCGACGGGCAATGTCGCCTTTTATGAAGAAGATGTCTTCGACCGCCATCAATGGGTCAATTTATTGATGGCCTGTGGTATTTGGCCACAACGCTGTGATGTGATGCTGTCAGATCAGAGCCCGCAAACGATTAGTGAGTTGCTAGCCGCTGTGAAAAGCGATAACCAAGCGCTGATTGCGAGTATGCCTTCTTTGGACGCATTGCTGGCTGCGATTCGCCAGACCGCGTAATTTTTATATCGCACTAAACTATTGCCCTTAACTATTGCCATTAACCATTGCCCCAAACTATTGAAGAGAACTCTCACGTGGATAATCGAATAACAAAAGTTGTCATTGTCGGGGGCGGTACCGCCGGCTGGATGTCAGCGGCCGCCTTGTCAAAAGTATTGATAAACGACTATTGTCAGGTCGAACTTGTAGAGTCACAAGCGATTGGTACGGTCGGAGTCGGTGAAGCGACGATCCCGCAAATTCAAACATTTAATAAGATTCTCGGTATTGATGAAAACCAATTCATAAAAGCAACTCAGGCGACGTTTAAACTCGGTATTGAGTTTTGCGATTGGGGCAAACTTGGCGACTCGTATGTGCACCCGTTTGGTACCTTTGGGGTGCCAATTGAGTCACTCCCTTTTCATCACTACTGGTTAAAGATGTATAAAGAGGGAAAATTTGAATGCCTCGATGACTTCTCCCTTGCCTGCAAAGCGGCCAAACAAAACAAATTTACCCGGCCATTGGATATACCGCAATCGCCGTTATCACAAATCGCTTATGCATTTCAGTTTGACGCCGGCCTTTATGCAAAATACTTGCGAAAATACGCTGAAGCTCGGGGTGTTAAGCGCACTGAGGGGAAAGTTTCGAAAGTGCATCAGCGTGCCGATGATGGGTTTATCGAGTCGCTTGAGTTGCAAGATGGGAGCAAAATAGAAGGCGACTTATTCATTGATTGCTCGGGTTTCCGTGGTTTGCTAATCGAACAGACACTTAACACCGGCTATCAAGATTGGAGCCAATGGTTGCCCTGTGATCGTGCCGTTGCGGTGCCCTGCGCCAGCAATGGTGACCCTGAGCCCTATACTCGCTCGACCGCTCGAGCGGCGGGCTGGCAATGGCGAATCCCCTTGCAGCACCGAACAGGTAACGGGCACGTCTACAGTAGTAGTTTCATTAGCGATGATGATGCCGCCAAAACCTTATTAGATAATCTCGACGGAGAGCCGTTAGCGGAGCTGAATAAATTAAGATTTGCGACCGGTAGGCGTAATAAATGTTGGCATAAAAATGTGGTTGCTATTGGTTTGGCAAGCGGCTTTATCGAACCCTTAGAATCCACCAGTATCTACCTTATTCAAACCGCGGTCGCACGCCTGATCGGCCTATTTCCTGACCGTAGTTTTAGACAAGCCGACATCGATAAATTTAATCAGCAATCGACCAGTGAAATAGAAGCTATTCGAGATTTCATTATTCTTCACTATAAAGCCACACAGAGAGATGACACGCCTTTCTGGGAGTATTGTAAAAACATGTCTGTGCCGAGTTCTCTGCAAGACCGTATGGAGTTGTTCAAGGGCAGTGGGCGCTTATATCGAGAGTCCGAAGAGCTATTCTCTGAGGACAGTTGGCTTGCCGTGATGTTTGGCCAAGGAATTGTGCCAAGATCTTACCACCCATTAGTCGATGCTTACGGCGCGAACGGCTTGTATAAGTACTTATCAGGTGTGGCAGGCGTTATTAACCGATCGGTCGATTCAATGCCTAGCCATGCTGAATTTATTGATAAGCATTGTGCGGCAAATTCAAAGTAATATTTAAAGTAACTCGAGTTTGCTTTAAACCCAGTCAGTTTAAACCCAGTCGGTTTAAAAACAGTCAGTATGTAAATTAGTCTAACCATTGTCTGCTGCAAATCGTTATAATCTCGGAAATTCAATTTGACGAGACCCCACTATGAACAAATATTCCATCGCTGACATATTCAAAGGCGCGGTTGCGACTGACCAACAAGTAACCCTTAAAGGTTGGGTTCGAACTCGTCGAACATCGAAGGCTGGGATCTCGTTTGTCGCCTTACATGATGGCTCGTGTTTTGATGCTATTCAGATAGTTGTCCCAGACACGCTCAGCAATTACGAAGAAGAGGTGTTAAGCCTTAGTGCCGGCTGCTCGGTTATCGCAACCGGAACCTTGGTTGAGTCTCAAGGCCAAGGTCAGTCTGTGGAAGTTCAGGCGACTAGCCTCGAAGTTGTGGGTTGGGTCGACGACCCTGAAAAGTACCCTATTGCTAAGAAAAGGCACACATTCGAGTATTTGCGCACACAAGCGCATTTGCGCCCTCGTACCAACGCGATTGGCGCGGTTACCCGTGTACGCAGTACCTTAGCCAATGCGATTCATAATTATTTTTATCAAGGCGGTTTTCAATGGGTCAACACGCCAATCATCACCAACAGTGATTGTGAAGGCGCCGGTGAGCTGTTTCGTGTTTCTACGCTTGATATGGAAAACCTGCCGCGCACCGACAAAGGGCGGGTTGATTACGAACAAGATTTCTTCGCTGGCGAGAGTTTCTTAACCGTCTCGGGTCAGCTAAACGTGGAGTCTTATTGTTTGGCTATGTCTAAGGTGTATACCTTTGGGCCAACCTTTCGTGCTGAAAACTCACACACAAGCCGTCATTTGGCCGAATTCTGGATGGTTGAGCCCGAAATTGCCTTTGCCGACTTAAACGACGATGCCGCTTTAGCTGAAGACTTTTTAAAGCACTGTATCAAAGCGGTGTTGACTGAACGCGCTGACGATATGGACTTCTTTCAGCAGCGGGTTGATAAAGGCGTGCTAGAGCGACTAAACGCGGTGGTTGATACCGATTTCGTTCATATGGACTATACCGATGCGATTGATATTTTACTCAACAGCGGTAAAAAGTTTGAGTACCCAGTAGAGTGGGGCGTTGATCTTGCCTCAGAACACGAGCGATTTTTATCTGAAGAGCACATTAAGGGTCCAGTGATTCTAAAGAATTATCCGAAAGAGATTAAAGCCTTCTATATGCGCATGAATGACGACGAGAAAACCGTTGCCGCGATGGATGTATTGGTGCCGGGTATTGGCGAAATTATTGGTGGTAGCCAACGTGAAGAGCGGCTAGACATGCTGGATGCGCGTTTCCCCGACAAACAAACCGCCGAGCATTTATGGTGGTATCGGGAGCTGCGTCGTTATGGCACGGTGCCGCATGCAGGTTTCGGTTTGGGCTTCGAGCGCTTAATTAATTATGTTACCGGTATGGAGAACATTCGTGACGTAATCCCATTTCCTAGATCACCGGGGTCGGCTCAGTTTTAGTAAGCTGGGTTTAGCTATAAATCAGCTGGGGCATAGCGTAATGTGCTATTGCCCTTTGTACTGATCCGCTCTGTATTGGCTTGGCGTAGCGCCAACTAATCTCTTAAAGAAGGTGTTAAAGGTAGCTTTACTATTGAAACCGCAATCAGCCATGACCTCGATCATGGTTTTGGTCTTTTGCTCAGGGTCAGCTAATAACGACTTAGCTTCTTCAACGCGATAGTAGTTTACGAATTCGAAGAAATTTTGCTTAAAGTGTCGGTTGATCGTGTTTGATAAGACTCGCGGTGGCATCTCAAGCTTTCTGGCGAGTTGGTCAAGGGTCAGAATGTGCGCCAAGTAGGGCTTTTTTTCAATCATATAGGCAATAATTCTAGCGACTAACTTAGGGTCGATATCTAACTTTTCCTGTTGTTTACTTTGTTCCGCTTCTTGACGAGATTCAACGCCTTCAAAGAATAGTGAGTTACTCCTCAGGCTGAAGAAAATTAGTCCGCTGACTAAGATAAAGGTGGTGTAGTTGCCGGTCAGCCCCAGCAGTTCAAAGTCAATGTTGATCTGTAAATGCGCTTTCAAGATTAACGCGATGGAGACAAGCACCGCCCACACTCTAACTGCAAGGAACGCGATCACTAAAAAATTTAACCAACCTAAGTTAATGTGATCAAGGTTCGAATAGCGATTGCGAATTTGCTGTCGACAATGACGTATGTCGATTAAGCACATGATTCCAAAGGCCACTCGCAGCGATTCTCGCACTAAGCCGCTAAGGTGTCTCAATATTGGTGCCTCTGAGGTTTGATAGTCACGCAGAGCTAGATATTTGGTGGTGTGGTCTACGCTGTAGAAAGTAAAAATGGTGAAGATCAAATAGATGATCGCAGGGAGAATAAAGAGTAAATCTAGCTTTGACCACTGATAATTCTTGTACACCAATGAGCGTGTATACCAAAGCAATAGCGGTGCTTCTAACCAATAAGCCGTTTCAAATATTCGGTATAAATTCGGCGATGCGTTTAGCGCTATAAGACGAAAACCATCACCGTAATTAATTAAGATATGCAGCGGTATGGCGGCTTGGGTAAGTAAGAAACCAATCAGAAAATAGTCACTTTTATGCCGCTCTTTTTTGACCATAAAGATCAGCAAAGCGAACAAAATGCTTTGGTAGATCGTCGCCAACAGTATGATGTCGTGCGTATTGAATATTAGGTCTTTCAAAGCTTTAGCGCTGTGGCTGACGTTAAGGTTGGCTTAAACAGGCTTTTCAGTATAGCTGAAATTTATACAAACCAGACTGAGACTATTTTATCAATTTCAAGGAGCCTTAACCAATTTCAAGGAGTCGAAAACACTGGCGTCGATATAGCCGCGGTTTTTATCACCGTTAATGGCTGGGATGTCGAAAGACCCGATGAAGTGTTGGCGGCCGTCCATTCCATCACTATCACAATAGGCAACCATGAAGCCCATTTCTTTGCCCTCTACCAGAGTTACCGGTTTGGCGGTGTTGTTTTGGTCTTTAAAGGTATCTGGGTAGACATCGAAACTGGCTTCCCAAATTATTGTGTTCGGCTTTTCAATGCTTCGTTTCCAAACGCTTGAGACGTGATCATTCAGAAGTCGAGGCTTGCCTTGCGAGTTGTAATCGATAGCTTGATTGTCTAGCGAGAGGTGATAGGCAAAGGCGTTGTAGTTGTCGAGGTGGTTACCGCCAGACTTATCTTCATCCAGAAATATTTCAAAGGTGTCGTCTTCCCAGTACAAGGCAAGTGGGTCGGCGTGAGTATCTATTAGCACATCGTCGGTGATTTCACCGAGCAAAAACAGTTTGCTTTTAGTCCAAACAATTTTGAAGCGACCAGAAAAGTCATCGGCGCTGGGTTGCGACCCCAATGTCAGTTGATCGATGGCTTGCCACTGCGCAGCAAGCCATGCAGAGTCGTTTGCTTGGCCATCGATTATCGGCGTTACCGATGCGAAGGGCGCGTCGTAAGCGCTGCTGGCGAATGAAGCGCTAAGCGCAACCAGGCCAGCAAAAAGGGCCGTTTTAGACATAATTAACTCGGTCGGTTATGGTTTCTGAATTTGTGTTACACGGTTATCTGCTTTTTCGACGACAGCAATCGCATCAGCAATAACAAGTTCTAGGCTTTGATTGATATCGATGCTAAGAATAGTTTCTTTTTTACTGGCAGATTCGAGGGTTTTATATTGGCTGTCGAGTAAATTGGCGTTCATGAAATGATCGGCTCGCGCATTGATTCTTCCGGCGATCAGTTGCTGATCTCCTTCGAGGTGAATAAACAGACTATCGAAAGGCAAATCTCGAATCTTTGCTCGGTGCGAGCGACGCAGACCCGAAAATGACATGACACAGCTTCGCCCAGATCTGGCTGATTGCTTTAAATGAGCCTGCAACAAGGCAATCCAGGGCTCGCGCATAGCATCGCTAAGTGCTAAGCCTTTTGCCATTTGCTGTTTGTTTTCCTGCGGGTGGAAGTCGTCGGCTTCAATAAATTCAACTTTGAAGTGGGTCGCAAGTGCCTGCGCGACACTCGATTTGCCGCATCCGCTTACTCCCATTACGACGATTAGTTTTTGTTTTTCATTCATGGATTTAATTTGCTTGCCTTCCGGTTGCTCAGATAAACAGTCACCATAACCTGTTTTCCAGCTTCAATGTTTTCAATTACGTTACCCGCCAGTCTTTTTCCATCGACTTCAATTAACGTTGTGCTCTGAGTCGCCTCATCTGCAGAGTTGCGGAGAGATCTTCAGGCCTTGCCGCTGAGCCCGCCGCGCTACCAAGTTTTTGAGCAAATGTGGCGGCGGCAAAGGTCATGGCGGTGGCACGATTGCCGGTGCGCCACTCGTTAAAATCACCTGCGTCTGCTACATTGACCATGTAATAGGTGATTTCGGGCCAAGTGCTAGGCTGATTAATATGTTGAGTGTGAACATCGCCCAGAGCATGTCTTTTGGGGCAAAATAAAACGCGATTGATAGCGTGCTAACAATCGTCATCAGCCCGATGAGTAACTTACGTTTATCAAATAGGCGCATCAACATCGGGGTCATAAAACACCCGGCTAAATAGGCGATGAATTGCCAAAACACATAGCTGCCGATCAGGTCTTCGCGGCCAACGTAATATTTAAAGTAGTAGAACGATGAGCCTCCTCGTAAGGTAATGGTGATCATTGGAATTAGAGCCAAGGCAAAAAGTACTAACCACGCTCGATTAGAAAGCAGTTCTCGAATATCTTCAATAGGCTTGGTTTTCTACTTAGGCGAAGGTGCCACGCGTTCCTTGGTGAGCCGGAAGGTGAGGTAAAAAATAATCGTCGCAAGCGTGCCGTAAACCGCAGCGGTAAGTTGCCAGCCGAGCTCGGCGTCAGATTTACCGAACAGCTTTATAAGATCAGGCGTGAATAGGCCTATCAATACTGATGCGCCAAAGGCAAAAATAAAGCGCACACTGACTAATAAATTCCGCTCCTGAACATTGCCGGTAATCACGCCTGATAAAGAAGAGTAAGGGGTTGATAGAGCCGTGTAAAAAACCATCATTAAGCTGTACGTTACAAATGCCCAAACTGCCTTAGCGCCGATACCGATGTCCGGCGTGGTAAATGCCAGAACGGTGGCGATTGCCATAGGAGTGCTGCCCCAAATCAAATAGGGTCGAAATTTTCCGTGCTTTGTTTTTGTCCGGTCGGCGATAGCGCCCATTATTGGGTCGGTAAATGCGTCAATAATTTTTGCTGATGAGATTACTAATGTTGCGACAGCGGCACTTAGGACCTAATGTATCTGTATAAAAAGCCGCTAGATAGGTACCGATTAGTGCCCAGTAAAAGTTGAAACCGGCATCACCAACTCCGTAGCCTAGTCGTTCAGTCCAACTTAGGGTTGCCAGTCGACGATCATTCGGACTGCTAATGTTTTTTGAACTCATTGGCTTAGGTTTCCGGTGGGGGCATTTCTTATGCCTTGTTATTTTTCTTAAAACATTATAAGCCAAGCTTTAGAAAAATTAGCCTTTCACTCGTTCAACTTTCCTTAATACGCGTATTTGAACGTTCAAGTTTAGGTCTTAGCGTAAGCTTGGTCGCCAAGCGATGACGTTCTTTCATATATTGATATCCGGAGCTGCTCTGTGCGGCTTTAAACAAGATCGTCTAATCGGTCGTTTAGAGAGTGTTTTCTAAGCAGAAAATTCTAAGCGCAACTGTAAAGACGGCATTAAAGTTTTATTTTAGAACACTGTCGAAAGAGAAGTTAAACCACCCAAGCATTATTTTTTGGGTGTTTCTTACGCTAGCCGTTTTAGCTAATTCTTATCATAGGCGAGTTGATGCTATCGACTCGAAATTCCACCCTTTCTATTTTGGGTGCTTGTATAGAAATGGTCGCCTGCCGAAACCTCCTCCTCTCTCTTGGCGGGTGGCCTTTTTCTTTTATACTTTGATGTTTGAGGCTCTTATGCGAAAGAGCTTTAAACCTCTTAACAAAAATAAAACTTGTTCGGCGCGCCTGTTTGGTGCTTTTGTTCAGCATAAGGGCCAATAAGTAAAACAAACTAAAAAGAGACCATTCAGTCCTATGACCAGCAGATCAAAGAGTAAATTTCTCCCTCTATATAGCGTATTAATAGTCGTTTTAAGCATCACCTTATCAGGATGTGTTCAACCGCAAAATGAGACGGCGTTGTTGACAACGCCCTTAGTTGACACGCTCGATACTGAGCTGAATTCTAAGGCAATGGATCCCCAGACAACGGATCCAGAGCTATGGCCCGCGCGTGAGATAAGCCCGGCACGGGATCCGCTGATCGAACAGCGAGCGGCTAAAATTCTGCAAGCCATGTCTGTGCCAGAAAAAGTTGGCCAGATGATACAGCCAGAATTAAAATACATCACACCGGCTGAAGTTAAGAAGTTTCATATTGGTTCGGTACTCAATGGTGGCGGCACAACACCAAATAATGATAAATTTGCCACCGTTCAAGACTGGGCTAATTTAGCCGAGCAGTTTTATCAAGCTTCAACCGATGAGTCTGATGGCAAGGCCGGCATACCCTTGATTTGGGGTTCCGACGCAGTTCACGGCAATAATAATGTATACGGCATGACCTTATTTCCGCATAACATTGGCTTGGGTGCCGCAGGTGATCCAGAGTTGCTATACCGTATCGGTCAGGTAACCGCACTTGAGGTCGCGGTCACTGGTGTTGACTGGACCTTTGGCCCAACCGTTGCGGTAGCTCGCGACGTGCGCTGGGGTAGAACCTACGAGTCGTATTCAGAAGATCCTAAAATTGTAAGCGATTACGCGCGTGAAATGGTTCGTGGCATACAAGGTGACGATGTTGCGCCGGGCATATACAAGCCTAAAAACGTAGTCGCCACGGCTAAGCACTTTGTCGGCGATGGTGGCACCACACAGGGCATCGATCGAGGGGACACAGCGCTTAGCGAGCAAGAGTTAGTTAATATTCATGCGGCTGGCTATATCTCCGCATTAGACAGTAATGTTTTGACCACGATGGCGTCATTCAATAGCTGGAACGGTAAGAAATTACATGGCGATAAATACTTACTCACCGACATACTTAAAAAACGCATGGGTTTTGATGGGTTTGTGGTCAGCGATTGGAACGGGCACATGCAAGTGCCTGGTTGCACTGTCGAGCAATGTGCAGCGGCGATTAATGCCGGTATCGATTTGGTAATGGTGCCGAGCGATTGGCAAGAGATGTTGGCCAACACTATCAAGGCGGTCGACAGCGGCAAAATACCAATGTCGCGTATCGATGACGCGGTGACTAGAATACTGCGAGTCAAGTTACGAGCAGGCTTATTTGATGCAGGCTCGGTGTTAGCGCGTGAGCATGTAGGTGACCGTACACTGGTAGGCCATGCTGACCATCGGGCCGTTGCCCGTGAGGCGGTGCGCAAGTCATTGGTGTTGTTGAAAAATAATGATGGACTGCTGCCGCTGCCCGCTAAATCTAATGTGCTGGTGGCGGGCGATGGTGCCAATAATATTGGCAAGCAAGCCGGCGGTTGGACCCTCTCATGGCAGGGAACTGGCAATAGCAACAAAGATTTTCCCGGTGCCACCAGTATTTGGGACGGCATTAAAGCGTCAGTTGAACAAGCTGGCGGCAAGGCTGTATTGAGTGAAGATGGTAGTTATCAAGCCGGTGACTTTGCCTCTGGCAAGCCCGATGTTGCGATTGTGGTGTATGGCGAAGAGCCCTATGCCGAATGGCATGGCGACGTTACCAGTATCGAATACCAATATGGCAGTAAGGTTAAGGACCTTGAGTTATTACGTAGACTAAAGCAGCAAGGCATTGCTGTTGTATCGGTATTTATTACCGGGCGACCGCTATTTACCAACCGCGAATTAAATGCCTCAGATGCGTTCGTGGTGGCGTGGCTTCCAGGGTCTGAAGGTAATGGCGTGGCACAAGTGATGATGCGTAGCGAAAAAGGTGAGGTGCAGCATGACTTCCAAGGTAAGTTGTCGTTTAGCTGGCCGAAAAAAGTTACTCAAGCCGTTATCAATGTAGGCGATAAAGAATACGACCCACTATTTCCATATGGTTACGGTTTAAGCTATGCCGAACCCCGAAATGTGGCGAATAATTTGGATGAAAGTACTGTGCGCTTGGAAACAGATGCGTTAGAAGAGTCCTGGATGTTCGTCTCAAGAGAAATGAGCGATTATCAATTTAAACTGGCGGATGACGGTGCTGACCCGGTAATTGTTAATGGTAACCGCGACGTTAGTGCTGCGGATGAAAATCTACTACTCTTGTCGGTAGATAAAATCGCTCAAGAAGACGCGCGTCGCCTAGCATGGAATGGTTCGCGTCCCGCAACCGTGTCGCTGGCGGCTAAGCACCCTCTAGACATGAGTCAGTATCTTGGCCAAAGTTCGGCCTTGTCGTTTTCCCTGAAAGTTGACGTGGCGCCGAAGGGCGATGTTTCTTTATCCATGCTGTGTGGCGATGATTGTGGTTCTTTATTTACGTTTACCGACTTATTGAAGAAAGCCAAGCTAGGCAAATACATTGATTATAAGATTGGACTGCAATGCTTTATGGAGAATGATGCGCAGTTTGATGCCGTGACCGACGCCTTTGTTATGAGATCTACTGACAGGCTTGATGTTGTGGTGGCTGATATTAAAATCATTGCCAACGTCGCGAAAGATGATTTATACCGCTGTGACTAATGTGTCGAGACTTTAGCAAAACTCGACGAACGAATAAAAATGTCTGTAATGCCCCCAACTTCTCGTTGAAAACCTTGCCAATAGCCGGCTAGTAGCTGCGTTTTCCGCCTCAATTGGAGACATTCCAGCCTGTTTTTATTTCGTCCCTGAGTTATGCTGAGGTCTCATATCGATCTCGAGAATCCATAACTCGGGCTGATTGTCAGTGGTTCGAGTAGATCATTTTTGTTTTGCCTTATTTTTTCGACCTTTTGTCCAGCAATCTTGATAATCGCTATTTTTACTCACCTATTAATGCCAGATAGGGGCGACAAGAGAAAAGACTTTTGTTTACAATGGCGCGATCGAAAATCACCACACACATCCTTGTTTGGTTGACGGGAAAATGCTGATTTGAGCATTTTGAGGTATGGTTCACGTTAATCGGCAAGTGGAGGAGAGACCATGAGCAAATTTCGCCCTGGCGTTGTATACGGCCAACAATTAATCGCAATTTATGAAGACGCTAAGGCTAATGGTTATGCCATGCCTGGGGTAAACGCTGTCGGCACCTCAACAGTCAACGCTATTATGGAGACCGCCGCTAAGGTTGAATCGCCGGTCATTGTTCAGCTATCGTTTGGAGGCGGTCAGTTTTACGCTGGCAAAACCCTGCCCAATGATAATTTTGAAGCATCGGCTGCTGGCTGTATTTCAGCCGCGTTGCATGTTCATCAAGTGGCCGAAATGTACGCTGTGCCGGTGATTTTACATACCGATCATTGTTCTTTAAAAAACATCGAATGGATAGACCGCCTGCTCGACTACCAAGAAGATTATTACCAGCGTTATGGCAAGCCGCTGTTTAGCTCTCACATGCTCGATCTATCTGAAGAGCCGATCGAAGAAAATATCGATATCTGCGCTAAATACCTCGAGCGCATGAGCAAAATAGAAATTGGTTTGGAAATCGAGTTAGGTATTACCGGCGGTGAAGAAGACGGTGTAGACAACAGCGATGTTGACGTAAGTAAACTCTACACGCACCCTTCGGAGGTCTTTTATGCGTATCAACGTTTGTCTAAAATCGACCCTAATTTCACTATCGCCGCAGCGTTTGGCAATGTTCACGGAGTATACAAACCCGGCAATGTGAAGTTGTCGGTTGAGATATTGAAGAATTCTCAAAATTACGTCGCTGATCAGATTGATAAAACTGGCACTAAACCCGTGAGTTTTGTTTTTCATGGAGGCTCAGGTTCATCACAGGATGACATTCGAAAGTCGATTGATTATGGTGTTATCAAAATGAATCTGGACACGGACATGCAATGGGCGTTTAGCGCTGGAGTTCGAGATTACTATAAGCAAAACAAGGACTACGTTGAAACTCAAATTGGTAATCCCGACGGCGATGACGTGCCGAATAAGAAGTATTACGACCCTCGTAAGGTGCTTCGGCAAGCTGAGGAATACTTTGTTACACGGCTCGAAGAATCGTTTGCAGACTTGAATTGCATTGGACGCAACAAATAGATCATTGCAATAACCAGACCTTAGTCCAATACAATATTCAATTGTTTGTGTTCATACTGCTTTTGTCTAGTAACTATTTTAGGCGCTTAAGCTCGATCTGTAAATTGATGGACTTATGCGCTTAATATGTATGATATCAAGCATTTAAAGGACTAAGTTGCAGTAACTTATCTAAAATCGCTGCTAATTTTTCGGAGCTAGGTAGAATGCCCTCACGTAACTGTTGCTATTAGCATAGATGTGGTTGACAAAAGTCTCGTAACCCAGTTGTGACGAGAATTGTCAATTGTAGAAAGCTGTTAAATCGTTGCTTGACAATTTGAGTTTTGGGTGCTCGGCTTGCTATGATCGCTGTAGATTATAGTTCTAAGGTGCGGACTTTACACTTTTGACGTTACATTGGCTGCGGCGGTAGTTTCTACCAAGTCGTAGGATCGAAAGTCCATTACAAGTAGTTCCTTTATAAGTCATTGTTCTCAGGGGGGGCGAGAATCGCGGTGAGGCGGGTCTAACTTTAACGTAGTGAGTAGACCTAGCAAGTTTTTTGGTGCAGATAGTTCGGCGCTGTTTGATTTTGAATCGAGCGTCAGCATATGAAGCTCTCGCAGTTGGAGAGTCGATTAATTGCAGTTTATCGAGTGATTACTGGTCCACAGTAGCGCTCGAGTTTAATGTCGCAAATAGCGATGGGTTGAGTTCTAATGATGAACAGAAATGTTGGCATAGTTGCCAAAAAAGTTGCTGCAGGCAAAACACTTAATAATCGATTTGTCGGTTTAGTGCGTAAATCTCTTGTGCTGGGAATGCTCAGTGTATTTGCCCACTCGGGCTTTGCTGGCGAAGAGTTCTTCATTCCATTGCCAGAAGATCATACGCTGGACTATCTAAACGGCATTAGTTCGGGTTTGCGTGCGAACGGTAACCAATGTGGTTCAGCCGCCTTTACTCCTATCGACGACATGTTCACAGTGACCGACCTTGTCGTGCGTGCAGATGACACAATTATTGTGATTGATCATTGGGAGGACGATGCAGGCTTAGGCTTATTTGAATATGAGGCAGATATTGCCGGCATCGCTGGTCTTTCGGTTGTGGCAACTAACGCATCAACCCGTATCTATGGTGATGGCATATTGGCGAATGGTGCCGCGCCAGGAGTCACTACCGACGCAGGTGACGTTTTAGTTCAGGGTCAGGTAATCGTGTTCGAAGAGCGAATAGAAACCGCCACACAAATACAGGATGTTGAAGTGAACGGCGCGACAACGACTGCGTCTGCTACATCTCCCGCAGGAGTGCGAACCCAAGACGGCGTTGATGGCGGCGATAGAGTGTTTGCCACGCAAACGATTAACCTAACCCGTTCGCAGTGGTCTGGTATTTTTAGTGTGGCCGGTGCTGGGCCAGGCACTTTGTTTGCTGGCGCTTTCGAGTTGTTCCCGTTAGCTCAATGGGGTAACAGTTTTACCTTGCCTGCCGGTGAAGATACCGCGGGTAGAATAGAGTTTCAGTGGACTGGCATCACGGTTATGGCGGCCAACGATGGCACGATAGTGTCAGTTGACGCCGATGCCAATGGTGATTTTATAGGCCCTGACGATGTAAATGCGGTGACTATCAATCGAGGCGAGACGATTGAACTTCTCGGTCGTAATAATCTCCGCGGTGAAACTACGGGTGGCTTGAGTCAGGGTGCGCGAGTGTTTAGCTCCGACATTGTTCAGGCGAATATCATTACTGGTCAAGAATGTAGTACCTTCGCATCTCGCTGGTACACGTTGTTCCCAGATGCCTTGTTAGGTAATAATTACTATGAGCCCGTATCCGGGCTTGCTGCAACGGTCATGGTTTTTTATAACCCAGCAGCCAATCCGATAACCATCAATATGGAAGTCACTGCGGCCTCGGCTTTTGTGCCGGTGCCAATTATTGTTCCTGCTTTTGGTACTGTGTCTCAGGCCATGCCTGTTGACTCTGGAGCTCGCTTCTTTACCGGTTCAAACTCAACCTTTGGCGCTTTCTCAATAGTTGATCAGGGCTCTACCGCTCACGATTGGGGCCATGCATCGACTTCTGAACGTTTGATGGGCAATGTTATTCAGGTAGGCTTCGCCCAAGGTGACGACCCGTCGACTGATTTGGACTACGCCAACGGTGGTGAAAATGCGGCGCCTGTCTGGATTACGGGTGACAACCTTGTTGACCCCACTGATACTGGCTTTGAAATTTGCGTTGATGTAAGTGGTGACGGCGGAGCAAATACTGACCCGTTTAGCGGGAGGGCTTATGATTATACGTTTACCTTAGCTCGATTAGACAGTGCGCGTTTGTTTGACGGCGGGCGGGATACGCCGAATCTAGTTCCGGCCCATATCGACGCTGACCAAAGCGGCATGCTTGCTTTCGTCTGCGATGGAAGTGATGCTATTCTCGCCGCCGCCTGGGGGCAGGACCCAAGTACCGCCAGCGCCGCTTTGCCAGCACTCGATACCGGCACAACGGTTCGTTCAGTAAGTGCCGACGTAGCCTTTTTAGGTGATACGGTCTTTGAGGACGTTAATAACAACGGTGTTAGAGATCCAGGTGAGCCAGGCATTCAGAATGTCACGGTTATTCTAACCCCACAGCCTGGCGTCAATCTTGGAAACGGCCCTGGTCAAGCTATTATCACCGCTACCGATTTCAACGGCTCTTATCTTTTTACCGGTTTAGCTAATGGCGACTATCACGTTGAAGTGGTTGCGCCTAGCGGCTTTGTGCAAACATTTGATCCAGATGCGACTAACGGCGATCCAGTCGTTTTAGACAATCAGTCATCGCCATCGATAGAGAATGCTTCAGGAAGATTAGATCAGGATTTTGGCTATCAAAACAATGTGCCGCTGGGTCGAGTGGGTGATTTTATCTACTTAGATACCAACGGTAACGGAATTCAAGACCCTGGCGAAGCAGGGGTTCCAGGAATTGATGTTGAATTATGCCTAGCTAGTAGCACCCCTATTGCGGGCGACCAATTCTCGGCTGTTTTATACAGCAATAACCCAACTCAATGGTCGACTGATTGGATCGAAACTGGCGATAACAATGCAGCTGGTAGCGGCGAGATAAGTATTGTGGGCGGTGAATTGCGCCTCAATAGTGACAACAATAACAACGCTAGCTTGACGCGCGAGTTTAATTCAATAGGCACCAATTCAGTGACTATCAGTTATGACTTTCGCGGTAATGATGGTACTTACGAAGCAAACGATATTATTTCGGTCCAGACATCAATCAATAATGCAGGTTTCGTAACTCAAGACACCTTAGAGGGACAAGATATCGACAATAGTTCAGGTTCTCGTAGCTTTTCGGTGAACACTGGCTTTGCTTCGAACGTTCGCCTGCGTTTTCGAATACAGCAGTATGAAGGTGGTGCGGAATTTGTATTTATTGACGATGTGCAAGTGACGGCAGACCCTTCTTGTCAAACTCTAACCACTGATGGCAGTGGCTTGTATCTTTTCGAAAACCGTTTTCCGGGTTTTTATGAAGTAACGGTGCTTAACCCGCCGGCTGGTCTAGTAAATACCGATGATCCTGGCGGTAACAGTGATAATGTTAATACCTTTACGCTAAATGCTAATGGCGGCAACCTAGAGCAAGATTTTGGCTATTTCACCCCATCTACCGTTATCGGGCATGTTTACATTGATAGCAATGGCAATGGCGTGCAAGAGCCTGGCGAGCCTAATATTGAAGGCTTAAATATTGAAATTACTGACGCCAACGGTGATTTGTCGATTGTTGCCACCGATGCAAACGGTGATTACTCAGCCTCGGTACCCCCTGGTTCGACACAAGTTAACATCGACACAAACGATCCCTTAGTAATCATTGCGGGTTTTCCGAACGGCCCGTTTCCCGCTTCTTTTATTCAGACCGATGGCGTAGACCCGAGTATCGTCACCGCAGTGGCTGGCACCACGGTTGATGCTGGTGATGATGGCTATTTCCAAGGCAACGTTATTGGCGATACGGTTTATTCTGAGGAAGATGGCACGCCTGGTATTCAAGGCGCTGGCGACCTTGGCATACCTAACACTTTAGTTACACTGACGCCCCCACCAACGATTGATCTAGGCGCCGGGCTCGGTGTCGCTATTAGTCAGTTCACTGATGTTAACGGTAACTATAGTTTTCCAGGCTTACCTGACGGCACTTATGTGGTCACCGTGGCACAACCAAGTGGCACCATCCAAACCGAAGACCCTGATGGCGGCGCTGATAGTATGTCATCGGTAACGATCGCCGGTGGCGTGACCAATAATCAGCAAGATTTTGGTTATAACAATAATGTTCCGCAAGGCTTTATTGGCGATAAAATTTATTCTGACCTGAACGGTAATGGCACCCAAGACGCTGGCGAACCCGGCCTTGCCGGTATTATCGTCGAGATTTGTGGTGACCTAGATGATAACAATGCCACCGCTAACACCTGTCGAACTGAAACCACCGACGCAGATGGTGACTATTTGTTCGGAGATCTTTTCTTAGCTGATGGCACCACAGCGAGTGCCGGTGACACCGCGATTCCGGCGACCGATGGCAGTGAGGTCTATACCATCACAGTTACCAACCCACCGGCAGGCCAAACTAATAGTCAAGACCCTGACAATGGCTTACCTAATTTTAGCCAACTAACACTCAGCACCGCCGGTGGTAACTTAGATCAAGATTTTGGTTATTATCAGCCGGGAACCGTGATCGGTCATTTGTACATTGATACCAATGGTGATGGCACTCAACAACCTGGTGAGCCTGATCTTGTTGGCGTCGACGTAGTGATCACAGATTCAAACGGCGATATCCAGATAGTTGCCACAGATTCCAATGGCGATTATTCCGCTCTTGTACCGGTTGGCGATGTGACTACTAATGTCGATGAAACTGATCCTCAGTTTCCGTTGAATTACTTGCAGACTGAAGGTACCGACCCGACCACTGTTACACTAGTAGCGCCTGGTGGCACAGTAGACGCGGGCATTGATGGCTACGCTCCAGCGGGTTCAATTGGCGACTTAATTTTCTTTGATAGTTCAAGTGGCGGCACAACCGGTATTTACGATCCGGGTATCGATACGGGCGCACCAAATATTCTGGTAACCCTAACCCCGCCAGCTGGCATCGATGTTGGTAATGGTAACGGTGTTGCAATAACCACGCTTACCGATGCTAATGGTAACTATTCGTTTGGCTCGCTGCAGCCTGGCACTTATATCATTAATGTGACGCCTCCGAGTGGTGTCAATCAAACGGTAGATCCTGGCGAGCCTGGCATCCAGTGTGTTACCTGCGAGACCTCCTCGGTGGTGGTTCTGGTCGCCGGAGAAACTAATAATCTGCAAGATTTTGGTTTCCAGAGCGCACTCCCCCTAGGACAAATTGGCGATAAAATATTCACCGATGCCAATGGCAATGGTGTGTTCGATGCTAATGAATCTGGGATTGCTGGTATCAGAGTCCAACTATGTGGCGATTTAGATAACAATGATGGCACACCAGCAACCTGTCGTATTGAAATCACTGATGTCGATGGTGATTACCTCTTTGGTGATGGTTTTCAAGGCGACGGCGTCACCGTTGACGGTGCCGACACTGGCCTGCCCGGCACTAACGGCACCGAAGACTATACGATTACCGTTCTCAACCCACCGGCTGGCGCGACCAATACCGCAGACCCCGATGGCTCAACGCCAAACCTAGCGCAGTTAACTTTACCCTCGGGCATCAGTAACGTAGACCAAGATTTTGGTTACGTTGTTCGCAGCTCAATTTCTGGCACGGTATGGCTTGATGAAGATCTTGATGGCATTCTTGACATCGAAGAAACTGGTATCACCCAAGTCCAAGTCGAGTTGGTTCGTGATGGCGTTGTTATCGCCACCACTGTCAGTGATGCGAATGGCAAGTACGCATTCCCGAATGTAATACCGGGCAACTACACTGTTAATATCGTCGATCCGTCGGTACCCGCTGGCCTACAAAACACCGCTGGAGCAAAGGGCGTCGACCCTCGACCCATCAACGTACCGCCTGGCACTGACGTTAATGATGTTGACTTTGGTTATATTCCAAACGTCAACACCGGCGCGATTGGCGACCGGGTGTGGTTTGATGCTGACCAAGATGGTATTCAAGATCCAGGCGAAGCCGGTATTGAAGGGGTGACTCTCAATCTGCTTAATGCCGCTGGTGTAACAATTGCTACCACCACCACTAATGCCAATGGTGACTATCTTTTTACCAATGTGACGTTCGGTCGAGATTATATTGTGTCTATTCCGACTAACGACCCGAATCTAGTAGGAACAACCCCGACGGTTGGCCCACAAAGTGAGGGTGGGTTTGTCGGTAATCCTGTTGATTTATCCGCAACCAGCTCAGTAATAACTGATATAGACTTTGGCTTTCAACGCCCAAACAGCAATACGATTATCGAAAGCTTTTGGGTCGACAGTGACCGCGACGGTCTTCGTGATATTGATGAACAGCCAATCGCTAACGTCACAGTTACGCTATACAACGATGCCAATAATGACGGCATAGCTGACGATGCTGATAGTGACGGCCAGCCAGATGTAGTGGCCACCACCACGTCGAATGCAAACGGTGGTGTTAGTTTTACCGGCCTTGCCGACGGCTCTTATGTTATTGCTGTTACCGATATTAATAATCAGCTGAATAATTTCGTAGGCACCACCGGTGAAGCGGCAGTAGGCTTATCCGACACCGTCGCTGTTGCCGGCGGCGCTACTGATAGCCAAGACAGCTTTGGTTACAACCAACCGGGCTTAATTGCCGGTACGGTTTACAAAGATGTTAATAACAATAGTGATCAAGACGCTGGTGAAGCTGGTTTTTCAGGCACCACAGTAACGCTATTGATTGACGAGCTTAACAACGGTGTTTATGTGGCCGTCGAGTCAGTGTTAACCTCACCTGATGGCTCGTATAAGTTCAACGTTAACTTGGCCGGCGACTATCGTGTTGTTGTCACTCCTCCAGGCGGCACTCAAACTGAAGACCCTGATGTTGCTGTTAATGATCAAACTGACATTACTCTGATCTTAGGTCAAAGTTCGGTTGGTAATGACTTTGGTTACACTAACGTTCCAGGTACCTTCACAATGCAAGGAACGGTGTTTATTGACCCGAATAAAAACGGTGTTGAGGATGCAGGCGACCCCGGTATTGTAGGCGTTACCGTAGACCTGATTGATCGAAACGACGTTCGAGGCTACGACGTGGTCAACGGCATGTTGGATATTAACGACGATGGTCGTATTACCATCGCCGATGACGGCCAAGTTAATGGCATCGCCATTATCGATGGCATGTTTGATATCGATAATAACGGCACCATTAATGAAGCTGACAGCGGTGTTGTTGGTCCGTTTAATATTCTGGAAGGCATGATTAATATTGCTCAGGCTGGGGTTGCCTTGCAATCGTCGACCCAGAGTACCAACGTCGCCAGTAATGCTATTGACGGAAACCTTGCTGATAGCCCATTTATACGCACTGGCAATACAAATTTAAATAACTGGTGGCAGATTGACCTCGGTTCAGTCCAAGCGCTCGACCAGATTAAGATATTTAATAGAGCTACTCTAAACCGTTTGAATAACGTTGCCGTTCTTTTGTCAGATCAGCCGTTTCCAACAGACGCTGCCAATGGTGCTAACTTCGCTAGTGCACAGGCGATAGCCACCAATACTTTCGCATTGCCGAGCAATGTCACCGGTGATGAAGTTATTAATTTTGGCGGCGTGTCCGCACGCTACATTCGCTTGCAAAAAACCGGCACAAATACCAGCAATAGGCTTAATTTCGCCGAAGTAAAAGTTACCCCTAGCCTTATTCGAGCGAGTTCCAATGCGGTCGTTGCATCTACACGAACAGACGCTCTGGGTAATCATACCTTTGCCGGATTAGGCAATGGCGATTACAGCGTAGCGATAACCGATAAAGATGTTGTTTTAGCGGGCTTTGATATCACCAGTGGGTCCGATGTACTAGATCGAACTATTAATAACGCTAACGAATTTGATGTCGACTTCGGTTACATTCGAGAAGAAGCCACTGGCTCAATAGCTGGTGAAGTTTTCATCGACGAAAATGATAATGGCACGGCTCAAGATCGAGAGTTTAATCTTAGTAATGTCGATGTTCATTTGTGTCGTGCTCCTCTCGATACGGGCATAAGCCTTCCTAATGGTGTCGTGCAATTTGCTCGATATACAGGTGCATTCGCGCTCACAACCGAGATCGAAAGCGGCGTATTAACCACCTCGGTCAACGAGACAATATCTACATTTGGTGTATTGCCGAGCGATGAAAATACCGATAATTTCGGTTATATATACAAAGGTTTCATCAACGTAACTGACGCAGGAGATCACTTTTTCCGTACCAGCTCAGACGACGGTAGTGTGGTTTTTATCAATGGTGTACAGGTGGTTGCCAACGACGGTCTGCATGGAACTGTTACGGTAACCAGTGCTGCGGTACCGCTCACAGTAGGTTTTCATTCGATTGAAGTTCGCTTCTTTGAACAAACCGGTGGCGATGTTTTCGTTTTTGACTATGACACCCCTGTCTCGGCTGGTTTTATACCGTTACCCGCCGCTGTGTTGTCGTCGTTTATCGTTGCTGATAGATGCGTACCAGGTCGCCCAAGTTATATTGCCTCTACGACTAGCGATGCAAACGGTGAATATATCTTCAAGAACCTAGCGCCAGCACAATATGTGGTTGATAGTGACGAAGACGATATTCCGGCAGGATTGAATAAAACCCTAGACCCAGTAACGGTAAGTCTCTCAGAAGGCGAAAACGTAACTGCGGTAGATCACGGTTATCGACCTGCGCCAATCGGCGGCGGCAACAATGCTGGTATCTTGTCTGGTTTTGTCTGGGTTGATGTCAACGCTAATGGCGACTTCGACTCTAATGAAGCGCCAATTTCCGGCGTGACAATCAAAGTCTTTCGTCGAAGTAATGGTATTGGTTCACCACCGGTACTGACCACTACCACACGGCCTGACGGTAGTTGGATTATTTCCAATATCGTCGCCGACTTGGCCGATGACTTATATGTTACCTATCAAGGCAGCGATTCAACTGTGATGGGCGTTACCACTAACGGTATTGACTCTGCCGCAGGTGCTGATTTAAATGAAATTCAGCCGACTAACTTCCCAATTGGCGACAATGTCTATGATCCGGTGCCACTGTTGTCAGACGACGACAATAACATTGCTGATCTGAACTTTGGCTTCGACCCAGGTACGACTAACCTAGGCAGCATTCGCGGCACTATTTACACCGATGCCGATCAAAACGGCGATCTCGACACCGGTAGCCCGAGCGCTGATACTAAGCTAAGGAACGTTACTGTGAACCTGCTAGACGAGGCCGGTAACGTTATAGCGACCACTCGCACTAATGCCAGCGGACAATACCAGTTTGTCGGATTGCCTGTGGGCGGCGCGGTAACTGGGGTTAACTACCGAGTTGCAATTACCGACAACATTAATGTTACCCGTGATCTGAACCCACTGGAGACCTTGCCCGCGCTGATTAATTTGCGCGATGTCGCTGGCACCAGTACCAACCCGACCCTAGGCGTTCGTAGTGTAATAGAGCAGGATGCTGGCTTCATATCGAGCACCGAGTTCTTTTCTATCGGTAATCGTTTCTTCTTTGATGCTAACCGCAATGGAATTGTCGATGATGACGAATCTGGCATTGAAGGCGTAACCGTTCAGTGTTGGTTAGATGTAGACCAAAGTGAAACACCAAACGACCCGAGCATTGCGTCAAGTGCTGTGACACCAGAGCCAGGCATTGATAACTTGATTCGTACGGTTGTCACTGACGCCGACGGCGAGTATGTCTGTACTAGTTTGCCAGCCGGCAACTACATTGTGGTGGTAGCCGATGCAAATGGTTTTGATGAGGCCGTAGACGGTACGCTAATAACCGGTAATGTTGGTGATAACTTCGCCAAAAACTGGCGCTATGCGCTAACGCTGGGGTCTACAGCACCTAACTTTACCGCTGACTTCGGCGTTTCCGGAAACAATACTCTAAATGGTTTTGTCTTTGTAGAAGCTGACGATTTAGTTGAGCCAGACCCTGGTGCGACCACCATTGGTGCGGGTGATTTAGACGGCGTTGCCGGCGGTAACCTCGATTCAACAGTCCCAGGTGCATCGGCAGTAGACGTCGTAGCAACGGTAAATGTCCCTGTTGATCTATTAATCGAGGCAGAAGACGGCAGCTTTAGTGTTATTCAAAGCACCATCACCGGCGCGGATGGCAGTTATAGTTTTGATGGCTTACCTGATGGTCGCTATCAAGTTCGTGTTCGTCCAACTGGTGCCGGCATCGATGGCTACGGCCAAACTGGTGACCCTGATTTAGCCTTGGCGGCGTCTAATCCAACAGACCTGGTCTGCGATTCAGCCACAGCATCGCTGTGCGACAACACCGCGCTAACGCCGATTGATTTGGATTCTGCCAGTGCTGACACAAACTCAGTAACGCAATCGGGTATCGATTTTGGTTATCAACGTGACTTCGCGACTACCCCAGTTACCATGAATTTCTTCAGCGCAACGCGCTCAGGTGGCATCGTCAGTTTTGTTTGGGAAACCTCAAACGAAGTAGGTCATGCGGGCTTCCAAGTGTTTGCCCGAATAGAAAGTGGTTGGGCGTTGTTAAATGAAGAGCTTCTTGTCGGCAATATCGACGTCAGCTCGGAAGTTGAAACCAAACAATATACTTTTGAAGCGGCCACTAATGCCAAATGGTTTGCTCTTGTAGACGTCTCAAATACCGAGGAAGTGATCGCTCGCGGCCCGTTCGAAGTAGGCCAAGAGTATGGCGCCAACCTAGGTGACAAAGATGTTTTTGACTGGAGCTTGGTAGAGAATGATGCAAAGCAAAGCATCGGCGAAATTAGGCAATTGGTTGACAGTAAACTTCGTCAACGAGTCAATGAAGTTGAAGAGCTAGACGAAGATTATGAGCTCTTCCTTAAAGAAGCGGCCGAGCAGGACGGAGAATAGTTATGAACAAGTTAAGCTTAAGACTGAGTTTTAAATTTGCTTTACAGGCCAGCTTGCTGGCGGCGGTTGTTGGTTCTATTAGTTCAGTCTCTGCTACCGAGCTGTTAAATCTGGTTACTGAAAAAGCTGGAATGCACCGCATTAGCTATGAGGCGCTGGTAAGCCAAGGGGCTGACTTGAACGGTGTTCAAACTCGGCGTATTGGCTTGAGTGTTGATGGTCAACCGGTCGCGGTATTGGCAAAAGGTCAAAGTCGTAGCTCCGGTCGTAGCAGCACTTTCGGCCCCGGTGGCTATATCGAGTTCTATGCAAACGGCAGCGAGAGCCAATACAGCGAGAAGCAGATGTTTACCCTTCATTCGCTCAGCAATCAGCAAATTCGCAACGCTCAGCGTGAACTTATTCGCACTCAGCGAAATCGAGTTGATCTGACTGCGCCTATGTCGCAACAATATCAACATACTCATGTTGAGCATCAAAATAACACTTACTCATTTACCTCACCGATTGCTAATGACCCTTGGCACTTTGGTTTTACCGTCAGCGTGCGTCCAACGCCGACTTACTCTTTCAGTTTAGAGAACATTGTCAGTGGCAATGGTAGCGCTAAGATTGATGCGCAAATGATGGGCTTTGTTGATCTGGCAATCGAGGGTAATGATCATCACTATGAAGTCTTAGTCAACGGCGTGTTGATCGGTGACCAGCAGTTTGATGGTAACTCAGTAGATCAGTTTGTTTCTACTGAGGTCGCGGTTCAAGAGGGTGCTAACAGCTTTAAATTTAACTACCGCCCATTGATTGATGTGCCATTTGATCGAATCGCGCTAAACGAGCTTAGAGTCACTTATCCGCGCACTACCGAGATGTCCAATGGTTATCTCGAAGGTTGGTTCGACGCTGATCAAGCGCTGATTAGCAATGTTGGCAATGCCAGCGTTTATCGTAAAGACCCGAACGGTGAAATCCGCCGAATTTCCGGCGCTCGCCAAAGCGCCGGTGGCTTCACCTTTAGTACTAGCGGCCAAGCCGGTCACTACATCATTGTTAGCGAAGAGGAAGACGAAGCCGACAACGATAGAGGCTTTAAGAAACCGAAGGTGCAAGCGATTGAGGCGCAAGCCGACATCTCACGGGGGCGCGCTGAATACTTAATCATTGCCCATCCGAGTTTGATCGGCGAGCAGTTGGATGAGTTGGTGACTATTCGTTCAGAAGACTACTTAGTAAAGGTTGTCGATGTAAACCAAGTGTATGCTCAGTATGGTAATCATAATTTTGGCTATCAAGGCATAGAGGCTTACATTAAGCACGCTGTCGCCAATATGAATACTCGCTACGTGGTATTACTTGGTAACGACACCTACGACTATAAGAATTTCAGGTTCGAATCGAAAAGCCTAATACCAACAAAGTATGTTGAAACGCTTATTGGCGGCTTAAGAATATCGCAAACCGCATCAGATGCGTCTTATGGAGACGTCAATGATGATGGTGTGCCGGATGTCGCGATTGGTCGAATTGGTGCGCGCACCAAAACTGAACTCGGCTATGTAGTAAACAAAATTAAAGCCTATCAAGCCCGCGAAGGGTATGCAGGGCGCGTATTGATGGCGACTGATAAAGACGATTTAGGCGCGGGTGTTAACTTCACTGCCGATGCACAAGACCTAATCAACGCGATGCCGGCGGATTGGCGCGGGGCTTTACGCGAAGACTTCCGAGCATTTCCTGAGGTAGATGGTCATCAGGCGGCGCACGACAAGGTTATCAGCGTTATCAACGCTGGCGTGTCTGTGGTCGAATATATCGGCCATTCGTCACAGTACACATGGGCTTACACCACCCCGCCATTGTTATCGATAACTGAGATACCTGGCCTGACTAATATTGGCAAGCCTACCGTGGTAACTCAATGGGGCTGTTGGAACACCTACTATGTAGACCCAGAAGGTTATACCATGGGTGATCGTTTTATGCTGGGTGGTGAGCACGGCGCTGTCAGTGTGCTAGGAGCGTCTTCATTGACCACATCAGAAGGCGAGCGCGGCCTTGGTATTGAGCTGAATAAGCGTTTATTCGCAGATGGTGTGACTATTGGCGATGCCCTGATTGCGGCCAAAAAAGCCTTAGCGGAGCGTGCCGATCACCGTGATATTCAACTGGGTTGGCAAATTCTGGGTGATCCCGCGATTGTGATTAATCCTTAAATTTGTTGTTGCAAACGCGCTAGTTGCCGATATAAAAAAGCCAGCATTTATTTGTTCAGACAAGATGTTGGCTTTTTTTGTTGCATGAGCCCCCGAACCTTAGCTGCTTATGGTATTTCTAAATTGAGTGACAAAGGTTTGCAGGTTATTTAAGCGACTTAGATCAAATTGTTCTTGATCAAGCGGCTCGGCTAATGCGCCGTCAGCTAGGGCGATTGCACGAGCAACATAGTCCGATGTTGAAGTGCATAGCCAGTCATCTCGGTCAACCTGAGACAACAATGCGGCAGTTTGCTGTGCCGGGAACAACGGGCCACTGAGTGCCACAAGTATACCGCCAGTACGAAGTGCCTGACTTGCTGTTACCGGATCGTTTTGTACAAAGTTATCGAGTACCACCGAGCCTTCGGTAGCCCCCAGCTTAGCATCGAAAATTAGTCTATTATTATCGATCCCCATCGTAGAGAAGCGTTGACGGAGTGCTTTAATAATGTGGTTTTCCTGCGCATCAAGAAGCAATTTCCAATCCGGCAGCTGATGTAAAATATAGCTCCAAGTTTTGATTACCTCGTAAGTTAAGCCTCGCTGACTGCCGATGCCGACCAGAGTCTTCTTTGCTGTTGATTGTTTGCTTTCAGTGTTACTTTCGATATAGAAGCGTTGACCGGCCAGTTGATGGTCTAAAGCGACGACTAAAGGCGTCGCATAGTAGCCTTCATGGGCTAGCCAGCCGTATTGGCGTCCGGCTAAATGCAAGCCGAGTGCACGTTGGCGAGAGCCTAAGCGCATGCCGCATATATCAATCATGACATCAATACTATCGGCGCGCACTTGCCGTGCGAAGTTGGCGTCACTTAGGCTGGCCGACAAAACAACCGAAACTTGTTCATCAAAAAGTTTGATTGGTGGCGTCTCGTCGTGCCAATAAACACTAATTGAGTCTTTGTTTTTAGCCAGTTCGTTGATCACCGGAGCCACCATCGAACGTAACCAAAGGTCGGGTATCACGCCAATCAGAAAGCCTATATTTATGCTCAAGGCGGAGCTTGGCTGGTCGACTATGTAGCGTTTATCGTTGGGTATGAACCTTTCTCGCCATAGCGACAGCTCATGACTTAGGTCTGTTGCCGAGAGACAGTTGCTGGCAACGGCATTATGTATGTAGTTGCTGTGTGTTGGTGCGTGTTTACTGCGCAATAAGCGTACATAATCGTACGCTCGAACGACCTCTTCATGGTGGCCGACGATTTTAAGGCAGTCCGCCAGCTGAAAAGCGGCACGATCATGCTCTGGTTGATGGTCTAAGGTTCGCCGGAACATGTTTATCGCATATTCAAAGTTGCCGACCATTCGCTGCGCGAGTGCTAAGTTGTATAGCCATTGACCTTGCTCGCCAAATTGCTCGATTAACGATTTTAATAAACCGGCCGCGGCGGCTGGTTGCCTGGCTTCGAGTTGCAGGCAAGCTTGGTTATTTAATATAAATACTGATTCAGGGTTTAGTTGCGCTGCGCGACCCCCCATCCGTCTTGCCTGTTCAAATTTTTCCGATTTAAACAGGCTGCTAAATTGAACCGCATGAGCGCCAGCATCGTCCTCTTGCCGAGTAATTATCTCTTGAGTAATTTCAACTGCTTCATCGTGCTTGCTGGCACGTAGAGCGCGAATTGACATAGAGGTCAAGTTCTCTAAGGATTCATCGTTATACGCGCTCACTTATTCACCTCGTCTGACGACACCCGAGAGCTATGGGGCGCTTGGATAGTTTGCTCGAGGCTTTTTTTAAGAGCTGGGTTTAGGTCGCGTTCATGACACCAGTCCCGCCACTGCGACCGCAGGGTATTGCCGAACTCGCGGCCAAACTGCCGGTCGTTCATTAGCGCCGATTCGGTCATTCGCTTTCGTAGGCTAAAACGTAACTCTTGTAAGGTTTCTTGCAGCTCCGAAAGCTCTTTAGCGCGCTCTGCGAATTCAAACACGGTGTTGGTTGCCAAGCCACTTAAATTTAGTCGGTACAATATGCTCGCCGTTACACGGCTGGCATGTGTCTGGCCCTTGAGCGAGATTACCGGCACGCCCATCCACAGAGCATCTAAAGTAGTCGTAGCGCCATTGTATGGGCTTGTGTCTAAGGCAATATCAATATTGTTGTATTCATCTAAATGTTGTTCGACTTTGGTCATTGAGCGATTAATTATAATACGATCTTCTGATATCCCGCGATCAGCAAGCTGCTGTATAAAGAAGTCGGATGCGTTTTTGTTGGTTAGCTGCTGGCGCTTAATGTAGAGCGTAGACTTTGGCACAGCGAGCAATGCCGCCGACCAACAATCCAGCGTAAGGCTAGATATCTTAGCTAAATTACTGAACGATCCAAAGCGTATACGACTCCGGTCTCCGCTTGGGTTAATATCGGGCGCGTTCTCGAGAGGTCTGTAGCACAAAAAACCATTCGGTAGACGCAATAATTTTTCGCTAAAAAACTGATCATGCAGCTCGCTCGGGTCAGCAATGCGATCGGTGATCCGATAGCCAATACTCTTTAGGCCCGTGGTCGACGGGTAGCCGAGCCAACTCATTTGTATGGGCGCCACATGTTTGGCGAACACGCCAAGACGATTGCCGCTGGTATGGCCGTTGAGATCAACTAGAATATCAATTTTATCGGCATTAACCTGTTGCGCCAGTTGAGTATCGCTAACTTGCGAGCTATCGCGCCAAACATCAAATAGCTGGCGTATAGTGCCCGTGACGTGGTCGACTTTTTTGGCATCGCTATAGCCTGTTAAGTGGAACTCGTCTTTATTCAAACCCGTTAGTAGCGGTTGAATAAAAAAGCGGATAGCGTGAGCGCAAAAATCGGATGATACAAAGGCTAGTTTTAACTGCCTAGTCGGATTAGCTATGTTCCGCGTATTATTGACACTTTTGTGTTTTGGAAATGCCTTGTTAAGCCAAAGTTGGGTTAACTGATAATTGCTTTGCTGTGTGGTGCGCTCTGAGTAGTTGCTCCAGTATAGTAGGCGTTGAGTATAGTCAATATTGCTCGGCTCTAGTGTGGCGGCTCTTGAATAGCCACCATAGCCCGCCTCGGCACGACCTGTTCGACAGTAGATGAGCGCCAGTTGAGCGTGTGAGCTAGCGCTGTCGGGCTTTAACTCAATTGCCCGGTTTAATTGCAATTCAGCCTTATCGAGCTGTGAATCGTTGCTTAGCGCGAAGGCGTATTCTCTGTGGAGGGCGGCTACTTTAGGGCTTTTTTTGCACAGCCTAGACATAATCTTACAGGCATCCTTAGCGCGATTTTGCTCCGCGTAGACCAACGATATGTAGCGTAATTGGTTATTTCTCTCGGAGGTGGTCATGGGGTAAGTCTCTGAGCGACTGGCTATTATCGATCGAAGCTGGTCGGCATAATCTATTGCGTCTTCATGCCCCATCGCCCTCATGCATCTGAGTCTGGTGGTATCACTCCACGCAGACGGTTCATTTTCGCTCAACCCATTTAAGGCCTTTTGGTATCGGCCGCTATTAAAGTGGCGTTCTATTTTACTTCTTTCCACGTGGATTCTTTATTCTTACCGTTTTTTCAATGTAATCACAACTCTTGCTGAGCGTCGATTTGAGATTACATTTGATTGTATGTTGTGCCGCAAAGTGCCCGTATCAGTAGTGTACACCAAGAATGTTGTTATATGAACGATGCTTGATGTTTGTCAACTATAAGGCGAAAATTTTGCCAGCGCGATTTAATAGAGTTAAGATAACTTAATGGATCTGCGGGATAATGAAATTCACGAATACGAAAGCGGCAGTTGGTTTGTTTTTACGTTTATTTTCGAGCAATGGACGCAAATCATCGAGCAATAGACAGGCAATAGACAGGCATGCGTCTCAGATAAACGAAAAACCACCCTCAAATAACCACTTTCTCCCGACGCAAATTATTATCCGGCAGACCCTTAATCTATCGTCAGCGGCTTGGTGAGCGAATAAATAAAAGCTCAATGAGCGATAAAAAGCGCTTTTGTTGCTGTGGATCTGCCCGTAGACTCTGGGTCTGATCTATTCTGTTTTTATTTTCCCTAGCCGTGCTTGTGAGGTCCTCTTGTTTCAACAATTAAACTCTCAACAACGAGCTGCTGTGCAAGATTGCGAGCGGCCGATGTTAGTGCTGGCAGGCGCTGGTAGTGGTAAGACTCGAGTAATCACTTATAAGATAGCCTGGTTACTAACCAAAAAATTTATAAATCCAAAACATATTTACGCGGTGACCTTTACCAATAAGGCGGCAAGAGAGATGAAGGCGCGCGTTACCGAGCTACTCGATGCTGATACTACTCGTGGATTGACGGTATCGACCTTCCATAGCTTGGGTATGGCAATTCTTCGCGAAGAGGTTGACGCCTCAGGTCGTAAGCCGGGCTTCTCCATTTTTGACCCAGCTGATTCACTTTTCGTGGTGCGTGAACTGTTAAAAGCCGATCTTGATGACAATGGCTTGGTTGATCGTGTTCGCAATCAAATCTCCAGCTGGAAGAACGACTTAGTCTCACCCGAAGACGCTAATCGACTGGCCATGACCAACCCGGTGGAAGTCGCGGCGGCTAATGTCTATGGTGAATATGAGCGCTACTTGCAAGCGTGTAACGCGATTGATCTCGACGACATGTTGTATTTACCGAATGAGCTGATGCGTAAATTCGATAACGTTCGAATAAAGTGGCAGGAACGTGTTCAATACATGCTGGTCGATGAGTACCAAGACACTAACGCAGCGCAATATCGCCTAGTTAAAACCTTGGTAGCTGGGTCCGATGGCAATGGTTTAACAGCGGTTGGCGACGATGATCAATCTATTTATGCTTGGCGGGGTGCGCAACCTGAGAACCTAGTTCAGCTGCAAACCGACTTCCCGACTTTAAAGTTAGTAAAGTTAGAGCAAAATTACCGATCGATGGGGCGTATATTGGCGCTCGCCAATCATGTCATTCAAAACAACCCGCGACCATTTGAAAAGCATCTTTGGAGCGACCTTGGCATCGGCGACCCAATCTTAATTATTAATGCTGAGAACGATGAGCGTGAGGCTGAGAAAGTAGTCGCTGGTATAATGCAGCACCGTTTTCAGAATCAAACCCCCTATAAAAACTATGCGATATTATATCGCGGCAATCATCAGGCTCGAATGCTTGAGCAAAAGTTGCGCGAGATGCATATCCCATACTACCTCAGCGGCGGCCTGTCCTTTTTCGATCGATCTGAGATCAAAGATGTAATGGCCTACTTGCGCCTGATCAGTAATCCGTCGGACGATAATGCTTTTGTACGCGCGATTAACACGCCGCGTCGAGGTATAGGTGCGTCAACCTTAGAGGCCTTGGCTGAGGCTGCAAAAGCCGATTCTGACGATTCTGGTAAAATTGGCCTAGAAGCATGCAGCTTATATGGAGCGATCACTAGCCCGTTTGTGCATCAGTTTTTGCAGCCCAAACGCCAAGGCGCAATACGAGAGTTCCAGCATTGGCTTAGCGGTATGATGGAGCGGGCGCTAACCGATCCGCCGCTGCAGTTGATTGATGATATCTTGGATGACATTGGCTACGAAGAATGGGTGACCAGGCAAAGTGCCAGTCCTGAACAGGCTGAGATGCGGTGGCGAAATGTGACTGACCTACTAAATTGGGTTAAGTCGATCGTTAAGAAAAATGAAGACAAAATGTTGGCCGACGTTGTCGCCACCGTTAGTTTAATGGGCATCCTAGAGAAAAATAGCGATGATGAAGATGCTAACGTTGTTTCTTTGATGACACTGCATGCTTCTAAAGGTCTGGAGTTTCCACATGTCACTATCGTTGGCATGGAAGAAGAGATATTGCCTCATAAAGTCAGCATTGAAGAAGACATGGTAGAAGAAGAGCGACGACTATTTTACGTTGGCATCACGCGTGCTAAGCGAGAATTAACTCTATCGTATGCTAATCAACGTAAGCGTTATGGTGAGGTCATTGATTGCTCTCCAAGTCGCTTCCTAGACGAATTAGATGAACAACATATTGTCTGGGAAGAAAAGTTATCACAAGACCCTCAGCGCAAAGAAGAAGTGGGCCAAGCGCATTTAGCTGCCATGCGAGCACTGCTTGGTTAGGGTTGAGGGGTATTCATGATTAAAATATCTGTAATTTTTAACCTTTCAAAAGAGCCAAAGGCTTGACACATCTGGTACAATCGCGCCCGACGAACCAATTGGTGTGTGTATTTAAAATAAGCTCATGAAACGCACCCTGCTTTGGCGAAGGCAACTCATTGAATGTAAATGAATTTTTGATCCGGTGCTTTAAATGTAGCGTATCGGCTCGCCATGAAAAAATTTAATTTAGCTAATATTCTAGGTCTTATTGATCTAGACAATCTTAGGAGCACCTATGGCTGACAATAACGTTAGCGACGTAAATGCCGATGGCATGAGCGTTGAAGATCGAAAGAGGCGTCGTTTCCTCACTGGTATGACCGCCGGCTTTGGCGCTATAGGCGCTGGCGTAGCCGTGGTGCCGTTTGTAATGAGCATGGCACCAAGTGAGCGCGCTAAGAATGCCGGTGCACCGGTTCAATTTGACTTTTCAAAACTTCAAGAAGGTCAAATGGTTAAAGTTGAGTGGCGCGGCAAGCCAGTAGTTTTGCTTTCGCGTACTCAAGAAATGATGGCTGGCCTCACTAAAATTCGGGGCGAATTAGCTGACCCCGACTCTAGCTCAAGTAGTCAGCCTATTTATGCCATAAACGAGCAACGTGCCGATGAGCACAGTAAACAGTTGCTAGTTATGGAAGGGGTGTGTACGCATCTTGGCTGCTCTCCAGTAGAGAAATTAGCGATCGGACCAGATCCGCAAATGGGTGATGACTCACAAGGTGGTTTCTTCTGCCCATGTCATGGCTCTAAGTTTGATTTGGCAGGCCGCGTATATAAAGATGTGCCAGCGACCACTAATATGGCTGTGCCACCGTACATGTTTGACGGTACCGTCATCACTATTGGTGAAGACAACGGGAGGATTACATAATGGCTATTCATCGTCACGATAACCATAAGAGTGCTAATGCACTAATGGAATGGGTCGACAAGCGCTTCCCAGCTACTAAGGTTTGGAATGAGCATCTAGCTGAGTATATGGCGGCTAAAAATATCAATTTTTGGTATTACTTTGGCGCCCTAGCTATTTTGATGCTGGTAGTGCAGATTGCCACTGGAATCTTTCTAACCATGCATTACAAGCCAGATGCCAATTTAGCATTTGCTTCAGTCGAATACATTATGCGCGACGTGCCATTTGGTTGGCTAGTGCGCAATTTGCATGCAACTGGCGCGTCTATGTTCTTCGTAATCGTATACTTACACATGTTCCGCGGTGTTATCTACGGCTCGCATCGCGAGCCACGTGAGCTAGTTTGGTTGATCGGTTGCGTAATTTTCGTAGCTTTGATGGCTGAAGCGTTTATGGGCTACTTGCTTCCTTGGGGTAATATGTCTTATTGGGGCGCGCAAGTGATTTTGTCACTGTTTGACGTAATACCGCTCATTGGGCCAGCACTTACCGAGTGGATTCGTGGTGATTTTGTTATCTCTGATGCCACTTTGAACCGTTTCTTCGCATTCCACGTTATTTTGATGCCGCTGATCTTAGTCGCGTTAGTGTTCTTACATCTTGTGGCACTTCATCAAGTGGGTTCAAATAACCCAGATGGTATCGATATTTATGACCACGTAGACGAAGACGGCAAGCCGTTAGATGGTATTGCATTCTTCCCATACATCGTTATCAAAGACTTGATCGGTGTGGCTGGTTTCTTGATTATCTATCTGGGCATCGTATTCTTCTGGCCAGATGGCGGTGGTATAATACTAGAGAAAGATAATTTCGCTCCAGCAAACTCGCTGCAAACTCCGCCTGATATCGTGCCGCTTTGGTACTTCACGCCGTTCTATTCAATTTTGCGTGCTAGCACAACCTCGTTGCTGCTCGCGCTTGAGGTCATTACTGGATTAACCGTACTTTGGCTGTGGATACGCTCGAAAATAAGCATCAAAGCTAAAATCGGCTTCACATTACTGGCTATCGGAATTTTCCTTGGATTGCAGTTTGGCAGTGGTAAAGCATGGGGTGTTATTCTAATGGCGGCCGCTATTGTTTGTTTTTTCTTGCTTCCATGGTTAGATCGCTCGCCGGTTTACTCAATTCGTTACCGCAGCATGCCTTTCAAAATCGCCTTGGTAATATTCTTGGCGGCCTTCTTGATTCTAGGTTACTTAGGTATGAATTCACCAACACCGGGTAGGACCTTGTTAGCACAAGTCTGTACTGTTGCTTACTTCGCGTTCTTCGCTCTGATGCCTTGGTTTACCAGTATTGGTAAAACCAAGCCTGAACCTACACGTATCGTTTACGAAGAGCATTAGGAGACATTCAAATGAAAAAATTATCTCTATTATTAATTGCCCTAATCTCTACGGTTGTTATGGGCTCTAGCGCATTTGCCGCTGGTGGCCATGGGGCTGCCGTTGATGAAGTGCACATGAATATGTCTGACAAGGCGTCGCTGCAAAGTGGTGCCAAAATATTCGTTAACTATTGTCTCTCTTGTCATAGTGCCCAGTACTCGCGTTATAATCGCGTTGCTAAAGACTTAGATATCCCTCTGTGGCAGCTCAAGGAAAACTTGATGTTCACTACTGAGAAAGAAGGTGACTTAATGACCACAACTATGCCGGCAGAAGACGCTAAGGCATGGTTCGGTGTTGCGCCTCCTGATCTTTCTTTAGTTGCTCGTGTACGCAGCCCAGATTGGATTTACACTTACCTACGCGCTTTTTACCTTGACGAGAGCAGTCCAAGCGGCTGGAATAACTCGTTGTTTGAAAATGTCGCAATGCCGCATGCAATGTATGAATTGCAAGGCGTGCAAAAGGTTGTCGGTAAAGTTGAGGCTGATAGCCATGGCGCTATCGACGCACATGCCTCTAGTGATGCTGTAGGCGATCACAAAGTAGTTGGCGACACCATCTTTGAGCTATCGCACCCTGGTAAGTTAAGCCCAGCTGAGTTTGATAAATCAATGGCTGATTTGACTGCGTTTCTGAGCTATATGGCTGAGCCCTCTCAGTTGCAGCGTAAAACTATTGGCGTTTACACCATCGCTTTTTTAATTATCTTGCTGCTTCTTTGCATACTTCTTAAGAAAGAGTACTGGCGTGACGTTCATTAGATCGCGACTAAAATAGTTAAATAAGCCAAATAATTATTAGGCTAGCTAACAAACGTGGCTCGGGCTTGCCCTTGTCGCGTTTTGTTATTTTTAAAGAATGCTTAAAACGTTAGAAGATTTATCCGCTAATGTCGTCTTGCACTCTATATCCCAATCTTAAAAAAGGAAATTAGTATGAATACACTCGCAACCAGACGCTCGATAATGACGCTTTACTCTGGAACAGACTGCGTGTTGAGTCATGCCTGCCGGATCGTTCTACAAGAGAAAGACATTGAGTGTGAAGTGGTATATACCGACCCTTCAGACACATGCCAAGAACTTGCCGAGTTCAATCCATACTACGAGACGCCAACGTTGGTTGACCGTGATTTGATCTTGTATGACCCATTCATCATTAATGAATATTTAGACGAGCGCCTACCTCATCCGCCATTAATGCCGGTTGACCCAGTGTCGCGTGCCAAGCAGCGCTTGATGATTATGCGACTCAATCGTGATTGGTTTGACTCATTAAAAGCATTGCAAGAAGACAAGAGAGACAAAGCGGCTCATAAGGTACTTCGCGATGGCCTAATTGCTATTTCACCCTTATTTGCTGAGCAAGACTATGCAATGGGCGATGACTATTCATTGGTCGATGTTATTCTAGCGCCGCTACTATGGCGTTTGCCAACCCTCAATATTATCTTGCCTAAGCAAGCTCAAGTTGTTGAAGAGTATTCTGAGCGTTTATTCGCTCGTCAAGCTTTTCAAGATAGCATGAGTGATACTGAGCGTGACTTACGCGGATTTTAATCCGTTTTTAACGCCCCATTTGGTGACCCATACAATGACCTCGACTAAACCGTATTTGATGCGCGCAATCTTTGAGTGGACTGAAGACAATAGCTTCACTGCTCAGGTACTGGTAGACGCCGAGGCCGATGGTGTCGAGGTGCCAAAAGCACATGTGGTTGACGGGCAGATAGTATTAAATATCAGCTCGTCAGCAGTGCAACTGCATATTATGGATAACGAATGTATTAGCTTTTCAGCTCGCTTCAGTGGTGTTGAGCAAGATATATTCTTGCCAATTGATTCCATTCTGGCAATATTTGCCCGTGAAAACTCACAAGGTATTTTCTTCGACGACATGGACGAAAACGGCACTGACCCAGAGCCAACTGGTCCGGCTCGTGTGCCAAGCGAGCCTACTGAGTTAAAGACTAAAACAAAGCCAAAGCGCGATACCTCGCATTTGAAAATTATTAAGTAGTTAGTTTTAGACTTCGAGATGTCGCCAAGCGACATCCAGTCCTTAGGGTCTATCTACGAACAACCAAAACCAACCTTAATCCCCTCGCTGGTCAACTAAATTCCAATTTTTGACCTGTTGATAAATAACCGCTGTTTCAATATGCGCGACCTCCGGCCTTTCAGCGAACGAATCCAGCACGAAGTCTCTCAGTGTTTCGGCATCCTTAACGGCAATATGTACCATAAAGTCATTTGCGCCACTGAGATGGTAAACAGTCACCACTTCGTTCAGCCCGATCACGTAGTTTTGAAAGGCCTCTAGCCCGACTCTCGAATGTTGGTTCATTCGTATTGCCACCATTGCCTGTAAGCCTAAACCTAAGGCTGTTAGATCGACTTCAATATGTGCGTCTCTGATATAACCTCTGGCTCGTAAGTACCGTACGCGTTCTAAGCATGACGATGGTGCTAAGCCTATTTTTTCAGCCAGATCCTTGTTGGCGATCCGTGCATTGTTCCTTAGGGCGGCAATTATTTCGAAGTCGATTTGGTCTATCTCGTTCATTTCAGTATTTTTCCGAATTAAATTTGGTCATGTCTGTGTATCGCAAATATTGTATATGATAAGCGATAATTTAACGAATTAACAAAAAGGCGGTTTGACAATGAGCACTAATAAGCAACAACAGATTTTCAATGCAGCTAAAAAGCTCTCTCCTCGAAGAAACTCTACCGAAGCTTCCAGTGTCAAGGAATTAGCAGCCGAGCAACTTAGCCACTTTAATATTGAAGTCGATGGCGAACTCGGTCGAGCCTTGTTGAGCGCGGTCGAGCGTGTCTATGAGTGTCAGGGTAATGTTGAGCTCATGTGGCAAGAAACTCAGGCTAGCATGGCGTCGTTAGATACCAACGAAAAGGCGGCACTGTTCAATGCCAAAAAATTTCTATCATTTCAATTAGCCAAAGTTCTTGATACGTTGCAGAATCCGTTCAGGAGCACCTATCAAGCGCTAGGCTACAGCCAGTCGACCATGAGCGCCAAGTCGGCTTATCCGATTTTTGATAACGTTAACGCAATATTTTCAGCGACCCCAGCAATTACTCGTACGGCGACCTATATTTACGCGTGTGCCGAATGGATTAGCGATGCCTTCGAAGGTAAAGAGATGATGCTCGATATCTACTCTCGCCTGCTTAACCCAACCTCAATCTCACTTGCAAACCATATCGTTGATTTAGAAACTGGCCCCTATGCAGGCGAGTATTTAGCATGGAACTTCAATAGCGGAATGTCGGCGATTGATGCAACCCTATCGCACGTGCTCGGGCATGAAGATATATTGATCGCCAGTCAGAATATTTACGGCGGAGCACACCAGTTGATTCACGATTGGTTCGCCAAGCCCTCAAACCTAAACATCGCTGTGGCTCAGTTTTCAGGCGAAGACACAAGCGCGTTTGTTGAAACCTTGGCCAAGGTTAAAACTCAATACGCAGCGCGCATAGCGGCCGGAAAACAGATTTACCTCTACATTGAATCGCCGTGTAATCCGCATGGCTATGTTTTAGATGTTCCCGAATTGTGTCGCATAGCCCACCAGTCTGGAGTGCGGGTAATATTAGATGCCACGGTAGGCACGCCATTTTTAGTGCAACCATTGCAGCGAGAAAATACCGAAGAGCGCCCTGACTTCGTGATCCATAGTTACACCAAAGATCTTACTGGTTCAGGTTCAGTTATTGCTGGTTGTGTTATCGCTCGCAACGAAGATATGTTTATTCCGAAGGGAATGCCAGGTTGGGAAAATACTCTGTTCTGGAATGTCTACTATATAAAAGGTGCGTTTTTAAATGCTGATACCGCGTTTGAGGTAATGGCTGGTATGCGAACCCTAGAAGTGCGCATGTTGAAAAAATGCATCACTACTAAGATATTTGCGACCTTTATGGACTCCCATCCGATGATTAAAGTAAATTGTAATGGGCTACCAGGTAACAAAAACTATCAACTCGCACAGGACAATTTATTTCTCGGATTCCCATCAGGATTGTTTACCGTCGATATGGGCTCAGAGATTCCCGATGCGGAGTTCCATCGCTTTTTTGATTGCCTAGAACCAGCCTTCTCTCATATGATAAGCCTAGGGCAAACCAATAGCATTGTTAGCTGTCCGGGGCTAACCACGCATTCAGAACTCAATGCCGAGCAGCAAGTCGAAGCGCAGATTTTTCCGACTACTATTCGCTTTGCTATGGGAATTGAAAACCCAATGGATTTGATTGAACATATTGTTGCCGCCAGCACTCTATCGATAGATCAAGCGATCCCCGATTTCTCATCACAGTTTATGCCGATCGAAGAAGCGCGTAAGATGGCAAAGGAAATTTATATCGACATGCAAACTAGCTATGTCGAGGCAATTATTTAACTCAGCTACGGCTGTCAAGTAACAAGGTTTTAGGCAATGACTGATTTTATTCAACATATACAGAGCAATATCGACGAGGTTAAAGAGGCCGGTCTTTACAAGGCTGAGCGATTGATTACCAGCGCCCAAGATGCGCGTGTCGAGGTCTCATCGGGTGATTCCGTGCTTAACTTCTGCGCTAATAATTATCTCGGTTTAGCCAATAGCCCCGAGCTGATCGAAGCGGCAAAAACCGGTTTAGACGAGCATGGTTTTGGCATGGCCTCGGTACGCTTTATTTGCGGTACTCAAGACATTCATAAAACGCTAGAAGCAAAATTGAGCGACTTTCTTGGAATGCAAGACACGATTCTTTACTCGTCTTGCTTTGATGCTAACGCGGGTCTTTTTGAAACCATTCTCGGTGCTGAAGATGCGATTATTTCTGACGCACTCAATCATGCCAGTATTATCGACGGTGTTCGCCTATGTAAGGCAAAGCGCTTTCGTTACGCTAACAACAACATGGCGGCACTAGAGGAGCAGCTAATTGCCGCTACCGAGGCCGAGGCGCGTTTCAAATTGATTGCCACCGATGGTGTGTTCTCGATGGACGGCGTTATCGCTAACCTAAAGGGTATTTGTGATCTAGCCGATAAATACGGTGCTATGGTGATGGTTGATGATTCGCATGCGGTCGGCTTCGTCGGTGATAAGGGTCGAGGTAGCCATGAGCATTGCGACGTGATGGGCCGAGTCGATATCATTACTGGCACCCTTGGTAAAGCCATGGGCGGTGCATCTGGTGGTTTTACCGCTGGTAAGCGTGAAGTCATCGAGTGGTTGCGCCAACGCTCGCGCCCCTATTTATTTTCTAATTCATTAGCGCCTGCAATCGTTTCAGCATCAATTCGGGTGCTCGACTTGCTTAAATCGGGCGATCATTTACGCGATAGTTTAAGGCGCAATAGCGCCCATTTTCGTAAGCGAATGAGTGAGGCAGGTTTTACCTTAGCCGGTGCTGACCATGCGATTATTCCGGTCATGTTAGGCGACGCTAAGCTGGCGGCCGAAATGTCTGCACGGATGCTCAAAGAAGGTGTTTATGTAGTTGGGTTCTCCTTTCCGGTGGTGCCAAAAGGGCAGGCTAGAATACGAACTCAGATGTCGGCAGCACATAGTATCGAGCAAGTAGATTTTACCGTTGATGCGTTTATAAAAGTGGCTAAAGAGATTCGAGTAATTAACTAATGACGGCACAAATGAAAGCTCTCGCAAAATTACACCCCGAAAAGGGTATTTGGATGACCGAGGCCGATGTGCCAACCGTTGGGCCAAATGACTTGTTAATTAAGATCAAGAAAACCGCGATTTGCGGAACAGATATGCATATCTACGCCTGGGACGAGTGGTCGCAAAACACCATCCCAGTACCGATGATTGTTGGCCATGAATATGTAGGTGAGGTGGTTGATAAGGGGCAAGAGGTGCGTGGCTTTGAGACTGGCGATAGAGTCTCAGGTGAGGGCCATATCACCTGCGGTCATTGCCGAAATTGTCGCGCAGGCCGGCGACATTTATGCCGTAATACGGTTGGTGTCGGGGTTGATCGCCAAGGCGCGTTTGCCGAGTACTTAGTGATACCAGCATTTAACGCATTCAAAATCCCCGATAATATCAGTGATGACCTTGCGGCTATTTTTGACCCTTTTGGTAACGCCGTACACACCGCATTGTCGTTTAATTTAACCGGCGAAGATGTTTTGATTACGGGCGCTGGCCCAATCGGTATTATGGCGGCTGCAGTGGCAAGGCACGTAGGCGCTCGCCACGTTGTGATTACTGATGTCAATGACTATCGATTAGAGCTTGCCAGTAAAATGGGCGCTAGCCGAGCGGTCAATGTGGCCGAGCAAAAAATTGAAGACGTAATGAAAGAGTTAGGTATGACCGAGGGCTTTGATGTCGGCATGGAAATGTCTGGCGTACCATCGGCCTTCACCTCGATGCTTAAAAATATGAATCATGGCGGTAAAATTGCGATGCTTGGCATTCCGTCATCTGATATGGCGATTGATTGGACTCAAGTAATCTTTAAGGGCCTAGAGATCAAAGGTATTTACGGCCGCGAAATGTTTGAAACTTGGTACAAAATGGCCAGTTTAATTCAATCTGGTTTAGACCTATCGCCGATGTTAACGCATCAATTTCCGATCGACGAATTTCAGGCAGGTTTCGAAATGATGGAGTCGGGACAGTCTGGCAAAGTGATTTTGGATTGGGGCTAAACTCACCCTGAACGGAGTTGCTACCTGTCACCTTGATAACTTGGTATCGAAGTTATCAAGGTGACAAGAGCATATGCTCACCAGCACGTAGAGGGCCTGTCGGATAATGAATTTAACTAGTACGAAAGCGCCACTTTGGCCTATTTTTCCGTTTATTTTCGAGCAATGGAACAACCATTACGTCTCAAATGAACGAAAAACTAGCCTAAAATTACCACTTTCTCCTGACGTAAATCATTATCCGACAGGCCCATAGCCTTTACGGGTGTTGATCCTAGTCAGCCTTAACCCTAGTTGCTCTTAACCACAGCACCACCTTTCATCACAAAGCTAACATTTTCGAGTAACTCAATATTCTCCAATGGATTGCCTTTGACTGCGACAATATCGCCGTATTTGCCAACGCTCAACGAGCCTAGGTTGTCAGATTCACCGAGTAGGTCGGCGGCATTAACTGTCGCGGTTATAATTGCTTGCATCGGTGACATGCCGTTATCTACCATCAATTTAAACTCTTGAGCATTGTCGCCGTGGTTTGATACCCCGCTATCAGTTCCGAAGGCGATTTTCACCCCCGCTTTAACCGCTTTGGCAAAGTTGGCTTTAAGTTGTGGCCCAATCGCAGCGGCTTTAGGGCGAACAATTTCTGGGAAGTAACCATCTATCTTAGCTTTTTCGGCGACAAACTCTCCGGCTAGAATTGTTGGCACTAGATAGGTGCCATACTTCTTCATTAGGCTGCGAGTTTCATCGTCCATCAGGGTGCCGTGTTCAATGCTATTAATACCCGCTTTGATTGCACGCTTCATGCCCTCGGCGCCGTGTGCATGAGCCGCTACTTTAAAGCCATAGTCTTTAGCTGCTGCCATGACGGCTTCGAGCTCGTCGTCCATGAATTGTGGGTTCTGACCGCTCTTAGCGGTGCTTAATACGCCGCCTGTGGCGGTAATTTTAATCAGATCTGCACCCTCTTTGTAGCGTTGACGAACCGCCTTGCGTGCTTCAGCCGCACCATTTACTACTCCGTCTTTGGCGTGGGGATCACCCATTATGTCAGCTCGGTGACCGTTAGTTGGATCGGCATGGCCACCGGTTGTCGCGAGCGATTTGCCAGCGGTAAAGATACGCGGGCCTTGCACCAAACCTTGAGCGATCGCGTCACGCAGCGATTTAGTGATGGTGCCATCGTCACCAAGGTTGCGCACCGTGGTAAAGCCGGCGTCTAAGGTGACTTTCGCATATTTCACCGATTTAAAGGCATAGTCGGCGGTATTCAAGGTAAAACCTTCGATATATGAGCGTGGGCTACTTTGTGAGGTCAAGTGCACATGCATATCGATCAATCCTGGCAAGCAGGTTGAGTCGCTTAGATCGATGGTCTCTTTTGCTGAGCTTGGCCCGTCTATCGCACTGACACGGCCATTGGTGATCTCGAAGCTGCGTGGCCCGGTCAACGTCTGTTTTTGCACATCGATTGTTGCGCCACAATTAACCATAACATCGGCCGCCATTGCATTGCTGCATAGCAAGCTAAAGGTAACAGCGATAAGTGATTTTTTCATAGTATTTTTAACTCTGTGTTTGTCGGTTTACTTACCCTAACACATGATAGGCTTACCTTTCGAGACCTCAGCATGACTCGACGAACGAATAAAAATGCCTGTAATGCCTCCACTTTTCGTTGAAAATACCCCAAGGGCACTTAGACTTGTCAATAGCTGGCTATTAACCGCGTTTTCCGCCTCAATTGGAGGCATTCCAACCTATTTTTATTTCGTCCCTGAGTTATGCTGAGGCCTCGTTTCGTTTTCAGCCCAAGCTCGTCGCCTTATGAAAAACAATATAGGTCTAATTTACGCACTTGCGGCGTATACCTGCTGGGGCTTTATTCCGATATTTTGGAAGCAGCTCGCGCATATCGACAGTGTTGAGATTGTGATGCATCGAATGGTGTGGTCGTGCGCACTAGTAACGCTACTTATTATTATCAGCCGCCAGTGGCGAGACTTTAAAATTCTGTTCTCGCAACCAAGGTTGTTATTTAAACTATTTATCGCCTCAGCATTGGTGTCGGTAAACTGGGCGGTATTTATCTGGGCGGTCAACGCTGGCCACTTAGTCGAAACGTCGCTGGGCTATTTTATGAATCCGCTGATCAGTATTGCTTTAGGGGTGATTCTATTTGGCGAAGCATTGCGCCGAGGGCAGTTTTTAGCGCTGTCTATTGCCGCCCTAGGAGTCGTATACCTAATCGTGTCGTATGGCGCATTTCCTTGGATATCTTTGATTCTGGCAGTAAGCTTCGCGTTGTACGGCGCGGTTAAGAAATCAGTCAGTGTTCCGGCCACGCATGGCTTGGCGATTGAAACCATGTTTTTTCTGATACCCGCTGGAGTCTATTTATTTTATCTAGAACTGCAGGGAAGTGGGCAGTTTTTTGAAGGGTCAAGCAATGGGTGGATGTTAGTGCTTGGCGGTTTGTTTACCCTTATTCCGTTACTGCTATTTGCCGCAGCGGCAAAACGCATAAGTATGACCGCGCTGGGTATGACTCAGTATATTGGGCCAAGCCTGCAATTAATGATTGGTGTGCTTATTTATGCTGAACCTTTCAGCTCGCAAACACTGATTGCCTTTAGCTTTATTTGGTTGGCTCTGGGTATTTATTCGATCGACCAGCTTCGCCATCAGAATGGTTTACGACGTGCACGTAAAGCTCAAAAACTAAAGCCCAGCTAAATAGTGAATCTAGATGGGCCCTAGTTGACTGGTATGAGTTGACTGGTATGAGTTGACTGGTATCAGTATCAACGACTCATTTATCGGCTCAGATAACCCATGGCCTCTTCCATGCCTTTGAGTGTAAGCGGATACATGCGGTCTTCCATTAAGTCTTGAATAATCTTAGTCGAATGCGTGTGTTGCCAATACTCCTTTGGCGTCGGGTTTAGCCATACCATCCTGTCGTAGTTATCATTGAATCGCTTCAGCCAGTTGGCTCCCGGTTCACGATTCATAAAGTCTATGCTGCCGCCCGAATGAGTAATCTCATAAGTGGCCATTGCCGCATCGCCTACAAAGATAATTTTATAATCGCTGCCGTATTTACGCAAAATATCATGCGTCGCGGTAACTTCGTCGTAGCGCATCTCACTGTTTTGCCATAATCCGTCGTAAATAAAATTATGAAAGTAGAAGTACTCCATATGCTTAAACTCAATGCGCGCAGCACTGAATAGTTCTTCGCAGGTTTTCACGTAGGGATCCATCGAACCACCAACGTCGAATAGCAACAACACTTTAACCGCGTTGCGGCGCTCTGGCACCATCTTGATATCAAGCAGGCCGCCGTTATGCGCGGTGGAGTGAATAGTGTCGGCTAGATCTAGCTCGTCCTCAGCACCTGAGCGCGCGAACTTGCGTAAGCGGCGCAACGCCATTTTGATGTTTCGGGTGCCGAGTTCAATACTGTCGTCTAAGTCTTTAAAGTCTCGACGATCCCAAACTTTGACCGCCGAACCGTTGCCGCCTTCGCCACCAACTCGAATGCCTTCTGGATTAAAGCCGCCATTACCAAATGGCGAGGTGCCGCCAGTGCCAATCCATTTACTGCCTCCCTCGTGGCGTTCCTTTTGTTCTTCGAGGCGCTTCTTGAAGGTTTCAATCAGCTCTTCGAGCCCACCAAGACTCTCAATCTTGGCTTTCTCTTCGTCGGTCAGCGTTTTAAGAAACTCGCTGCGTAGCCAATCTTCTGGAATCAATGCTTCGATGAAGTCATCAATTTTTTCAAGTTCGCTAAAGTGGGCTTTGAATGCACGATCGTACTTGTCGAAGTTCTTCTCATCTTTGACCATAATAGTGCGGGCAAGATAGTAGAACTGCTCCATGTCGGCGAAAACAATTCGATGTTCTAAGGCGGTGATCAAGTCAGACAGTTCACGAAACGTGACCGGCAGCTTTTGACGGCGCAGAGTCTGGAAAAAATTAAGCAGCATTATCGATTACAGGCTTATTGGTTGCGCGTTTCGCGACGATGCATAAACGCTAGGCGTTCAAGCAATTGAACATCTTGTTCGTTCTTCAGTAGCGCGCCGTAAAGAGGCGGAATAGCCTTATGATTATCACGATCTTTTAAGATTTCATCCGGAATGTCGTCGGCCATTAGTAATTTCAACCAATCGATTAACTCAGAGGTCGATGGCTTCTTCTTCATGCCTGGTACTGAACGTACCTCAAAAAACACGTCTAGTGCTTCTTTAACTAATGTTTTCTTAGCCTCAGGATGATGTACCGCAACAATCTGCGCCATAGTGTCGCGATTAGGGAAGTTAATGAAGTGGAAGAAGCAACGACGCAAGAACGCATCTGGTAATTCTTTTTCATTATTAGAGGTGATGATAATAATCGGGCGATGCTTGGCCTTAATGGTTTCGCCGGTTTCGTAAACAAAGAACTCCATTTTGTCGATTTCGACCAACAAATCGTTCGGGAACTCGATATCGGCTTTGTCAATCTCATCGATTAGTAGAACCACTTGCTCGTCACTTTCGAACGCCTCCCACATTTTGCCTTTATCGATATAGTTGCTAATATTATTTACGTCAGCGTCGCCCAATTGCGAGTCACGCAGGCGTGATACCGCGTCGTATTCGTATAGGCCTTGCTGAGCTTTGGTGGTCGATTTGATGTGCCACTGAATTAAGCGCTTGCCCAACGAGGCGGCGACTTCTTCAGCCAACATTGTTTTACCGGTGCCAGGCTCGCCCTTAATTAAAAGAGGGCGTTGTAGAATGATTGACGAGTTTACCGCCAGGCTTAGGTCGTCGGTCGATATATAGCTGTCGCTGCCATTAAATTGCATTTTTCACCTGAACAGATTTCAAAGTTGGTATATTTATAAAGACATCAGCATAAATTTAGAGCAAAACCAGAATGTTAAACATTTTGTCTTGTGCTGCGGTATCTTCTAATTAGCGAAACATTATAAAGCAACTACCTCAACAACTTGTATGCCTAACCATCAATATCAGTCATCAATATTCGAAAGCGAGACGCATGTCTTGAAACTTTTTGAGGCCGACCTCGAGTATTTGCCTGAGTTTCACCCAAGTGATCGAAGTTGGGCCTTGTTTCAGGACATTCTGGACCAAACGCAGTGGCGCCAAGATCGGCTCACGGTCTATGGCAAAGAACATTTAGCGCCGAGGTTGTCCTGTTGGTACGGTGAGCCTTGGATGGATTTCTCCTATTCGAACCAAACCATGAGCGCAACAGCTTTTACGCCATTGCTGCTAGAGATTAAAGCCGATATCGAAGCGCGCACAGGTGATAGCTTTAACAGTGTGTTGGTTAACTACTATCGCGATGGTCAAGATTCTGTGGGCTGGCACAGCGATGACGAACCCGAGCTAGGCCGCAACCCGGTGATCGCATCGCTTAGTCTCGGCGCGCCGCGAGACTTTCACTTGAAGCATAAGGTCGAAAAAGCTCACACCAAGAAAATAGTGCTCGAACATGGCAGTTTGCTGATGATGCGCGGCTTAACTCAGTCTCGCTGGCAGCACCAGATTCCTAAACGAGCCAATGCGCAAGGCCGTATAAACTTAACCTTCAGAACTATGTTTGATTATAAAGGCAGAAATGCCCGTTAAGCCTTTAGCTTGCTTTTAGTGCCGTTTTTTCTTGCCTAGCTACGCTTTTAACGCTAATAAGCCCCCAAGACCTGAGTTTTCGGTCTTAGAGATTTGGAAATCGCTCGAATATCGGTAAAATACGCGCCCCAAATACTTTTAAGCGAACGTATTCCCAATCGTGGGCATTTTGCAGAGTTGAGTATCGTCATGACTGAATCATCTATTTCTAAAATCAGAGTTGAAAACATTTCGGCGCCAAAAGTGCCGTCCGAGTCAGCTGCGCTTGTCGGCGAAAAGGCCGTTGCAAGCTCAAGAGCCAAGGCAATCTTGCCTGAAGGCGTTAGCCCGAAAAAAGTCTTTATTAAGACCTTTGGCTGTCAGATGAATGAATACGATTCCAATCGTATGCTCGATTCGCTAAACCATTCTCATGGTGTTGAAGCAACTAAAGTTGAAGCCGAAGCCGACATTCTTTTGCTCAACACGTGTTCGGTGCGCGAGAAAGCCCAAGAAAAAGTGTTTCACCAATTAGGTCGCTGGAAGCATTTAAAGGCTAAGAAGCCTGACCTTGTGATCGGTGTTGGCGGCTGTGTTGCGTCTCAAGAAGGCGATGCAATCATCAAACGTGCGCCTATCGTCGACATCGTGTTTGGCCCACAGACATTGCACAAACTGCCACAAATGTATGATGACGTGAGCAAGAATCACAGCTCACCGGTCGATATTTCATTTCCAGAGATGGAAAAGTTTGATAACTTACCCGCGCCAAAAGTCGACGGCGTAACCGCCTTCGTATCAATTATGGAAGGCTGCAGTAAATACTGTTCGTTCTGTGTGGTGCCCTATACTCGTGGCGAAGAGTTCTCGCGCCCATTCGACGATGTGCTCGCTGAGGTTTATGCATTGGCGGAGCAGGGTATTCGCGAAGTCACTTTATTGGGTCAGAACGTGAATGCTTACTGGGGCAAAATGCACGATGGTTCAGTGGCTGATTTTGCCTTGCTGATTCGTTATGTGGCCGAAATTGAAGGCATAGAGCGCCTTCGCTACACCACCTCGCACCCATTAGAGTTCACCGACAGTTTAATTAACGTCTACGCCGATGTGCCCAAGTTAGTAAACCATTTGCACCTGCCAGTGCAATCAGGCTCAGATTCAATTTTAGCCGCCATGAAGCGCCGTTATAAGGCCGCCGACTACGTAAAAATCATCGAAAAAATTCGCAAGATTAGGCCGAACATGAGTATGTCGTCAGATTTTATTATTGGGTTTCCAGGTGAGACTGATCAAGACTTTGAAGACACCATGGATCTAATTGAACTGATCGGCTACGACCTTTCGTTTAGCTTCATTTACAGTGCACGGCCTGGAACGCCGGCCTCCGACTTGGCCGATGACGTGCCTATGGAGGTCAAAAAGGCACGCTTGGCTCGTTTGCAAAAACGCATTACCGAAATGGCTTTCGCAATTAGTGAGAGCATGGTCGGCAGCCGGCAAACGCTGTTAGTCGATCGACCTGCACGCAAAGATCCAACCCAAATATCAGGCCGAACTGAGAATAATAGAGTGGTTAATTTTGATGGGTCGCACGATCTTATTGGCCAGTTAGTTGAGGTGACTATTACCGAGGCGCTGCCGAATTCACTGCGAGGCGTAATGGTCTAGTGTTAGTTTAGCTCTGGCTGGGCTTTAATCTCTGGTCTCAGCCTTTGACTCAACACTCGATATTCCAGCTAAAATAAATTCCTCTAAATCTCTGACGAGTGTAAAATCGGCTTCCAGACTTAATTTGCAGCCTTGTTAGCACTAAACCATGTCAGATAAAAACCTAAACAAACACAGCGCCACCATTACTCAACCAAAATCGCAAGGCGCAGGCCAAGCGATGCTGTACGGCACCGGTTTAACGCGAGCCGATATGAGTAAGGCACAAGTCGGCATCGCCAGTGTCTGGTGGGAAGGCAATACCTGCAACATGCATTTAAATGATTTGGCAGCGCATGTGAAAAAAGGCGTTGTTGATAGCGGTTTAGTTGGCATGCGTTTTAATACCATTGGTGTCAGCGACGGCACCACCAATGGTACATCGGGTATGGCTTATTCGCTGCAATCGCGCGACATTATTGCTGATTCGATTGAAACCGTTATGGCGGCGCAGTTTTATGACGGCCTAATTGCGATTCCCGGCTGCGATAAAAACATGCCGGGCTGCTTGATCGCCATGGCACGTTTAAACCGACCAGCGATTATGGTCTACGGCGGCTCAATTAAACCCGGCGTTCATAACGGCCAAAATCTAGACATAATTTCAGCCTTTCAAGCCTACGGTCAATTTTTGGTTGAAACGATTACCGATGAAGATCGTCAGCAAATTGTCGAGAAATCTTGCCCTGGCGCGGGTGCTTGTGGTGGCATGTACACGGCCAACACCATGGCCAGCGCAATCGAGGCGCTCGGCATGAGCTTGCCATACAGCGCTTCATCACCCGCCATTGATCAAGAAAAAGTAGACGAATGTTTGGCCGCCGGTGCCGCCTTGAAGAACATATTAGAGCTTGATCTGAAGCCGCGCGATATTATGACGCGAGAGGCGTTCGAAAACGCCATGGTTGTGATCGTCGCCCTAGGTGGTTCTACTAACGCAGTATTGCATCTTATTGCTATGGCCCGCGCATTAGACATTGATTTGACCATCGATGACTTTCAAAGCGTCAGTGATCGAATTCCATTTTTGGCTGATCTAAAGCCAAGTGGCCAATACGTGATGAACGACCTGCACAATATCGGTGGCACCCCAGCGGTAATGAAATTCTTGCTAGAAGAAGGGCTGTTAAACGGTGATTGTATTACCGTAACAGGTAAAACTCTGGCTGAAAATCTAGCTGACTTGCCTGGTTTGAAAGAAGGCCAAGACATTATCAAGCCAATCAATCAGCCGATTAAGCGTACCGGGCATATCCAAATTCTGAAAGGCAACTTAGCGACCGGTGGTTCGGTGGCAAAGGTGACCGGCAAAGAAGGTGAAAAATTTGTTGGTCCAGCGGCAGTTTTCAATGGCGAGCAAGCCATGATTGCCGCGCTTGAAGAAGGTAAGATCAATAAAGGCGACGTGATCGTGATTCGCTACGAAGGCCCCAAGGGTGGCCCAGGTATGCCAGAAATGCTTAAGCCAACGTCAGCGATTATGGGAGCAGGTTTAGGTGAACACGTTGCGATGATCACTGATGGCCGTTTTTCCGGCGGCTCGCATGGTTTTCTTGTTGGGCATGTAGTGCCAGAGGCGCAAGAAGGTGGTGGCATTGCGTTGGTAGAAAACGGCGATATAGTGACCTTAGACGCGGTCAATAACCTGATAGAGATGAATGTCTCTGACGAGGAACTAGCGAAGCGTCGCCAAGCTTGGGTAGCACCTGAGATAAAGGCAACCCGTGGTACACTCGGAAAGTATATTCGTTGCGTTAAAAATGCCTCGATGGGCTGTGTCACTGACGAATAAAGTAAGCCATTCGCGGTACCGTAGCCTTTGCTCAAGTGTCAGATATCTTGAGTTTTAACAGCAGAATATACCCAGCGGCTAATTAGGGTTGCTTAGTAAGCTAATGAAACAGGTTACATAATTGTGTCTAACGAAAGCATCACATCGAAGCCAGAGCCGGCGTCAGACCCGACCTCGGAACTGACGTCAGACAATGGGGCGGAGCAGCCGCTTGTGGGTATGGAGCAAGGTGGAGCCTCGACCTTGCGTTGCCCAAAGTGCAGTGCGAGCAGAATCGCTTACTCAAGGCTGCAGCAATTTGATGCTTTAAAGATGCGTTTTATTGCCACGCGGCCACACCGTTGTTTGCAGTGTTATAACCGCTTCTGGGTGAGCGAAAGCACTGCAGCCAACAGTAAACGGGTTTGGACTTTGTCAATCGTTGCATTGTTGCTTGTGGTCTTGCTGATTAGAGTCTTCGCCACATTCAGTGCGCCTGAGCAGGGAGCTCAAGTTAGTGTCATAGCGCCTGAGGTTAAGGCGCCTGAGCCAGATGATGTTTCAAAGCCCCAAAGCGAGACGGCTCCGAGTTTAGCCAGCCTGATAAATATGCCTCAAAGTGATGGCCAAAAGGACGCTTCGACAGGTGTTCGAGTGGTACCCAATTCGAACCGAGAATTTACCCAAGTGCCAGAAGAGTCACTCACCGCAGAGCAACGAGCTGGGCGCTTATTATTAGCCAAACAACAAGCCGAAGCAGCGGCTCAAATCAGTCAAGCAAGGGTCAAGCAACTTGAGCAGGTTTTGTTGCCAGCTAAAGATGAGCTTGAATCGCTGGCTAAAGTGGAAGTCAGTTACATGGTTGAGCGCTGGCGCGAGGCCTGGTCAAATGGCGACCGAGATGGGTATTTATCGAGATATAGTGCAAGTTTCAAGCCCGCAAATGATCTGTCTTTTGAGCAATGGCAAGCCAAGCGAATCTCCCGAGTTAGCCCTGAGAAAAACATTGATATTAAGCTGAATGCTTTTGATGTTGTCTTGCTAGAGCAACTAAGCTCCGCGGTTGTCGAGTTTAATCAACACTATCAAACCGGTAGTTATGTGCAAAACTCACGTAAACGTCTGACGCTAGCGAAAGAGCAAGGCGCGTGGAAGATCATCGCTGAAATTGAGCTGCCTTAAGTTGAGTTGCTTTAAATTGAGCTGCTTGTAAGTTGAATCACTTGGTTTTCAATAGCCAGAACAGCCGCAGGCTTTTAATGGCAACTAACCCTGATATGACGAGATACTCCGATTAACGCCGCTGAAAATTATAGGCCATTGGCCGACCGCTTGCGTCCGCGACGATTAGACGAGGTTGCCGGGCAGCATCAATTGCTGGCCGCGAATAAGCCTTTGCGCACCGCGATCGAGAGCGGCAAGCTGCACTCGATGGTGTTTTGGGGGCCTCCGGGCACCGGTAAAACCACGCTGGCTAAGTTGTTGGCAGCAAAAAGTGAGGCTGAATTTGTCTCGCTATCGGCGGTGTTGTCTGGGGTCAAAGATATTCGCCAAGCGGTGCAAACCGCACATGACCGCCAACAAGCCGGGTTTGGTAACACGGTATTATTCGTCGACGAAGTGCATCGCTTTAATAAAGCTCAGCAAGACGCTTTTTTACCGCACATTGAAAACGGCACCATTCTGTTTGTCGGCGCCACCACCGAGAACCCATCGTTCGAGCTGAACAACGCATTACTCTCGCGAGTCCGAGTCTATGTGCTGCAATCGCTTGCCCCGCTAGACATCGTGGGTCTAATTAATCGAGCCTTAGAAGATCACGAGTTAGGCTTAGGCGCACTGCAGCTGAGCATGGCCGAAGAAGATAAATTGCATTTGGCGGAACTGGTCGATGGCGATGCTCGCCGCGCGCTAACCATGTTAGAGATCGCCGCTGATCTGGCCGAAGAGGGGGTGATTACCAGTGCCTTAATCAACGATATATTAGCCGGCGGCAGCACTCGTCGTTTCGACAAAGGCGGCGATGCTTTTTATGATCAAATTTCGGCCCTACACAAATCGGTACGAGGCTCTGACCCCGACGCCGCACTGTACTGGCTTTGCCGAATGATTGATGGCGGCTGTGACCCAAAATACATTGCCAGACGAGTACTACGCATGGCAACCGAAGACATCGGCAATGCCGACCCCAGAGCGTTACGAATCTGCCTTGATGCGTGGGAGTCCCAAGAGCGGCTAGGCAGCCCTGAAGGTGAGTTAGCCTTGGCCCAAGCGGTTACTTATTTGGCGATAGCCGCTAAGAGTAACGCGGTATACACAGCGTATAAACAGGCAATGTCAGTGGTGAAGAAAACCGGTTCGCTGGAAGTGCCAATGCACATTCGCAATGCGCCAACCTCATTGATGAAAGAATTAGATTACGGCAAAGGCTATCGATACGCTCACGACGAGGCAGAAGGCTATGCCGCCGGTGAAGTGTATTTACCTGATGAACTCGCGGGACAGCAATTTTACCATCCGGTTGAGCGCGGCTTAGAGATCAAAATTAAGCAAAAACTTGATCACCTGCGCCAGCTGGATAAGAAGCGTTGAATAGTTGCGATTAAGCTCGTTGACTGAAAGAATATTTTCAATATCCAAAAAACATTTCACCATGTTGGAATATCTATCTAATTTCGCCTAATTTTTTTCGCCTATAAACGGATTATTGTTATACCTTGATTTTTATAGGGCTTTTGACTCCATCTGGACACTCGTGTGTTTAGTGGCGAGGATTTTCTATAGTTAAGTACTTTTGTTTTTTATAAATAAATATTAGACTTTCGCACTAATGATGTTTTGGACTTTTGATCAAGTCAATAATATCTTGGGCTTATCATAATTAAGGAGCCAAGGAAAAAGCACGGAGTAGTTCTGGGCATATCGTTATTTCAAAGATTCAAGTAAAGATTCCAATCAAATGATTAAACCAAGGTAGAAAATGGAAGTTACAAATATAATTAAGAACAAGTGGATAAAAAGAGGGATGATCGCATGCGCTCTTTTTTGTTTGGTGCTCGTTACCGTATCTTCTTTATATTACAAGCAATTGGTGCTTAACCCCATAACAGCCTGGCATGGTTTTAATATTGCGGTTGTCTCGTCGCAAACGCCAAGCAGCGTATCTGGTGATCAGACTAATCTTGGCTTACCGAAAGACTTAGCAAATATCCTTACTCCGACAAATGAGAATTTGCTTGCCTCATATGAGCGCGTTCAAATAGTATTGCCCAGCGATATTCACAAGCAAAAATTGGAATTGATGAATTCGATCGCCGCGAGCGAATCAATATTATCGGCGCTTGAAAATGACAAGGCTACGCTGGATCAAATTAACGGGGATATTCAAAACTCTGGCCAAATACTGGAATCGCTTAACCAAGATTTTGCAAGTATCGCGGCTCAACATAAAGAGCAGTTGGAACATTCACATTCCCTCGAATCCGAAGCGACTGACCCTGAGAGTATTCCGAACGAGGAGCAAGTTCGCCAACTGCTGACTCGGCGGGGAGTTCAAACACGATCGTCTGAGCAAAGAATACCTAAAGCGGTATTAACGAATATCGAAAATACAACGGGTATTTCGTCAGACGAAATCAATCAACTCATGAATCAATAAATACTTTTGGAGAAACTACTATGAAAAAAATTGCTCACGCTGGGCTTATCTTACTTGGGCTTTCAATGACAACAGCGGCTTTGGCTCAAAGCAGTCTGGAGTTACATGAGGCCTGTTTTATGGATGTTGAGTTAACAGACAATATTGTTCAGCTGATTGAAACCGGTTCGGCTGATTTTACCAACGTAGTGACAACTGAAGAAGTCGAGCAAATTAAACTCATTTTAAATAGCGATGAAACTCAAGCACTTTCAACGGTGTCAGAAAAGTTAACCGCCGTGTTGACTGCTTGCGCAGAAGGCCAAATTTTACAAACCAAGAACAGTGCAATTATTAGCGATCAGTAGAATTTCCTAACCTTAATCGTGATTATCCATCACAACTCGGAGAAAACAGTGAACAAATTTATTTTAAAGACGTTATTGGTCGGACTATTGTCTTTGACACCAGCGCTCAGCAATGCGGCATCCAACGTGTGGACAGACTGGTACCCTATTAATCAAGTATATACCTACAGCGACGGGTCGATCTTTATCTCTTTAGACCCTTCGTCGGCGCATTCAAACCCAGCTGGTTGTGCATCCGCAAGCTGGCTTCGCATCATGCCGGACCAAATTAATATAAAGGAAATGTATCAAATGGCACTGACGGCGCAAGCAGCCGGTTTGAAATTGAATGCATACGTGCATGGGAGTCAATGTTCTGGAAGTTATCTCAAAGTAGTGCATTTACGATCACGTCAGTGAGCCACGTCTATATGAAAAAAAAATATTTATTATTATCGCTTTTGTTTAGCGCCAGTAGCTTTGCCGCCAATGTCGAACCCATTAGAGACGCTGCCTGCCCAGACAAATGGATTTTTACCGATAAGGCTATTCCTATGATTTCGTCCTCCACAAATCCTTGGGGACAAGAAACCAATGATAAAGATCAGGCTAAAACACATTTATCTAACGTCGATGTTGTCGAAACGATTAGCGCATTTCCGGTGACAAATGATGATTTGGTGAATGACCCCTTGACGGTTGCAAGTGAATGTTTGATTTATAAAAACATGTTGGTCGATGGGGTTCAATATTACCCTCCATCTCCCTCCGTTCCACGTAACAGAGCAACCGGGTTTATTCCAGCATCTGTTTTTTAAGGCTTTCAGTTTTCACGTAAAAATTTACGTTTATTCAGTGACAAAGATGGACCTATTTTAGGGATTAGCATGACTTCAAAATTTTCAAACCGCTCTCTTCTTGATGTATTAAGATTTACCTTGGTAGGCGCAGCTGCGCTGGTTTCTTTAGACGTTAGCGCGGCAGGTGAAATCGTTGGCTCCGATGGCGGCTCAGTGTCGGTAGGTAATAGCGGTCAAGCGACTTGGAGCATGCCAATTGAAGTGCCGAGTGGCATCAATGGGGTCGCACCTAATCTAACCTTAAGCCTATCATCAAGTGGGGGTAATGGTTCATTGGGCGTTGGCGGCGGGTTATCCGGTTTGTCATCGATTACACGCTGTGGCCGCACGGTTCATCAGGACGGTTATGCTCAGGCTCCTCAGTTTCTTAAGACAGATGCTTTCTGTCTTGATGGCGCTCGCTTAGTTCAACAAAACTCAGGGTCAGTCGACTACGGTGCTTCGGGCAGCGTCTATCGAACTGAAATCGAAACGTTTCAGCGTATTAAAGCAATTGGTGATCATAATGGCACAGGGCCAGCATCATTTGAAGTGACCAACCGCGCTGGCGCAAAACTGATTTATGGCGCGAGCTCTGGCACTACTGATGTCGACCCTCTGACTGGAGTAATTGGCGCTTGGAAAATCGACGCACTGATCGACTCAAATACTAATACCCTGCATTACGTTTATGAAGATGTCGGTAGCAATGAAGTTCTGCTGACAAAAATATCCTACGGTGGCCATACCTCAAGCCCGATCGTGGCCGAGCATTTATCGGTTGTTTTAGTCTATGAAGATCGGCCTGATACGTCCACCACGTGGAGCCATGGCCAAGAATATCATCAGAGTAAGCGTATCTCGATGATACAAACGTTTGTTGGAAATACCAAAGCGAAGGAGTATCGACTCTCTTATAGGCAAGGGGCGGTAACACAGGCCTCAAAGCTAGACTCGGTTCAAGCGTGCGCGGGTAATGGCGATTGTTATCGAAAAACAAACTTCACCTACTCACCAGAAACAAACTCAACGTGGTCGCCATCATCGATTGAATTAGCAACCGATGCGGCCGTGCAGGATTCCACTGGGCGACCTTATGGTGCTATGGTGGATATCAACAATGACGGAAAATTAGACTGGGTAACGGCGTATGAAACAGCGTCAGCCAGTTCGCCGATTGCGACTTACCTTGGTTCTGGGGATGGTTTTCAGGAAACGCCGTCCTATTCATTACCTGACGTACTATTTGATTATGGGGTCGGGGAAAACGGGCTTGCGAAAGGCCTATTGCTCGATATTAACGCCGACGGCTGGCCTGACTACGTTATGGCTTACTCGATCAATGGTGTCGCAACACTTGAGACCTACCGAAATACCGGCAGTGATTTCATATTAGACGACAATCTAAAACTCCCGTTTGCGCTGTCGAACGTAGAAGCCAATGGTAAGGTAACTAGCGTCGCCGAATTGGCCGATTTCAACGCAGATGGTTTGGTTGATTTAGTGCAATCGGCCGTATTGCCCGATGGTCAAACGGTTCATGCTACTTGGATTCATCGTATTGAAAATAGCGGCAACCATATTTGGGAAATTAATGAGGGCTTTAAAGTACCTACTATTAGCGTTGACTATACCGCAGGCAATGAAGGCCGAGTTTTTGCTGGTCTTCAGGACATCAATAGTGATGGCTTAAGCGACTGGGTTGAATCGTATAAACTAAATGGAGTTACCAGCAACCGAACATGGCTGAACACCGGTCTGGGGTGGGCGGCGAGCGCTCAGTTTAAACTCCCAGATGCGATTAGTATTTACAATTATGATCTTAGTTTTGACGGGGTAAATGAATACATTGCTACTGATTTAAATGGCGATGGTTTAGTCGATTTTAGTAAGTCGATAGAAATCAACGGCAGCAATCAATCGGATTCTTGGATTAATCGAGGAAATGCTTGGGTTAGAGACCTCGGTTACAATTTACCCGCCAGCATGTTGGTGTTGAATGCCAACGGCAATGTTGCAACCCAAGGAGGCTTAATTGACCTAAACAGTGATGGCCAACCGGACTTCGTCTTGAGTTCCAGTGCCGCCACCATTCAAAAATCAGGCTATTGGTTGTTTGATAAGACGACTAAGCAATGGAACCTCACTAACGATGTCAGATATGCGTTCCCGTTTCACAACAACATTATCGCCGAAGATGGCAGCAGCCATTCAATTGCCGAAATAGCCGATTTAAACCACGATGGCAAACCTGAATTATTCAATGCTCAAACCGGTGCGGTGTATGAAATGGCGACCGACGTCAGTAATCCATACCCAGGGGTCTGGATTGAAACTCAAAACCCGCTAGGAGGGGTCACTAAACTAACCTACGGCAGCAGCACCGACGAATCCTTGTACGAGCCATCGGGTCAAAGTGATTATCCTAATGTTGCGTATAACCTCCCTGTTCGTCTTGTCCAAGAGATTGCCGTCTCAAACGGTGTTGGTGAACTGATCAGTGCCATACATAAATACGGAAAAGCCAAAACTAACGTCTTGGGTCAAGGCGGCCTCGGTTACCAATATCACACGATGATTGACGGTGATTCTGGGGTACAAATTGAGTCGGTATTCCATCAAACGTATCCCTACGCAGGGCGCATTAAGGCATCGAAAAAGATGCTTGATGACGGCGGTGTTTTAACAATATTGAGCGACTCGATGTCGCGCATTCGCGAAGAGACGATCAGCATCCATGGATTAACTACCGTCTACCCCCATCCGTACTACTCTGAGGCATTCACGTATGACTTGAGCGGCGATTTATTGAGTTACAGCGAATCAAGCGCTGAGATCGATGGCTACGGAAACACCGACTTAAGCGTTGATAAACTGTTTGATTCTGATGGCGCATTGGTACGCACTAACACCACAACGGTGACGTATGACAACGACGATTCAGAGACATGGATTTTTGGCCTGCCAATAAGAACTGAGCAAACCGTTGATACGGTGGGCAGCCTAAGGAAATTCACCAGTGTCTCTACAGCCGAGTTTCACCCAGACGGCAAGCCAAAAATAGAAACGTTGGAACCTGGGAACGAAAAAGCTGTTACTAAAACATACGCTTACGATAGGTTTGGTAATCGAGAAACTAGCCTAATCTCGGCCCAAGGGGTGACAGACAGAACCAGCATTACCCGTTTTACTGCTGATGGGCGCTTTCCAAGAGAGCTTGAAAACACCTTGGGTCACCAAGTGACTCCCACGTTTGACCCTGTGATTGGTAAGCCGCTATTAGTAACCGACCCTAATTCACTCAGCAAAGAATTTTTGTACGACGGTTTTGGCACCGTCATACGTGAAAGCAAGTTTCATCAATCAAACGGCGCTAAACGTGGTCGCCAAATTGTCTTGCCTCGATGGTGTGAAGGCAATGATGTGGCCGATTGTCCAGCCAACGCGGTGTATTTTATTACCGCGCTTGACGATGAAGGGGAGGCTCCCGAGATTGGCTTTTACGATGTCAACGGTAAGGAACTGCGCAAGCAAACCTACGGGTTTCATAGCAAAGAGGATATAGAAAGCAACATCGCCAAACTCATCGTCGTGGATACTGTCTATGATGGCAACGGCAAGGTATTGAGTGTTACCCAGCCCTATTTTAAAGATATAGAAACACCGCTTTACACACGCTATGAATACGATGTGCTGGGCCGGCAAAAGAAACGAATAAACGCTCAGAACAATGCTTTTTACACTGACTACGATGGCCTGACCATTACCACTCGTAACCCAGGAAATAACACCAGTGGTTTATTGTCCGCAACGGTTAAACACAATATTCTCGGGCAAGTGATCGAATCAGTCGACTTTGATCAAAATTCGACTAAGTACAATTATGATGGGCGCGGCTTACTGGTGAAAACCACCGATGCAGCCGGTGTTGCTAATGAAGCGACGATTGAGTATGACGATACCTTTGCTCGTAAAATTAAGATGAACGACCCTGATTTAGGCACATGGTCGTACGACTACGATGCCTTGGGGAATTTGGTATTGCAAACCGACGCTAAAGGCCAAGTAACGACGATGGCCTATGATGACCTAAATCGTTTGAGAGTACGGATTGATGATGCAACGGGTAACTTTCCTGAAACGACTACGTGGCACTACGGCACGCAAAACGAGGGTGGCGATTTAATCGGTGGTTTGAAAAAGGTAGAAACGACCAGCCCAGCACAAACGACTTCTCTTTTTTCCAGGACGATTAAATATGATAAATTCGGGCGAATAGTAGAAGCCAGCTCAGACATTGGTGATCAACGCTTTGTGCAAAAAACAGGCTACAACGGTACGGCTGGTAAAGTTGATTGGATTTCTTATCCAGCGACCCCGGGTACAACAGGCTTAACGGTGCGTAATACCTACGACGAATATGGTTACCCAAATACAGTCGAAAAAATCACACTCAATAGTGGCAAGTACGATGAGTTTCTAGCCGCATCAGTCGATTTGAATAAGTCACAACGTGACTTAGAACGATGGAAAGACGACCACTTAACACTCTCGCAAGTCAATCAGCTTGAAGAGCATGAACGGCAAATTCGGCTGCTTGGCAAAGAGTTGTCGGAGTTCTATGACGACTTTAATGACAGCCCTCATAAAGAAGCGTTCCAAGATAATGCGCAGCGTTACATTAACCTAGTTGACCAAGTTCAAGCCAAATTAACAGAACATAATGATTGGCGTGATACCTATCAGGCTGAGTTTGATAGTTATTATAATGACGCGCTAAAAGCAGACTTGGATCGAATAGATGTGTTGAGAGATCAGCACGCTGACACGCTGACGCTTCATACTGGCTATCTTGCTAAAACCACTGACTTTGCCAGAGTGCTGTCGCTGCATGGTCAGGTGATTAATGACAATATTGCTATCATTGATAGTATACGCCCGCACGCAGACGCAAACCTAGCGGCGGTACACCATCATATGCGTGTGTTGTTTAAACCTCACATTGCAGACATCTATTTAGCTAATAATTTCGCGGCATTTATTGCCGATCATGAGACCGAGGCTAAACAATCGTACGTTGCTCAAAACTATCTTAATGACATTAGTGAGTACGTAATTACCGTCAGCTATACAGAGCTGGGAAATCATTTAACAGACTTCAGTAATCGCAATCAAAACATGTCGGATGCGGCTGACCGCATCGCCGCGCAAGAAAAAATCATTGCCGACAACCAATATCAATTTTGGTTTGACTATTGGAACAATCGCCGATTGGCCGAGGAAGGAAAATTAAACAGCTACGGCACTGAAATTAACACGATCAGCACTCGAATTAAGCCCAGCACTGACCGTATTAGTCTATGGCTAAGCCCAATTATAGAGTCTCATAGCAATGTTATCCTTAGTTACAACAGTCGAGCACGGCAATACGTTGAGAGCATTGCTGGTTTTACCGGCAGCTACGCAAAGCGGGACGACCTAAAAAGTGATAAATTTCTTAAGCCTTTCGAGCACCACCTTAACTATCTTGATTGCCTAGGTACAAAAGCATCAGGAGTCTGCTATGCCGACAATCTTGTGCACGTGTTTGATGACGATGGTAACGTAGATGAGGCTAAACAGGCCGAAGACCGAGGGAAAGTAGAAGATGACACCTTTCTTAATATTAAACAGCTTTTGGATACCCAAAACTTCTTTTGTCCATCCTACCTTGGGTACAGTTGCCCTGATTTCTTTAGCCTCGAATTTGGTACGCTAGCGGATGTATTGCACAGCAAGCAATGCACGCTCATGTCAGCTCGCCAAAAGGAAGATAGCGCGTTACCTTGTGATGAATCTATTCTCAAAATTAAGCGCTTGCCCGGTGAGCCGGTTATCATCAGCTTAAACTCGGCTGATTTTTACAATCAACTGCTCCAAAAGCATCAACAAAATGTAGAGACGCTGGTCTATAACGCCACTAAAGACACCTACGGTCAAGAATCGGATTACGACGATATCGTTAATAATGTTGTTTGGACCCCCACATCTGAGAATGAAACGGCAGAATCCAGAGAGCAAGCGCAACTAAGAGACAAGGCGCAGTCAAGAGAACAGCAGTGTACTTCCTGGACTCCAACTAGTTCTGGACAACAACCTACGTGTACCGCTTGGATTAATAAAGAACCGGATAATGATGAAGAAACATCAGACCCGACTGACTTTATATTAATTTTTAAAGGCGACATTCAAAGCTTAATCTATAGCTCGATGAGCGTAGCGCAGCGTGAGGCGAATAGAACACTTAAATCCAAACAACTCGCTATTAAAGCGCTGATTGACGGCGCAGTGCAGGGCGATTACGCCTTGATGTATGCGTCGGTCCAAGAGAAGGCGGCCGAGGTTGCCAGGCTGTATAACGAGATCGATCAGGCCTACGCCAACGCCGAATACCTTGACGACTACGAGGCGAGTAAAAAAACCTATTGGCAAGCCAATGATATTAACTCCAAGGGCCAGATCAAAAAAGCCACCTACGGTAACCAAGTATCGACAACCTGGGGCTATGACCAGTTCGGTCGTATCAACAGTGTGTTTACTAAGAAGGATGGCGCGGGCACAGCCTTAGTCAGTAAAACCTTTGAGTTTGATGATATCGGCAACCTAATTAAGCGTAGAGACCTATTAGAGAGTGTCGTAGAGGATTTTGCGTACGACACCATGAACCGTCTGACTCAAGTTGAATATTCAGGTGCCGGAGCCGCGTATGTTACGCAAATTAGTCAGAATGTGGTTAATTATCGCTACAACGAGATTGGCAACCTAATTCATAAATCAGATATTCTCGCAGATGCTAGCCAAGAATATACTTACGGCGTGCCAGTGACGGGGCAACATGCCGGCCCGCATGCCGTCACGTACATACCAGGTAAAGGTAATTATGGATACGATGCTAACGGTAATCAAATTTCAGGTGACGGGCGAACAATCAACTACAGCGCATTTAACAAGCCGACACAGATTGTAAAAGGCGGCAAAACGACTAATTTGCGCTATGGCCCAGAACGGCAGATGATCAAACAGCAAGAAGACACCGACAATGGCCAAGAAGTAACGGTGTTTGTCGGCGGCTTGTTTGAGCAAATTCGTAAGCCGAATGGCGACACTGTAAACCGCCATCATATTGCTGTTGCCGGTAATGTGATCGCGATTGTTGAAACCGCCAGTGACCCGCAAACGGTACTAAAAGAAAGCTACCTACATAAAAACCATCAAAGCTCAGTCGTAGCGATTAGTGATGCCAGTGGCAACTTAGCCGAGCGTCGATTCTTTGATGCGTTCGGCGATATTAAAAATTATATTGGCATAAGTGGTGCCGCCGCTATGGGCTCGATTGGCTACAGTGCAATCACACCGTTGTCGTTCACAGGGCACCGATTTTTAGTCAGTGCGAACCTAGTTCATATGAGGGGGCGTGTATACGATCCGACTATCGGGCGTTTTCTGAGTGCTGACCCGCACATACAAAGCCCGTTGAACAGCCAGAGTTTGAATCGTTACGCCTATGTGTTGAATAACCCATTGAGTTTTACTGACCCGAGTGGGTATTTCTTTTCGAGCCTGTTTAAAGCATTGAAAAAACTGTTTAAGAAGATTGCGGGCATTATTAAGGCCGTGCTTAACGTAGTTAAGAAGGCCGTTAACGCTTTCCACAGAGCGGTTAAGAAGACCTTTAGGTATATTAAGAAATACGCGAGGGTTATTGTCGCGGTGGTGGTGGCGGTTGCGATCACTTATTTTACCTTGGGCGCAGGCGGGAGTTTAGCGGGAACATTTTTGAATCACGTTATAGTCGGTGCCGCAGCAGGTGGGGCATCTGGTTTAATCATGACCGGTAGTTTGAAAGGGGCGTTAGAAGGTGCTGTTTTTGGTGCGATTACGGCAGGGTTTGCTCATAGTGTGAAAACTGGCCTTAAAGCTGGAGAAGGTATTTTCTCAGGGCTAAACAAGGCGGCCGATATCGCTGGAAAAGGGATAAATTTTGCCCATAGAATTACTCAAGTTGTTGGTCATGGTATTATCGGCGGGCTACGATCATTAAGAGCGGGCGGTAAGTTTTTAGCGGGGTTTGTCACAGCAGCCGTTGCTAAGCTAGTGTCATTTGGCACTGCGCGGATTGCGGCTTTGAGTAAAAATCCGTTTGTTCAAGGTTTAGTTGTGGCAACGGCGGGTGGTTTGACATCTGTGTTGGCTGGGGGTAGTTTTGAGCTTGGTTTTATTACGGCTGGATTGGCATTTGCTACTAATCAGCTTTTATCCTTATCGGCACCTGTAAAAGACAAGGCTGTTGCCTGGAATCAAGCACGACGGGCCACAAGGGACCATAATAAGTTGGGTGACTCTGGTTTACATTCAGGGACAAATATCTGGAAAAATAACACGACTGGTGAATATGTGTATAGTGCGCCTCTTAACGGATCTGCGTACGCTTATCAACGAGCTGGTTCAAGTCTTGCATTTGAAGGGACGGGCCAGCACGTTGGCACATACGACAACAGAGATCTTCCTGCCCATACCTTGGTTGGTATTCATATTCAGCAAGGCGGACCTTTCAGAGATTCACTTATATACACACGAGGCACATTTTCTAAACTAGTTTCCGTTTTTGACGTTGATATAACGATCAGCACTTCGTATTATGGAACACCGATAACTTATTATAATCCTGCCGGTCCTAACGGCTGGGAGCCCTTTGATGGCCACGATTTCGTTCCAGGAGGAAACTAGCATTGAATTGGAGAACATCGATGAGTAAACTCTTGTTATTTATGTTTAAGGCAGCGATATTCGTTTTTTTTGTGATTGCTATCACCGAAATATACCCTCGAATTAAGAACGGTTTCGAGAGAGACCTTCCTCTGTCTTCCCTTTATGAGATCATAACTCCAGGGTATTTAGATTTATCTAAACCAAGGGAAGCCAATCTTAACGCATACTTATCTGATGACAAAAGGCTATACATCAGTCAGGAAGATGCTAGTTATGGGTTCGATGCTGTTTCATTTCCAATTAAATTTGAAAAATCAATGGAGGGTTGTTTGAACTCTTACGTTGTTTTAAGGGCGACTGTAATGTACGACGCAAACTGGAATCAAATTTTGTTCTCTAACTTTAAATTTATGGATATCGTACCTCCGGTAAATTTTTATAAGACATTGAGTAAGCCTCCATTCATACCTCTATATGGAATACATTGCGATAGCTAAAATAAACAAAATACTGGGACAGGCATTCTTAGAGACGAATTACTGCAAATCGTAAAAATACTGGGACAGGCACTTTATAAGAAAAGTTGAAGCCTGGATAGTCGGAGTTTATTTTAGTATTGGCTTAGCTCGCTATTAGGTTGAAACGCTGGGGAACTTACTGAAAAAACCAAACTGAACAGGTGTCGGGTAAACTCAAGACGAGTGGAGGCCTCGCTATTGGCGATTGAGGCGATATTAGTGTTGTGGTCGAGCGGTTACAGCAAATTATTCATCGACGGTATCCGTTGATAGTGTCGATCAGAATAAACTTGTCTCACGATGTGTTCAGAGCCAACCCATTGACCGAACTGACTTTCGAATTGGGTAGTAAGTATCAGCCAAGAATCACGATCAATAGATAGCCTCTGAAGGATCGGGGGAAGTGACGAGTTAATTTTTCCGCGCTTATCCTCGCGAACAATTCGTCCTGTCCAATCAATCAATTCCAGATAGTCTCGTAAGATGAAAGGCAAGCCTGTCTTGTCAGGTTTGGAACCAACAAACTGTTCAATTGATCGCGTTGGTTTTCGGTGACCTTTTAAAGTTTTAATTCTGGATCTGATGCATGTGTGATCTGACGTTTCAGGCGTTTTCGCCATCTTAGCTCGAATCGGGTTTAGATCAACATAAGCCATACATGAGAGTAAAGCTCGCTCATCGAGTAACGCTTGACTTTTGAAGCGGCTCTCCCAAAAATGCCCCGTGCATTGGTCTTCTAAATTGGCTCTGCGAGCAACAGACTCGTTAACAACCTTCATAAACCAAGATAGGCTGCACAGTCTTTCACGCCAAATTTCAATATCGCGATCAAGTACTTCAAGTTGCGTTGGTAACAGCGGCTCGCGCGCATCGAAACACTGAGATAAATAGGTTCCATTAAAGAGTGAATGCCATCGTCGTACTACCTCCCGCTTGCTCCAGGTCGAGGCTATGTCGGTATGAATGTGAACGACGACATGATAATGGTTACTCATTACAGCATAGGCGCATAGCTTGATCGAAAAGGCGTCCGCCGTTTTATTAAGCTTATCTTCAAGCCATTGCCGACGGTGCTCATAATCAGTTTGCGAGCGAGTATCGTAGCCGCATAAAAAAGCGCGACGAACACATCTCGAGATGCAGTGATAGTAGGGCGTATCGGTGGCCGATACGAGGGTGCTTCGTGCTTGAGTCATCCATAACTCCTCGTTAAATTCCTTGCCTATTGAGAGTCGCATTTTGAGGCAATGTATTCAAGTGTTATTAAGATGCCTGTCCCGGTTCAAGTGCTCGGTTTCTAGGTGTCTTTGTTATTACTAACGCAGAAACCTGGTTATTATGATCAGCTTAGTAAAAAACTGTAACTGCAATACTGTCCGTGTAAACGCCTGGCTCTATTGTCGATAACCCTATATTAGAGATTTTTCCGTAGACAGAATAAGACAAATCGCTAGCACTACTCGTTGAGGAGCCGTTAATCGGCAAACTTCCCCTAGTTCCATCACCAAGAATGTTGGAATATGAATTGGACGTATAAAGATTGTAATTTAAACTTTTTGAACCACTGCGCATTACACGTTGGGCCATAGAGCCATTTCCTTCGGATAAATGTATGGTATACGAGACTGGACCGCCTGAACAATTCACGTTTACTCCACCAATGCTGGTGAGTTCGGGCGAAGTCAGGGGCTCTATCGTCCCAAAGTGAAGTACTTGGGAGCTAACATGGCAAGTTACCGCCGCTTCGGCTAGCGTTGAACTCAAAATAAAGCATGATACCAATAGGCCGTTTTTTTTCATTATTTACAATCCACAATCAATATTGAATTTATCTCAGTGTTGTCAATAGGGGCTGATATCTCAGCAGAGCAAGTATCGTCTTGCCATGAAACTAGCATAGTATTTTTGTTACTTAACCCTGTCAGGTAAACCTCACCACGTTTACCTATGAAAAAATCAGTATTACTTGGCATCATATGTACCTTTGAGCCTATCGGCATAATGGTGCCGCCTGCTGTTAATACTTTTACCAATCTGTTGTTAGCTTTATGAATGTCTAGATTAATAAAAACACCACTACGAGCCTGAGGTGTAATTAGCTGGCTAGTTTCATTCACATCTAAATGAAAAGGGAGATCTTCAGGTTTAATCGAAATCTTGTTTTTTTGGTAAGGTAACAAATTAGGCAAAAATGCTAAGCCACTCGAATTGGTGCGGGCAACTTTACGGTTGCTCTGGTAGATGTCAACGTTAGGTTGGTCAGCCACTTTTACTACAGCAAAGCTACCGTGACCAATTTTTTTTGATGCAAATGGCCGCCCAGCGAATAAACCAACGGAGCCACTAGTGCGGAATCTCCATGAGGTACCTGATTTAAGCTTATCTAAATCTAAGGTGCTCTTATTCATTGGGCTGTCAGCGCTAACACTGGCAAATACTTCCTGCGCTTTACTATCATTAACCATAACTCGGTAGCCAATACCATTACTATTTACGATGTCATGATTGAGTTGCACATTATTGTAAATTTTTGCTTGGGTATCTTGAGTAGAATTCATTACCAAGCGTCTCGACTTATTAAACGGTACCACAACGTTTAAACCAATAGTGTAACTTTGGTTTCGATCTAATCGCTTACTCACAAATGTATTAAGACACGCGTTGCGGGTTAACGGAATTGTAACGCTAGTAGATACTAAGTTGAACTTATCTGAGTTCCAATTGGTTTGGCTAATTACGCTAGTATTAAGCCATATGTTGTTATAAATATTAAGGCCGAAAATCATTAATTTTTTTTGCCTGGGGTTTATTTCATTAGTGGAAGCACCCATCTGCACAAAATCGCGGTCATAATGCTCAATTTGCAGGTTGAAATTGACCTTTTTGGACGAATGTTCAATACCAAAAATGCTACGTAAACCTTTTTTATCCTCAGCTTTTGATGCTGCTAAGGCTAAATGTATAACCGCATAATTTTTGATTAAGCTTGCTATATTAAAACCTGCCGCCTGCCTCGATGCTTGTATTTCTGTTCGACCTTCTAATGTAAAGCCATCGAATCCACGAGCAAACGTTCCTGCGACAAAAGGGTTTTCATATGAGTTGCTTTTAGAACCATAGTTTGTCCTTTCCATTCCAGCTTCAAAAGAAAATTCATTTAAATTTTTTCTAAGTATGCGCGGAGTCGAATAGAAACGTTGAGTACTTAATCTTTCAACCCCTAAGATATCCTTTACAACTAAATTAATTAGACCCGTACCGCTCATTGTCGAAAAATTATCGATCTGAAATGGACCGGGATTTACTGAATTTGACTGGCGCTTTTGGTTATCAATGAATACATCAACGGTTGATGGTAGCGCTGCAGATCCATAGATTGATGGTGCCGCTGCGCTAATAAAACCGCTATTAAGGCCAAAGTCTGAAGACCAAGTAATACCGCCAAATCGCACCGGCCGGCTCCAAGAACCAGCGCCACTGAGCGAGTCACCAATAATTAGTTTTTGCATGCGTGACGGCATATCTTTTTGAAAGTATGTTTCAGCGCGAACGATATTAGATTGGTCGTCGGTAATTGAAGATGATCCTCGGTAGAACACATTGGACACCAAAGAACCATAATGATTAAAAACAACCGCTTCTAAAAAACCACTATAGCTATCACGGCTTTGCTTACCGTTTGTGCTTGTTGCGGCTAGGTCATAATTTATATATACACCTAGTGGTGATTTATCAATTGGATCACCTACATCGACTTTATTGGTGATAACTGTTGTGCCAAATGATTGAATCGGCGCATTAATTTTAATAACGTGTGAGTCAATATCCAGCTCGTAATTAACCCCTTTTAATGATCCGATGTTATAACCAAATAGGCCAAAACGCATCGCAAATTTAAAACCTGCGGCGTTTAGGTTCGAAGCAGCCCAAGCCTTTTCAGCCAGGACGATTCTACCGTTGGGAAATTGCTCAGCATAAAAAACACCATTTATTATTTTTTTGTTTACCTCAATAGTTATAAGTAAACCTTTCGGTGTGTTGACAGTTTTTGGCGATACGGTAACTTGTTCATCCTTGACTTCGGTGAGGCTTTCCTCAGCATTAGGCTGTTCACTTACCGGTAAAAAAATCGAGACTAGACTCAATCTGATTGCAAATTGAGTCACCTTGGCTAAAGCCTTCACGATTTAATCAGGAATAGGGCAAGTCAGCCAATACTAAAACAATAGGGACGTTACCGGAGCTTAACGTAATACTAATTGTATTTTCTGTTCCTTGCATTGTGGGGTAGAGCCACTTGCCCGTGCTGCCCGCAAGCACTGTCTTAGACTTGCTTAATCGCTCTTCTTTAGTTGCAGATACTGCAATAAAATTAACCAGCTTTACGTGTCGATTGCCTGTATTTTCAAAAAGTAAACAACTTTTTCCTTTAACAGTAGACTCACATTTAGACCAAACGGCTGAATCAACCCTGTTTACTGGCGCGTAGAACAGTGGCAAATTGTGGTTGAATATAAATCTAAGGCTATTTTTTGAGTTGTCGGGGAGATAGGCTGTTATGTCGTCTAACACTACGCGGTATGCTTGCTCTACTAAGTGGGTGCTTTCCTCCAAAAGCCCCACTCTGAAGGTTTGGCTACTATTTGGTTCAATGCTAACGATGGGCGGACTTACTATGAGTTGTTTTGTTTCATCATAAGTATCCTCACCGCCAACTTGTCGCCATGATAACGTGTTGATTTGATAAGTGATCCCTTCTACTGAATCATTTGTCACAGTAAAGCTAATAATGGGCTCTTTGACAGACAGATAAAGATGAACCGGCGAAATTGTTACAGCTTGAGAATGCGGCACTAGTATTATAAGCAAGCCTATCCCAAGTAATTCAGCAATAAATTTACCTTTAATTGTCATGCTCATTATTCAAAACACGATGGTTAGTAGAATATTTTGATTGTAGGTGCCGGGAACGACGTTTTGCCCTGCGGCTATTGCGCCCTTGATGGTTGCAACTGCAGTGCCGGTACCCGTCTCTGATCCTGATGTATTCGTTACCGCAAACGCTGTATCAGCCGAGTTTAAAAGTGTGTAAATTAATGTCTCAGTACCTCCCACCCTTGTCATCAGCCTTGTAGCAACAGATTCAGTAGAGTGAATTGCCCAAGTTACAGTGGGGCCGTTACATGTTATGTTAAGTGTGGTGCCTGTATTTGCTGTACTGATCACTGCTGGGTCATACACGCCAAAATCAATTTTGCCGCCAGAGCCAATTGAGCAGCTGTTGCTGACCGTAGTAGTGACTTCAAGAGTGCCTGTATCAGATCCGGCGTTAGCCAGTGACACGGGGGCTAAAACGATACTTACAAAAAGTAGACTAATATATTTCATCATAGTAATTTCTCCAGTAGGTTGACGCATACCAATAATTAATTTCACTAGTATGAGGACTGTAATTATTACTTTGGGGGATGTAATTATTATTTGGTGGGATGTAATTATTACTCGGGGGGATGTAATCATTACTTCTCTCAAGTAATCATGCCTTAAGCGCTGTGATTATTGGGTGAGGGGCTGTAATTGTTACTTGGGCGACTGTAATAATACGCGATACTTAAATGTGATCTTGTTAGGTCTTAATAATCACTGATTAAGAGTAACGATTAGTTAAATTTTTTAACAAAATCCAGACACCTACACCACAAAAAGATAAATATGTCGAAATCATTAATGTAATTACATTAATGATTTTTGGAGGTGGTAGTTATAATTAAACGTCATTTTTATAGAATGAGGTAATTTCAAAGCTCTGGGAATAACCGAATTTATTGCCGCAAAGGATAAAAAGGAGCGTTGATGTCTGGCCCCATTTGTTAAAATAGGTGGTGTGAAACACCCTATAATCAAGCAGATAGCAGGACTTCGATGAACCGGACACGGGAACAACTATCCACCATTTGGCATCACTTTCAAATAGCTCTTTTTCCGGGACTCGAACAAGAGGTTGGCGAGTTGACATCCAAGCAACAGCAACTCATAGACGTTCTTGAGTTTTCCCAGTTTGAGCGATACTTACCCGAATTTAGCGGCTATACGGGTCGACCGTTAAAAAGTCGGTCGTCAATTGCCCGCGCCTTCGCCGCCAAAGCCGTTTACAACATGGCGACCACAGAGATATTAATTGATCGACTCGAGTCAGGCATTAAACGGCGCTGTATTTGCGGATGGGAAAAAATAAGAGATATTCTAAGTAGTTCGACGTTTTCTCGTGCGTTTGATGAGTTTTCGGCGGCGGGTCTTGATGAGCGCGTTCATGCCGGCATTATTGAAGCGCAGATGTCTGAGCAATTGGTAGGGCATATCAGCCGAGATTCTGCGGCGATTGTTGGTCGAGAAAAGCCAATCCGCAAAGCCAAGGCGGCCAAGGATGTGACTCCCAAGAAACGAGGTCGTCCAAAGAAAGGCGAAGAGATCGTAAAGGAGCCCACGCGACTGGAACGCCAACTGTCCAGCATGACACGGGCACAAGTGACATCCGACTTACCGACTTGCTTGCACGGGTGGTAAGAAACGTAATAGCCAAGTTTACAAAACGAGTTGGCTTGACTACAAACTCCACATCGATGCGGCGGCATCCCCATAAGCGGCCTGTTGAGCTCGGCCTCACTGCACGACAGTCAGGCCGCCATCCCACTCGCAGAGTTAACGGCAACACGGAAAATGGGTGACCCCACGTGCGCTTGCTCACGACGAGGCGAAGGGTTATGCCGCTGGTGAGATGTATTTGCCTGATGAACTAGCGGGTCAGCAATTTTGCCATCCGGTTGAGCGCGGCTTAGAAATTAAAATTAAGCAGAAACTCGACCACCTACGCCAACTGGATAGGAAGTGTTGAATAGTTTCGTCTACGCTAGCGGTCTGAACTATTCTCATTAGCTAGTTAACTGCCTTAAGCGCGGCAGCCTTTACAAATACCATGCACTTCAATCACCGGCTGGTGGCTGACAAACCCGAGTTCATTAGCGCCAGCAATAAGTGCCTCTGATACCGCCGCATTATTCACTTCAGCAACGTGACCGCATTCACTGCAGATATAAAATTGGCATTGATGATTGGCGTTCGGAGATGGGCAGCCAATATAGGCATTTAACGACTCGACTCTATGAATCAGCTTGGCTGATACTAAAAACTCGAGTGCTCTATAAGCGGTCGGTGGTGCGGGCTTATGGCCTGCCTCTTGTAATTTTTGCAGCACGTCATAAGCGCCAATCGGGTTGTGTTGAGCCCAAATTATTTCTAACACTTGTTGTCGTATTTTGGTTAGTCGCAAACCTTGTTTGGCACACGTGGCAATCGCTGATTCAAGCGCTTGTGTCTCGCAGTGGCTATGGTCGTGTTCACCAAGAAATGGCGATATAACGTTTTTGTCTTTAGTCATTAAGAGCAGTGCCTATTTAGTTCCTTTGGCGATGGAGTTTGTTTTTTCCATGCTAAGCAGCGATTTTGTTGTAGTCGACCAAAGCTTCTAACCCAAGCCTGCTTCTGGCCAATTTCGATTCGGGCTTGGCTAGCAGCATCGTGTGACTTGAAAGCGCCGTAGAGAAAAAATGTCCATTGAATATCTTTGCCGATGGAGTTAAAGCTGTGTAGCTCTCGGCTGTCGCCCACGTCCTTCCGTGCTTTGAATGCAGCGACTCTTTCGGCGTTTTCAAAACTTGCTAACTGCAATGTATAACCATCAGCGGGTTGACTAAATAGCCATTTCTCATCATTGACTGGCGTGTCGTTAGCCGCTTCGCTAGGGCTATCTTGGGATGTGTTCGCGGTTTTAGCTGTATTACTGGTGGATTTGTTGGTGTTCGAGCTTTGGGTCTTAGAATTCGAGCCTTGGGCCTTAGAATTCGAGCTTTGGGCAATCGTCGTGAGTGTTTTGTTGCTGTGGAATTCGTCTGTTTTTACCCATGCCTTAAAGCGGCTTGGTGATATCACGCGGTACCAAGCATTTTTCTTATCCAACACCGCCAGTGTTTCATCGTTATTTAAACTACCAACAATACTGCCGTTAGTAATTAGTGGTACCGAGCGGGCATTAACCCCGTTGCCACTGATTGTGCCAATGTCATCCGACACTTGAATATAGTCTCTGTGAACCCAAACCGGGAATCCGTCGTCGCTACTAACTTGAGTCCATTCGGGCGACGTCTTTATAGTTGTTAGTTGCTTACGAACATCAAGCATTGTAATCAACACGCTTCGCTTGTTTGGGTTGGTGTAAACCGCAATCGGGTTGGCGGCAAGTTCGGCTGCCGTTAAGTCCGCCTTGTTCGAGTCGTCAGTGGCGTTACCCTGCTTGCTTATTTGCTCTTGTTTTTGGCTGCCGTCGCTTGGTATTTGGCTACCGACGCCTTGCATCTGGCCGATAGCATCTGAGGCTGCGTTTGCAGTCTGTTGGCTTATATCGGCCTCGTTTGTTTGAGCATCAGTGACGCTTTCTTCTGTAGCCTTCAATTTTTCTTCTAATTTTTGCTTGCGCCGGTTAGCCATATCGGGTGACATGGCGAGCTGATCGGTGGGGCGAGCTTGAGCTTTATTAGGTTTCTTTGATGCTTGATACTCGCCAGGTTCAGACCATTTTAACTGCTCTAAAATATCAATTGATTTGGGTTCATTGTTTTGCGCCGCACGATCAAACCAATATCGGGATTGATCGTGATCTTTTTGCACACCAATGCCTAAGTAATAAGCTCGGCCTAGGTTGAACTGAGCTAAGGGGTGGTCTTGTACGGCTGCTTTGAGCCACCATTTCATTGCTTCGCTTTCGCTGCGTTTTACACCGACACCAGTAAGGTATTGATGACCTAAGTTATATTGCGAAAGAGCATGCCCTTGCCGAGCTGCCTGCTTGTACCAATAAACGGCTTGCTCCATATCGGCGCTTTGAAATTGATCATTGGTAAATAGTACACCAACCTTGAATTGCGCATCACGATCGCCTTCGTACGCTTGCAGCATCCATTTATCGAGTTCTTTTTGATACTCGCTTTCTGGCGATGGCGGCCTGATATTGACTAAGTCGGTTTGCGAGTAGCTAGCCGAGCTCAGTGCCAGTAAAGCGAGGGCCGTTGTAAGGCTTATTAATCTATTCATCTTGCGTGCTGTCATATGACGTAATAAAAAGTGTCCTCCCATCAGTCATTGTTAACAATGCACTAGAAAGCGTGGGATCAAGTCTTCACTGAGCTGGTTTGCCCGAGTTTAGCATTATTATGAATCTTTTGGAGCGTTGGCTTAGCATGCTTGGCCAACTATAAAACAATTTTTTTAATTTTCTTTCGAAAGAAAATGGACACAAGGTTGAGTATTTATTTTTCTTCTTCAATTACAAATATATTACTTGCGCTTTTATTTGATACCCATTATCTTGTCCTTGCTCTGACCTAAACCACAACATGTAGTGTTTTTAAGAACTAACCACCAATCGGCATTTTGCTGATAAGGCGCATCCAAGGTATTGAATTTAGTCAATATTGAAGCTTCCTTGGCCTGATTTGTCTGAAATGGTTGTCTCTGTAAATGACTCAATTGTGGGTTTTGATAGAATGGTTAAGCCGTTCTTGTCTTTTCAGTGGTGCTGGCCAATTCACGGGAATTGGGTTGTTAATTGGTCGCCAGTATCTGGAAGAAGTAGAGCAGTGGCTGTCTATGAAAGCGAGCTGTCGACTCGCGCATGCCGCATGAGTCGATCATCGAAAGTAAGCTAGTTATAAGATGACCGAAAAAATATTCACTAACCATAAATAGTCTGTTGCTGCATTTATTTAAGTTGCATTTATTTATAAGTTGCATTCTTTCAGTTGTATTGATTTTAAATAGGCGCATTGATTTATAGGCTAGTTACATGGTTAACATAAATCTGTTCAGGATTTATAGCGCTCCATAGCGCTTTGTACTGTTAGACAGGGGGGCCTGACTAACAGTCGTACCGAACAGTAAATAAGGGTTGGGTTGTGGTTGAACTAGGGTTGCTAAACAGCCTGGTTCAAACGTGTGTCAACAGTATAAATATAAACACTTTCAAGGCTGTTTTATCTCGGCCCTGTGAGCACAAGAGGATACAGATAATGGGTAATCCCGTAGAAGAGTTGCGCTCTGCGAATCAAACAATAGTTGCTATTAACACAGCAGCCAAAGGTGGTGAAATCAAGTTAAAGCAAATGGGGCTGCAATCAACCTCAGCCGACATTTGGGATAAGAAGTACCGTTTAAAAGACAAAGCCGGTAAAGCGGTAGACGAAACAACCCACGACACTCTTGAGCGTGTCGCATCAGCCCTATCTGGTGTCGAGCAAACTGACGCCTTGCGTGAGTACTGGTACGAGCGTTTTGTGTGGGCGCTAGATAACGGTGCACTTCCGGCAGGTCGCATTATCTCAAACGCTGGCGCGCAAGCTTATAAACCAGCAACGTCTACTATTAACTGCACTGTTTCGGGCACCATTACCGACTCAATGGACGACATTCTTAATAAGAACCATGAAGCCGGCATGACCTTAAAAGCCGGTTGCGGCATTGGTTATGAGTTCTCAACGCTGCGCCCTAAAGGTGCGTATGTATCCGGTGCGGGCGCGTACACCTCAGGCCCATTGTCGTTCATGGATATCTTTGACAAGATGTGTTTCACGGTAAGTTCAGCCGGTGGCCGTCGTGGCGCACAAATGGCGACTTTTGACATAAGCCATCCAGATGTAATGGAGTTTATTCGCGCCAAGCGTGAAGACGGGCGATTGCGCCAATTTAACTTGTCCTTGCTTATCACCGCCGAATTCATTCAAGCGGTTAAAGACGATACCGATTGGAAGCTGTCTTTCCCGGTTACCGAGAAAGAAGCTAAAGAAGACAAGCTCGATGTATACGCTTCAGACCAAATCGTTTGGCGTCGTTACCCAGCTGAAAATGGGTACATCAAAAATGAGCAGGGCCTAACCGCGTGCAAAGTTTACAGCACCATTGCGGCCAATCGTTTGTGGAACATGATCATGACCTCCACGTACGACTTTGCTGAGCCTGGTTTCATCTTAATTGACGAAGTTAATACCAAGAACAACAATTGGTTTGTCGAAAACATTCGCGCTACCAACCCGTGTGGCGAACAACCGCTACCACCCTACGGCAGCTGTCTGCTGGGCTCGGTTAATCTGACTAAATTCGTGATTGACCCGTTTTCAGAGAGAGCTCGTTTCGATTGGGATAAATACCGTGAAGTGGTTAGTGTGTTCACTCGCATGCTCGACAATGTGGTCGAGATCAACGGCTTGCCACTTGAAGGCCAGCGTAAAGAGATCGAACGCAAACGTCGCCACGGCATGGGCTTTTTAGGCCTAGGCTCAACGGTCACCATGCTAGGCATGACCTACGGTGATGAAAAATCAGTGGATTTCACTGAGACGATCGCCCGTGAAATGGCGATGTCTGGTTGGAACCAAGCACTCGAGCTTGCCAAAGAAAAAGGCCCAGCGCCAATCATGAACGAACAGTTCACGGTCACTGGCGAAATGTTAGCACTGCGACCAGAAATGGAAGACGATGGTTATGCCATCGGTGATACCGTAAACGGTGCTGAGCTACACGCTAAGTATAGCCGCTACATGCAGCAAATCGGCGAGATCGACCCTGAGCTAGTAGAAGAGCTGTCGCGCGTAGGCGCACGCTTCTCACACCACAGCTCAATAGCCCCAACCGGCACTATTTCGCTGTCAATGGCCAACAATGTCAGTAATGGCATCGAGCCAAGCTTTGCTCATCACTACGCCCGTAACGTGATTCGTGAAGGTCGTAAGACTAAAGAAAAAGTCGATGTCTTCTCGTATGAGCTACTGGCTTATCGCGAAGTGGTTAACGCCAATGCAATGCCATACTCTGATGATCCAGACGAGCAACTGCCGGCTAACTTTGTGACATCCGACACGATCACGCCAAAGCAACACGTAGACGTGCAAGCCGCGGCGCAAAAGTGGGTTGACTCAAGTATCTCAAAAACAGCCAACGTGCCAACCGACTATCCGTACGAAGATTTCAAAGATATCTACATGTACGCCTACGACAAAGGCCTAAAAGGCTGCACAACCTTCCGCTTTAACCCAGAAGCCTTCCAAGGTGTGTTGGTTAAAGAAGAAGACTTAGAAAACACAGTTTATCAATTTACCTTAGATGACGGCTCAACGGTCGACTTCAAAGGTAACGAAGAAGTTGAGTACGACGGTGAGACGCATACAGCAGCGAATCTTTTTGATGCGTTGAAGGAGGGCTATTACGGCAAACTCTAATTTGCTGGGTCCATTTTCCGCAATCCTGCGTTGGGTGAGAAATTTAAGCGCGTTACGTACTAAAGTACGCGCCTAACTTAAATTTCCCACCCGCCTTGACTAGCGAAAAATGGCCATCAGCAAATGCTAGCGGTAGTAGCTCTAAGCACCATCAGAAAATACGGCCGTGTCATCCTGATAACTTCGTTACCAACGAAGCCGAAGGATCTCAAAATAAGCGTAAACAACGTAAAGAACACACAAAACAAACAAAAAAGACCAAGCACCCCAACCAACGCTCGGCAACAGGAATAACCATGACTAAAAGAATACTAGGCAAAATCACCGGCTACCAAGTTAAAACAGCCGAGACCCAACGCGTCGAAGCGGCACGCATCGCCACGCAAGCAGAAAGCGAAGCCCATCTTAAAAAAGCCGACGTGGTGCGTATGCATGAATCAGTGCAACGCCCCGACATGCTGGTGGGGTCTACTTACAAAGTAAAAACCCCAGTAACCGAACACGCGATGTACATCACCATCAACGACATCATCCTAAACGAAGGCACCGAGCACGAAGCTCGTCGCCCATTCGAAGTGTTCATCAACTCCAAGAACATGGACAACTTCCAATGGGTTGTCGCACTAACTCGATTGATTTCAGCCGTGTTCCGCAAAGGCGGCGACACTACCTTCATGGTTGAAGAACTAAAAGCCGTATTCGACCCTAAAGGCGGATACTTCAAACCAGGCGGCATCTTCATGCCTTCAATCGTCGCTGAAATTGGCCACTGCATTGAACGCCATATGCAAATGATCGGCATGATCAAAACTGATAACTTAGATGATAACCAAAAAGAGTTCTTAGCGAAGAAGCGTGCTGAAATTGATGCTGCCCAGGGTACCAGCGATGCTGGTAAAGTTGAGCGGGGTGATTTTCCTGAGTCGGCCAGTGTTTGTGCTAAGTGTAATACGAAGGCGTTGGTGTTGATGGATGGTTGTATGACTTGTTTGTCATGCGGTGATAGTAAGTGTGGTTGATTTGACGGTTCGTCAACAATGCTTATGCGTTTGTGGGTGATATGCTGTGGTTCGTTACATACTGAAGTATGTGTCTCACCTTAGAACGTCGCCCGCCTAGTCTGAACGTTTTTTGTTTTGTTAGAAAATATAAAATAAGTAATTAGATATAACTAAGGACTGCTAACTTTGAATCAATCAAACATAAACAATTTACAGAATTCGAATTTACGAATCTTTGCGGTTCTTGAAGCTCAGATGGCCAGAGGTGTGGAGCGACCAACAGAATACTTAATTCCATTTTTCATAGAATATGCTCAACAAAATATTGGCAAACCATTTGATCTAAAAAATGCTTTAGAAGTCATTGAAGAAAAGTACTCTTTAGAAATTCCTGTTTATCTCGCAGACGAATTAACCATGAATTTGTTGGAAAGTGGGGTGGTGGAAAAAAATTCGGCTATAGATACTTATATCTGTGTGGAGAGCGATATGAGTGAAAATGATATCTCACTTACTCAAGGCGATCTCGATTCCGTCGAAGTTAATTTAAGTGCTTTTGCAGCAAGCTATGGCGTAGAATTACCAGCTAAAAGTCCAGATTGGATAAAGGTACTTTTTGACTTTTTCGCAGGCAAGGAAGTTGAGAAAAATGCTGCGTCGGTCAAAGGGCTTATAATAAACGATGCTAAGGCGACGGACTATTGGGTCGTAGCAAACTTCATAACTCAGGCCAAGCAAAAAAGCGATGAACTTTATGGAATTATACAACGAATATACGCGGCTTATTCGATAGCCGACACTATTTCCAAAATACAAAATGTAGGTCACGAGAAAGATTGGAATGGTCTGTATGTAATTTATGACTCTACTGTTCTAATGCGCTTATTAGGCACATCTGGGGAGATGCTTAAAAATGCTACGCTGCAAATGCACAATATGCTGCTTGAAATGGGGTGCCGCACACATTACTTCAATCATAACTTAGGCGAGGTAATCCAGAATATTACAGCTATTAAGGGCTATTTCTCCAATGGTAGGGCTGTTCATAGAGAGACATTACGAGCGCTTGAAAATGCCGAAATAACACCCGCTCAAATTACGTTGCTGGCAGCACAGCCCGATATAAAGCTCGGCGAATTAAGTATTTCTGAGTTGCAAATGCCTAGAAGGTTAGAAAATACGACCGGCCAAATAAATACTGCTGAAGCACAGCACTATTTAGAGAGTAGAATTCACTACAATCATAATAGCCAAGCGGCACAAATTGATGCTGATTCGCTAGACCATATTTTGCATCTCCGAAAAGGTAAGTCATCTTTAGATATACCTAACAGTAAGTTCGTATTTGTTACGCATAACTCTAAATTGGCTAAAGTTACACTAGATTATTGTACAAAGAAATGCGGTTACAAAAAATATAATGCTCCGCCGATAGTTACAATTAATACTTTGACTAAGCTGGCTTGGCTTGCGACGAGCAAGGATGAGTCAATAGATCAGATAACTAATGATTTAGTTATTAATTGCTTCCAAGCCTCCCTTCCGGACAGTCGATGGGTTGAGAAATTTTGGGATGTTGTTCAGGAAACGAACCCTGAACTTCTAGATCAAAATGCGGCTGAGTCTTTATATCTTTTAGACGTTAGACAAATAGCCGAGAGTGTTACTCTTGGGAACAGCTCCCTTTTAGACAGTGGGATTGATATACCCGAAATAATTTCTAGAGCAAAGGCGCATGCCGAAAATCAGAAGATGCTATATGACGGTAAATTGGCCACGGCAGAGGAAAATTCAAATAGGGCCTTAGATGACGAGAGAGCCAAGAGTTTGAGCCGTGAACTTAAACTGCATTTTGATAATAAGGCACTAGAGGATCAGGCTTTAGAGCAACAGGCAGCAGTGTTGAGCAAAGAGAAGGAAAAAGCTGTGTCAGATACTTTTGAAGGGATAGGAGAGCGTATAGAACGGCTTGCTAAAATCAAATCAGGCTTCTGGAGTAAAGTTATTACGGGGATTATTGTGCTAGCACTCGTCTTTATTAGTGAGGGATGGATGGGTGGGAATATGGAATTTGTAAAAGAAATTTCAACATGGGTAACCCGAGGTATTGCGATAGTTAGTTTCGCGTCGATGTTTTTTCCAGCGCTCAGCTTTTTATTGGTTCGGCCGACGATAGAGAACGCTTTAACTAAATATTTTACCAAACATTACTCACAAATTTTACATAACTAGTCACAACGGGGTCAAGTTGCCTTTTGCCCTCTTAAGAATCATTGTGATTTTACTGGGACAGGCACGTTTAGAGATATTTGGGCTAGCAAAGCCCTTCTGGGACAGGCATATTAAGAATCATTCTCGATGCCGAGATGCAACAGTTTCTAAAATCACGTTTTTTTATATTATTTTAAAGGCACTTATATTAGGAATGGATGCTGTTTATACAAAAATGATTAATGTTCAATTATATTTTTTCCAAAGGAAAATGAATCTTTGGCACAACCCAAAGTAAATACAATAGGAAAAAAAAAGGGGGGGGTATGGCTAGTAAATCGTTGCCAAAATGTTTTATTTCGTATTGTCATGAAAATGCGGATTTCGCATCTATTGAAGCATTTGAAAAAGAACTCGAAGTGATTTCGAAAGAGCGTGAACTTGGGGTCAAGTCGTACGCCGTTACCGGCAATTTATCTAGCAGGTTAAAGTCCTGTCCGAGGAATTTCCCCATTCACCTCGGTAGTACCGCAAAGCAGTCTTTGAGTAATCGGAGGTTGT
>JBKEFT010000021.1:0-95186 GCA_046709645.1 Arenicella sp.
AACATATTACCGATGAAAAATACCCATAATAACGAGATAGAGGATTGAAACGTTTATGGAACTCAATTATCGTTTTGTCATTAATAATTATTGGCTGAGAATGATAAATTCTACAGCCTCGTTATAAATTACTCTAGCCCTGAAATCTTATATGTACTAAGATGTAATACATATGAATACAGAGGGCGTTCTGATGAGTATTACAAGTATCCGGCTACCAGATGACATAAATAAGCCTCTTGAATCTTTAGCTAGCAAACTAGACAGAAGTAAAAACTACCTTATAAATCAAGCAATTAAAGAGTTCCTGTCTAGGCAGTCATTAGAGGACTCAAGGTGGTCTGACACATTGGTAGCTTTAGAGTCCATTAAGTCTGGTAAATCCCTTGCAGAAGCCGATGTTAATGCTTGGTTAAACAGCTGGGGCACTGGTGAGCGCAAAGAGCCACCTAAATGATAGAGGTTAAATATTCCCCTGAATCTCTCGCAGATCTTCAACGAGTTGTAGAGTTTGTTGAAGTTAAAAATCTGTATGCAGCTCGAAGAATCGCAATTGATCTTCAAGAGGGTGTTTCTAAGCTAAAGCAATTTCCTCAAATCGGCTTACCTGTTATTAACGCCCCTGACCCAGAAAAAATTCGCGACCTATATGTCAGTGATTACACCGTACGGTATTTAATTACCGACGAAACTATTTACATATTAAGAGTTTGGCATAACAAAGAAAATGAGAAAAATTTATAACAAGCGCATGTTGTCGGACTGGTTTTCCGCTGCGCTCCAAACCTACCGCAAATGCGGGCGTTAGGTTTACTTTGGCTAGATTTCGCGCGAACACAATATATGCTTTAGTTCTATTAACGGTTCTTTATCTGTTATGGGCGCATTTTTCGATAAAGCGGAAGCAACTGAAAGGTGTTTAGAAGGTGTAATTACTCGGGTAGATAAAAACTATACTGATACAAGTAGATCGGGTGGCGGGAGAAACTTAGAGCATTACGCTCATATTACCGTTGAAAACGGTACTAAAATCGTAAAGCAAGTGAAATCAAACCGTATAGGTCAGAAAATCAAGTTGCGAGAATACAAAACAAAGATTCGAAACATTACGGTGTATAAAATTGCTAGCTGTAGTTGAAAAACCTAACAACACGCCCTGAGGTGGACTGTGAAGCGTAAACTACGTATTTACAGCAAACTTTAGTAAGGGAAAGGGCCAGCAATCAGGACAGGCAGTCTAAGAGAAAGATTGAAACGGGTTTCGGCGACGCTTATTTTTACATTTGTTTCGCTAACGTTTAAACGGAATTTCGAGTAGCATGCTGACAGACGTAATTTACCTGAGGTTTACTAAACTCAGGACGAGCGCAAGCTTGGCGATTGAGAACATTGTTGTCTGATTGTTATTTCACGTCGACACGGCGTCTAAGCTCGTAGAGAATAGGCGCGGTCGGCTTTGGTGAAATCGCTAAATGCGTTTTTACAATCCATTGATTGTTGAGTGTCTTGAACCAATCTCGAATTGCCTGTGTTTCAACTGCGCCAGAGGGGTGGCCGGGGTAACACATTAGCGAAATCATGCCATGCTGGCTGAGCCGGCTTGCCGCAATCGCTAACGCCGCAACACTATTCTCTGCCGTGGTGACAATCGCTTTATCACCTGCCGGTAGATAGCCAAAATTGAACATCACACAGTCTATCGTCGTGTCGATGTATTTATTCATCACTTGGTGGCTTGCCAACACTAACTCAACCTGATTTAGTCCTGTTTGTTTGAGTCTGTCCTGAGTCGCACTGATAGCGACTTCTTGAATATCGAAACCTAGAACTCGCTTGAAGCCCAGCTCAGCTAGAAACTGAGTATCAAAACCATTGCCGCAGGTGGCGTCAATCGCTAGCCCGCGGCTTTTACCCTGAAAGTGATCTCGAATTATTTGATGCGCGTCATCAGTTAAAGCCATTTGTTTAGCTCTTCAGGCAGTTGCGTGTTGTTGATTAGGTGGTCGCATAATAGCTGGCTGTGTGCGGGGATGGTTAAGCAGCCCTTGCTGCCGAATCCATTAAAGCAATACGCGCCTGCTTGTTTGCTGATACCGCCGACGAAGGCGTGTCGATGCGTGGTGGTAGGGCGAATACCTACTTGGTGGTTGAGCACCGTCGGCTTGAGGCCGGTTTGCTCTTCTAGACTGTTGAGTAATTTTTCTCGTACGCTGTGTGACGGTGTTAGGTCTGTGTCTTGCCAAGCGTAGTTGGAACCAAGTTTGGCGCAATTGTCGCCATAGGGAATTAACCAATTGCCCCAGCTCAACATTTGCGTTTGCTCTTCTCCCTGTTTCTCTCCCTGTTTCTCTCCCTGTTTCGCTCTCAGTTGCTCTCCCGGTTCTTCTCTCAGTTTCTCTTTAGGTTTCTCGATAGTTAAAATTTCGCCCTTCGCCAGCTTAAATGGTAAGTCTTTTAGCCAGGGATTATTGATAGCCTGATAGCCCTCACAGAAGATCACTCGGGAGGCCGAAAATTCTCGATAGCTAACGCCAGATGAATTGAAGTGTAATTCATCGTAGTCGACATGAGTATTTAGGTGAGCATTCTGTTCAATCAACCAGCGCTTCAATGCGGCTAATAACTCGGACGTATTTACGATGGATGTTTGCTTAATCTTGGCGCTACCGTATGGCTGTTCTTTAAACAACGTAGTTGCGGTATTGGTTTCTAAGAAGTCGGCATAAGCGTCTTGTTCTAACCGTTTACTAAAATAACTGGCTTGCCCGGGGTTTTTTAATAGACGAACTTGCTCGACCTGCTTGATCAGGCTGACTCTTAAGGTGCTCTCGAGTTCAGCATAGAAGGCCGTTGCGCATGCGTAATAGTCTACAAAGCCTTCGGTTAAATTCAGGCGATGACCGGTGATTGGGTTGATAATGCCGGCAGCGACTTGGCTAGCGCTGCCCTGATGGTCATTGTCGATTACTAACACCCGTTGACCGCGAGCGATGAGTTGAAAGGCCAATATCGAGCCTGCGAGGCCTTGGCCAATAATAAGGGTGTCAACTTGCGGAACAGTCATATCGGAGTTTGCATAGGGTTTGTGGTAGTCTTTTCAGTCTACAGTATGGTTACACTAAAGCAGATACGTTAATTGGTAGGAACACGCTTATCATGGCAAAACATTTAATTACCCAGCGGCGATTTTTGCCGTATTTTTGTACCCAGTTTTTAGGTGCATTTAACGACAACGTGTATCGTTACGCTTTTGCGATTCTAATTACCTACTTTCTAGCCGAAGAGCATCGTGGTGTCTACGTTAATTCGGCGCTAGTGGCCTTTATTTTACCGTTCTTTCTATTTGGCGCCATCACCGGTCAGCTTGCTGACAAATACGAGAAGGCTTGGCTGATTCGACATATAAAATTAGCCGAGATTGTGATTATGCTAGGCGGTTGCATCGCTTTGTATTTTCAAAATGTACCCGGTATGTTGGCAGTACTATTCGCCTTAGGCGCGCAGTCGTCTTTTTTCGGGCCGATTAAATACAGTATCTTACCTCAGCACGTTAAACCAAACGAGATTCTCAACGCCAATGCTTATGTTGAAGCCGGTACTTTTATCGCTATATTATTGGGTCAGGTGCTGGGTGGCGCATTAAGCGAGCAGCAATCTTACTTGCCCTATCTAATGGTCGCTATTGTTAGTTTTGCTGTATTGGGTTGGTTCTCCGCCAGAATGATTCCGGATGCCCCAGCGGCCTCACCTGATTTAAAATTATCGTTTAATATTTTCACCAAGACGGTCGAGATCATAAAGATGGCGCGCGCCGACCACGGTGTCTTTCAATCTATTCTGGCTAATTCATGGTTTTGGTTTTTTGGTGCCTTGGTATTAACCTTGTTTCCGATTTTTGCTATTGAAGTGTTAAATGGTAATCCTAAAGTAGCGATTGTTTTGCTAGCCACTTTCACCGTCGGTATCGCCTTAGGCTCATTCGCATGTTCGATTTTTTCGGCCGGCAGGGTCGAGCTTGGCTTAGTGCCGATCGGTGCTCTAGGTATGAGTTTGTTTACCTGGAATTTGAGCTCGGCGATTATTGATCCAGGCGATCAAATGCGAACGTTAGTGCAAGTACTTGCTGAGCCAGGTGTGCTTTGGGCGCTGTTCAATTTAGTGATGATCGCATTTTTTGCTGGTCTGTTTATAGTGCCGTTATACACCTACATGCAGACCAAGAGTTGCGAGTCCAAGCGTTCAAGGATTATCGCGGTTAACAATATTATAAATTCACTTTTTATGATCGTCGCCGGTGGATTGGGTATTGCTTTAGATGCCGCTGGCTTTAGTGTCATGGAGATATTTAAAATCGTCGCGATTCTTAACCTTATCGTCGCGCTTTATATTCTCTCACAAATACCGGAATACTTTTTGAGGCTGGTAAGTTGGTTGTTAGCACATTGTGTTTATCGAATTAGAAAAGAAGATCTTGATAAAATTCCTGAGACTGGTCCCGCCTTGTTAGTGTGTAATCATGTAAGCTTTTTTGACCCGCCAATTTTACTCGGGGTGTTGCCGCGACCGGCACGTTTCGTGATGTGGTATGGCTTTTATGAGCTGCCCATCGCTGGGCGTTTATTTCGTTGGTTAAAGTCGATCCCAATTGGTAATCGGCGAGAGCGCCCCGAATTGGTAAAGGTGGCCTTTGATACCATTGCCGAAGAGCTTCAAGCGGGCAGGCTAGTGGTGGTGTTCCCTGAAGGTGCGATCACGCGAGATGGAGAAGTGAGTAAATTTCAACCAGGTATAGATGAGATTCTAAAACGCACACCGGTACCGGTGATTCCGTTAGCGTTGCGTGGTGTGTGGGGCACTTGGTCGAGTCGTAAACGAGGGTCAGCGCTGAAGGGCTGGCCAACAGGTTTTATGAAGAAACTTACTGTTGTTGCCGGTGATCCAGTAGCGCCAGAAGATGCCACACGTCTGAGCATGCACGATAAAGTCAAGGCGCTACGTGGTGATGAAAAATAAATTTTCGGATGATATAAATGTCTGAGATAAGGCGCTGTCAATGGTGCTCAAATGACGAGCTGTATCAGCAATATCACGACCAAGAATGGGGCGTGCCAGTTTATGACGACCGCCTGCTATTTGAGATGCTCAACCTTGAAGGAGCGCAGGCGGGTTTAAGTTGGATTACGGTACTCAAAAAGCGAACGCATTACCGAACCGTATTTGACGGGTTTGATCCTGAAAAAATAGCTCAGTACGATCAAGCTAAGCGAGAGGAGCTGCTCATCGATGCGGGTATTATTCGCAATAAGTTAAAGGTAAATGCATTTATAGTGAATGCGCAGTTGTATCTGGATATGCAGGCCGATACATCAAGCCCCAGTTTTTCTGAGTACCTCTGGTCGTTCGTTGGCGGTCAACCGGTGATTAACGCTAGGCAGTCATTGTCAGACGTGCCAGCAACTACGGCCGAATCCGAAGCGATGAGTAAGTCGCTAAAAAAACTCGGTTTTAAATTTGTCGGCAGTACTATTTGTTATGCGTTTATGCAGGCCGCCGGTATGGTTAATGACCACACGGTTGATTGCTCTTTCTATACTGGGCCGGCTAAATAAAACCGCTAGTAGCATCAACGTCAAGGGAGTATGAGGTTGTCGATTAGGCTGATCTCGCGTCAGAAGCATCCTTGAGTCTATAACCAACCATTGTCTCTGGCCATTCTGGCGGCTTCGATACGATTGCTAGCGCCTAATTTCTGGGTAGCCTCGGCTAGGTAATTGCGTACTGTGCCAGCACTCAAATACAACTGTTGAGCGATTTTTTTATTACTTTGACCTTGTTCTGCGAGCCGTAGTATCTCACGCTCGCGGTCATTCAGCGGGTCAGGTGAGGCCCACGCAGCTTCTGCTAAGCCTTGTTCAATCACAAGTTGCCCGTTTGCTACTTTGCGTAGTGAGTCAGCCAAAGATTCGCTTGGCGCGTCCTTCAACACATAACCGAGTACTCCGGCTGATCGCGCGCGCTCCAAATACCCCGGTCTAGCGAAGGTGGTTACAATCATCACCTTAGTTGGCGATTTTGACTCTTTAAGTTTTCGAGCAACGTCTATGCCCGAGGCGTGTGGCATTTCTATATCGGTTAGCAATACGTCAGGAGCATGCTGCTCTACTAGGGCTAATGCTTGGGCGCCATCCGATGCTTGAGCAACAACTTCAATATCGTCCTCAAGGGACAGCAGACTAGCTAACGCGCCGCGCAGTAACGATTGGTCTTCGGCAATAATAATTCGAATCATATTAGTTTGGCTGCCAATCAGGAATCTGAATCGACACTCTTAGGCCTGGGGTTAGTTGCAAATTTGTATGACCACCAAGACTCTCGATACGTTTGCGTAAACCGCTGAGGCCTGAGCCTTCTTTGATTGGTTCCGCTATGCCGCTATCTTCGACAGTCAGTAATAAGGTTTCAGCCGTTTCTTCGATCAATAAGTTTGCCGATTTTGCTTTGGAGTGTCGGACAATATTGGTCATGGTTTCTCTAACGGCCAAGCCAAGCACTTGGTCTACCTCGGCGTTTAGTGTTGGCACTAGGCCCTCAATTGTTAGGGCAACGCCGGCTGAGGTCAATATTTGTTGGGCTCGTTTAAGCTCTGCGTTCAAAGTCGTTTTATTCATCCCAGCAACCGCCTCGCGAACGTCTTTCAGAGCACTACGCGCAGCATCGCGTATCTCTTCTAGCTCTTGCTTAGCTTGTTCAGGCTTTTTCTCAAATAGCTTTACCGCAACTTCCGATTTAAGAGCCACCATTGTTAGTGTTTGGCCTAATAAGTCGTGTAAGTCTTGTGCAATGCGCTCTCGTTCAGCGACGGCGGCTAGCTGCTGATCTAATTCTCTCGAGCGTTCGAGTTGGGTATTTTGCTCAATTCTTCCAGCCGTAGATATGGTGCCGATCGCGGTAATAATGCCGACGAATATAGGGAAGCTATAGTCCCACCAACTCTGCTGTGTGAGCCACGAAAACAGACTAAAGACCACGGTAGTGACTAGCGAGACGATCCATGCAACTCGTTCGGGACGAATGAAGCCAGCTTGAACCATCGCATAGATATGAAACACTCCGTGTGCACCAAAGAAAGGTGATAAGGCGAAGCCGATTGCTGATATACCTACAATGTGCGGAATACCTTTTAGACCGGTCTGCTTATGCGCATGAAAGTAGATCGGTAGAAACACCGCAATCGCTACCACGGCGGCGATAATGTCAGCTGAGCTTGGGGTTTGAAATAGCCACGGAAAAAAATAGAAAAGTAGGTAGACCAGATAGAATTCAGGTCGTTCACCAATCGGTTTTTTCCAGTAGCTATTAGCCGTTGTAAGTTTGAGAATGGACATTATTTAAGCAGCTTAACATCATCAAGGTAATACTCAAATTCGCCTTGTTTAGGGCCGGCGACAATTGCCATGCCTGATAGTTGAGTTTTGTCTAAGCCACGAAAATTTGACAGTGCCAAGGTGACAGTTTGCCACTCGCTATCAACGCTGAATGATTGTGACGGTGGTGAGCCAGCTTGTGTTCCCGAGAAGACCATTGCTTGGTATTGGCCGATGGTTCCGCGAACCCTAAAGCTTAAGCTCGTATAGTCGGAGATGTCTATTGTGTCTTCACCAAACAGGGATGCACCGGCCCAAGGAAACATAAACCCCTGACGCACGGTAGTGCTTATTTTCAAAACCGAATTGTCGATCACGATAGATGCTACTGACGAGCCATTTGCCATTGAGTCATCGGTTTGGCGCCACACTAGTTGGCTGTCGGTCGTTAGGCCGTTGCCAAGGCTGTTGCCAAAGTCGTTGCCAAGGCCGTTGCCAAGGTCGTTACCAAAGTCGTTACCAGAGTCGTTACCAAAGTCACTCAAATTGGGGCTATTTAATCGCCGACCCGCGCTACTTTGGGCGGCTTGGGTTACTTTCTTTCGTGCTACTTTCACGCCGTTTTTATAAATACTCTCTATTGCGCGGGTCGCCTTTATAGCTTGCTGTGGCGATGAATTTAATATGATGAAATCCGCTTTTGCCTGATTAACCAAGCGACCCCGTGGGCGCGAAAGGGGGCGGGCAATTTCATCATTATGCTTGATTGAATTCAGCCTAAACGCGTCTACCGCATTGATCGATGCGGCGTTAATCGCCTCGCTAACACTCAAACCTGCTTGCCTTAGCAATTCCAGCTCTTGATGAATAGAGGCCCCGTAGGTGGTGCCGGGGTTAGGCGCGTCTGAGCCGGCAAGAATAGTAATGCCTGCTTGATGTAAGCGCTTGGTATTATGGATCGCGGTGGATAGCTCGAAACCGGGTATTTTATGCTCGCCATAGCTTGAGGCCAATTGCTGACCTTGCTCTGGCTGAAGGTAGTCTGATATGGCTAAGTCGTTAGCCAGCTCATCAGCCAACCTAACTTGGTCGGCCGAGGCGATAACCGAGAGCGTTGGTATCACAAAAATATCATTGCTCTTGGCTAACTCTAACACCTCTTGGCTTATTTCTTGGTCAGCAAAGATATGCACAAAGCCATCAATGCCGTCTTCGAGTAGTTCTTTAGCGGCGCGTTGCGATGAGATGTGAGCAACTACAATTAGCCCCTTTTTATGTGCGGCCTGAATGATTGCTGCTGAGGTTGGCCGGTCTAAGCTTTTGAAATAATTGGAGTAGGGCATGTACACCAATTTTATATAGTCGGAGCCCTCTTGAATGCGCTGCTCGACCCAGTGTTCTGCCTCGCTTGGCGTTGATAGCGTGTCTAACGGTATGCCGAATTGAGTGCCGTGACCGCCTTCGACCGTGGCTAACATGCCAGCGCTGAATAAGTCGGCTTGCTCGGCTTGAGTGACATTGTTTCTCACACTAAGCTCGCGGTTTAGCAGGCTGGGCGCGGTGAACATATCAAGCTGTGTGGTGACACCAAAATTTAACGCCAATGAGAGGGCGTTACCGAATGTATGTGTATGGGCATCGATTAGGCCGGGTATAATCGTTTTCCCCGACGCATCGATACGGCGAGTAGCGGTGGAAGCTAGGTTTTTCCCGATGTTAGAAATGATTCCACCACTGATCTCAAGATCGGTATTTTCGAGGAATTCCTCGCCATTAAAAACGGTCGCATTTTCGATTAATAAATCGCCAGACTCGGCGGCTTTGCTTTGCCGCTTTTCGTCGGCTAATGGCTCAGTGACTATTGACGTAGACAGTAAAGGCCCAGTTGGTGTTGGCAAGACTGACAACAATAGAATCGAGACTAAGATTGTGCCTAAGACACTTATATAGAAGGTGTTTTTTAACATCATATTCTCCGCTTTAGCGTTGACGTATCCATGCTGAAATAGCGAGCCCTAAAAGCGCTAGACTCATAATTAAGATGCTCAGTAAATTAAAACGACTGGCGTGTTCTCCCCCTGCGCCAACAACGGCAAGTGCCAGTTCGGCGAGGTGATACGACGGAGTAAATTTGGCGATGGTTTGCATTATTGCGGGAAAGGCATAGACCGGAAACCATAGACCGCCAAGAACCGATAAACTTAGAAAAACAATATTCGATATCGCCACCGCTGCTCCAGAATTTAACGACAAACCTAAGCTCAGGCCTATCAAGACAAAAGGTATCGCAGAGATCAAATGGATGCCAAATAGGCTGAACCAGATTTGACGTTGTAACTCAACGCCACCGAAGAAACCGGCGATTAAGTAGATTGGCATAAGCGCCAAACAGGCAAACAGTAGCGTGGTAATTATCTTAGCGACCACATAGCTATAGGCTGGGGCTGGGACAGCTTGCTTTAGCTGCAGCCAGCCTTTATCGCGCTCGTTAGCAACGCCTACGCCGAAGCCAAATATGGATGGCCCGATTACCGCGAAGACGCCGTAGGTGGCTAATAAGTAAGTGGCATTGGTATTACCTGTGCTTAGAACTACACCGAACAAACTGTAAAAGGCGCATGGCATCAAGAGGGTTGGTAATAGAAATTCAGGAGCACGAATCGCTTTAAGGATCTCTGCGCCTGTTTCGTTTATTAATGAGTTCATGCTGAGTCTCCAGCTATTTTTGAATTGTCGGTGAGTTGTTTAAAGGCGTCTTCTAAACTTGATTTGCTGACCGTCAGATTGCTTAATTTTGGGTCTAGCGCCAACAGCGCCGCTAGGCTTGTAGTAGCGTTACGACTTGAGATTTCTATTTTTCGACCGCGCATTTTTACTGAACGCACATCTTCTAAAGCGGCGATAATACTGAGCTCTAGTGTGCTTTCACATTGAATAACGGCCCCGGAGGCCGCCGCTCGAATATTGTCTGTAGAGTCGTTGGCGATGATCTCTCCATTGTTCATGACAATTGTGTGGTCGGCCAAGGAATCGGCCTCTTCTAGATAGTGCGTGGTGAGCAACACCGCTGTACCGGTGTGACGTAATTCGTTGATGGTGTTCCAAACAAGGTTGCGGGCATCAATATCCAAACCAGTCGTAGGCTCATCGAGGAACACTATTTTCGGTTGGCCTATAATGGCGAGGGCAAATTGGATTCGACGTTTTTGACCGCCAGAGAGTGTTTTGTAACGTTTGTCGACAAAACTTTCTAGACCACATCGTTGCGACAACTGCTTTAGGCTGAGCGGGTTTGGATAGTAGCTACTAAACAGTTGAATGTGTTCGCGTGCGCTTAGCAGGTCGGGCAGGGCGGAGTCTTGCAGCATTACTCCAATCAGTCTCTTCGCCTCGATTTTACCGGGCGTTTTAGAGAATAATCGAACTGTACCAGAGCTAGGCTTACATAGCCCCAGCGCGCAGTTGATCAGGGTAGTCTTACCGGCACCATTGGCGCCAAGTAATGCGGTAACTCCGCTTGATGCGATCGAAAGATCGATTGAGTTAAGCGCAACCTTGTTGCCAAAGCGAACGCTCAATTGAGTTGTTTTAAGTGCAGTATTCATAGGGCCTCATTGTTTATGGAGGCACTATAGAGCGGCTAGCTATTACCCGCTATTGACGACTATCATCAATAGCGGGTGACAGATGTCACCTTGCTAGCCTTATTATTATCAAGCGAGCCGCTTGTTACCGCCCTCTTGGCGGGCATTTTTGCTACCTTGAGCCAAATCAAAAATGCTATCATCGCCGCTATTCAAGCTGATTGCAGAGGTGCGCTAGTTGAAGCGTCGTTATCGCTACAATATTGTGGTCATGACTCTTTGTTAACACAGTCACACATATGTTAATAAGGTTACAACGTCTCGGAGGGTGCGTATAAAAAAATATTTTTTACGGCGTAATCGTGTTTGTGAATTACGTTTTATTGGAGTTAGTTGCCTACGGTTTCTTTCGGCTAAACTTTGGTGGCTATGATCGCCAGTCGATGCAGATAACCCGAATAAATGCCATTGCGCAGATTCGGCAAGTGCCTGTATTCAGCGGCGAAGATGAAAATACGTTGCCGCAAGACATCCGGAGCAAAGAGAGGTATTGCACCCATACTTCGGATACGTCACTGACGGTAAGATACGAACTGATGGGTGTGTCGGCGATAGTCTGCCAGAGTGTTATACCCGCATTAAAGCCGCAACCGACAAACCGTTTGCCAAACGTTCTGATGATAAGTTGATAATTGGGATTATTGGTGGCTCGGTGGCAGTGGGCACGATCAACGGCGTGTTGCCTAAGAACTTACACCAAACCTTGCTGGCTAAATTACCTGAATACGAAGGTCGAGAGGTTATTCTGCATGGTCTATCGGCCGGTAGTTTTCGACAGCCGCCGCCGCTGATGATGTTGAACTACTATTATGCACTCGGTGCCGAATTCGACATATTGATTAATATAGCTGGGTTTAATGATGACGTTATGCCGCCATCCATCTACAAGAATAGTGGCACTCACCCAAGTTACCCCAGAAGTTGGGTGAATCGAGCCGCAAACACGGTGTCAAAAGATTTGGTAGATTTGATGGCTGAAAGACAGAATCTACAAAATGCACATGGTTCCAAGGCGGCCTTGATGTCTAACCCATGGTTCCGTAATAGCCCCTTGTAAAATTTGCCGTTCAAGCTTGCCCAGTCTAATTATAACAGTCAGCTTAGTGTTATTAATCAAGCAGTCGAAACTGTGGGGCAACAAGTAAGCGATCATAGCGATTTTGATTACCAAGCAATGGGGCCAGATTACGATTTTACTACTTGGGAAGATTTGTATCAGTACGCAGTCGATATGTGGGCCACAAGCTTGCACCTAATGTACGCCAGTGTTAAAGCTAACAGTGCCAAGTATGTACATTTTTTGCAGCCAAATCAGTATATCCAAGGCGGCAAACCGATTATGAGTGAGCATGAACGCGAGGTTGCGCTTATCGCTGCACATAAAGATGGCTATGGAAGCTTATATCGAAAAATTTACCCGCTTATACATAAAAAAATCCCTTGGTTAGAGCAACGAGGCATTGAGTTTCATGACCTAAGCTATCTCTATAAAGATGTTGAAGAATAATTTATCGGGACAACTGCTGTCATGTTAACGTTCTGGGTAATTATCTGATGGTAGAGAAAATCGTCGAGACGATCCACCAATCGAATATAGCCGATGCGGCTAATAGTGAGAGCGCCGCAGCCAATAGTGAGAGCGCCGCAGCCAATAATGAGAGCGCCGCAGCCAATAATGAGAGTGATTAGACAATGAGTGCTGAATCAAACCAACCTAAGCCATTGGATAACCGTGTTTTTGGACTCATCTTTAGCGGCATATTTTGCGTTATTGCTTTATTTGCGTTGCTGTTCGCTGGTGAACTTCGACAATAGGATCTAATCGTCGCCGCAGCGTGGGCCGTGCCAGCCTTAGTTTACCCAGCAATATTGGCTCCGCTGAATCGCTTATGGGCGAGATTCGGGCAAGTAATGCACTCAGTCATCAACCCTATTCTAATGGGGTTTATTTTTTTTCTAACCGTACTGCCGACGGGCTTGATACTCAGGCTTTTAGGTAAAGATCCAATGCGGCGTAAATTTGATACGCAAGCAGCTAGCTACTGGATTTTACGTGAGGACAAGAGCGTTACTAAAGAGAGCGTCGATAATCAGTTTTAAGTACCTAGTTTTAAGTACCTAGTTTCAAGTACCTAGTTTCAAGTACCCAGTTTCAAGTACCCAGTTGCGGTCATTGCTAAAGGCCACTGCTGTTTCGCATCAATAAAAATCCTACATAACAATACCGACCAGATTGCCCATGGATTTAATTAAAGAACTTTGGCGTTTTATCAAGGCGCGCAAGAAATTTTGGCTTTTGCCAATTATCTTCTTTAGCCTATTAATTGGCGGCTTACTTGTGTTCGCTCAAGGTTCTGCTTTAGCGCCTTTCATCTACACCTTGTTCTAAGCGCAGCACTATGATCATTTTAGGAATTTCAGCGGTCTACCATGATAGCGCCGCGGCTATTATTGATGGCGAGCATATTGTCGCCGCCGCACAAGAAGAACGGTTCACTCGGGTTAAGCATGACGCCTCATTCCCGATTAATGCGCTTGAATACTGTATCAAAGAAGCCTGCTTATCGATCGAGCAAATTGACAGTGTGGTGTTTTTTGAAAAGCCCTTTATCAAATTTGAGCGGCTGTTAGAAACCTAAGTCAGTTTCGCACCTAAGGGTTTTATGTCTTTTAAGACAGCACTGCCTCTGTGGATTAAAGAGACGCTATTTCAAAAAAAATAATCCGCGAAATGATGGCGCGCTTTCCGTCGGAGAGTGGTACAGAGATCGATTGGGAGGCCAAGTTAAAATTTTCGGAGCATCATTTGAGCCATGCCGCGAGTGCATTTTATCCCTCGCCATTTGAAGCAGCGGTGGTACTAACCTTAGATGGCGTTGGTGAGTGGGTAACCACCTCGGTTGCAATTGGTCGTGGTAATAAGCTCGATATTGTTAAGGAAATCCACTTCCCTCATTCCCTAGGCCTATTGTATTAGGCATTTACTTATTACACCGGTTCTAGGGTTAATTCTGGCGAGTACAAGGTCATGGGCTGGCTCCGTATGGTGAGCCTAAGTACACGCAAATCATCCTAGATAATTTAATTGATGTCAAAGATGATGGTTCGTACCGCTTGGATCAACGCTATTTCAATTATTGCACGGGTCTAACCATCACCAAAAAGAAGTTTGATGATTTGTTTGGGCGCCCGGCCCGCAAGCCGGATGATGAAGCGCTGGAACAATTTCATATGGACATTGCGGCGTCAGTGCAAGAAGTAACCGAAATCATCGTGTTAAAACTTACCAAGTCGCTGGCCGAGGAAACCGGCATACGGAATCTATGTCTTGCTGGCGGTGTGGCGCTAAAGCTCATCTAGTTTACGACTTACCCAGAACTGTCAAGCGTGGCGACAATATGCGCGAATCTTACTTGGGGTGTGAGTTTACAACAGAGGAAATAAAGTTACGCTTAAGCGCAATCGGCGCGGTGTTTGAAGAGCACTCGCAGGCTGACATGTTAAGCCATGCGACCAAGGCCTTAGCTGAGCAACATGTTGTCGGTTGGTTTCAAGGGCGAATGGAATTTGGCCCGAGATCCTTAGGGAGCCTCTGATTAAGTCTAAATGATCTCTGGCTTTCAAGCTGATTCACAATCAAGGCATTGTTTTGTAGGCATGACTAGTCACGTCAAAAAACAATAACGCTGAGTGTGGATCCGCTTGAAAGCCCGGTAGGGTAAGGCTTTAAGCGCACATCTACGTTGTTCCCGCTCTCACTAAGGACTACGGCCATTAGCCTCGAGCGGCGCCTAGTAGCTGTACGCTTCAAGACTTACAGAGACCGTTTATACTTAATCAGAGGCTCCTTAGGTGGCCGTTCTATTTTCGGAGACCCTCGTTCGGATGCGATGCAAAAAACCTTAAACCTGAAGATCAAGTACCGTGAATCGTTTCGTCCATTTTCGCCGTCGGTGTTGGCAGAAAAGGTAGGTAAGTGGTTTGAGCTTAATGGTGATAGCCCCTACATGTTACTGGTCGACAAAGTTAACAAGGACAAGTGTCATGCCATGAACGCTGACCAGCAAAAGCTGTTTGGTATTGAAAAGCTTAATATCAATCGTTCAGATATTCTGGCAATTACCCATGTTGATTATTCCGCGAGAATTCAGACTGTGCATAAAGACACCAACCCTTTGTATCACGGATTGATCTCAGAATTTGATAAAATAGGCCAATGCCCAGTGGTGGTGAACACCAGTTTCAATGTGCGTGGTGAGCCAATTTTTTGCACGCCTGAAGATGCTTTTAACTGTTTTATGGGCACCGAAATGGACGTGCTGGCGATAGGTAACTTGATTTTAAGAAAGCCCGCGCAAGACCAAAGCCTAGCCAAAGACTACAAGCATGCGTTTAAACTAGATTGAGGTTTAACTCTAGTTTAACTAGACCTGGCTGAGGTTTGATAAGGTCTGAGATGGTTTTAGATCTTTATCGCATCATACCCACCGCTATGGCAGGCGCTTAGAATTTGCTGGCAAGTAAGCTCAATCTCCTGCAGGTCAGTGCCTTTGACGACAAAAACCACTCGATAATCACTGATAGTTGAGCCTTTATCTTGTGGGTAACTTCCGATGTCAATATCGGGGTGTTGGTTCTGAACCGCTTCTAAGGCGCTGGCGATTTCACCTTCACCGACGTTCGCGTGTACGTAGGCGTTATGAATGGTTAACCCGGTTTTCAAGTGATTAATAATGCCGCCAAGCATGTGCCGCATGATACGGGGCACGCCAGCCATCACAAACACGTTTTCGATTCGATAACCTGGAATAATCGAGTCATCCGCATGTATCATCTCGGCCCCTTCGGGAGCGTGCGCCATGCGCTGTGCCGCAAGGGTAAACTCAATACCTTTACCGTTTAAGTATGCCTGAATGCTATCGAACACGTCTTGCACTATGACATTTTTCACCCCAAATGCGGTGGCGATTGAATCTGAGGTTATGTCGTCATGAGTTGGCCCAATGCCGCCAGTTGTAAACACATAGTCGTGTTTTACTCTGAGTGTGTTAATGGCGTCGACGATTTCGCTTTCAATGTCGGGAATGATTCGGGTTTCACGAACACGTATACCCCTAACCTCAAGAGTTTTGGCGATATGGGCTAGGTTCTTATCTTCAATGCTACCTGAGAGCAACTCATTGCCGATTAATATAACGGCAGCCGTTAGGGTGTTTTTCATAGGTTTGGTAATTTATTCCCAGGGTTGACGCTAAAAGGGTTGACGCTAAAGTAGTTAGACTTTTACCAGCAGCTAAATTATATATTTGATTTCAATTGCTTATGGTGCTTCTAATTGACCGTTTAGAGGCCTAGATGCTTGCTAGTTTACCTGCTTATTAGTTTACCTGCTTGGCGTGATGATGGTCAGAATATTAAAGGGCCTATCGGATAATGATTTGCGTCAGGAGAAAGTGGTAATTTAAGGCTAGTTTTTCGTTTATTTGAGGCGTAATGGTTGTTCCATTACTCGAAAATAAACGAAAAAATAGACCAAAGTGGCGCTTTCGGACTAGTGAAATTCATTGTCCGATAGGCCCTTTAAGCTTCAGAACGCGCTTAGCGGTCTCAGAGGTCGTTTCAGCGACAGTTTCAATTGAACAGCCTTTAATCTCTGCAAGCGCTTGTTGCACATAATGAAGGTATTCGGGGCTATTTCGTTGACCTTGATGCTGAGATACGGTCATATCCGGGGCGTCGGTCTCTAATACGATGGCGTGTAATGGAATCTGCTTAGCGAGCGTTCGCAGTTTGCGTGATCGGTCAAAGGTGAGCATGCCGCCAAAGCCCAGCACAAATCCCAGCGCTATGTATTTTTCGGCCTGCTGCACATTGCCATTAAATGCATGAATGATGCCGCCTCGAAGCGGCTGAGCCGCCAGTAATTGCAAGCATTCGTCGTGGGCTTTGCGGTTGTGAATAATAAGCGGCAAATCATGTAGTTTTGCTATAATAAGCTGCTTAGCAAAGAAGGCGATTTGTTTTTCTTTTAGATTTTCACTGATAAGTCGTTTTTCAAAAAAATCTAAGCCGATCTCTCCGACCGCTACAGGGCCGTGCTGGCTTATTAGTTGGTCGAGTTCGACTAGATGTTGCGGTTGATGCTGCTCAATAAAGATTGGGTGTAATCCGAGCGCTAGTTCAAGGCTTGGGTAACAACTACAAACTTCAATTGTGCGCATAAAGCTAGCGGCACTAACGGCAGGAACAACAACTCGGTTCACGCCGTTGTCGGCACAACGTTGCAATACAGCGTCGCGATCGTGGTCAAATTCTTGGAAATCTAAATGGCAATGCGTATCAATCATCCCTTAAGTCTACACTCGATTTTAAATGTCTCAATCAGAACTTGAACCATCAATGGTGAATTTACAGCGACGCTTTGGCGGTATCGCTAGGTTATACGGTGATACCGGGCTTATGCGATTGTCGCGCGCCCACGTGTGTGTGATCGGTATCGGTGGCGTAGGTTCCTGGGTCGCCGAGAGCTTGGCGCGCAGTGCCATTGGTGCACTGAGTCTGATCGATTTAGACGTGGTGTCTGAATCCAATATCAACCGACAGTTAGTCGCAACCAGTGACAATATTGGCCGTGACAAGGTGTTGGTTATGAAGGATAGAATCGAGCAAATAAATCCACTCTGTAAGGTTCAGGCGGTAGATGAATTTATTAGCTCAGATAATCTAGCTGAATTGATTAAGCCTGATTTTGACTATGTGATCGATTGTATCGATGATTTCAGAACTAAAGCGGCGTTAATAAATTACTGTCGAAAGCAGAAGATTAAGATACTCACGATTGGTGGTGCTGGGGGGCAACTCGACCCGCTTAAGATTCGACAGGTTGATTTAAGTCGCAGCAAACAAGATGTGCTGCTCGCCCGGACCCGTAAGTTATTACGTCAAGACTATGCGTTTGCGCGCAATTTAAAACGCAGTTTCGGTGTGCCATGCGTGTATTCGGATGAACAATTGGTTTACCCTGACGGCGTTGGTGGTATCGGCCCGCAACGGCCCATTTCCACCGGCTCTGATAGCAGCAGCAATGCACTCAACTGTGCTGGCGGGATGGGATCGATATCTCACGTTACCGGCACCTTTGCGTTTGTCGCTGCAGGCTTTGTCGTCACTTACCTTGCCAGTGCCTAAACGGCCCTCGCTAACTCTTTATAGAAGTCATGCTCGCTAAACAAATACAAGCCCCACAACCTGATGTTTTATTGGCCACCTTGAACGCGCGCTACATTCATAGCGCTTTTGGCTTGCGTTACCTTAAGGCTAATCTAGGCGAGTTCGAGGATCGTTGTGAGATCCATGAGTTCACCCTTGAATCGCGACCCGAAGACATTGTCGAGCAGCTTTTAGTTAACTCTCCTAAGGTTGTAGGTTTCGGTGTTTATATTTGGAATGTAGTGCAAACCGAATGCGTTGTTGCGCTGCTCAAAGCCGTTGCACCTGAGGTGATCGTGGTTTTGGGCGGTCCAGAAGTAAGTCACGAGAATGATGACCAAGCGATCGTCGGCTTAAGTGACTACGTAATAACTGGCTGGGGCGAAACTAGTTTTCGAGAATTATTGGCTGAGCTACTAGCTGACGCATTGCCGATAAGCAAAATCATTGCGGGTAAGCAGCCCAAGCTTGAACATATTAAGATGCCCTATCAGCTCTACACGGCTGACGATATAAAGAACCGAGTGCTGTATGTTGAAGCATCACGGGGTTGTCCGTTTAAGTGTGAATTTTGTTTGTCTGCTTTGGATAAAACCGCATGGCCGTTTGACCTCGATGAGTTTCTTGAGCAGATGGATATTTTGCATCAACGCGGGGCACGGCATTTTAAGTTTGTCGATCGCACCTTCAATCTTAAGATAAAAAATAGCTTACGTATCATGGCGTTCTTTCTTGAGCGAATGAGCGATGACCTATTCTTACATTTTGAAGTAGTGCCAGATCACTTGCCCGAAGCATTAAAGGAAATGATCACAAAATTTCCGGCCGGTAGCCTACAGTTTGAAATCGGAATTCAGACGTTTAACCCCGAAGTGCAGAGTCGTATTAGTCGCCGACAGAATAATGAGCAAGCCAAACTCAACCTTGTTTGGATTCGCGATCAAACCAACGCCTATGTACATGCTGATTTAATTTTTGGTCTGCCAGGTGAAACCATAGAGAGTTTTGGCAGTAGCTTTAACCAGCTTTATCAGTTGAGGCCACATGAGATTCAGGTGGGTATTTTGAAGCGTCTCAAGGGTTCACCGATTGTGCGTCACACTGAAGCACATCAATTAGTCTTTAACCCAAACCCACCGTTCAGCATAGTCAGCAGCGATACAGTCGATTATTCAGCCGTTCAGTTTGTCAATCGATTTGCGCGTTATTGGGATCTCATCGGTAATTCTGGGCGCTTTAAACAGACCTTGCCGCTACTGCTCGGTGATGACCCGTTCGAAGGGTTCTCTGTGGTGACTCGCGCTTTATTTGAGATCACAGGACAGACACACAAAATATCGTTATTACGGTTTTATGATCTTGTTTACCAAATTGGCTTAGATTATTTGGGGCTAAGCTCGCCTGAGTTAGTTGGGGCAATTCGACTCGATCACGCGGCATCGGGCCTGAAGTCTTCACCGAAATGTCTGATTGCGGCAAACAAATTAGTCGCTTATCAGCATAAGTCCGGCTCTGAAAAAGCGGGAAAAAGCCATAATTCAAGACAGTCTCGTCATTGAATTTTAGAAAACACTTTTTGTCATAGAACTGACAAAGTACGCTCTCATCTGACACTATTTGTCACGATTTTTTGATCATAATTATCAATAGCTTATGATCGATATTTGGTAATCGTTAAGGTTGAAAAAAATCATTGAATCTAAGTGACTCCCACCGTATAAATAACTCAGTGACAGCAACAACGATATTGTTAACCTTGAGTGAGTAGAGTAGGGTCCAAAGCTCAAGGTGTTGGTGGTGGGGTAGGCCTAATCACGGGGTATCTAAGATAATTGATACCTCGTGTTAGGTTTTCTTATGGTCTGATCTAGTCTTTACTGACTCGGTAAAGACTACTTCTGCAAATTTCCTTCTTGAGGTCGACTCTTTGACCAAATCATTATTCGCACAAATATCGATCCAATAGTGATCGAGTGATTTCAATCTGCGTGTGCTTCAGACGTCTGCTTCAATCGGAAAATGCCCTCTATTCGCTGCCTTTTCGGCATCAGTTCTTTTAGTGTGGGTGCTTTGTTTTAATTAATCTGGGTGCTCTGTATCAATTAATGTGGGTACTCTGTATCAATTAATGTGGGTACTCTGTATCAATTATCGCTTGTGAGTCAACCGGCCAAGATAAGTCTGTGTTTGATATTTTTCTAGCAATGACAGCCGAATGAATATAAGCCAATCCGTCTTTAACCCCGACACTGCCTTCATAGATACACTTAGGAACTATTGAAACAGGATCAATCAGCTCGGTTCTTATTATTTCGAAGCCGGTTGCCTTGTTAAACATCGAGTACCAAGCATTGTCTGAAAATCTGAAATAATCCCATGGTAGGTCATGAAGTGGGTATGCGTGATGGGTAAATATCATCACCACGCCGCCTTTTTTCATTACTTTGTTGATCTCCAAGACCACTTTCCAAGGCATAAGTAAGTGTTCAAAAACGTTTAGTGAATAAACCAGCTCGTATTTATCTTGTTCGACGTGCTCGCTAAGTTGATGGGCATCGCAAACAACATCAACACACTCACCAGCAAGCACATCAACACCCGTGAATTCAATTTCAGGTGATAAGTAGGTATCTCTATTGTTAACGCCAGATCGGGCCCTTGAGCCAATTTCTAACGCTGTCTTAATTCCTTTACCATTAACAAATTCATTAAAAAAATTGGGCACAAATTGGCGGTATGGACCTCTCTCGATCCCGTGAATATGCAGAAGAGAACAATCGTGTTGTTGTTTCCCAATTCCCCAACCAGATTCAAACCTTAATCTCAATTTCAAGGTGTCTTCAGGTAGCTTGTCGAATAACTTAATAGAAAACCTGGCGTTTTCAGCAATATTTGTGTCGTGTGCTTTTGCTACGTCGTCACTTGCTCGAGTTTCAAACGGAATTTTTTTCCAATTCCCATCACATGTCTGGTAGTAAATACGTTCAATCGCTGAACCGTCGAAGAAAGCCCAGCCAGATAGAAAAACAACACTATTGTGTTCGTTAAATTGTTCGATATTGTACTTAAAGCTTTGCTTTTGAATGAAACGATTTTTTATCTTAGTTAACATTTTTAAGGTCGCAATTTGGACTAGGTTTTTGAGTTTAGAGGAGTGCCTCAGAATAGCGTTAGATCTGTTGAGTCGGACCTATTGTGCTGGAACGATTCAGTGGAAACTATTAAGTTTGGCCTAAGGCTCGGTGCTTGTAATTATTGTATTCGAAAATTGAGCGCATTTGATAAATATTATCGGCAGCTCGATGGAACACTTCGACAGGTCTTACTGCTCCAGCTTGACTCTACTGAGCAGACATTCTTGGTCTAGCCATAAACGAGACCTCGCTGCTTATCGCCGCGTTACCGCGATTGATCACGTTGCTCGTGATAATATCTAACTGGTAAATAATGTCGGCTGTAGTCAAAAAAATGAGTTGAATGCTTGCATTTTGGCAATCAATTGGTTTACTAATCCGATGCGGTGAATTAATCCACATTTTTAATCTAAGCATTTTTATTCACCGTTTCCAACAGGCATAATTGGCAAATAATTTACGCGCTTAGCACAATATTGTTTGCACTGCGCACAACAGGCATTACTCATGATTAAAGAAAACTCTGTAGTTACTATGCACTATGAACTTAAAGACTCAGAAGGCGAAGTTCTAGATTCATCAAAAGGCCAAGATCCATTGGTATACTTACATGGCGCGGGCAATATCATTGTCGGCCTAGAAGAACAGTTGGTTGGCAAAACGGTTGGCGATAGTGTCGCGGCTGTCGTCAGTCCAGAGAAGGGTTATGGCATGCCCGTTGAGGCGCTAGTCCAAACTGTACCAAAGGAAGCTTTTGGGGAAGAAATTGATAAAGTTTCAGTCGGCATGAGATTTCAAGCTGAGACCGAGCAAGGCCCGGTGCCAGTAGTGGTCACAGCGATGGATGAGACAATGGTAACGGTTGATGGTAACCACCCTTTAGCGGGTAAAGAGTTGCATTTCGACGTTAACATCGCTGAAGTTCGTGACGCTTCGGCTGAAGAGATCGAGCATGGGCATGTGCATGGCGAAGGTGGGCATCAGCACTAGGATTTTAATACTAGATCTTAATACTAGATCTTAATACTAGGTTTGCTTAGTTTTGAGTTGGTTTGGCGTTGCTTTTGGGTAACTACAGACCAACTCAAATATTGTCCCCGCCCCGGTTGGTTACCGTTGCTTTTCTCGTCCCTGAGTTATGCTGAGACCTCTAAATCAAATAATTCCTGTTAAGAATTCACCACATCGTCGCCAGCTCTTTTATGCTGATTAATTGACCGTCAATTTTCCCTGAGGCTAGACTGACACATTAATGATCAAAAATGTTTTAAGAATTACCTTATCTATTGGTATTTCGTTTGCCATTCTGGCGCTGTTACTACAGCTCTTTACTACTGGTTTAGCCGATGCTGACAGGCCTTCCGTTGTTGCCACCTTACAGGCGACATCAATCAATTTTGTATTGGCTTACATTGGACTGTATTTTGTTAGTTTATTTGTTCGTGCCTACCGCTATCGTTTATTGATTGGCTTAGGTGGCGAATCAAATGTGCCGTCATTTCGACAAATGATAGTGGTGACAGGCATTCGAAATATGGTGGTAGATCTGCTGCCAGCTAGGCTCGGCGAGATTGGTTACATTGCTCTATTGAATCGTGGCTACGGGGTAAAGCTGCATCACTGCGTTAGCTCACTATCAATTAGCATAGCCTTTGATTTTGTAGCCCTTTTGGTGATCGTGATTTTCATCGTAATCACTCAGTCGTTTGGCACCGGCATCACAGGCTGGGCGATCGGCGCTTTGGTGATGGCGTCGGTGCTATCAGCGGTTGCAGTCTTTGGTTTGTTTCGGATCACCCCATGGTTTGTCAAATTAGTGGAAAACTTCAAGCCGATAAAATCGGCAATGCCCGATTGGCAAGCCGAACAACGCTGGCGCGCCAAAGCCATCGAATTACTTCATAACTTTAACCAAAGTCTACAAGCCGTTTTAGACTCAGGCAAAGCCAGCCTAGTAATTTCGATATCGGTGCTTATTCGTGTTCTGAAGTACTTTGGTTTCTATCTATTGTTTCAAGCGGTAGCCGCAAAGAGCTTTCCTGAACTTGCCGCATTGCCAGTAGAGCATATCGTTAGCGCCTTGATTGGGGGCGAGGTCGGCGCTAGCTTACCTATCCCTGCATTTATGAGTTTCGGCGTGTATGAAGCTGGTAGCTCACTTGTATTCCAATTGTTGGGTGTTGCTGACCAAGCGGCAACATTCGTCACTATGTTGTGTGTGCATATTTGGAGTCAGCTTATTGAGTACCTACTAGGAGGCGTTTTTATCGTGACCTTTGTATTATCGACACGCTTGCAGAAAGAACCAAGCGATCAAGAGTCAGAGCTAAACCGCTTGTCTAATAGTAAAATAAGAAAGGCAGGTGCTTTTATGCTTGCTGGCATAGTCTTACTGCTGGGAACTGTTTTTCTTACTTTTCAATTATGGACTACCACCAAGCTCGGAGCTTTAAGTGCCCCTCCCACCGGTTCAATTACTAGTGACGGCGAACCTTCGCAACTATTATCACAACAGCCGGGGAGTAACATTGATGGTTTCGTCGTATTTAGTTCAAACCGCGATGGAAATCATGATATTTTTCGGCGTGACCTTAAGACTTTCGAGCTTGATAAGTTAACTAATCACCCGAATACTGAGACCTACCCGCGTATTTCTCCAAGCGGTGAGCTATTGGTTTTCTCGCGCGCCCATCAGCCTTGGGTTTCACAACGAAATACTGTTGCTTGGGACGTGTACCTATTGAACCTCAAGACCATGCAGGAGCGGAAAATAGCCAGCAATGGCACAGCACCTCAATGGCTAAACGACTCTGAAATTAGTTATTTGCGTGACGCCACTGTGGTAGAGAGAGTTAATGTTAATACTTTAGCGTCAAGCGTGATTTACCAAGGCGGAGCTAACAACAATATGCCGGCTGGGGCGCGTTTGCAAAATCCAAAATTCAACGATGCGACTAAGCAGCTTGTGTTTACCGCACGGCAGAGCGAGATAGGCAGCAAGACCGGACATTGGGGCACGGCAATCGATACCAATGGCAAGCATCGCGCTGTGCTTAATGGCTGCGAACTTGGTTGGACATCTGATCTAAGCGGTTTGTATCAAGTAACGCCTGGAGCACCCGATGGCACGCTGCATATCGTCAGCGTAAACCCTAAAACCTTAGAGCATAAAACACTGATTAACCTGCGAGGGGAATTTACTCACGAGTATTGGCCGAAAGATTCTTCAAACGGGGAGTACATGGTATTTGGTGCCAGTAGAGGGTCCGACCAGCACGAGCATGATACTCAGGACTATGAAATTTTTCTTTGGAAGCTAGGTTCAGATTCCGGCCAGGCAACTCGCTTGACCTTTCATACGGGTAACGACAATTGGCCCGATGTGTTTGTTCGCTAGGGAACTAGTCGCTAGGAGTTGATCGCGACTCAGCAAGCTAAGGTTTCTGCACAAGCTAAGGTTTCTGCACAAGCTAAGGTTTCTGCACAAATAAAAACGGCCCACCAAAGGTGAGCCGTTACTATGCTATCGCCTTTGCTTAATAAATCTATTCGGCAATAGAGGCTGACTCGATAATAACTGGTTCAACCGGAACATCACCATGGGAGCCAGATTGACCTGTTTGCACGGCTTCAATTTTATCTACTATCTCGGTGCCGCCGACAACTTTACCGAACACTGCATAGCCCCAACCGTTCTGAGTTTCTGAGCTGAAATTCAAAAATTCGTTGTCTTTGGTATTGATGAAGAATTGAGCGCTGGCTGAATGAGGCTCGCTAGTACGCGCCATTGCTAGCGTGTACTTTTCATTTTTCAGACCGTTGCTGGCTTCATTCGGGATAGGGCCACGAGACTTTTTCTCCTTCATGTCAGCATCGAAACCGCCGCCTTGAACCATGAAGTTGTTGATCACTCGATGGAATATAACGCCGTCGTAGTGACCTTCTTTTACATACTGTAGAAAATTTTCAACAGTTTTAGGTGCTTTGTCGGCGTTCAATTCAATTTCAATGTCGCCAAAGTTCGTTTTAAGTGTGACCATAGTATTTTTGTTTGTTGTTGTTGAGTTTTGTTCGGCAAATGCCGACTCATTGATTAGGCACAGCAACATTATGCAGCTGAGCATCGATTTTGCTAGTTTCGTCATTTTGTCTCGTCCTGCTAAATCTTGATAAATTCTTGATCGGTTAGTATAGCATCTAAGGGAACATCCCAAGGCTCACGCACTAGTGAATTAACTTCCTGAAAATAATGAGCTAAACCGACTAAATACGGCTTGGTGCTGGTCTGATAACTAAGCGCCTCGAGTGCTCGGTCGTAATACCCTGCTCCCATGCCGATGCGTGTACCTGAGCGATCAAACGCAATCAAGGGAACTAATAATACGTCGAAGCTATTAGCTGGCCAAGGTTTACCATCAGCACTAGGTTCCTGAATGCCATACTTGTTGAACCGGTCGACTTTTTTTGCGCAGTAAAAGCGCATTTGGCTGAGTCTGAAATTGGTAATTCTTGGCAGATGAACCGTTCGGCAAGCAAGGATTTTGAGTAAAGTTACCGGTGATATCTCACCAGAAAAAGGCGCATAACTGAGTATGTGTTGCGCTTGCAGCAGCCGATTTGATTGCCGAGCTTGCTTCGCAAGCCCATTTCGAGCGGCGTTTAGCTGGAGATTACTTAACTCAGCCCGACGTCGGCGCATGGTTCGACGAAGTTGGTTTTTATTCAGCGTTTCGATCATCTGATAAGAATAAGGTAGATCACCTTAAGGGGTAAATAGCCGATTTCATTTGCAGATTAAGAAAACCCGCGTCTCGGTTCGTCAGCTGTGATGACCAGCAGGTAATCGATACAGCCTTGAGCCCGTCAGCTACGCTGACAAGTAGGTAATCGATACAGCCTTGAGCCCGTCAGCTAGGCTGACAAGCAGGTAATCGATTCAGCCTTGAGCCCGTCAGCTAGGCTGACAAGCAGGTAATCGATTCAGCCTTGAGCCCGTCAGCTAGGCTGACAAGCAGGTAATCGATTCAGCCTTGAGCCCGTCAGCTATGCTGACAAGCAGGTAATCGATTCAGCCTTGAGCCCGTCAGCTATGCTGACAAGCAGGTAATCGATTCAGCCTTGAGCCCGTCAGCTATGCTGACAAGCAGGTAATCGATTCAGCCTTGAGCCCGTCAGCTAGGCTGACAAGCAGGTAAATAGTAGCGTTACCCATATGTGCCGTAAGTTCTTGGTGCCTTGAACCAATGGTTCAAGTGGGAGTCTACAAGCCGCATCAGGTGCTCTCGTGGAACTAGACAAGCCAGTTCTAACGACAGCTCACAACAGCAACGTGGTCTAACTCCCGGGTAAAATACTAGGTTCTAAGGGATTAGAAGACCCTACGAACACCACAGGCAACGCCGAATGTTTAGTATAACAGTGTGGTTTAACTCAGCGGTGAAAAATATTTAATCATTACACTGAGATCTCAGTTGAGTACGGTAGTAGAACCACTTTATAGGTCTTCGGCTTCTTTGAGAACTTGGTCAATCCGATCTTGCAACGAATTTAAACGCGCCTGCACATTCTCTTGGCCCGCTGTCGCACGGCGTAATTGCAGTAGATCATTGGTGATATTTAACGCCGCCATAATCGCGCAGCGTTCCGCCCCGATGATCTTGCCGGATTTTTTTATCTCTTTCATGTTTTTGTCGAGATAACGTGCCGCGTGCATCAGTTCTTCTTGTTCTTCTGGAGGGCAGGCCACGGAAAACTCGCGGCCCATAATAGAGATGTTAATGCCTTTTGATTGCATAGGGCTCGACATGAGAGGTTAGTGATTCAAGTGCGGTTGTTGGGGGCGAAAACAATTAAATTTGCCAGCGCAACCTAGACTACTGATCTTCAAGAGTGCGGAGCTTAGCAACGATTTTTTCTAATCTGCTACAGGCAAGGCGGTTTTTTTCCTTGAGTTGAGTCTTTTCACTCATCAAGGTATGTTGTTCAGTTTTTAGGTTTCGGTTTTCGCTGCTGAGGCGTTTGCATTCGCCAATTAAGGTTTCAATGCGTTGTTCTAGACCGAGCATGTTGGCTTCCATTCGAAAGACCCCTTGTTTTTGGTATCAACGCTATATTAGGCGTGGAGTGTGAGCACGTCAACTGACTAACCCTGTAGAAGCTAATAAAACCTCGTAAACAGCGCCAATTAGATCACTTTAGTCATGCGCTAGAGGGTAAATTCGAGCTGGCATTGTGCTTAAATGGTGACATCTTTGACACGCAACAAGGTAGAATTGGGCGAGATAGTTTTGCTATAGCAGTGACTCAAGTTTGCTGTTTAAATAGCTGACGTTGTTTTGACCAAAATACGCGATCCATGACGGTCGCTAGTGATAGAAAATTATGACTAATTTAGTTGACAGTTTTACTCAAATTGAAGCGACCCTGGATTTAGCCGGGATCGAAGAACTGACTCCAAGCGAAGTGCATGGCACCATTGTCGGTGCAATGTGTAACCATATGAAATCAGGTGTTACTCCTGATTTGCTCAAGTTAATTGAGCCTAGTGCCGATGCTAAGGACGGTCGTTTTACGCAGCTTACTGAGATGCTTTATGAGCAGTATCGCGAAACTAGCGAGTTGCTGATTGAAACCAAAGACGGCTTCGATTTGATTTTGCCAGACGAAGAATCGCCATTAGCGGTGCGGGTTGACGGCATTGCCAGTTGGTGTAAGGGGTTTATCTTAGGCTTGCTTTACAACAACGCTTTTAGCATTGATCAATTGCCAGAGAGTGGTTCTGAAATAGCAAGAGATCTCATGGAAATCGCCGAGGCTGCCCCCGGAGCCGATGAGCAAAATGAAGAAGATTGGGCCTTATCCGAATTGCATGAGTACATCAAAGTTGGCTCCCAATTGATTTTTGAATTTATATACTCTGAAAGCTCGGCCAAAGAGCCTCAGCGAGGCTAGAAAAGCCTCAACAAGCCCAGTAAAATCAATTAGAAAGTTTCAATATGAATGCAGAAACATATGCTCGAAGGCGTGCCGAACTGGTAAATCAGATTGGCGTCAACGATATTGTTATCGTTGCTACCTCACCTATAAGGTCGCGCAATAGCGATGTTGAATATCAGTTTAGAGCTGATAGTGACTTTTATTACTTAAGCGGTTTTTCTGAGCCAGAAGCGGTACTGGTTATTTGCCCGGGTCGAGCACGAGGCGAATATGTCATGTTTTGTCGTGAAAAAGACCGTGCCCGCGAAATGTGGGATGGTCGGCGAATTGGCTTAGAGGGCGTTATTGACTTTTATGGTGCAGATGATGCCTTCCCCATTGAAGACATAAACGACATTCTGCCTGGCTTGATGGAGGAGAAGGAAAAAGTCTTCACGACCGTTGGCCGATACCCCGACTTCGATGCCCAGCTGCTTGGTTGGATGAACAAGATCAAGCAAGATAAACGCCTTGGCAAGCATGCGCCGTATGAATTTGTCGATCTTAATCATATTTTGCATGAGCAGCGTTTGATTAAACGTCCAGACGAAATCGGATTGATGCGTAAAGCCGGTAAAATGTCAGCGGCAGGCCACGCTCGTGCGATGCAAGTGTGTCGGCCGGGCTTATTTGAGTATCAAGTTCAGGCCGAGATGGAGTGCGAGTTCCGCAAGGCTGGAAGCCATTACAACGCTTATCCATCGATAGTGGCGGGTGGCGAGAACGCCTGTATCTTGCACTATACCGAAAACCAAGATCTGCTTAAAAGTGGAGACTTGTTGTTGATTGATGCCGGGGCAGAGTTTGGTTGCTATGCTGCGGACATTAGCCGCACTTTTCCGGTTAATGGTCGCTTTAGTGCGGAGCAATTAGCTCTTTATGAAATTGTATTAGCGGCTCAAGAATCAGCGTTTGAGCATTGCAGCTCAGGCCATAGTTGGAACCAGCCACATGAAGCGGCGGTCAAAGTGATTTCCCAAGGCTTATTAGACGAAGGCTTGCTTCGAGGCTCGTTGGAGCAAGTGTTGGAGACGCAAAGCTATAGCCAGTTCTATATGCATCGAACCGGTCACTGGCTTGGCATGGATGTGCATGATGTTGGCGACTACCAGGTGGACGAAGTCTGGCGTGAGTTAGAGCCTGGGATGGTGTTTACCGTCGAACCTGGGATCTACGTTAACCCGGCCGATGATGTTGATCAGCGCTGGCACCATATTGGCATTCGCATTGAAGATAATATTTTAGTGCGCCGTGACGGCTATGAAAACCTTACCGAATCGGCGCCTAAGAAGCCGAGCGATATCGAAGCCTTAATGGCCTCTTAATAGCGAGGCATAGATCATTTTGTCTACGGCTACTACGACAACAAGCAGGTCAGAAGTCGCGATTGTTGGCGCTGGCCTAATTGGCTCAGCCATTGCGCTGTGGTTAGCCAAGCATACGACTTACTCGATCAGCCTTATTGAACGCAATCCTGTAATGTCGTTACCGCATCAGGCAAACCAGCGAGTGGTGGCTTTGGGAGCGCTGGCGACTGATTTCTTAGATGATGTCGGTGTTTTTTCTAGCCTTACTAGCGAACACTGTAATCCTTATCAAAAAATGTTTGTCTGGGACGAAAACTCAGATGGTGAGTTAGCATTCGATGCGGCGAACATCAATCAGGTAGGCCTAGGCCACATGGTTGACAGTCAAATGTGTACCTACCAGCTACAGCAGGCGGTATTGAACAGTCGAGTTAATTGTCACTTCGATGTGCGTGCTAGCAAGCTTGAGTTGAATCGCTCTGGTGCCAGCCTAGATACAGACTTGGGCCGTTTTGACGCTAAGCTACTGATTGCCGCCGACGGAAGCCAGTCGTGGGTACGCCAACAGGCAAAGATATTTGCTAACCGGCAAGGCTACGGTCAGCGTGGTATTGTGGCGAAAATTTCAAGCAGCAAGCCTCACCAAAACTGTGCATGGCAGTGTTTTTTGTCGACTGGGCCAGTGGCAATATTGCCGCTTTCAGAGAATCAGAATTCACTCGTCTGGAGTGCCGATAATGCCTTAGCCAAACAACTAATGGGTATGGATGATGATGCCTTTGGCGACGCACTCGGTAGCGCCTTGCAAGGGCGTTTGGGCAAGACCGCGTTGCTATCAAAACGGCAGTCGTTCGAGCTTGCTAGTTTGCGCGCTGAGCAGTATTACAAACGCAGCCTGGTTTTGCTGGGTGACGCCGCTCATAGCATTCACCCGCTGGCGGGTCAGGGTGCTAATCTAGGCTTTAAAGATGCGCTGGTACTAGGTGGTTTGTTAGTCAATAGCAAGGCTTCAGAGATTGGTAGCCCGAGGCTGTTATCGATCTACCAAGCTAGGCGGCAAGCGGATAATAACCAAACCGATGCTTTGATGAGCGCTCTACACCAAGCTTATAAATTTGACTTGCCAGTTTGGATGTTAGCTCGCGGCCTCGGTATGAACTCGATTAATAAGTCGAGCATACTGCGCAACGCGCTAGCTCGCCAAGCGATGGGGCTGTAAGACACCTTTGCCCACTGTGCTGCGGCACCCTTTGCTTCAACGCAAGTCGACAATGGTTCAGTCATCTCCCCAATACTTTTGCAATGGTGACATAGTTAACTGCGGATAGTGGTTTGCTTTAGCGCGCACTATGCGCGGTTCGGCTGCCAACAGTTGGTGCATCGGCCGTAGGATTTTAGCAACAGCGTTATTAGTCAGTAGTTTAGTTAGCGCGGCATTAGTTTGCTGTGACACGTCTGGGTGAACTACATAGGCATAATTTGAAAACTCGTCACTCTGTTTTAGGCTAATAAACTTAAACGGCTGGTCAGCGGCAAGCATTAGAAATAAATGTTCGTTTAATGAAAAGGCATCGCAGCGCCTGTCGTCTAAACGCATTTTTTCAGCAACAGATTCTACTCGAATCGTTTTCGGTGACAACACACTATTTGGCATCAACTCTTTTACCAGCAAAAAGCTAAGGTTCATGGTGGCATCGATGCATACAGTTTTATTCGCTAAGTCGTTCACCTCAAAGATGTTTGTATCGGCTCGTCTGGCCGCGATCACATAACGTAGCGGGCCAGCAAGTTTAAGTTTGGGTTTAAAGTCATATTTATGAATTAACCATGAAGTGAAGTGTGGAGCGGCCAAGTAAATGCCGAGCCGGCCTTGGCGGATGCCATTTTGATACGGGTGCCAGTAGTCGGTTGTCGCTAGTTTTAGGTGACTCAGGCCTGCGTCACTCAACGCGATCTCCAGTTGACTAATGAGCTCGGGAAACTGCGCCTTACTAATAGGCAAATAAAACGGTATCTCTTGTTGTGCGTTTCGAGGTGCCTGTTGCGGTGTTAACTCCGCACGCGCATCAATGCTCACCAAGCTAAGGCTACAAAGTGCTAATAATTTTAGGGCTCGCGTGAATCTCATAATCACAATTCTAACTGTAAGGGACCTCAGCATAACTCAGGGATGAAATAAAAAGTGAAGGAGTTTCAACCAACGCAGATGAGTTTCAACCAACGCAGATGAGTTTCAACCAACGCAGATGAGTTTCAACCAACGCAGATGAGTTTCAACCCAAACAAAACTGTGATTGATATTTTTATTCATTTGTCGAGCTATACTGAGATCTCTGCATATTGGCAGCGCGCTAATCAGCTAGCTTAAAAAATCATCTATGATTAACTTATTGCCGACACAGGGTTGCCCATACTTCGTCAATCGGGTACCCGGAAATCGCTAACGACTTCGCACAAAGCTGTTAAGCTATACTGAGATATCATACTATAATTGTTTTGATCAACGATTTTTATCAACTACCTTCATCAAATTGGCGACATCGAATCGCTAAAACGAGAATATCATCATGCCTTCAAGCAAAGAACTGAAAGACGCTGGTCTAAAGACAACCTTGCCTCGCCTACGCATTTTAACGGTGTTGGAAGAGGGTGAAGGTCGGCATTATACCGCTGAAGATGTCTATAAAGAGTTGCTCGATGCTGGCGAAGAAATTGCCTTTGCCACTGTTTATCGCGTGCTAACTCAATTTGAAAACGCTGGTTTAGTATTGCGGCACAATTTCGAAGGTGGGCGCTCGGTATTTGAACTAGATGACGGCCATCATCATGATCATATGGTGTGCGCTAAATGTAATGTCGTCACCGAGTTTTTCGATTCGGTAATAGAAGAGCGTCAGCGTGCTGTCGCCAATGAACATGGCTTCAAACTTGATGATCATGCTCTATATCTCTACGGGCTTTGCGCTAATTGCCAGAAATAGCCTAGGCTGCGCTCGTTTTAGGGCTTACAGAACTTATTCGAGCGACAGGGCTTATATTGCTTATTCGACTGACACGGCTTAATAGAATCACCGGCAGCAAGCCAACCAGTACGATAGCAATCGACGGCAGTGCTGCGTCAGCGAGTCGTTCGTCAGAGGCCAGCTCATAGGCCCTAACCGCTAATGTATTGAAGTTGAAGGGCCTTAGTACCAGGGTGGCCGGCAATTCTTTCATCACGTCCACGAACACGATCAAAAGACCGGTAAGAATGCTGCCCTTCATTATCGGTAAATGAATTTTTCTGAGTACGCCGAACGGAGACAGGCCCAGCGAGCGAGCGGCTTGATCCATATTTGGGTGAATGCTGCCCAGTCCTGAGTCTACCGATTTAAGAGCTACTGCCAGAAAGCGAACCAGATAAGCGATTACAAGCGCCGCGATTGTGCCGCTGATCAATAAACCGCTTGAGTAGTTAAAGTTGCTGCGCAACCATCCATCCAAGGTATTGTCGAAGTAGGCTAATGGAATTAATACGCCGACCGCAATGACCAATCCAGGTATCGCATACCCAAGCCCTATAATGCCTTTGCTAATTGAAGTGAACTTAGATTGGTTTAAGCGATGACTATAAGCGACTAAAAGCGCAAGGAATAAAGCCACGCAAGCGGTTATGCTAGCTAACAGTAGAGTATTTGCCACCAGTTGCCAGAATTCGGCGGATGCTAACTGCTCAATATTCTTAATTGCCCAGTAGCTGAGTTGCGCGCATGGAATAATGAAGCCCAGCAATAATGGTGTACAGACTAAAGCAATGGCCAGAGCCTGTTTCTTCCCGCTTAAGTGCTCCGTTTGCCCCGGTTTTGCTGTTTTTTTGCCATGATAGGCGGCTCGTTTTCTGGAAGATTTTTCCAGCGCCAGCAGTACCACCACAAAGCTCAATAAGATCATTGCCAATTGGGCAGCACCCTCGACACTGTCGAGACCGTACCAAGTGCGGAATATGCCAGTGGTAAAAGAGTTTACGCCAAAATAGCTAACCGCTCCGAAATCGGCAAGGGTTTCCATCAGGGCTAATGAGATTCCTGCGATGATCGCCGGCCGCGCGATTGGCAGTGTAATTCGGAAGAACGCTTTACGACGGCTATAGCCAAGTAATTGCGCAACCTCTCTTAGATGCTGAGATTGCTCCATAAAAGAAGCACGCGCCATGAGGTATACGTATGGGTAGAGTACAAACGACAAAACAAAGATCGCGCCACCTAAGGAGCGTATTTCAGGGAACCAATACTGCCCGTAACTTAGCTCAAAATGAGTGCGAAGTAAGCTTTGTATTGGCCCTGCCACATCTAATAGACCGGTGTAAGAATAGGCGGTTATATAGGCAGGCATGGCAAGCGGTAACAGCAGGGCCCAATGAAAAAAATTAACTCCCTTAAAGTGGTATTGGGTCACCAGCAATGCTGAACCTATGCCGAGTAACGAGGTCAGTAGCGCCACACCTAGCATTAAACTCAATGAGCTAACTACGTAGTCCGCCAGCACGGTATTCGCTAAGTGGCCCCACAATTCCGAATTTGCGCTCGCGCTCAACCATGTCAATGTTAACAGCGGTAGCAGTACCAGCGAAGCTACAATCGCACTTATAATGTACCAATTAAAATGACGAGTCATAATGTCATTGCTGCGTAAGATCGATGGTCAGGGCGCGCGGTGATAACTTACTTCCAGCCGGCTCTATCCATAAGTTTCACTGCGCTCGCGTTGTTCTCTCCGAGTTTGCTCAGCGGCAATGGATCGGCTTTAAATGTTCCCCAAGACTTTAGTATTGGGTGTAACTCTATTCCATTTTTCACCGGGTACTCAAAGTTGACCTCGGCATATAGTTTTTGAGCTGTGTCGGAAGCGAGGAATTCGATTAGTTTAATTGCGTTGTTTTTATTCGGCGCAGTTTTTAGAACACCGGCACCGCTTACATTTACGTGAGTTCCGCGACCTTCTTGGTTCGGCCAAACTACCGTCATCTTGGAGCCGGCTTGTAAGTCATCGGCATTGCTTTTGTCTGATAGCATATTAGCGAGGTAATAAGTATTGGCAACCACGATAGAGCACTGGCCCGCTGCCGCTGCCCTAATTTGATCTCGGTCTCCGCCTTGAGGGCTACGTGCAAAATTAGCAACTAGGCCTTTTGCCCATGTCTCAGTGCTAGCTTCGCCATTGGCTTCGATCGTCGCGGCTACCAATGATTGATTGTAAATATTGCCCGACGAACGAATACAAATTTTCTTGGCAAGTAGTGGGTTAGCAAGATCCTCGTAGCGAGAGATTTCGATCTGTGTCGCCGCTTGGGTTAACATAATCGGACGGGCACGAACTGATAGGCCAAACCACTGATTCTGTGGGTCACGATATTGACTTGGGATCACCCTGTCTAGTGTAGCTGAATTAATTTCGGCAAATATGCCGGCTAATTTAGCTCGGTGCAATCGGCCAGCATCGGTGGTCAGTAGAACGTCCGCAGGGCTGTTGTTGCCCTCACTCTCGATTCGAGTCAATAGGGCATCAGCTTTACTGCTTATTAGGTTCACCTTAATTCCAGTCTCTTGACTAAAGGCATCGAGCAATGGCTTCATTAGCGCTTCATTGCGCGCTGAATACAGGTTTACTTGTTCATCCGCTTGTTGCTGGCATGCGCTGAGAAAAATTGCAGTGATAAGGACTAGGGTTATTTTCATAATGAATTAGTATGTAGGGACTACGAATGAGAATGATTCTCATTTTCGTTGAAGCGGCGATGTATTGCAAGCACTGATGTCGTCTATTTTTGTAAAATGAGCGCAAGCTCTTGTTGGTTGTCTGTCGGTTTGCTTTATAATGCTAATCGTTTTGTGGCCGAATTTATTTGAATTTGGCTCACTATCATTTTATTTGGAAAGTTTTATTTGGAGACACCCATGAGCGAAACACCCAGTGAATTAAAGTACGCGGCCTCACATGAATGGGCCAGACTATTAGAAGACGATATCGTTGAAGTAGGGATTTCTGACTATGCTCAAGAAGCCCTTGGTGACGTTGTTTACGTAGATCTTCCTGACGTTGGTTTGGCGGTCGACGCTGGCGAAGAATGTTGTGCGGTTGAGTCGGTTAAGGCCGCATCAGACATCTATGCACCTGTTAGTGGTGAAGTAGTTGCGGTTAATGAAGAACTCGATGGTGAGCCGGAATTGCTAAATGAACAGCCATATGTGCGCGGTTGGATGTTTCGCATTAAGGCAAGCGACCCGTCTGAGTACGAAGCGCTACTATCGTCAGAAGGCTATCTTGCCCAAGTTGACGACTAAGAAGTTTCCCTGTGAGCTACATCGTAAGCTGTATGCAACCGGCTATAAAAGACGAGACGTCTACGCTGTTAGCCGACCGTTCAATGATGGTGTCGAACCGTTAGCTGTCTTAGCCTGTGTGTCGGTTAATACGGCTGCTTTAGTTCTCTATCAAGATCATACTGAGTTAGTGTCTGACATTACTTATAAACCAAACTAAGATGGCGCAGTTGCGGTCATATAATCAAATTTTAAAGCTAGTTGCTAAATTTTAGCGCTTAGCTTTTAAGCTTCAACCTAAGGTTTTACTTCGAATATGAAAACTCTAATTACCGGGTCTATGGCCTACGACACTATAATGGTGTTTGAAGACCAGTTTAAGAATCACATTTTGCCTGAGCAAACCCACATTTTGAATGTGGCGTTTCTTGTACCAAGTATGACCCGTCATCTAGGTGGTTGCGCGGGTAATATTGCCTACAATTTAAAATTATTGGGTGGCGACCCCGTAATTATGGCAACCGTCGGCGAAGACTTCGGACCTTACTATCGCTACCTTGAAGAGCAAGATTTGAGTGCCGAACACGTGGTCAAAATAGCTGACAGTTTTACTGCACAGGCATTTATAACTACCGATCTCGATAATAACCAAATTATTGCTTTTCACCCTGGCGCGATGAATTTCGCTCATCAAAATAAAATTAAAGATGCTAAAGATATAGAGCTCGGTATTGTTGGCCCTGATGGGCGCGATGCCATGATCGAACATGCTCAGCAATTTGCCGAGTTAGAGATTCCGTTCATCTTTGATCCGGGCCAAGGCTTACCGATGTTTAGTGGTGATGAGCTGATGACATTTCTGGGTCAAGCTAACTATGCCGTTGTTAACGACTATGAAAGTCAAATGCTATTGGATAAGACTGGGCTAACGCTTGAGCAATTGGCTGAAAAGGTTGAAACACTGATCGTTACGCGCGGCGGCCAAGGATCTGAAATTTACCATGCTGGAGAAATGATTAAGGTCGCTAGTGCGCCGATAGGCGATGCCGTTGACCCTACAGGTTGTGGCGACGCTTACCGGGCTGGTGTGATGCACGGCATTACCACTGGACGAGACTGGAAAACCTGTGGCCAAATGGGTGCCGTTTGTGGCGCGATTAAAATTGAGCAATCCGGAACGCAAAATCATAGTTTCACAACAGCAAGTTTTGCCGAACGTTATCAGCAAGCGTTTGGCGAATCGATTTAATGACATTGTGATGTGTTCAGCTATTGTTCAGCACCTCTTTGCTCAGCTATTGTTCAGCACCTCTTTGCTATAGTTACGCAGTTGAAAAAGTTACGCAGTTGAAAAAGTTACGCAGTTGAAAAAGTTACGCAGTTGAAAAAGTTACATTGAAGAGAAAGTAACACGGTAAAAAATAATGCTTGACCATCCTAATTTTGACCCAGTCGCGGTTTCTATATTCGGCCTTGAGATACATTGGTACGGTTTGATGTATGTCGCAGGCTTTTTGAGTGTTTACTTTCTCTGGGTGTACCGAATAAAAAAATACCCCGAGTTATGCGACTCAAAGTGGAATTCTGAGTTAGTTTCAGACCTTATTTTTTACGGTGCGATTGGTGCCGTGGTGGGTGGTAGGCTAGGTTATGTATTATTCTATAAGCCTGAGTATTATTTAGGTCACTTGGTTGAAGTGCTTTATGTTCAACAGGGTGGAATGTCATTTCATGGCGGATTGCTCGGTGTGATCGTTGGCATTATGCTTTTTAGTCGTAAGATAGGCTTAAATTTGCTGCAAGTTGGCGATTTCGTCGCGCCAGTCGCGCCAATAGGCCTATTTTTCGGTCGAATGGGCAACTTTATTAATCAAGAGCTTTGGGGCAAAGTCACCGATGTGCCTTGGGGTATGGTATTCACCAACGGTGGCCCATTGCCACGCCACCCGTCGATGTTATACGAGGCGTTTTTAGAAGGCATTGTATTAATGTCGGTACTTTGGATAGTTGCCAGAAAACCGAGGCCACTGGGGCTTTTGTCTGGCCTATTTTTGATTGGTTATGCGCTTGCGAGAATTCCAATCGAGTTTGTTAGAGTGCCCGATGCCCACCTGAACTACTTGTTGTTCGATTGGGTGACAATGGGGCAGCTGTTGAGTTTACCGATGATTCTTCTCGGCGGGTATTTAGTAGTACGAGCTGTGCGATCACAGCGTTAGTGTCATTTTCGGTACTAAAATAGTGAGAAATATTATGAAGCGAATTACTTTTATAGTCAGTGCAATTTTGATCCTTGGCGTCTTTCCATTTTCTGCTGCACATGCGATTAAAAAGTGTCAGGATAGCGATGGTAATTGGCACTATGGAGATATTGCCGTTGATCAGTGTAATAAGTCGAAGGTCACTACCTTGAATAGTAGAGGCTTTATCGCAAGTGAAAAAGATGCGCCGAAAACTCCCGAACAAATTCAGAAAGAAGCTGATGAGAACGCTAAAGCGGAGGCAGAAGCAGAGCGTATTCAAGCCGAAGAAGACGAGCGAATACGTATCTTAAGTGTCTATGAAACCGAAGCGGACATTGACCGTCAACGCGATAACCAGATTGACTCTGTCAGCAGTAACATGGCGGTACACAAAGCTTATGTGAAATCGGTTACCGCAAAAATCCAACGTTTGAAGAAAAAAGGGGCTGATTTTACCGGTGGCAGAAAGAAGCTTAATTTAGAGCAAATCGCTGAAGCACAAGCTCGTGTTGAAGAGTCTACTGCTGAGTTGATTAAGTTAGAAGAACAAAAGACCTCGATCGTACATCGGTTCGCCGAGGAGAAAAAAATCTACCTCGAATTGAAAAACCGTAGCTAAGCAGAATCGTTTTTATTAGACGCATCATGACCTTAGTTTATGCGTGATTTGACGTTGAGAGGCTGGTCACTAGTGATCACTTGTTTGCTGCTAGGCGCCATACAAGTGCTGGCTTTCGCGCCATTCGAATACTGGCCCTTGGCATTCATTAGTCTTGGCTTATATTTCTATTTGACCGATACCCTAAAGCCTAAAATGGCTTTTTTTGCCGGTCTTGCCTATGGGTATGGTCTTTATGGGGCTGGTGTCTCTTGGGTCTACGTGTCGCTTAATACCTATGGCGGCATGCCCATGTGGATGGGCATAATCGCGGTGCTCGGTTTTGCTGGAATTCTAGCGCTTTTTATTGCTAGCGCTTCCGCTATGGCAGCGATTCTTTTCCCTAAACGCTTCAGATTGATTTTTATTGGCTTTGTTTGGGTCATTTTTGAATGGATGAAAAGTTGGGTGCTCACCGGTTTTCCATGGCTCGATATTGGCTATACCCAAACCCCAAGTTGGTTGTTCTCTTGGGCTCCAATCGGTGGCATCTACCTAATTAGTTTCATCGTTGTCATTATATCAAGCTTGCTAGCACTAGCCTTAAAGCGGTATTTAGCCAAGCAAAAATTAACGGCCTTGCTTGCAATGACAACCGTTGTTGTATTGCTGCTCATGTCGTTCATGGGTGACCGTGCAAGTTGGTCAGAGCCGATTGGGTCACCAATTGACATCGGTATCGTGCAGGCCAACGTGCCGATTAATGAAAAGTGGCAAACCGATGTGCGAGAGCGATTGATTGAAAAATACCAAAGCTTAAGCCAGCAACTGACCGCACGGCAGAATATTGATTTGTTAATATGGCCTGAGACTGCATTGCCGCTCTATATGCAGCAAACTAATGCGGAGTTTTGGAATAAAGTCACTCCTACTAATACCGCGTTATTAACCGGTATTATGGACAGTCCTAGCATTGCACAAGGCAACCTAGACGAAAGCTATAACGCAGCCGTGTTAAGCTGCGACGGGCAAACGCAGATATATCGAAAACGTCATTTAGTTCCGTTTGGTGAGTATTTGCCGCTTCGCTTTCTATTTAACTGGGTGCTTGAGTATTTAGAGTTGCCTATGAGTGACTTTTCATCTTGGCAGGGGGCTCAGAGCCTCAATTGCGGGGCTATTAAAGTTGGTTTATCTATTTGTTACGAAGATGCCTTTGCCGCTGAATATCGTGAGTTTGTAGGCGATGCTACTGTGTTGGTGAATATTAGTGAGGACGCTTGGTTTGGCGACTCCTTGGCCCCTCATCAGCGTCGGCAAATGGCTCAAATGAGAGCTAGGGAGCTGTCACGCCCGATGATCAGGAGTGCTAATTCAGGCCCATCTCTATTCATTGACCAACGAGGAACATTGCTTGCTGCCACGGCGCAATTCGAAGTTGCAGTGCTAGCTCGCCAAGTACAGGCCCATACGGGCGACACGCCGTTTAAGCGTTACGGCAACTGGATTATCGGTGTATCTTTTTTAATGCTTCTCGGCTGGGTCGCCTGGTCAAGGTTGTGGATAAAAACGACAAGAAAAAGAGCTAAATAAATAGCTGGCCGAGGCTTTTTAAAAATAAATTCCTGTTGTGACTTGAGCTAGCTTTAATTGCAAAAAAACCAGGCACAAGAAAGATCCAGCCTAGATTTCACCCATTTTTTGTAAAGCGCGATCTAGACCTGAAAAATTTGGCTTTTTAATTTTACGAGGCTGACCGTTGGCCGAGCGAGGCTTACTCCTTGAGTGGCTTAATTGTGATGCATTCTGTAGACCAGAGGCGCTAGAAACTTCGCCAGACCTGCCGTCTGAATAGCTGATAATTGAGTCGTCGCCACCGCCTCTAGATTTGGGCTTGATCATGGGTAAACTTTCTATCGCACCATTACGGTTTAGCAGAACCTCATTAGCCTTGATGGCTTCTATCGAGACGCCAGCACCCTGAATTGACTCGCCGATTGAATACAGATTAGAGTTCCGTTTCCCTGACATGATGATCGCTCGCGCTATGGATTTATCACTAGCGGCAAGAACGCCCTGTAAAGTTAAGTCTAATGTAGTCTTGGGCGCGACTTTAGCGACTTGTACTGGGCTTGGATTGCCAAATAAGTTGGCATTAATAATGTCATTCACCCTATACGAGTGCTGAGCCTTCTTTCTGATAGGAGCAATCGCTTGTTCAGCGTAGTTCGCGGCTTTGATTTCATTTTGCGTTTTAATGCTCAAAGCAACGCTGGCCATTACGGCAACCAACAGTAAGCCCGAAACGCCATAGGCGATTTTCAAGCCATGGCGAGTCCAAGTGCGACTAGTCGAAATGGTGTTTATAAGCTGCATGCCTTATAGTCTACCTCAATCCTGATCAAAGCCCTATCGAAAGAATTTTCAACATGACTGTTTCGCGTTTGATTTCAGTTATACCCTATTCTAAGTCAAAGGCCAGAAAAATGTTAAAATACCAATCATTTCATGATCTTAGCGTGCGTCAATTGGGCTGGGTGTGGTGTGCGTATTGGCGTTTGTGGCCGGTACTGCTTAGGATTAAATTCAAGCAATTTTTCGATGGTAACCGGTGGTTAGCAAGGAAACTAACTGTGGTGCAAAATCGCCCTAGTAATCAACCGACCGATCGCAGTGCGAATTCTAGTCTAGCAGCACAGATTCATGAGTCGGTTCGACTGGCGGCTAGGTTACCGTTGTTAGGTGCAGAGTGTTTGCCCAAGTCTATTGTGTTGGCGGAGATGCTGATCGCCCGCGGGAGGCCGGCCTCGGTGGTGATTGGGGTTAGTAAAAAAGGAGGCACATTTAGCAGCCATGCTTGGGTAGAGGTCGATGGAAAAATGGTCGCCGAGCCTGAATCGGTACGAGATGATTTTGCCAAAATAGATGGCTATTAGCTGTATTAAAGGTTTTAAGTTTTGCTGAAGGATTAAGGTTGCGCTGAAGGATTAAGGTTGCGCTGAAGGATTAAAGTTGAGCTGAAGGCTCAAAGTAGTAAAACAGTCGCTAAGCCGAGGACTGAGAAATAACCCACTACATCGGTGACGGTGGTTAAGGCTACTCCGCCGGCAAGAGCTGGATCAATCTTCATTTTATCTAGAAATATCGGTATGCAGACCCCGGCAATTGCACCCATTACTAAGTTCGCTATCATGGCGGCGGCGATCACCAGCCCTAAGAAGATATCTTGAAACCAGAGTGTCGAGACAAAGGCGATAACGATTGCCCAAATCAGCCCGTTTAAAACACCAACCATAGTCTCTTTCTTGAGTACGGTTAGCATATTTCCACGGGAGATAGTACCGACACTCATTCCGCGAATAACCACAGTGAGCGTTTGGGTCCCCGCGTTACCACCCATACTTGCAACGATTGGCATCAGCACCGCTAGGGCGACAAGCTGTTGAATTGAGCCCTCGAATAAGCCAATCACCCAAGAACCAAGTAACGCCGTAACTAAATTCACGGCTAGCCAGACGGTTCGGTTGCGTGACGTTTTGGCGACTGGTGCAAAGATATCCTCGTCTTCTTTTAAGCCCGCAGCTGCCATGATGTCGTGTTCTGCTTGGTCACGGATCACGTCGACCACGTCGTCAATAGTGATACGCCCTAGCAAGGCTTTGTTCTTGTCTACCACTGGCGCCGAGCTTAAGTCATAGTCAGCAAAGGCTTTGGCAACGTCTTGCTCATCATCCAAGCATTGAAAGGACACTGGATTATCGATTACGTGGGTCAGCGCTAAGTCTTTTCCCGGTCTAGTAATTAATCGGTCGATCGGCAAAATGCCAGTTAGCCGATTTTGACGGTCCACTAGGTATATTGTATCGGTGTGTTCTGGCAATTCGGTTTTTAGGCGCAGATAGTGCAAGACGACATCAAGTGATAAATTATCGCGTACTACGGTTGCATCGAGGTTCATTAGGCCGCCTGCGCTGTCCTCAGGATACGATAATACTTCGCCCAAATTGGCACGAGTTTTAGTGTCTACCTCAAACAAGACATCGGCTAATAAAGCCTCTGGCAAGTCGGGTATTAGGTCGGCTAACTCATCAATGTCGAGGGCTTTGATGGCGTTGACTAACTCTCTATTATCAAGTTCGTGCGCTAAGTTTTTAAACACACCCTCGCTTAACTCAGTGAGAACTTCGCCTTTAACCTCCATTGGCACGTGAACCCATGCAAGAGGTCTATTTACTGGAGTCAGTTGCTCTAATGCATCAGCTATGTCGGCAGGGTGGGCCTCAGCAAACAATGCGGCCACGGCGGAGCTGTCATTTGCGTTTAGCAATTCGACGATGTTGGTAATCTGTGGCGTTGTTTGATGCACTCTATGGACCTTTCACCCTGACGTGACGTATTTTAAGGAAGATCTATGCAGCAACCATAATCGAGATAATAATGATGGGTGCAAAGGTTTTTATACTTAATTATAGCTGATTTAATTTAGCTAAATAGTCTCTCGCCTCGCTGGGGTTGTCACTGCTAACGATTTTGCCAACTAGGTATCTTAGTTTGCTTGTATCGGCCTTTAATATTCGATCCTTTACGTCTAATAGATAGGTGGCATCCATACTGAAATTTTTCAGGCCGAGACCGAGTAGTAAGCGAGTATAGCTGACGTTACCAGCCATTTCTCCGCAGAGGGACACGGGAATGTCGGCTTTTATGCCGGCGCGAATTACTTGCTTTATTAATTGCAAAACGGCTGGGTGCATGGGGTCGTATAGGTAGTTTACGGCGTCGTCTACTCGGTCTATTGCGAGAGTGTATTGAATTAGGTCGTTAGTGCCTATCGATAAAAAGTCTAGCTTTTGTGCAAACAAGTCAGCCATTATCGCCGCCGCTGGTACTTCTATCATGCCGCCGACTTTAATTCGTGAGTCAAAGGAAATTCCCTCTGCTTTTAACTCCGCTTTAGTCTGCTTAATAATGGTCAATACTTGGACTATCTCGTCAAGATTACTCACCATCGGGATCATAATAGATACCTTACCAAAGGCTGAAGCTCTTAATATGGCCCGTAGCTGGGGTTTAAAAATCTCGATATGGTTTAGGCACATGCGCACTGCACGAAGGCCTAAAGGGGACTCGCTTGACTGTTTGTTTGGGTAGTTGAAATCAAGCTGTTTATCACCGCCTATGTCGAGTGTGCGAATCACCACTGGCCTAGCTACATTGATGGCAATGCGTTTGTATTCTCGAAATTGCTCGGTCTCGTTAGGCGCTTGCCCTCGGTTCATGAATAAATATTCGGTTCGATATAAGCCAACTCCAGCGGCATTAACTTTGCTCAGCGCCTTGGCGTCTTTGGCGTTCTCGATATTCCCGAACAACTGAATGCGCACACCATCGACTGTTTTACTGGCCTTTTTGGTGAGTGTATTTAGCTCGCGCTCACGTGCTCGAATCTTGCTTTGGCGAGCCTTGTATTCGCGAAGAATATTATCACTCGGGTTGATGATAATAATGCCGCGCATACCATCAACAATTAGCACATCATTGTCTTTTATGTAACGAGTACTGCCGTGCAGGCCGACAACGGCTGGCATCTTCAAGCTTCTTGCAATAATTGCGGTGTGTGAAATTTGGCTGCCTAAGTCAGTAACAAATGATGCGACTTTGCGGTCTTTGATGAAGATTGTTTCGGCCGGGGACAAGTCTTTGCCAACAATGATTTTGCCGCCCAAATCTTCATTATTGAACTCATCTAGGCTGTGCGAAACGATTTTTAACAGATTTCTTAATACTCGATTTGTTACGTGTTGGACGTCCGCTTTTTTGGCACGTAGGTAAGCGTCTTGCATTTGCTCAAAGACTTTAATCAGCGTATCTGCCTGAGTTTGTAAGGCGTATTCCGCATTTACCATCTCGGTGCGAATGATTTTTATCGACGTGTCCATAATCATCGGATCGCGAAGCATTAGCATGTGTGCGTTAATAAACGCGGCACTCTCTTTTGGGGCGTCTCTGGGGAGGTCTTTTAGTAATGCTTTATAAGTATTTTCAGTTGTCAGAATGGCTGAACGAAAACGTTTTACTTCGGTCGCGACTTCGGCTTGCTCAAGGCTAGAGTGAGGTATCTCGATATCACTATTTTTAAGCACGTAGGCTTGGCCAATAGCGATTCCCCGCCCAATACCTGAACCGAATAAACTCAGCATTATTAGTTACTCTTCCTCGTCAAAGTAGTTATTAATTAGCCCCGTTACGGCCTCCATAGCCGCTCCTTCATCAGCGCCAATGGTTCTTACTATTACCACGCTGCCAACTGACGCGGCTAGCATCATAACCGACATAATGCTCTTAGCATCGGCGGTGTGTGAGCCGAATTCGACCTCTACTCGACTGCCAAAACGAGCTGCGGTGCTAACTAATTTCGCTGAGGCACGAGCGTGGAGGCCGAGTTTATTAACGATTTCTATTTGTTGTTCAAGCATAAGAATTAGGTTTAACTAGCAAAAGTTTAGAGGCTCAGTTCGCGGTGACGAACAAGGGTTTGTATATTGCGGTGACTTGAGAAGTGCCCTTGCAGCAAGCTGGTGAGATAGACAGACCTATGCTGCCCGCCGGTGCAGCCAATGCCAACAGTTATGTAGTTACGATTATCGTTAATAAAGTGCGGCAGCCAGTGCTCAACAAAATTGCGAATTTGTTGAAACATTTCAGTGCAAACTTGCTGGCCGGCTAAAAAATCTTGTACCGCTTGGTCTAGGCCAGTAAGGTGTTTAAGCTCTCCGTGCCAATGCGGGTTAGGCAGGCATCGTACATCAAACATAAAGTCGACGTCGCTCGGGTTACCGTATTTAAATCCGAATGATTGAAAAAGTAGTGTCAAAGAGTGATCACTGCCTTGCTCGCTGTCGTCACGAATTATCGTGCGTAACTCATGCGGTGTGGTGCTCGACGTATCTATTTTACGGTCAGCGATGGTTGATAGGTGCTCAAGTAGCTTACGCTCTTTATGAATCGCTTCAATTAAAGATGTGTTTTCATCTGATAATGGGTGTTTGCGACGAGTTTCGCTATACCTCTTAAGTAAAGTTTTGTCGTCGGCATCAACAAAAATGACGCGTGTTTCTATATGCAGTGACGCTAAGCTTTCGAAGCTTTCTTTCAGGTCACCAATAAAATCCTGATTGCGCGAATCGATACTGATTGCGCAATTATGATGTTTGGTATTATTGCCTAGCACGCGCGCAGCCATCTCGGGTACGAGTGACGCCGGAAGATTATCTATACAGTAAAAGCCAAGATCCTCTAGGGCCTGTAGAGCAATCGTCTTACCCGACCCAGAGGTGCCGCTAATAATGAAAAATTTAGGTGCGATTTTGCTCATAAGTCAGTTTTTGTCAGACCAAGAGACGATTAACTCCATAACCTCGGATGGCGTTTTAGCCACAGATAATTGATGTTTTTTATCTGGGTCAGACACTAATCGAGCGATATCAGCAAGCAAATTCAAATGCTCTTGCGATGCTTCCTTAGGGACTAGTAAACCAAATGCTAAATCAACTTCCTGCTTATCAATACTATCAAAATCAACCGGCTGTTGGAGCGAGATGATGGCGACAATCGCTGTGTTTGCTTGATCGCTTCGAGAATGAGGAACAGCGACACCATTTCCAATGCCGGTATTACCCAGTTTTTCACGCTCTAGTAGTAAATGGTAAATATCTTTTTCGCGTACTTCATCTTCTAAGGCAGTGGTTAGTAGGCGAGCCATCTCTTCGAGTAGCTTTTTAGCGCTACTGATCTCGGCGTTGACAGAAATTAGTTTGGCGTCTAAGGTCTTTGAAAGGACGCTCTGCGGCAGAGAGGGGGAACTTGTCATTTGAAGTTAATGTGTGGTTGAAATCTCAGCATAACTACATTTTGTGCAATGAGGTAATGCTGAGGTCTCTAGTTTTAAAAAATCCACCGAAGTCGCAAATGGCTTATTCTATCGAACAAACGGTTTGTGACCGAGATGGATTGTGGTCGGCTAGTTGTTTGGGCTTACGCGCAAATTACTGTAAATGTTACTAATGTGTATCACTTGCCTGCAGTTTACGTCAGTAGCGTCTGCTACTGTTAGTTTCTAGCCTATTTTTTTAACCTTATTTTAACTTATTTCTTGAACTGGCTGTTCAAATTCCTGATCTTTTAAAGCGCCGCCGTCGCGGTGATGATCGGTGATTTTTTCCTTGTGTTTACGTACCTGAGAATCCAGTTTATCAGCTAAGTCGTCAATTGTGGCGTACATGTTGTCTGAATCGGCATGTGCATGCAGAGTGATTCCTTTAGCATTAACAGTTGCCTCAGCTTTGTGATGTATTTTTTTCTCTACGTGTAATACCACATCGATACTATTCAAATGATCAAAGTGCCGCTCGATACGCTCCATTTTTTCACCAACATAATTCTTTATTGAGTCGGTTAAATCGATTTGATGACCTGATATTGTTAACTGCATATATTTCTCCTATTGAGATTGTAGCGGGCTGTATATTGCCCGCCGATTGCGATGCTTATCGTCTAGGGCGCCGTGCGCATTCACCAGGGCGAAAGAAGCAGGCTTCATTTTTGAGCCTGCCCACCGGCGTCGTATCACTTTCAGACCAGTGATTTACGCTGACTCGATGGCGCTATGTGCATGCTTTCGCGGTATTTAGCCACGGTGCGTCTGGCAACGATATGCCCTTGGTGCTCTAGCTCCTTGGCGATTTTGCTGTCGCTTAATGGCTTGGCTTTATTTTCAGCACCAACCATCTCTTTAATTAACGAGCGAATCGCCGTTGAGCTTGAAGCAGCGCCATCAGTTGTGCTGAGTGCGCTTGAAAAGAAAAACTTAAGTTCAAATACACCACGTGGGCAAAGCAAGTATTTACCTGACGTGGCTCGTGAAATTGTTGATTCGTGCATCTCTAGAGCTTCAGCGATGTCCTGTAGAACCATTGGGTGCATGGCCTGTTCGCCATCTTCGAAAAACCCCTGTTGTCGTTCAACAATTGCCTCTGTTACTAATAATAGGGTGTCATAACGACTCATCAAGCCCTTGATGAACATTTTTGCTTCAAGCAAATTATGCTGTATGTAGTCACTACTCTCTTTATCGAGCGGAGTCGTGTTGCTGTTGCCCGCTTTCAGCAAGCTGGAATAGGTAGCGTTAACTCTCAACTTAGTCTGATTCTCGGCGTTCAGTTGAGCTACCCATGTGTCAGCGATTTTTTTTACCACTACATCCGGAATAATATGGTTTTCAGCATCGCCCTGAAATTGGGCCCCTATTCTAGGGTTGAGTTGGGTGATAAGGCTTAATGCATTGGACAAGCCTTGATCGCTGATATTAAGCTCTTTTTTAAGCTTAGCGAGATTGTGTGCCCCTACTAGGTCTAGATGATTTTCAACAATGATTTTGGCCGCTTCTAAGCCGAGAGTTTGTTGCGGTTGAAGGGCTAAGAACATGCCCAATCGCTCACTTAAGTCTCGTGCTCCGACCCCAGTGGGCTCTAAGCTCTTGACTAAGCTTAACATCGCAGCGACTTCGTCTTCTTCTACCTCAATTTCTGGCGCTAACATGTCGACAATGTCATTTAGCTCGTCGACTAAATAGCCCTCATGATCGAGACTATGTAAGAGGGTTTGGGCAATTAATTTGTCTTGCTGGCTTAGGTTGGTCATTTGGATTTGCCAGTCTAAGTGCTCAAATAAGGTTTCTTGCTTGACCGCAAACTGAGTAAATTCAGTATCCCTGCTCGATTGTGATGTGCTTGAAGTGGTGTTGACTCGGTGTGACTCAAATGACTCCTGCCAGTTTGCTGATAAATCCTGTTCCGGCTCAAGATGGTCGGTTTTTTCGATCTCAAAACCAGGGTCTCCTGACTCGCCAACAGGCTGCGGAAGCCCGTTGTCTTGTGCGTTTTCTAACGGCTGAACCTGATCGGCAGCCGACACTTCGTTGTCGACACGTTCCAACAGTGGGTTGGAATCAATCGTTTGCTGAATTTCAAGCTCGAGATCTAGAGAAGGGAGTTGTAACAGCTTTAGCGACTGCTTGAGCTGCGGCGTTAGAGTAAGTTGCTGCGAAAGTTTTAGGTTTAAGGTCTGTTTCATTTACTGCTAGGTTTCAACTATTGCCTTGCTCCAACTATTACCGTGGTTCAACTGGGTGTAATTTGAGCTCTGACATGCTGTTGACTTCGGCCATTAAAACCATTCGGTTATTACAACTAGAGATCAAAGCTCGGGCGTCAGCAAAATACGTAAATTTAGTTTATACCCATATTTTGGCTATTACCAACAATTATGACAAAATCTAAATCTTGTTATATTTTAAACTTAGAGCCAAGGTAAACATCGCGAACACCTTGATGGCTTAAGATTTGTTTGGCGGTGCCCTCGGTTAGAACACTGCCTTCGGTCAAAATGTAAGAGTGATCACAAATATCTAATGTTTCGCGGACGTTGTGATCGGTAATAATGATGCCAATCCCTGAATTTCGAAGATAATCTATAATTTGCTGGATATCGCCAACAGAAATTGGGTCGATACCGGCGAAGGGTTCGTCGAGTAAAATAAAGTAGGGCTTTAGTGCGATGGCCCGCGCAATTTCAGCTCGCCGGCGCTCGCCGCCAGATAACGAGATACCTAAAGTATCGCGTTTGTGACCAATATTGAACTCTTCTAATAGTTGTTCAACGCGGCGACTACGCTGCTGTGGCGACATGGTTTTGTCTGTTTCTAGCACCGCCATTATGTTGTCAGCGACGGTTAACTTTCTGAAAATCGAAGCTTCTTGTGGAAGATAACCAATCCCGAGTTTGGCTCTAGAATGCATCGGTAAGTGGCTGATATCTTGGCCATTTAATAAAATACGACCGCTGTCACTGCGCACCAAACCGACAACCATATAAAAACTTGTCGTCTTCCCCGCGCCATTAGGCCCCAATAGACCAACGACCTGACCACTTTCGACCGAGATGTTGATTTTTTTGACTACTTGTAAGCCCTTGTAGCTTTTACAGAGGTCGCGTGTTTCGAGAATGCTCATACTTGTTCCAAGTCTTTATTGCTTAGCTTTTAATCAACTCTTTGAATAGTTCAATAGGGTCGAGTTTTTTGATTGAGCCCTCTACATTCCCCTTTTGCACTGCCGGGATGTTAAGAGCTCAGATTATTAGGTAATTAGCCTATGGCTTCTTTTTAGGCGCAAGAATTAGGCGTGAACGCCCAGCTTTGGCGGGCACAGCGGTTGGTTCTGCGGCTTGTTCCGTGTTTGTTTTGCCTTTTGCCTCATCGGTGCTTGGTTTTGCCGTTACCGTCTGAGCAGGTCCTTGATCGTCATCTTCAAACGGGTCTTTGATCTTGCGCTTAGGCGGTTTTGCTCCATCTTTACCTACTGTATCGATTGCGGAGTTGCCGATGATGTTCAATTTGTCGGTTGCCATATTGTAGACAATTTGATTCCCCGTTGCAGTCGTCGCACCTTGTTTTAGTGCCGCTTTGCCAGTCAGAGTAATGGTGTTGTTTGGATAATCGACCATTATCTTCTTAGCCCAACCCTCAACGTCTTCAGGTTTATCATCGGGGCGTTGCTTGAAGCGTGCCAACGATCCGTCGGCAACCGCTTTGACCAGTTCGCCTTGCTTATCATAGGTGACGACCAGTTTATCGGCTTTGACTCGCAGCGTTCCTTGAACAACTAACACGTTATTAGTTAGGGTTCTGACTCCGGTTTTAAAATTAATTTCGGTATCATCGGCTTCGATTTGGGCTGGCTGGTCACGGTCGCTGCTCAGGGCTATAGCCTGTGTGCTATAGCTTAGAACGACAATAAGTCCAATAAATAGGCTGCGGCCAATGGTTAAGTATGTTTTCATTTTTCTACCCGTGTAGGTTGCCGATTGCATTCATGCTCTGAAGCCGTAAAAAAGGCGTTTTGGTCGGTTGGTACGACGCGACGCTATTTATCAATCAATAATCAGCAATCAATTAGTTCGTATTTGGTGTTGGTTAAGCCTGCAAAATATACCATACAAGCTGACTGGCGGATGAATAAGCAAGACTAAAACAAATCTTTGTTTGCGGTCTTATCCAGCAGCACTCGCATGCGCTTAGATTTTATCGTGCCGCCTGGACCGCGCGAGTCGGCTTCGACCACTACTTTCACATTGCCGGTCATCAGCACTTCGTCACCGCTCGAGTTCATCCAACCTGAATCTGCATAGGTGTGGCGGGGCGCAAGGCCTTCTTCGTATTGAACAATATGCGGATTGTCAAACAGCGCGGTATCATCATCGGGGAAGTGTGCCATGCGATTCGCTTTAATTACAAATCGTCGCTGGCCATTTTTGTCTAAACCGGTGGCGACAAAATTTTCAATGTAATAGTCGGGATCGTGGCGGTTTTGAAAGTCTTGCAACTCAGGTTCATCTTCAACCAATGAGGTTTGCAAGTAAATCCCGCCTAGGCCAATTAAGCCCAGAATTGATATGTACAAGAGTGATTCGAGTTGTTTCAAGTGATGCTGCCGTGTTGTGTCTCGTTATTGTGCGCCGGCAATGCCAAGCGGATAACTGCCTTGGCTATAGAGTAATACATCACAGATCGCTCGCACTGCTCCCTGTCCACCTGTTAATGGAGAGACCCAGTCAGCGATGTCGCGCACAATAAAGTGGCCGTTATCGACTGAAAACTTAAGACCACATTGAGTCATTACCGGTAAATCAATAACGTCGTCACCAACAAAGCAGCAATCTTCACCGCTTAAGTCTAGCTGTTTAAGTAATTGTTTGAACACTGATAACTTATCGCTGACGCCGAGATAGCAATGCTTAATGCCAAGATCATCCAATCGAGTCTGTAGTGCTAACGACTTTCTCGCTGAGATAACACCGACATCAATGCCCGCTGATTTGAGCATTTTTAAACCGTGGCCATCGAGCGCATGAAACACTTTCATCTGTTCGCCATCGGCGCTGTAGTGGAGTTTTCCATCAGTCAGCACGCCATCTACATCAAACAGCGCCAACTTAACTTTGGCCGCCTTCGCCATGACATCATCAGAAACCTGATAGGGAAGTGGTGGAAGTGTGATCATAAAACCCCAGCTCTTAATAGATCTTGCATGTTGAGTGCGCCGACAACGCCAGAGTCATCGGTAATCATCACGCCACTAATGCTTTTTTGTTTCATTAGACTAATTAATTCGGCCGCTAAAACATCTTTTCTAGCGGTTACCGGGTTCGCCGTCATAACCTCAGAAATCGGTGTATCGATACTTATTCTTTCCGACAAGGTGCGGCGTAAATCGCCGTCTGTATAAATGCCGAGTAGGGCGTTATTGGCATCAACCACTCCTGTCATTCCCAAGCCTTTACTCGACATCTCCACCAAGGCGTCTGAGAGCAACGCGGTTTCTCGCACAAGCGGTATTTCTGAGCCCTTATGCATAATATCTTCTACATAAAGTAATAGCCTACGACCTAATGAGCCTCCAGGGTGAGAGCGAGCAAAATCGGTCTCATCAAAATCTCGAGCATTTAATACCGCGATCGCAAGCGCATCGCCAACCGCAAGAGTGGCGGTGGTGCTTGCCGTGGGCGCTAGATTCATTGGGCAGGCTTCTTGCTCGATGGGAATATTAACGTAGACGTCTGATAAATTAGCCAAGGTAGAGTTCGGCACGCTGGCCAAACCAATTAGGCCGACCCCCATACGTTTGATGATCGGTAATATCGACAATACTTCAGAGGTTTCGCCAGAATTTGAGAGTGCTAGAACCAAATCTTTAGGCGTAATCATTCCAAGGTCACCATGGCTCGCTTCGCCTGGATGCACAAAGAACGCTGGGGTGCCAGTACTGGCTAAGGTAGCCGCAATTTTGTTAGCTATATGGCCTGATTTGCCCATGCCGGTGACCACCACGCGGCCTTCGCAATCGAGAATCAGTTGGCAAGCCTCTTCAAAGCTGCTGCCGAGATGGTCAAGCTGACGCGTTATCGCTTCAGCTTCAATACTCAATACCTTGTAGGCAGAGTCTAGAAATGCAGTTTTTTTCATGCTCGAAGGGTATCGCTGCAGCGACAAAAGATCAAACTGAGATAAAGATTAAATAGCCTAGATAGCCAAGGTAGCTAAACAGAAAGAGCCCACCTTCGAGGCGACCGAAGCGGCCTTTGGTTAACGCAAAGATCAACATCAACGCCGTGAAGGCAAACATCACCGGGAAATCACGCCATAACGCGCTGGTATCAATTTCGGTCGCTTGCAATGCTCCGGTGAGACCCAGTACGCCGAGGGTGTTAAATACGTTTGACCCGATAATATTACCGATAATCATGTCGTGCACGCCTTTACGAGCAGCGGCGATGGCCGCCGCGAGCTCGGGCAAACTAGTGCCAATCGCGACTATTGTCAGGCCAATAATTAATTCGCCTACGCCAAAGTATTCGGCAATAGTGACCGCGCCGCTGACTAATATTTTTGAAGCGGCCATTAGCACGATGATGCTGAACACCGTCCACGCGGCGTAAACGCTGCTCGGCTTGTTGGGTTTCCCGCCTGTTTCGGAGTCCGGCGTATTTGGTTTTTCGGAGCTAGATGGCGCTGGTTCTTGGCCTTGCTGGGCTTTAGCCGACCAAATTAAATAGCCAAGCAAAACGCCGAGTAAGATAATGCCGTCGATAAATGACAGCAGTCCGTCCATAATCAATACGATCGCCAATACGCCGGTAAAAAGCACGATTGGAAGATCGATGGTGGCTGTAGAGCGGCTCACTGGCAGTGCGCGTACTAGTGCCGCGCTGCCCAAAACCATGCCGATATTGGTAATGTTTGATCCTAAGGCATTGCCGAGCGCTAGATTGCCTTTACCTTCTAAGGAGGCCATTGCCGAGACAAATAATTCGGGTGCCGAAGTACCAAAGCCGACAATCACTATGCCTACTAAAAAAGTAGATATACCTAGGTTTCCGGCGAGTTCTGAGGCGTTGTCGACCAATAGATCGGCACTCCACATTAGTAGCAAGAAGCCCACTAACACTAGGGCTATGGCGATTTCGATTTGCATTTGTATAAAAAGGGTCTCTGAGCAACGTGAGCGTTACAATGTAGGCCCGAAGTGTGTTGTTTTCGTCGGCTAATTGCAACCAAAAACGAGTCAATCGAAGCTGAACGTGTTAATTGTTAAACTTGTTTGAACTTATGTGATTTTTAGTATTTGGGGGATTCATTTGTTAGAATGGTGATCGGGCAGTTATCGGGCTATCGAGATTTACCCTGAGATCTGAGCATGGCTCAGGGACGAAATGAAAAGTGGTTGGAATGTCTCCAATTGGCATGGAAACCGTCGCAAAGAGCACGTTTTTCAAGCAAGAGTGGAGGTATTACGAACATTTTTAACCGCTCACCGAGTTATGCTGCAGCCTCACTCTAGTAAATAACGCTAAACGACCTGATAGGAGGTCATTCATGATAGACAGTATTAGTGATTTTTTAAAAGAACCATTGCCACGTCGAGTGCTATTTTTCGATGATATGTTAACCCCGAGTTTGATCCGTGTGTTGTACTGGCTAGGCTTATTGACTGTGTTCTGGAGCGGCATCGGGCACTTTTTCTCGAATGGCTTCTTTGGTATGTTCGAAGCGCTAGTTTATATTGTTGCTGGTGTTATCGCTTTGCGGGTAATGGCTGAGCTGGTTATGCTTCTATTTAAGATTAACCAGAACCTTGAGAAAATGGCCGGCAAATCCGAGCCGATCACCTCTTCAGAATCGGATTCAATAGCGAATTAGAACCAAAAACTAAAAAAAAATTACAATACAGACGCTGTTATACCGGTCTTTGCTAAGGCAAGGGCTGATGCGTCTTGATTTTGCTTAAATAGGCCCTAAACATAAGCCTCGTCGATTGCCTGATTTCGGCGTAAATGAGCGAAACCATAAAGGTCTCTCTGTAACAATTCATTAATCAGGGGTTAAGCTAAACTTTGCTATCCTCTACAAATCAGAACCGTGATAGTTTCTAACTGATCGCGAAAAATTACTTTTTGCTGGGAGACCACAATGAACTTTATGAAATACTCCATCACCAAATTATCGCTAGTCATTGGCATGCTCTTCATGTTTTCGGCCCAAGTGCAGGCAATGCAGGGCCCGCAAGATGTGGTCAAGCAAGCGGTTGATACTATGGTCGCTAAATTAGAAGCTAACCGCGCCACTTACGAGGTCAACAATCAAGCGCTCTACGACATGCTTGACGAAACACTACTTCCTGCTCTGCATGTGCCCCGCATGGCCGACTTAATTCTCGGTAAGCAAGCGGCTAATTCGGCAACGGATGAGCAAAAAAATGCCTTTGTTAAAGAATTTAAAACTTTTCTTTTGCAAAGTTATGCCACTGGCTTGCTAAATGCCACTGGTAAAGAGAAGGTGATTTACGAGCCTACGGAGTTAGCGCCAGGGGACGATAAGGTTAAGGTTAAAGCTAAGCTGATATCGGCATCCGGCGAAGAGTTTCCGATCGTATTGTCGATGAGTAATCGTAATGACACCAGATGGCGCGCCTACAATCTTGATGTGGCCGGTATTGATTTTATTCGCACGTACCGCTCAAGTTTTGCTTTGAGCTTAAAAGAAAAAGGTATTGATGGGTTGATCAATGACCTTCGCGGTAAAAACGCCCGTTAAACGGTATAATCCCCAGCGCACCTCTGAAGGCGAGCACAGCTCGCCTTTTTTGTTTTTAACTAATGCCTTAAGCTACTTCACTACTCGAGAGAAATTGTGACTCAAGAAATACCAGCCAACGCTGAGCAACAGCCCGCGATCTCCTTGCGTGGCGTGACTAAACGATATGGCGAATTACAGGCGCTGAGCGATGTTAGTTTTGATATTCAACAGGGAGAATTTTTTGGCCTGCTTGGCCCCAACGGTGCGGGCAAGTCAACGTTAATCAGTGCTCTTGCGGGGCTGATTAGAGTCAATAGCGGCAGTATTTCGATACTCGGAGCTGACGTGGGAAAAGATTATCGTCGAGCACGTATGAACTTAGGTGTGGTTCCTCAAGAGATTGTGATGGACCCGTTTTTTACGGTTCGTGAGACTTTAGAGTTTCAATCTGGTTATTTTGGTCTGCGCAATAATGGCAAGTGGATCGATGAACTATTAGAGCAACTTGGCCTCAGTGATAAAGCTGACTCGAATATGCGAAAGTTATCCGGAGGTATGAAGCGCCGAGTGCTAATCGCCCAAGCGTTGGTGCATAAGCCAAAGGTGCTGGTGCTGGATGAACCCACCGCCGGCGTCGATGTTGGGCTGCGACAATCTATGTGGCGTTTTGTCCGACGCTTGCATAAAGAAGGTCATACCATTGTGCTGACCACGCATTACCTTGAAGAGGCTGAGGAGTTGTGTGACCGCATAGCGATTATTGATAAAGGTAAACTGCTGGCACTCGAGACCAAGCAAGACTTACTCGCTCGAGGTTTAGGAAGTAAATTATTAGTTCGCGCCAGTCATTCGATTGAGACCATTCCGCCACAGTATCTTGACCGTGTAACGCGCTTAGCGGGCAATGAAGTCGAGCTTACGATTCATCGAGACAGTGACTCAATTATGCAAATATTAGATGGCTTAAGAGCAGCATCAATTAGTATTGAATATGTTTCGGTTCTAAATGACAGTCTTGAAGACGTTTTTATTCGAATGACCGGTGAGCAAAGCGGAGTTCGAGCATGAACTGGATAGCTACTTATACTTTACTCTCTAAAGAGGTAACTCGTTGGCGCAAAGTTTGGCTGCAAACCGTATTAGCGCCGGTGGTTACCGCTCTGCTGTATTTGCTCGTGTTTGGACACGTTTTAGAAGGGCGTGTTGAGGTCTTTCCTGGCGTTAGCTACACCGAATTTTTAATTCCTGGATTGCTAATGATGGCGGTGATTCAGAACGCGTTTGCCAATACCTCGTCGAGCATAATTCAATCTAAAGTGATGGGCAGCATTGTGTTTATTCTCTTGCCTCCATTCTCAGCGCTGGAAATGTTTCTGGCTTTTATCGGGGCGGCAATATTGCGTGGCCTTGCGGTCGGTGTTGGTGTCTTCTTGTTAGCGTATTTTTACGTAGGGGTGAGTATTGAAAACATTTTCGTTATTCTCGCATTTGCGGTCCTAGGTAGCTATGTAATGGCGGCTCTGGGCTTGATCGCGGGAATGTGGGCTGAAAAATTTGATCAAATAGCCTCATTTCAAAGCTTTCTCATCGTGCCCTTGACCTTCTTAAGTGGTGTGTTTTATTCAATTACATCATTACCACCATTTTGGTATCAGATGTCCAAAGCAAATCCATTTTTTTACATGATTGATGGCTTTCGCTATGGCTTTTTCGGTCAGTCGGATCAGCCTGTTTTATTGAGTCTAGCGGTGATGCTTAGCGCATCTGTGGTGTTGACATTGGGGTGCGTGTTGATGCTGAAAAGCGGCTATAAGCTACGTGACGCCTAGGCATATTTTAGTTTGCTGCTAGACTTGACCTCAGTGAGCAAATATAAGCAAAGATTAATCTCGCAATTAACCGCTGGAACTGGCTCAAATACTGGCTTTCGGGTATTCTTGCGACCAATAAATACTCGACTTGAGAAAAATGAACTATGGTTACTCCTGAGCAACTAAAAAATTGGATTGAATCTGGCTTTGACGGCGCACAAGTGGCGGTAGAGGGTGACGGACATCATTTCGAAGCTTCTGTCGTAGCGGCTGAATTTGAAGGTAAGTCGCGCATTCAGCGTCATCAGCTAGTGTACGCCGCGTTAGGCGATAAAATGAAGGCAGAAGTACACGCCTTATCTATGAAAACCTTAACACCTGCAGAAGCTTTGTGACCCTGATAGGCTTATTATTGGCTATCTAACTTCTACTAACCCCTAAAATAGGTAAATAAAATGACTGAACAAGTAACAATGCATGAGCAAATCAAGCAAACTGTAACCGAAAACAAAGTAGTGCTTTTCATGAAAGGCAACGCTAATTTTCCACAATGTGGGTTCTCTGGCAAAGCGGTGCAAATTTTAACCGCCCTCGATGCCCAATTTGTCACCGTTGATGTTCTAAGCAATGATCAAATACGAGAAGGTGTTAAAGCCTATTCAAGCTGGCCGACTATTCCCCAGTTGTATATCAAAGGTGAGTTTATTGGTGGCAGTGACATCATGAATGAAATGTACGAAGCAGGCGAACTTAAAGATACTCTAAGCGCCTAAATAAGTGCTTAATGCCGTAAGCATTTAGATTTGCCTAAATTGCTGCCAGAATAATCCCAACGCTTAGCGCGTTTTTACTGAAGGAAACTCCAACTACATGGATAAACTGATCGTAACCGGTGCCGGCCCGCTTGATGGCGACGTGATTATATCGGGTGCTAAGAATGCGGCGCTGCCGATTCTGATTTCATCGCTTTTGGTTGATGGAAAATTGACATTGAGCAATGTGCCTCACCTGCAAGACATCACCACTACCATGAGCCTGCTTTCATACTTAGGCGTGGAAATGGAAATTGACGAACGCATGAAGATTTGTGCCGACGCCAGTGGCCTGAACCAAAGCCGAGCTCCATACGATCTGGTGAAGACCATGCGAGCTTCCATATTGGTGCTTGGCCCGCTAGTTGCGCGCCTAGGCCATGCTGAGGTTTCGTTGCCTGGTGGTTGCGCTATTGGCTCTCGGCCGGTAAACCTGCATATCAAAGGTTTACAAGCGATGGGCGCAACAGTGAAAATCGAAGACGGTTATATTAAAGCCACCTGTGACCGATTGAAGGGTGCCCGTATTTTTATGGATATGGTGTCGGTGACTGGCACCGAAAACCTAATGATGGCGGCGTCACTGGCGCAGGGCACCACGGTAATTGAGAATGCGGCACGTGAGCCTGAAATTGTTGACTTGGCCAATTGTTTGAACGCGATGGGCGCTAAAGTATCAGGTGCTGGTACCTCTGAATTGGTGATCGAGGGGGTCGACTCATTGCATGATGCAAGCCATACGGTTATTGCTGACCGAATCGAGACCGGCACCTACTTAGTAGCTGGAGCAGTAACGCGAGGTCGAGTAAGGGCGCGCGCAACCGACGCAACCTATTTAGATGCGGTGCTTGACAAGCTGGTTGAAGCCGGGGCTGATATCAGTATTGAAGGCGATAGTATCGAGTTAAACATGCATGGCAACCAGCCCAAAGCGGTGGATATTTATACCGCACCTCATCCTGCATTTCCTACCGATATGCAGGCTCAGTTTGTGACCATGAATTCGCTTGCAAATGGTACTAGTAAGGTTGTTGAAAACATATTCGAAAACCGCTTCATGCATGTACAAGAGCTGCAGCGCATGGGCGCACAAATAGACCTAGAAGGTAATACCGCGTTTATCACTGGACGTAACAAGTTACGTGGCGCACCAGTGATGGCCACAGACTTACGTGCCTCTGCGAGTCTTGTTTTAGCGGCATTAATGGCCGACAAGCCGACCGTTATCGACCGTATTTATCACATCGACCGCGGTTATGAGAGTATTGAAGAAAAGTTGTCACGTTTAGGCGCTAATATACGCCGCGTGCCCGGCCACGTATGGGATAAAGACCTCGCCCTGCAAGAACTGGTTAAATAGCACCATTACCCAGCCCCATAGACTGACCAACCCAAGACTGAGCAACTGATGATTACCCTAGCGCTTTCTAAAGGCCGAATTCTTAAGCAGACACTGCCGTTGCTTGAGCAAATAGGCATTACTCTAAAAGACGATCCGTTTACCAGTCGTAAACTTATCTTCGCGACCAGTCGGGACGATCTACAATGCGTGATCATTCGCGCCACCGATGTGCCAACCTATGTTCAGTTCGGTGCGGCTGACGTCGGGATCGTTGGCAAAGATGGCCTGTTAGAGCATGGTGGCGAAGGCCTCTGTGAGTTACTTGATTTGCAATACTCAAAATGTCGTTTGATGACCGCTGTGCGGGTTGAAGACCTCGACCGCCCGAAGACTCAAAAACGTTTACGAGTGGCAACCAAATACGTTAAATCGGCAAAGCGTTATTATGAGTCGCAGGGGATTCAAGCTGAAATCATTAAATTATACGGAGCCATGGAGTTAGCTCCGTTGGTTGGCCTGGCCGATGAGATTGTTGACTTGGTAGAAACAGGGAGCACTTTGAAAGCCAATAACTTGGTTGCCAAAGACGTAGTTGCTCATAGTTCATGCCGTTTAATTTCTAATGCGGCCGCGATGCGCGTAAAACATGCCGCTATTTCGGCGTTGGTGGGGCGGCTGTCAGCTGTTATCGAAAGTCAATAAAGTACTCCTTATGAATGTGATGATGAAGAAGCTAAAATCGTCTGATGCCGATTTTACAGCGGCGCTTAATTCGCTGTTAAACCGTGATGAAACCTTAGAATCCGGAGTCGAGAGTACCGTTGCCAAGGTTATCAGTGATGTTGCTAAGCATGGTGACTCTGCCTTGTTTGCTTATACTCAAAAGTTTGATAACTTTGATGTCGAAGCTCGAGGCTTAGAAATACGCCCAGCACGCTTACAGCAAGCGCTTGAAAATATTAACCCCGATCAACACGAAGCGCTCGAATATGCGGTTGAGCGTGTACGAAGCTATCACCAGAAACAATTGGCTGAGTCATGGAGTTACACCGAAGCTGATGGAACGCAGTTGGGCCAGAAGATAACCCCAATGAAGCGTGTTGGTGTGTATGTTCCGGGCGGCAAAGCGACGTATCCGTCGTCGGTCATCATGAATGCGGTACCGGCCAAGGTGGCTGGGGTAAAAGAGCTGATCATGGCCTCGCCCACGCCCAATGGTGAGTTTAACGATATGGTGTTGGCCGCCGCGCTGATGTCTGGAGTAGATCGGGTCTTCAGAATTGGTGGTGCGCAAGCTATCGCCGCGCTGGCCTACGGCACTAAGACAATTCCAGCGGTAGACAAAATTACTGGCCCCGGTAACATTTACGTTGCCACCGCCAAAAAGCAAGTGTTTGGTAAGGTTGGCATCGATATGATCGCTGGCCCATCTGAAGTGCTGGTTATTGCAGACGAGTCGGTTAATCCTGATTGGGTAGCGATGGATTTGTTTGCTCAAGCCGAGCATGATGAGGTAGCCCAGTCAATTTTACTAACGCAAAGCGAATTATTGGCCGAGCGTGTTCAGCAGTCCATTGATAAGTTATTACCGAGCATGGAACGTGCCGATATTATCCAACAATCGCTGAAACGAAATGGCGCAATTATTGTCGCCAGTACACGCGCCGATGTTGTTGCTATTGCTGATGAGATTGCCGCCGAACACTTAGAGATTTTCACCCAAGACGCCGACAGCTTAGCCGATGAGATTAGTAATGCAGGTGCCATTTTTATTGGCCCTTATAGTGCTGAATCACTAGGCGATTATTGTGCTGGCCCGAACCACGTACTGCCGACCGCCGGCACCGCACGTTTTACCTCGCCACTCGGGGTTTACGATTTTCAGAAGCGTACTAGCATGATCAAAGTATCGCGCGAAGGCGCTCAGACGATAGGCAAACATGCGTCAACCTTAGCACGTGGTGAATCGCTCACTGCGCACGCACGTTCAGCCGAATACAGGCTCGACAAAGAGTAATCAGATCGCTCTGCGATAATGTAAAGGGCTCCGCCGAGATTTAAAGGGCTCCGCCGAGATTTAAAGGGCTCCGCCGAGATTTAAAGACCCCAGCGAGATTTAAATTTATAGCGAAATCGTTTGCCCTTGCCGTGCTTGTTGGGCAGCTCTATATGGTCAATAGTTTGTCCAACAATAATCAAATCCTGAGCTGCTGAAAAGCGTGCGTCATGAAGCTCTAAACGAGTGATTTGATCTAATGATAGCGACCTAGGAAAGCTTAGAGTTATAGACTTTCCCGTGACTAAGTCTGAACTTTCGACCACATTTGAGTAAATTTTATTTCCATCGCTTACCGCTAAAGCCCTTAACCTTGGTGTATCTCGATTTACCAGTTTTGCAAAAAAGCTGTCGCTGCGTTGCGAGTTAGGCAGCTGAGAAATCTCTACTTTAGTTATTTGACTTCCATAGATATAAGCCAAGAATATGCCGAGTAAAAAAATAACACTTAAGATAATAAGCTGAGTGCGCCTTTTAAATCGCGGATAGTCTAAGCACAGTTCAAACGGCGGCGTGCAAGTACCGCAATTTTTTCCACCCCTAGGGCCCAAGGAATCACCTAAACAGCCAGCGTCTCCCGCACAACTAATATCACAAGGGATATCGGCTCGGTGGCTGGCTAGATGAACTGATGCGGTATGGCACTCTCTAAAGCGTAATCTCGACAATTTGACAATATCGCCAAAACGTTCCTCAATTAGTATTTTCTTGATCGCATTCGAGCAAGTATCTCCTTGGTGCAAGCGATGGTGGGCGCAGTTAAAGCCCTTTATCGGAGATAAGAATCGTTGATAGAAACTAATTACTAAAAGGCAAACGAACTTAGTCATTATCCGACAGGCTCCTCAGCTAAGTTGCCTGTGGCCAAATATAGTCATCGGCCCGTCGATTTTTCAGCACTTTCATTGGCACGCCGGCGACAACATCAAATTCACCAACGTTCTTATTCACTACTGTGCTAGCACCAATGATCGAGCCAGACTCAATAATCACACCGTCAAATACCTGAACGTGACTACCAAACCAGACATTGTCTGCGATTTTTATACCGCCTTGCGGCGTCATACCCTGCTTTTTGAATGGCAGCTCTAAGCTTTCAGTGCCATACGGGCCGCTACCAATAAAATAGCAAAACGCGCCGATTAAGACATTGTCGCCGATAGTAACGTCGCTACCTTCCATTGCATGCACCAGTGTGCTGATGCCAATGGTGCAGTCTGATCCAATAGTAATATCTCCGTTCTTGCACGACAAAACCACGTTACGGCTAACAATAGTGTTATTGGCAATAACGATACCGTGATTTGAGCTACCTTTGGCGTCAAGTACGGCTCGATCGTCAATAATCACACCATCGCCAATCGTTATCTTTTGACCGTGACGAATAGCGACCCCTTGACCGAAAACGACATTACGCCCGACCTTGCCGATAATGAATGGGTACAAAGCCTTTCGTAGCACTAAGCCTAAGGCGCCAGGAACCCAGGAGGCGAACAACATGATTAGCTCATACTTGACTAAATACCATAGGCTATTAGAGCCTAGCGCGAGATCTTGGTAGCGAGCAAAAGCCGACTTACTATTGTCGGTAAGCTGTTCATGTAGCGTTCCTTCAGAGAGGCCGGGCTTTTGATTATTAGTCATGATTAGATCTCGTTTAATTAAGATTGAAAATTAAGTTACCCTCAAATTTCAACTAAATACTTAAAACAACCAAATAAAAAACTTCAACGCCAACCAAACTAGACCGGCAAGAGCCAACAATAAAGTGCCATTTACGGTGTACTTCAGTGCCTTATAGGCCGGTAAATTTGTTTCCTTTAGGCGTTTAGATTTATCTAATAGAGGCACTAGAGTGCTAAAGGTCTTATTGGCAAAGCCTCGTTTATCTTCATCTGTGTTTGGAACTACCGTTGCGCGCATTAATAACTTATACGGCCAGTTTAGCAGGCGGCCAATGGGTGACATTGGTCGCTCGATATCGCACATTAAAATCAGCCGCGGCTTATCGGCGTCATTATGAGCAAAATGTAAATAGGTGACGTCAAACAGTAAAGGTTCGCTGTCGCGCCATGAGTATTTTTGATCATCTACGCTGATATAGCATTTATCGTCATTTGGCGTATCTAAGCCCAAATGATAACGCAGCGAGCATGCTACAGGATCTAAGTGCCGAGTCAATTGGCCGCCGGGAGGAAGTACCGAAAACATGGCGCCATTAACCTGTGGAATTCTACTCAAGAGCGCAACTGTTTTTGGGCAGGTGCGTTTCGCCGATTCGTGTGTATAGCCATACCAGTTGACGTAAAATTTGGTCCAACCGTATTTGTAAAAAGTGCGAAACCCAATGTCGTAATAAGATGCCGAGTCCTTATCCGCTATTTGATCGAAGCCACCCTCGGCCATTAATTCCACCGCTTCTTGACGAATTATCTGCCAATTATCTGCAATTTCCGTTAATTCAGGAAACTCTCTAATATCCATAATCGCAGGGCGAGCTTTAGCGGCAGTAAACAAATAAAGCAGGCAATTGAACGGTGTGAAAATCGGCCACCCTTTGCGAATATATTCGCCGAAACCGTCCCACCGTGCTTGGCCCCGATAGGCATAGGCATAGGTAATTGAGCCAACGCAAAAAAGCAAAATGGCGGCCATTATTAATGTGGTCATAACAAATACCCTCTAATTTAGGTTGCGTTTAAACGCTTTGGTTTCTGTAAAGCCAGTTATTGAAAAGCCAATCGTTTATTCGTAGTCCTGGCTAAAACGCAACGGTATGTTCTTGCCTGAGAATATAGCCTAAAATAGTCCTTTCCCCCAGCGCTTGAGCTTCGAAGACGAGCAATTTTAGGCGATGAGTATCGAAATATCAGAATACTTGAACAGTTGATGATAGATTTGCGGTGAATCTCAGTGCCTGCTAGTCTTTAGTTCAAGCATGAATACTCTTTGGGTTAATCACGAATAATTTTAGACAAACTGTAGAATAAGGCTGGCTCAGCTTGCAAGCCAAGACCCGAGATCGAAATACAATGCAGGGTATTTCTAGACAAGGGAGTGGTGGCATACCACCTAGGGCATGAGCAAGTTTGAGCAGATTACACGGCCTAGCTCGAGATTCAAAGTTTGAAATTATCAGTTTGAGATTCCCAGTGCGTATCTCGATACGCCAAAACGAATGTATTTATGAAAACCTTATGATGGGGCGACGGCTCTGAGATTTTAGCAGGGAAAACTCGAACCATGATCGCTTAAACGTAGTCAAACTTCGCTCGCTTTTGGCGGCCCTAACACAATGAGCCTGTCGGATAATGAATTTCACTAGTACGAAAGCGCCACTCTGGTCTATTTTTTGGTTTATTTTCGAGTAATGGAACAACCATTACGCCTTAAATAAACCAAAAAACTAGCCTCCGCGAAGGGCGAGCTAGCGACTTGTACCCCTTTCTCCTGACGCAAATCATTATCCGACCGGCCCAAAATTTAATTATGTCTAGAAAACCATTGAACTTTCAAGAACTCTCTGCCGAAGAGATGTTATTAATTTCGCGTGAATTTAACTCGAGAGTGTCAGCTAGGCGCAGCGTACGCGACTTCTCTGATCGGTCGGTAGATCGAGAGGTTATAGAGAATGCCGTGCGCACCGCCGGTTCAGCACCCAGTGGTGCTAATAAGCAGCCTTGGCACTTTGCGATCGTCGAAAGCCATGAGACCAAGGCGCTGATTCGTAAAGCCGCGGAAGCCGAAGAGCAAGAGTTTTACAATGGTAGAGCACCTAAAGCATGGTTAGACGATCTTAAGGTATTCGAAACCGATCAGCACAAACCATTTTTGGAGACCGCGCCGTATTTGATCGCGGTGTTTTTGCAACGTAATTCGGTTGATGAAGAGGGCGTAAAGCATAAGAACTATTACATGCCTGAATCAGTTGGCATCGCTACCGGAATGCTAATCACCGCACTGCACGTGTCAGGCCTCGCAACCCTAACCCATACACCTAGCCCAATGAAGTTTCTGAATCAGATTCTTCAACGACCGAGCAACGAAAAACCCTTTATGCTGATTGTTGCCGGCTATCCGAGCGACGGCCTAACAGTGCCAGATATTGAGCGTAAACCATTCGACGAGATTGCCAGTATTTTTTGAAGACTATGGTCCGGTCTTTAACAGGGTGGCCAGCGCCGCACGCGTATCAGCAGGGTCTATAACCGCGTCGATCTCCAAAACGCTAGCCACCTCAGCCGCTTGGCCGCGCTCATATTGTTGCGCCAATAATTTGTCGAACAAGGCTTTCTGTTGCTCTGCATTGGTGATTGCGGCCAGTTCTTTACTAAAGCCCAATCGAACAGCGCCCTCTAAACCCATTGGGCCAAATTCGCCGGTTGGCCACGACAAAGTGTATAACGGTCTTTGAGTACTGCCGCCGAGCATAGCTTGCGCACCAAGCCCATAACATTTTCTCAAAACTACGGCATAGAACGGTGTCGAAAGTTGAGCGCCGACGCGAAACATTTCGGCTAGACGCCTCACCGCCCCTTGAGTTTCATGATCTGGGCCAACCATAAATCCAGGTGTGTCGCAAAACGAAATGATTGGCAATTTGAATTGATCGCAAAGCTGCATAAATTTAGTCGCCTTGTCACCGGCGCTGACATCAATAGCGCCGCCTAGCGACGTGCAGTCATTGGCTAAAATGCCAATCGCTTTACCTTCAATACGGGCCAGCCCGACGACCATCGATGGGCCGTAAGCTTTACCCAACTCGATGAATGAATCTTGGTCGACCAATTGCTCTATTACCTGTCGTACTTGGTAGGTCTGTCGCCGATTCTCTGGCAGCAACCGTTGTAATTCTGTTTGATCATTAGACTGCCAGTCTGACTCGTCGGCCTGAAAATAGCTCAGCACTTTTACCGCGACTTCGGCGGCTTGGACTTCATCGTCTACAACAATGTCTACCGTACCGTTGCTTGATTGGACCTCGATCGGGCCGATGTCAGTTGGCTTGTAAGTGCCTAAGCCGCCGCCCTCAATCATCGCTGGACCGGCCATGCCAATCCATGACTGCCTAGTCGCGATGGTGATATCCGCAGCCCCGAATAAAGCGGCGTTGCCAGCAAAATTATAGCCGTTGGCCACGCTGATCCGTGGGACTAATCCGCTTAAACCAGCCCAAGTTCCAAATGAGGCACATTGCAAACCTGAGTTTACTACCGTCACGTCGGTGTCTCCGGGGCGGCCGCCACCGCCCTCGGTAAACATAATTACCGGCAGTTTTTTATCACCTGCAACCGCTAAAATACGATCCAATTTCTGATGGTGGAAATAACCTTGTGTGCCGGCCATTACCGAGTAGTCGTTGACTACTAAGGCAACCGATTGGCCATTTACTTGTCCGATACCGGTAATGATGCCATCGGCCGCGCTGCTGGTTTTCAATGTTTGGTAGTCATGGCGCTGGCGTTGCGCGGCGACCGCAAATTGGCCATATTCTTGAAAACTCTTTGGGTCGCAGAGTCTGGCTAAGTTTTCTCTTGCCGTTTGATAACCCCTACTATGACGTTTTGCCGCGGCCTCGCTACGGTGTTGATCTAGGCTCAAGGCCTGACGGTCATAGAACTCCTGAATCAGCGAATGGGGGCTGGCGCTAAGGCTTGAAGCATTGTCTACATCGATGGCATTAATGGTGTTAGCGGCTTCTAAGCTAACAAGTTTAGCCTCGCGTTGAATCGTATCGCCGACCTCGGCAAATACACCTCGTACAAGGCCATCGGAGTCAGCTTCAACTCGGAGCTGAACCTTCATTGATTCGAGTAAGATCAGCAGATCGCCCTTAGCAACTGCTTGATTAACACTGACTGCGACCTCGATAACTACCCCAGTTAGTGGTGCTTTTATATTTTTAAGCATCTACCTTGATAGCGTTTGAGTTATCTTTATCAGCTCGGCTTGATCGCCGTCGGTGAGAACATAGAGATGGTTATCCCGCCCTACCGCGATATCTCGGATGCGACCTTCAATCGCCTCAAATACAATGCCCTGATCGTTGATAGTTTCACCATCGGTAGTTAACATGCGAATTGATTTTTCCGCCAGCGATGTTACGTAGAGCTTGCTCATATGAAAGGCCATCGAGGAAGGCGCAATAGAGGGTGTCCAGTCGACTAGTGGTTGGTGCATGTCAGGGTACTCGATATAAGGCGTAACGCTGGCGCCATTGTAGTCTCGACCTTGGGTAATAACCGGCCATCCATAATTAAGGCCGGCCTCAATAATATTTACTTCGTCACCACCTTTAGGGCCATGTTCGTTCTGGTATACAACGCCATCGGCAATGACCAAACTCTGATGGTTGCGATGACCGTAGGACCATATTTCAGGCTTAGCACCTCGTTGCGCTACAAATGGGTTATCGGCCGGTACGCTGCCGTCGCGATTGATTCGAATTATCTTACCTAAATGATTATCCAAGCGCTGAGCATCTTCGCGGTAATCAAATCCATCACCGACTGTTAGCAATAAGCTACCGTCGCCCATTTGAGCGATTCGCCCGGAGTAATGTTGGGGCGTCTGTTTTAATGGCGATGCGGTAAAGAGGATATTGACGTTTTCGAGCGCGTAATTGTCGCCATTGGTATTTAAGGTCGCGGAAACTACGCGTGTCGCATTGCCATTTGACGAACCGAACGCATAACTCAAATAGAGTGTGCGATTACGGTCGAAGTCGGAGTCGAGCATAATGTCGAGCAAACCGCCTTGCCCAGCATAATAAGATTCAGGTATGTTGCTGACAACTTGCTCGAGTATTTCCCCGTCGCGAACAATTTTTAAATTGCCAACTCGTTCAGTAACTAGAATATCGCCATTGGGTAAGAATTCGTGAGCCCAAGGCTGATTGAAACCGCTAGCGACTACCGTGGTAAAGTAGTCGTCGGTCTCTATAGCTGTGTGTTGTGCATTAATTACGCTACTTGCAAGGCTTGCTAAAAGTAGCAAAGTCACGCTTAGTTTTTTCATTTTTCTACCCTTGCTTGAGTCGTGATTTTTGCATATACCCAGCCACCGATGGCGCCGGCGAGGCCAAAGCTCAACAGCCCGAATACAGACCTAGTGCCAGCGATGGCGGTAATTAACAAAACCGCCTTCATTATAAGGAGCGTGGTGATCAGTGCCACCGCACCCGCAACAACATGCCATGCAGTGCGATTGCCGCCAATGTAACGAATGCAAAGGGGCGCGACAATAAAGCCGACAACAAAGCAAATAGCGACAAGTGGCGCCATCGACGGCAGTATGGCTAAGTCGTCTACAGTCATCGAAAGTCGAGTTGCTAGCGGCACGTCGACATCAAGTGAGCGCAAGCTTGAGATCACCGACTGGGTTGAGAATACCGACCCGACAACTGAGGTCGTTAATGTCGCGGCAACTAGGCCAACAACGTTTCGCAGGAAGTTCGGCATACTATGTTTGAACCTTAGGATTTAAAGTAACTGAGTCAGTTAAGTCGGGGGCGTTCGACTTGCCCCGGTTTATAGGGGTTTGCGAAACTTAAGTGTCATTCGGTTAGATTCGCCGATTGCGAGCATCGCGGAGCGCTTTTCATCGTCATCCTTAGAGCCGCTCAAAGACGGTGGTAAGCGCCATACGATATCGCCTACCGTTGCTTGGTCTTGAGTATTTTCATTGATATTGCTTTCGCCAACAAATTCGAAACCTGCCGCTTGCATCTTTGCGACTACAAAACTCTTCTTTAAATAGCCATTGTCACCATTGGACCAATCGTCCGGGCGGTCTTCGCGCGCCTGATGCTGGACAACGCCGACAATGCCACCCGGCTTTAAGATGGTGTAAGTTTCTTTTAGTGAGTTGCTTAAAAAATTTCCGTTAGCTTCAAAGCGAGCAAGGTTGTGCAATGCTCGAATGAACAATATGGCATCGGCTGATCCGACCATGCTTGCGGGCATCTCATCAAATTGAAACGCGGCAATGGATGCTCCGTCGTCGTCACGCCATTGCTCTGCTTGTGTCGACCAAGTGCTTACCCAGGTCTTTTTGGCTTCAATACGTTCAGCTGTCATGAAACTAAAATTTGGCCAAAGTTTCTGAGAATAGTCTACCCCAATCAGTTGGCTATTTACGCCTAAGTACGCTAGCAAAATCTTTGAGTACCATCCTCCGCCCGGCAGAGCTTCAACAACGGTCATACCAGGTTTAATACCAAAGAAATTAAGTGTTGCCTCAGGATTGCGTGATTGATAGCGAGCTTTATTCTCTTCGGCCTGTTGTGATAGGGCTGCTTTCAGGGCTAGATTTTCTTCAATAACCGGCGCCGGTGTTTGAGTGACAGTACTTGTACATGCGCTACCAAGTATTAATAACGCGATCGCTAGAGTGCCCTTGAGGCTTTTCAGGTTTTTCATGATGTGTCCAATTTTGTTGATGGGCTTGGTTTGTCTTTGGGTTTCTCGTTTGCGTCTTTTGGGTATCTCACCAAGCGCCATTAATAACCATTAAAACCAGTGTTGCAGTCTAGCAGTTGAAAATCAAGGTGGAATAAAAAGATCGCTGTTTATGGCATAGTGGTCGTGCTATTTATGGCATAGCATAAATGAAGTAGGTATTTGCAGAAGGCTCGGTGGCGGCAAGAATAATTAGTTAGCTGGTGATGATGTTATAGAACCTGAGCTGCTGCGTAGTCTGCACCTCGGCTCAGTTAGTATCCAAGCAGCAATGATAGATAGTAAGAAAATAATAATAATAAATATCCAATATGGGCGTGGCTCGCCAATGTTGAGATAAAAATAGGAGGCTGGATTTTTGAATTCAAGATACGAAAGTAAGCGATATCGACGTTATGTACTTGGCGTGCTGACTCTGGTTTACGCCGTTAATTTTATCGACCGTCAACTTTTATCGATATTACAAGAATCGATAAAAATGGATTTGGGGCTGTCTGACACTCAGCTTGGCTATCTCGGCATTGCGTTTGCCATCTTTTATGTCTTTGCTGGTATTCCGATAGCGCGTCTGGCTGATAAGTCGAATCGACGCAACATTATCTCATTATCGATCGCTGGCTGGAGCGTGATGACGGTGCTCACTGGCACAGTACAGAACTTTGCACAACTTCTCGCGGCCCGTATCGGTGTTGGTGTCGGCGAGGCCGGTTGCAGCCCACCAGCTCATTCGATAATCACCGACATGTACCCACCTGAGCGACGTGCGACAGCGCTGTCAACATACTCTGTCGGTATTAATATCGGCATCATGTTTGGAATATTGTTAGGTGGGGTAATCAATCAGTATTTTGGCTGGCGTTGGGCCTTTTTAGTGGTAGGTGCGCCGGGCATACTGGTCGCACTGTTCTTTCGCTTCACGGTCGACGAGCCGCCACGAGGTTTCTCTGAAAAGAAAGCTGTTGAATCAGAAGCTGTTCCATTTTTAAGAGTTTTAAAATTTATTGCGCAAAGAAAGTACTTAGTGCACCTTAGCTTTGCCTCTGGCTTGAGTGCCCTTGCAGGCTATGGTTTAACCAGTTGGGTCGCCTCATTCTTCATTCGAAGTCACGGCATGGGTGATGAAACAGCCTTGCTAGGACTCTGGCTATCGATTGGCGCTGGTGTGTTTGGCGGCATCGGCACATTTGGCTTTGGTTTTTTGAGCGACAAGTTTGGCAAAAAAGACAAACGTTGGTACATGTGGATGCCGGCTATAGCGATTACAATCTGTTTGCCGCTGACAGCGATTACCTTGATGCTTGAAGATAGATCCGCCGCTTTGATGATGCAGTTGCTACCCTCAATATTTACTACCGGCTATTTGGGTGCCGCGTTGGCGGTTTTTCATGGCTCGGTTGAGCCTCGAATGAGAGCCACGGCCTCCGCATTATTTTTTCTGATTTTAAATCTCGTAGGGCTCGGCTTTGGTACGTTTATCATTGGCTTTGTCAGCGATGCCCTAGCCCCTCAATATGGGGTAGAGTCGTTACGCTATGCAATGCTGTTTGTTGTTTCAATTGCTTGCATATGGTCGGCTTTACATTTTGTCTTGGGAGCACGCGATATTAAAGCGCGCGGGCTCAACTAATGTGTGACATGTAATTAGAGCGCCGGTCACCTCTTAATAGGGTAGGGGTGACCGTAACCTTTAACTGGATAGTCAACTGGATAGTCCGCTGGCCTAAGCTTAAATATCTAGCCTTGCGTCAGGCCTTTGGCGTAGAAGTCAGTAAGGACGCGGCGTTAGAAAGGGAATTCTAATTAGGGCGCAGATTCTAAATAGGAACCGTATGATTCATTCCATCGACATTAGTTAAACAATTAACCCAACCAATTTTTGGAGGCCTATCATGGCGACTAAACCAGTAAGCAAGAAAGCACCAGCTAAAAAAACGTCTGCAAAAGCGGTAGCGAAAGCAAAGAAAGAAGTAATTGAAGCAGTAGACGCGGTTGAAGATGCAGTAGAAGCAACCTCAGACTCAATCGTTGCCAAAGTAAGCAAAAATATCTCTGCGGCTCAAAACGTAGCTAAGCAAGTATGGTTTGCCAACCTTGGTGTTGCTGGCCGAACTTATGAAGAAGCTGTTTCTTTGTTAAGCAAAGCAAACAACGACATTCAAACTCGTTACACAAAATTGAACAAAGGAAGCCAAGAGCTAGTAACCGATTTAGTTTCTCGTGGCGAGAAAGTTCAAGACGGCGCTCAAGTTCGTTTGAGTGAAGGACGAGCCACTGTAGAAGAGCAAATCGAAGCCGCCAAGAGCCGCTTAGTGGGTTTGACTTCGTCAGTAAGCATTCCTTCAGGTTTGCAAAACTTGTCAAACAAGTTGGGGTCTTTGAGTAAAGACCTTAAGAAATCTGCATAGTCTGATTTTTTAGTAAGAAGCATAAAAGGCCCTCCAATCGGAGGGCCTTTTATGTTCAGGATGAACGGTATGACACGGGTGCATGGATGCACAGGAGTGGCGTCTCTGCATAATACAGATTATTTTTTCACGGCATCATCGACACCATCGCAATTCATGGATGAACTGGTCGAAAATTGCTCCTGCATTTTCGACACTTCCGCCATACCCTCAAGGGGCAGCTACTCCATGGCGGTCGTATGACACGGCTGCCTTGGCAGAAAAACATTGTCTTGCGAGCATTGTCTGCTTCTTTCGCAGTACACTCATCACATACATACAGGCAAAATACTAAATCTACTTCGTACTTTGATAAACTCTTGATACACTGATCAAATGGCAAAAATGAGCACCCGTGACTTAATTCTCGACGTGGCGTTGGTTCTATTGAACGAACGTGGCGAGAGTAGTGTTACCAGCGTCGATCTCGCCAACGAAATGAATATAAGCCCAGGTAATTTGTATTACCATTTTAAGGGCAAAGAGCAGGTGGTCGAGGAGCTCTATGCTCAATACCATGCGCGCGTGCTAGTCGCCTTGCAAGAAATTACCAAACAAGCGAAGGGCGATACTAAGGAAACCTTGGCTAGCATGACGGTTATCTCCGATATTCTTCAGCAATTTAAGTTTATTAGTCAGGACATTCGCGGAATACATGAGCGCTACTCGAGCCTCCGTGAGTCATTGAATCGGTTGCTTAGTTTCTTGCATCAGACAATTACCGGTTTAGTTCGATTGGTGATGGATAAATCGAAAGTCACTGACTCGACTAATGCCTCTCGCCTACTCGCTGGCAACCTACTTTATACCTTGATCAACTTTGGTAGCTACGACGAATTACTAAACCTTCAGGGTGACAAACCTACCATTGAAGAACACCTATATTTACATTTTCTACCGTTTTTATGAGACCCAATTATGAGTAACCTTCGAGTTTGTCGTGAGCTAGATGTTGATCAACAAGAATGTCAGGAGTTAGCCGTTGAGCTGCTTGAAAAACTGGTCAGTAAATTCGGAGGGAAATATCAGCCAGATGGTGCTAACTACCGTTATAAACACACCGCGGGGGTCAACGCACTGGTCGAACCAAAAGCGGGAGAGCTGAGTGTTGACGTCAAACTGGGGATGTTAGCGAGCGCCTTAGCTCCCCAGCTTGAGAAAGAAATGAATCGAGTGCTTGACGATCATCTTAAAACTTAGCGCCGTCTATAATCGACTGTCGTTGTTTTGACGATGTTTTATCGTTGGCAAATATGTTTTATCGTTGGCAAATAAGTTTTATCGTTGGCAAATATGTTTTATATCAAGCAAATAAGTTTTATATCAAGCAACTAAACTATCCAGTTAAGATTAATGTTTAGTAGCCTGAAGACTGTTTAGGCAATTAGATATCCAGTGATTTTCTAATAGTGGCGATGGCATCAGCCCGCATGTGCAACTTGTTTGTGGCGTACTGATCGCCTGGCAATTGGCATAATTCCTTTGCTCTAAGTAAGGCCTGCTCGATTACCTTGGCTGGCTCTACCACTTCATCCAACATACCGATCGTGGCGGCAACTTCTGGAGTGTAAGCGCGAGATTGCACAATCGCACGGGCGTGATGAGTCGGGCATATGTGCGCCTTGGCAATTATTTTTAAAATAGTTGTAAAGTGCATGCCGATCGCAGTTTCCGGTAAGCGAATTGCGAATTCACCTGCAGCGCCAACACGGTAGTCAGCCGCTAGCATAATGAATACACCCATGCCTACTGAATGCCCCTCGCAAGCGGTGATCACCGGCAGCGGATGTGAATAAAGCTTCTCAGTCATCAACATGCCTTGGCTGAGCATCTCTTGGGCAGCATCCATCCCTTGAGCAATAACTTTCAAATCAAAGCCGGCTGAAAAAATACCAGGGTTACCGCAGATTAGAATTGCTTTCGCTTCTTTTTCAGCGCGGTCTAAGGCATTGATTAAGTCTGTTGCTGCTTCAAGAGAGATTGCGTTGGCCTTGCCATTATCGAGCGTGATTTTGGCTATGCCGTCGTCAAGTAATTGGTATTGCATATTGTTACCTTTTTTATGTTCTCGGTACTTTGAATTTGACATTACGGTGTCGTATCCAGCGTACCGAAGTGGATAGATTAGTAGCTATTATTGTAACCCTTTTTGAGGTCATTTAGGTGAGCTCGTTACAAGCCTAATTAGAAAGAACTTTCTAATTAGGGCGCACATTCTAATTGACTTAGGTACTCTCCAACCATCTTAAATTTCATTAAAAAGTGAACCCCATGGCTGACCAAAATAAAGTAGAAGAAAATGTAGCTGTCAAAACAGCTGATAAAATCGAGAAAGTTGCAAAGCAGGCAACTGACACTGTTGAAAAGGTTGCAGAACAGGCAACTGAAGTAAAAAAAGCAGTCGCTAAACCAGCTGCTGAAAAAACTACCGCTAAGCCAGCCGCTAAACCAGCGGCTAAAAAAGTAACCAAGAAAGTTACTACGGCTAAGAAAGCAGCGACCAAAGCGACTGAAAAAGTCGCTAAGAAGGTAAGCAAAAAAGTTACTAAGAAAGCTACAGCAGCTAAAGCGAAGGCTAAGTCTGAAGCTAAGAAAGTTGAAGGTCGTATCGAGCAGCTTCAAGCGATGTTACAAGACAACCTAAGTGGTTTGAGTGGTGATAAAGCTGAAGTAATGGCTAAAAATATTTGGCTAGCTGGCTTGGGCGCATATTCACGCACCTACGAAGAGTTGTCAGAGCGATACGGTGATGTGCAAGGTAAGTACGAAGAAATCAATGCTGAAGGCCAAAAGGTATTTGCTGACTTGGTAGAACGAGGCCAATCGATTCAGGGCGATTTTGATGAAGTGGTCAACAAAGGTCGCGAAACATTGGAAGATCGAGTTGAAGAAATCAAGTCTCGCTTTGGTGGTGGATTGTCCTCATTTGTTGATATCCCAGAACGCTTACGTGAAGCAGCTGAAAAAGTTGAAGAGATCAGTAAGAAGCTTCGTAAGAAAAAATAAGCTTTCTATCAGCTAAGTAAAAAGGCGCTACGAGAATACTCGTAGCGCCTTTTTTATGTCTAAGATGTTGTTTGCTTCAGTTCGATTAAAGGAGCGTATTAATTACGGCTACCCGTAATGGTGCTTCTAATGACAGCCTGTAATTATCGTCTAAGTAAACGAAAGGCTATTCGCTGGACGCGAAGAATGGATCGAATAATGATATTACTTTCTAACTGGTGCACTCGCTCAGTCTGAGCTTCAAGAGCCTGCGTTAGATTTTTGCTGTGTTCTTGATGTGCAGTTTGTGCTTCGTGCAATCCTGCTTGCAGGGCCTGCCGATGCTGGTCTGTATTTTGTAGTTTCGACGAGAGGTATTCAATCTCGGCTTGCTTAGTGTCAAGTACACCAATTTGACGGAAGAGGGCAATGTTTTGTTCGCTTACCGCTTTGCTGAGTGTGGCTAGTGAGACGTCATAATATTGATCGTGCAATAGGGCAAAGGTGACCTCTATCGTCTGAGCTGTCTCTAGGTTAGCAATATTATCTAGATCGAATAGAAAGTGAGGGTCTTCATTCAGCGCGGTGAAATGGGCTTGCTGGTGATCGCCTTCTACTACTGAGATATTCAGACACTTCGAGTCTTTGGCAATCTCAGTGGCTGTGTTTAATTGCCAGATAATGGCGTTGTCTTGCGCCAGTAATCTCACTGACGAGAACTTAAATAGGCCCATACTGGCAATCGGGTCGATGCGAAGAATGCGTTTATTGGCAACGACGCTTGGAACAGCGTGACTCAACACCTGCTCGTTGCGGCTGGCCTCCCATAGTATAAAGATACTATTGTGCTCGTCGACAATGCCGCCATTATCACTCCAGCTAACTTGGCATGCAGGTTGCATACGTTGAGCAACAGGCTCGCCATCGAAGGTCTGCAGCAGTGCATATTCGATCGACTTGTTACGGAAATTCATACTAATCTGACGTTGAATTTCTTCTTCCATTGTTACCAATTCGACCAGTTCTTGGGGGGCATTAATAGTCTCCATGAAGTGCAATACGAACAATCCAATGGTCGATAAGCCGGTTTGTTTAGCAAGTTCTTTCAGTAAGGGTTTGTTCTCAAAGGCAAACCAAAATAATGCTCTGAATAATACCAAGTTAGCGTCGAACTTAGCATCGACTACCCACTCGGGGTCTATGATATTAAAATCTCTCTTATCGTCAGTTTGGTCAACAACGATATTGAATGGCAAAACATCATAGGCTCGAGAGCTAAAATCTTCTTGTTGCTCAAACTTACTTAGCCAATCTGAATATTCCCTTACTAACTTTTTTAAGGCACCTGCAGGGTTATCTTGCAATAACGCCGACAGCCATTCATCGAGCAGCAAGGTGCCGGTTTGAAATTCCTGAACCTCAATGCTTTGGCTTAGACCGTTTTTTGCTTGGCGACTGTCGACCACCTCAATATCTGGGTGAACTCTTGGGTGAACTAGGGTTTTAGTGACTTGCTTCGATCCGGCGACGCATTGTGTTGTGGCTCGCCATTGAGGCTTTCTCCCGGTGCCTGAGAAATGCGCAAAATCGTTGTTACATAGTTGTTGGGACCGAGTGGCCGAGGCGCTGGCGATGATTACAAAACGGGTCGCTAAATCAAACACGCGACCGCGCTCGTGATATAGATTTTTAAATAATAGATACTCGTTTATGTTGGCGTTGCCAATTCCACCAAGTCGGTTGAAGTGATTCAACGCATGCGAGTTTGTCGATAAATATTGCTTCGATAAAAGGTGGCTAATCGACCTTGATTGCGAGAAGCTGGCGTATGAATCCCAATGCAGAAAACCGGCTATTTTAAGAGCGTGATCTAGTTCACTTTCAGTAAAATCAGTCTGTACTTCATTTTGATAAAGTTCGGAATAGGCTGTGCTCTCTGAGCCTGGCGACGTCCATTTGTTTAGGCGGTCTCGGTTGCGGACATTGATCACCAGCCGACCTGTATTTTTCAGGGCTAAATGAAGCGTTTGAATCAACTCTACTTGCTCATCCTTAGATAAACCAAGGTCTTCGAGCGGGCCGACCACGATTAAATCGTAGCTTTTGTCGGCAAATGATAGCAGACCTAACTCTTCTGAAAAGGTAGTAATGTTGCTGAATGCCGCACACCGTTGAAGCGAAAACTTCGCCTGTCCGAGATCAACCTTAATAGTGTCTAAGGTGCTTACTTTGTCGGCTAAGAAGTGACTGACCCCGCCAAAATCTTGGGTAAGATCAAGGGCGTGCTCGATGCTATCAAAGTTGAAGCTAAGTAAGTAATTTACCGGCGATGGCGATAGCGCCGCGCGTAACTCATCCGTTAATAGTAACTTTTCGATCTCGACCGAGAATAGTGAGAGATCAGAGGCGCCGTGGTAAACATCATTAACGGCGAGCTGGATATAGTTTGAGAGCTGTGATTGGCGAATTTGTGTACTAGTATTCTGGTGCACGCCATCAGCTAGGCTGAGCAGTGGGTTTAATTCAGCCAGCCCTGAAGGTGAGCCCGAAGAGGTTTTCGTTTGCTGATCTAATTGTTGTTGTGGGTTTTCGTTTGACACGCAAGCACCTAGAACTGGTCGCAGTTAATCTACCAAGAGACAAGTTGTAATCTTATCTCTTGGTCAACGACTTTAATAGGTTTGTTTTATCGGCAGAGCGTATTTGCCTTCCAGATCTACTGTGAAAGGGCTGGTTACGATCTAGTTACTCTTCGCTTTGGCTGCAGCCTTAGTTTCGACTAGGGTCAAAGACTTAACAACTTTGCGTTTCGGGTGCGCCGCTCGGCGACCACCACTGACCACCGCGCGATCAAGGTCATCAAGTAAGCGATTCAGTGTGCGGCTAATACGTGTTTGAATTCGAATGCGCTCAATCGCTGGCCAAGTCGCACGTTCGCCTTCATTCAACAATTCCATTACCTCTTCTGAAGAACGAGAAGCCAAAACTTGAGCTGGGCTAAGGAACCGACTGGACGGTAATATATTGATATCGCCCGTATAAGTCTGAGATACCAAAGCGATATAGCCATTAATCAGTTTGCTGGCGTAAGAATTTTCTTTAAACGGGCGCTGCATCAAGTGCGATGCCGCTAAGCCCCAATCCTTCATAGTCTTAAGCGCGGTATTACTTACCGTCGATACCAAGCCGCTATTACGATTTTCAGCCTTTAAGAATGGTAAAACTAAGGGGTTGGTTTGGCTTACGATAAAATGATTTACGCCATACAGGCGCGATAAACGCTTCATTGGTAGGTCGTCACTCATTGACCCATCGACCCATTTCCGCTGTGGAAGATAAGGTACTCGGTTGCCTTTGACGTTTCGTGCCGCTAACGATACCGGTGGAAACACCCCTGGTATGCAGCAGCTCGCTAATACGGCTTCGCGTAACATCACATTCGGCGACGTGATGGCGTTCAGTAGTCGTGACTTCTGGTGACGCTCATACGGCGCAATCGAAATGTTTATTTTTAAGCCCGATATTTGATAGGCCTCTTCAAAGGTGATGTCTGGAATGATTCGCTCGATTATTTTCATTAAGTCGTTTTTTCGAAGATAGCGTTTTTTGCCAGGTGCAAGATTTCGAATAATATTTTTGATCTCGTTTTCAAACTCCAAAAACTCAGGTTTAAATATTTCGCCAAGTTGCTCTGATTTACGACTGCCGGCAACCGCCGCAATTAAGGCGCCGCCACTTGAGCCAGAAATTACATCAGGAATAAGGTTTTGTTCCCAAAGCGCCTTTAGCACGCCAACGTGGAAAAACAAAAAGGTTCCAGAGCCACTGAACATTAATGCCGATTGCCCAAAGCATAGGTGGGCACGATTAAAAAAATCGATCTTCTCGCGCATGCTAACGCCCTTTAGCTTCGGTTTGGCTAAATACTCTAGGGCAGAAGACACTTCCTCAACATAATCAACGATCAGCTGCTTGGTGCCAAATTTGGCTCTGTTGTAAAGTGAGGAGCTACCCATGCCGCCCAAGTTGCCATGAATACCCTCGTTTAGGGTGAACAGAATAGCGTGGTTGTCACTTAGCTTTCGCATTGACTTTAGCGCGTCTAATCGGCGACGGATTGTTGCATAGTCATAGCTGCGGGTCTTTTCGCTCAGCTTCCAGCGACCTAAACCATTGCGCTCGTCAAAGCCTTGAGCAGCTGATTGCCACTCCTCATAGGTTTCGGCCTCGGCCATTTTTCGCTTAAGTGCTTTAGACATAGTAATTATCACGAGTTAGTCCTTGCCCTTATTGACTCGTTCTGGAGCTTGTACTGCGGGCGATGTTTTGATGGCCTATGGCGGCCTATGTTTTTATTCATAGGCTCGGTCGGACGTTGATCCAACCGAGGCCTACCCCTGTTCTATTATTTTACTTTCTTGTTAACGCTAATATTTTCATACAACTCGACAAATTCCAGAGTGATTTTATGTTTTGAGTCTAAGAACACTAATGGCGTATGTGCGGCATGTGACTCTTTGACTTTAACCGATGAAGAAATAAACGGCTTAATTAAGGTGAATTTCGCCTCAACTAGCTCATCAACGGCTTGTTGAGGTAATTTTGCACGCGCTTGGAATTGATTCACTATCACTCCTTCGATTTCAAGTTCGGGATTATGATCTTCTATAATTTCCTCAAGCTCTTCCATCAGATCGATCATTGCATCACGAGCAAATACATCGCAATCGTATGGCAAGATGCATCGGTCAGCCGAGATCAGCGCCGAGAGAGTGAAAAAATTAAGTGCTGGCGGTGTGTCTATATAGATTTCGTCGAATTCTTGGTGCAAATTGTTGAGGAAGTCTCGTAGCTTGTAAATTTTGTGCTTTGCTTCAAGCTTTGCTTCTAAATCGACCAATGTAGCGCTGGCCGATATTAGCCAAAGATTGTCGAATGGCGTTTTTCGAATATAATCTTCAGAGGTAAACTCTCGATAATTGCGCGAGATGGTCGACTCCATGAACTCAGCGATACCAACCACATTATCTTTGCCACTATGGCCCAGATAGCTAGTTGTGTTGGCTTGAGGGTCTAGGTCGACAACCAATACTTTTTTGCCCTTGCTGGCAGCTACGGCGGCTAAATTACAGGTAATGGTAGATTTACCTACGCCACCCTTGCGGTTAAATATGACTCTTTTCATAACATCATATTACCTCAAGTTTCTAAACTTTAAGTCGCGAAACCGACATTTGCTAGACAAAATAGAGCCTTGATTCTAAAAAACAGTCTCAAAAAACCAATTTAGTGGCGTTTGGCGGGCGGTTGTCTAATTAATTTTTGATTTGCACCAGTTAAATACCCTTAAGGGGCGCCGAGTCTTTCCTCACGCTGGGCTTGGTCAGGAGCGCGAACCTGCCCTTCGGGGTATGACGCAAGGTTGCTACGTTCGGGGGTTAGGCATCACCTTGAACGTAGCCGACTAGTCGTCCCTCGGCGAGGGTAGAGGTCTCATGCTTAAACGAGACCTCCGACGCTACAGCTCGCCTAGACTAACTTCATCAACATTGATTTGTTAAATGGCGTCAAGCTCGACAACTTATCGTCTTTTACTTTATTCGACCAATCTGGGTTTGCTATCAGCGCTCGACCAACCGCCACCAGATCAAATTCGTCGGCGTCTAAACGCTCAACTAAATTATCTAGGCTTGAGATTTCAGCGTCTTTAAATGCCTTGTCACCGCCGTCGGGTAAGAAGTCGGCATTTAAACTGACGCTGCCTACGGTAATCGCCGGTTTGCCAGTTAGCTTTTTAGTCCAGCCAGCAAGATTTAGGTCGCTGCCTTCGAATTCAGCTTCCCAGAATCGGCGTTGTGAACAGTGAAAAATGTCGACACCAGCATCAACCAGATGCTGTAAAAACTCGCCTAAAGCTTCAGGTGTTTCAGCTAATCGCGCACTGTAGTCCTGTTGCTTCCATTGTGAAAAACGAAAGATGATTGGGTAGTCAGGGCTGACCTTAGCTCGAATGCCTTTAACAATATCGACGGCAAAGCGAACTCGATTTTCTAAGCTGCCGGCATACTGGTCATCACGTTGGTTGGTGCCCGGCCAAAAGAATTGGTCAAGTAGGTAGCCGTGTGCGCCGTGTAGTTCGATCGCATCGAAGCCGATGCGCTCTGAATCTACCGCCGCTTGGACGAAAGATTGGGTTACCTCGTCGATGTCCGATTGGGTCATCGCGTGGCCAGTAACTTTGCCTGGAAAGGCCATGCCTGAAGGGCTGTGGCCCGGCTCGTCGCCGCCAGGCATGATGCCGGGTTTACGTATCCCCCCGACATGCCAAAGTTGCGGGGCAATTTTGCCACCTTCTGCGTGTACCGCGTCGACTACCTTCTTCCAGCCCGCTAATTGTTCTTCACCGGCAACAAACGGTACATTAGGATAACCACTGGCGGCTTTATGACCGACGCAGGTTCCTTCGGTAATAATCAGGCCTACTCCACCTTCAGCACGCTGACGGTAGTATTCAACGACGTCGTCGTTTGGAATATTGCCGGGTGACATGCTGCGGGTCATTGGCGCCATCACAACGCGGTTGGCAAGGGTCATGCTGCCGAGCGAATACGGCGAAAAAAGATTAGTCATTGAATTTCCTACTGAGTGTTTTGTGTTGCTATTCTAGTTGCATAAAATCAAATGTTGCTTAAAGCCAAATAAAGCAATTAAGCGTTGATAAGGCCAACTGCGATATTTGCAAGTGGTGAGACTAAGTCGCCATATTCTCCGGCCTTATCGCTTGAGGCATTGCCTTGCTCGGCGCGTTTAACAACACCTTGGCAAATGGACGCGAGTCGAAATAAGCTGAAAGCCAAGTAAAAATTCCAATTGGCGATTGGCTCAAAGCCCATTCGTTGGCAATACATGTCGATATATTCTTGCTCGCTCGGTATGCCCAAGGCGACTAAATCAGCATCGGCCAAGCCCGGTAGGCCACGACCCCTAGGAATATAATACTGCATGCATTGGTAGGCTAAGTCGGCAAATGGATGGCCGATGGTTGATAGTTCCCAGTCGAGAACAGCGATAACCTCTGGGCGGTCAGCATCAAACATCAGGTTATCTAAACGATAGTCGCCATGCGAAATTGAGTACAAGCCGTCGTCGGCTGGCATGTTCGCGGGTAGCCATTCGATCAGCGTCTCCATCGAGGCAATATGTTTGGTTTCGGAGGCCTTATAATTCTTCGACCAAGTGTGCGTTTGACGAGGGAAGTATTCACCTTTCTTGCCGTAATCTGTCAAGCCAGCCGCGTCCACGTCAACCTTGTGCAGTTCAGCTAGCACACGGTTCATCTCATGATAGATAGCGGTGCGTTCAGATTTAGATACTTCTGGCAAAGTGGGGTCCCAGAGAATGCGGCCTTGCATGTATTCCATTACATAAAACATGCTGCCGATCACTGAGTCGTCGTCACACAAATGCAGAGCTTGGGCTACTGGCAATGGTGTTGGATAGAGTGCTGACAAAACCTTAAATTCTCGATCAACCGCATGCGCTCCTCTTAATAACTCGCCAGGCGGCTTGCGGCGCAACACGTATTTTGCGTTTGGCGTTGTCAGTAGGTATGTTGGGTTCGATTGGCCACCAGCGAACTTGTCAGCGCTCAATGGGCCTTCGAAGCCGTCGATATGTTGCGCTAAGTAGCGGCCTAGTTTTTCAGTGTCTAAGGTAAATGTGTCGGTCATAGTTCTCATCTTATGATAGTTTTCTTTTTATGATAGTTTTCTTCTTATGTTAGCCGGTGTGTCCGATTTCGTCAGTTGTCTTCGCCAAGTTGCCGGAGGAGTATCAAACCATGTTTTAAACGCGCGTACAAAGTTTGCTGGTTCTTGGTAATTCAATTGCAGTGATATGTCCGCGATGCTGGTGTGTGTATTACTCAGTAGATCGATTGCGTATTCTCGGCGGCAGCCCTCTAAAAGGCTTTTATAGCTTTGCTGCTTATCGTTTAAGCGCCTAGAAAATGTACGTGTTGAGCAGTGATTTTTAGCCGCTAGCTTTTCTAAGCTAGGCATGTCGTAAGAGCGAGCTTGACCTAAGATACGTGCCTCAAAGAAATGATTCAACTCAAGTTTAGTCGTTGCCACTACATCGTCTTTGCTGGTCAGCTTTAACTTAAGCTCGCGACATTTTTGTAGGTTAGTCTTATACGTCTCAGGATCAGACAGTGGCGATGCAATACCGCACCAAGATGCCGGAATACTGATCGCATTTATTTCGGCGTTGTACTCAATAGGAATAGCAAAAAATCGCTCTAGTTCAGCATGATACTTAGGTTTAGAGTGAGTGAAACTAATTGTCGACATGTCCCCTAAAGGGTGTGCCATCACCGCTTCAATCAGTTTTTGGGCAACCCGTAAACTTGATTCCATCATCCATTGGCCGATTAGAGGGTGCTCAGTATAATCGTTAGTGATGAAGGCAATTTGCGAGCCTCGAACTGCGCTCGAACACTGGTAGGCCGAGGTTCTAATTGCGGTGAACTCGCATAATACATCGATCGCGGTGCGCAAATCTGGAGCGCTCAAGACGGTAAAACCAAGTGGCCCGTGGCTGCCGACCGATAAATGTTGGCCAAACCTGAGTAGCCAAGAATCTAAGCCTTGATCAGCAAAGGTTTGGAAGATAGTCAAAATGGTATCGCCGTAGATATAGTCATTTTGCAGCAACTGATCCAGCTTACCGTCAAGCGCGTGGTCTAAAACCTGAGTAAGCTCGGCGTCTGAGCGCAGCAGCTTTAAATAGGTGGTGTCGAGATATATCGATTCATTCATTTGTTCATTAACAAATCAGTTTGGCATTCAATGACAATTATATTGTCTATTAGTGAAATCGGTAAAGGCGTAAAGCAACGATATAGTGGTTTTATATTCAGGAGATTCAAATGACAACTTATTCAATTACGCACCCAGAAAAGGGCTTGATCCAATATAAAGATAAAAAGCGTTGGCTTTGGGTTAGTGCCATTTTGTGGTCACTGGTACCCTTGGCCGTAATGGCGGCCTATTTAGTCAGCGGTAACCCTTGGATGCTAGTAATGCCGCTCGGGTTTGGCTTTATTCTAGTGCCGTTGCTCGATTATGCCTTTGGCATTGACACCAGTAACCCACCCGAAGAAATTGTGCCTCAGTTAGACGCCGACCCTTACTATCGATGGTTAATAATTGCCGCGATTCCGCTTCACTTTATCGTTTTAACGGCCGGAGCATGGCTAGCGGTAACGCAGAACTTGCCCTTAGGCTTCTTCATTATATTTGCCCTTATCTTAGGCCTATACAGTGGCAGCAGTATCAACACTGCGCATGAAATAGGCCACAAAAACACAAAGCTCGAACGCCTTCTATCAAGAGTGGTGCTTGCGGTAACTGGCTACGGCCACTTCTGTGTCGAACATAATCTAGGCCACCACCGTGATGTATCAACGCCAGAAGACCCGGCCAGCTCAAGAATGGGCGAATCGATTTATCGCTTCATGATACGAGAAATTCCTGGCACCGCGAAACGTGGTTGGAGTGCGGAAGCCAACCGGCTTAAAAAACGAGGCAAGTCGTTCTGGAGCGCGGATAACCATATTTTGCAATCCTACGCCATGACGCTGGTATTCCAAGGTAGCCTGATCGCGTTATTTGGCTGGATACTATTACCGTTTTTTCTCATTCATAACGCCTTCGCCTGGTTTCAGCTCACCAGTGCAAACTACATTGAGCACTACGGTTTATTGCGCGAGAAAAAGCCGAATGGTAAATATGAACGCTGCCAACCGCACCATTCATGGAACGCCAATCATATCTTTAGTAACCTAATGTTGTTTCAATTAGAGCGTCACTCAGATCACCACGCGAACCCATCAAGACGCTACCAAAGCCTCAGAAGTTTCGATAATTTACCTGAGCTACCAAGCGGCTACTTTGGCATGTACGCCTTAGCCTATATGCCGCCACTTTGGTTCAAAGTGATGGACAAGCGAGTGATGTCCGTGCCGCATATCAATGGTGATTTGAGCAAGGTGAATATTGATCCTAAAAGTGAAGCGAGGCTGAGGGCTAAATGGGGCGTGTGAGATAGTTCGCGGCAAGGTTGCAGTGCGCTGATTGCGCTAGGTCGGGCAGTAAAAAACCGGCCTAGCGTTTCTGCGTGTAATTGACAACGTGTACCTCCACGATGGTGTCTTGTACTCAGCGTGAAATGGATTTTCGCAAGGATGCTCTCCTCGATTACCGATAAAAAATTTGACAAATGTCAATTCATTGTCAATAATCCGAGGTGAGGGTAGGATAATTATACTTTAGGTTTTTACGAGGGTAAAAGAATAAAGTACGGGGTCTGTCGAAGGCAGCGGGGAAGCAGGAGTATGGGGAAGCACTTAAAGATGTTGATCGGGTTCAATATCGTCTTGATTATGTCTAACATAGTATTGTTGTCGATTGTCTATTTCGATAGAAACGTGATTGCTTCAGGTTCGGGCGATAGTGCGCAATCAGCCGGTCTTCATGTATCTGACTCTTTGTTAGCGGAACCGAAAAATATCGAAAAAAAGCCGAGCGAAGACGACATTATTAGGTTTGACTCACGACTCCTGACAGGTAATGAAACCGCAACTATTACAAGCACACAGTCAAGCATGCTCGACGCAAGTGAATTTGAGTTGTCGCCGTCAAATGAAAAGTTTGAAACTCGTATTCTCCCGCCTGAAGACGTGACTGAAAAAAGCCGCTTAGATCCAGAGCTCGACGCCAAATATCGTGCTGCGGCTGAGGCATATACCAAGTCTCTTGAAACCGCCTTTCAACAAGCTAAGGCATCAGAAATAACTACGCCATCTCAATAGCTGGTGAGCCGGTTCGCGATGGGTACTCGTGAATCGTAGCTAAATTAACTAATCAATCAATTTCAATAAAAAACCATTTTAAATGGAGGTTCCAGAATGAATCACCGAGTAATCCCGGCACTACTATGCTTGATGTTTCCATTCAGCGCCCTGGCTGACTGTGGCTATATCCCGACTCCGCCTGTGATGTTGCAACAATCTCAGCTCACCTCAGCTCAATTTACTGAGCTCGACCCTCAAATGGAAGCTTACTTCGCAGAGATCGAGTCCTACAAAATATGCATTGACGGTGAGACAAATCAACTACTTCCTATGGGTGCTAGCGAAGAGGATTATGAATCACAACAATACCAAACTGCGTTCGATGCGTTGATGCAAAAGATAAACGCTACTGATGAAGCGAAGCAGCGAACGATCGAGAGATACAATTTTTTAATTGAGAATGTGAGTGATTAGTAAGCAAGTAAGAACAAATAAAATGAATATTAAATTTATGGTTTCTTGGGTTAAGCAGAGACCGTACAAAAATGGAGAGCTTTTGATGAGCAAGATCAGTCACAAATATGCACTATTAATTATGGCATTGGTGTCTTCGCTGTTTATAACCATGAATATCGCTGCACAAGAAGGGTCATCTTCCGGAACGCCGGTTTTTGAGCAATATGAACAACAAATGAAGCTAGCTTGCCCAAAAATATGGGAAGATTTAGGCGTTGCTATATCTAGTGATGTTCCACAAGACGGCGACCCATGGAAGGGCGACTTAGTGGATCGTAACGAGTTTAAACAAGCGTATGCACTGAATAATGTTTCAGCTACAGACGAGGTAATAGAGCAGATAGCTAGCACCCTTAGCGCCGTTTCAGCTGAGTGTGCAAGTTATCGAATTGCGTTGTTAGATCTACTGTTAACAAAAGCACCACAAAATGCGGCAACAGCATTAGAAGAGGCGTTTCGCCCGGTTGATTATTTAACCGAAGACTCCAAAGGTTGGGAAATTGGCGATGTCCGATTAACTGGAAGATCAACGGCGGTTGAGGGGTGGGTGTTCCTATACGGCCAAACAGTTGGTTCGGTCGAGTCTGGTGCACAATTAGCGGGAGAGCGCTACATGGATCTATATGAGTTGGCAAAGGGGTGGGCCCCAAATTTGGCATCTGAGAGTTGGGAGGCTGGGCAAACAGTGACGTTGCCTGACATGCGAGGGCGCTCAATTTATGGTCGTGACAATATGGGAGGCATTGCCGCAAATGTTGTTTCAGATACCAATGCCGATAAGATTGGTGGTCAATTTGGTTCTGAAGAAGTAACACTTACTCAAGATCAAATGCCGACCCACACCCACGCAATGAATACAGTTGCTAATCACGCGCACGATTCGTCAGCGGTAGGTAATCACGGGCACACGATGGGCAATTCTCCGAGCCATAATCATTCAATGGGTTATGCCGGTACTCATGGGCATAGTTTGCGAACGTCTGTATACACCGGTTCGGGACAGCAACGTAGTGACTGGCCTTATTTTGAAGGCAAGGCTCGCCCTAACTATCAGAATAATATTCCATCGTCAGTGCAATCTGCGGGTAACCATAAGCACAGTATTGGCAATGGCGGAGTGCATAAGCATACGGTTAATGCGGCTGGCGGTCACGATCACAGCATCTCAAACGCTGGCGGACATGGCCATACTAACGCCGCCACCGGTGGTTCAGGAGCATTGAACGTTACGTCACCTGGCATCGTGTTTAACGTAGAAATGAAGTACTAAGCTGGCTGTGTTTGCAGGTAAACACTCAATAGTGTGTGCCAATCAAACCTTTAAAGAGAGAAATATGGGTAAGCGACGGTATCAATCAGCAGCTGGTTCACTAATGTCTATAAAGCATGCAATACGTTTTTGTGTGGGGCTGACATCCGTAGTGATTGCCTCCAATGTGCCAATAGCAACGGCCAATAGCGAGCCAAGTATTGCTGAGCTCGCTAAGCAAATATCACAGGCCTGCCCAAAAGGCTGGGAAGGTGTTTATCAAGAAATTCAGTACTCAAGCAGTGGTGAACTTTGGCGGTATAACTTGGCCGACAAAGCCAGTTTCGTCAATTATTTTGAGACTCACGCGAAGGCGCTCAATTGGAAGTATGGCATCGAAAACTACGAACACGCGGCAGGTATCATTTATCTTTGTGCTGATCTGAAGTACAGTCAGCTGGAAAAATTGCGCGCTAATGCCTTAAGCACTATAACCGGCCACCAAGCGTCGCTTGAAACAGATGCTGACGCCGATGGTGTGAGTAACGCGTTTGATTTGTGCCCCGACACTCCGGCGCAAGATTCCGTGCTTTCGAACGGCTGCTCGTACACGCCTCCAGACACAGATAATGATGGTGTGGTTGATCCCGACGACATGTGTGCAAATACCCCCACTGGTTTAACACCTGGCTTAGATGGTTGCATCGTATCCCAACGAGATACTGATGGCGATGGCGTTAATGATGCGATAGATCAATGCGCAGCCACAAGTGCCACAGAATCGGCGAATGACTATGGTTGCAGTTTGTCACAGTCAGATCTGGATAACGACGGTGTAAACGATATGTTGGATCGATGCCAGAGAACGGCCAATAACGCTACCCCAGACGCTAGTGGTTGTTCGTTTAAACAGCTTGATGGTGATGGTGATGGTGTGGGTGATGCATTCGACCAATGCCCAAACTCCAATGGTGAGGTGGTTGGTAGCAATGGTTGTGCCATCGATGAGTCGGATGGCGATAATGACGGTATTCCAGACTATTACGACAACGTCAATCGTCAATGCGTTGATTTGGCGGCGTATAACAGCAGCAACTAATAAGACCTTAATTTAACACATAACGTGTGGTTGACATCTTCGCAAAGGAAGGTCGCCACGATGGTGTTTTCAAAAAATATTCATGGCTGAGACAGTGATCAGAAAATTGAAAAGTAGTGTACGCCCTTTACTGGTATTAGTTTTTGCATTAATCAGTGGCCCTGTCTTTGCAGACTTAGCCACTGACATTGCGACTACCTCAAGCATAACAATGCCATCTAACAGTGATTCAAGCACTGTGACCATCCGCTGGAAGGGACCGAGCGCGATCAAGCACGAACTGCCTGGCTCAACGCAATACAATAAACATACTGTTAAGTACACGCGAAGTCGGCTTGAAAAGTTTAACGGGAGTCGATGGGTTCCCGTCACATCGTATAAGTTTGGCCGTGATCATACCTATGTAGCAAGGGGGTTGCGAAATGCTAATCACGACTATCGCGTGACTTATTGGGGTATCGAAAGTAAGCCATTTCCAAGCCAAGACGGGAATAGCACATTTCCTTTTGAGCCAGAGATGGATCCAGTTCCAGTTTATATTTATCAAAGTAAAAAAAGGATAAACGTTTACGTAGAACCACTCACAATTCCTCAAAATTTAAGCATTCCACCGATCGTATCAGGACGCTTTAAAATTGAATGGGATGGGTCGCAAGGCAAGCCAACAGCCTATGAGTTGCAAGAGCAGAAAATTGGCGCCAACGGTTACGGCTACAGGCGCGTATATAAAAGCATAAAGACCAACACGACGCGTAACCATACAGAAAATATTTTGTATTACAGAGTGCGAGCGTGTCGTGCCTCGTCTTGCTCAGGTTGGTCGAGCCCAGTTACTACAAAAGCGATTGAAAAGCCAGAACGCGTAAACTACGGAAGAATCATTGAACACGGAATCACTGCCCCTAACGACATAGCGTCTGATACTTTCGACAGCGATGGGAACTACGATCTAATCTTTGGTGACTCGCCAAACCGTTCTCAAACTGAGGCATGGGTAAGCTACTTTAATATTTATGAAGTGAATGTGCTCACCGATGAAGTCTCAGTAAATCCAGTGCATACGGAGCGAGCCGATGTGCTTGAAACGGAAGCAGTATATCGAGTGACTTTTTTAAACAAGGCATCAGGAGAGTACAACTATCAAATAGAGCCGTGTAACAAAATCCATGTTTGTGGCGACCGCTTTACACCCTTATTTGGTGTGGAGGTACACATGGTGCCCGCACCGCCTGAGTCCGTTACGGTTAAACCTACCAGCAGCGCCGGTGAATTAAACATCTCATGGACTAGCAGCTCAGGTTGGATGGTCCGCTATTATAAGGTGATGGAAGAGGTGAATGGCGTTGTTGGCCAAACCTTTAGCACCCGTGAACCTTATAATAACTTTGACACCATTAATAAGCTCAGTGAAGCTAGCGTTACCCGTAACCCTGGCGATTTTCGTTATAAGGTCAGTGCATGTAATTTTGTTGGTTGCGGCGTTTTCAGTGAGTTCACACCCCTAGCCACGGTTTATGAGCCAGGCTCGCCTATCTATATTCGAGGCGTTTCTGATATAGAATTAACCTCAGATATTGCTGAGGATGAGTATGGTGACGCCGATGGTACCTATCAGATTGAGTGGGACGCCGTAGCGGATATTCCGCTTTCAATCGACTATATTTTACACGAACAAGCGTCAGTTGCAGGCGCGGTTACTGAAAGTGAGTTCATTGTTCAAGCCGAATTTTTGAATGGCACTTCGGTACCTGTTAGTGAGGAAGAGTTTAATAACAAACCTCAAGGTGACTATCAATATAAGGTAAAGGCGTGTATGCGTCCCGAAGCGCCAGCGACTGAATATACCCAATGTGGTGACTGGACTCACTCTATGGTGATGCGCGTTACATACAACCCAGAGGGGGCACCCCAAAACTTCGTCGGTACGCTTGATAGTAATGCAATGACGATTGATTTGAGTTGGTCGGCAGTAAACTACGCTACCTATTATGAGGTAGAACAAATCAAAGACGATGGTGATTGGCAGTTATTGCCCGACGTAAGCGGTTTCACAAGCCGGTCCATCAGTTTAGAAATAACCGGAACGCACTCCTATAAATACAAAGTCAGCGCTTGCAATACAGCGGGTGTGTCAGGTGAGATTAAATTCTGCGAAACAATAGATAAAGTCGATATCCTTACCTTTGTCGCCGAAGCGGGCTATGACATTGAAACGCCACTAGCTCCAATAAAGGCAGCGGTTCCGGCTTACAACCTCAATGGCGACACGGTCGGCGCAAGTAACGGTTCATTTAGGGTCAATGAATCCGGCGCAGCCACTTATGATATTGAGATTGCGACCGCAGCCGGCACAGCGGGAGTTGTGCCTAAGCTAAACCTAATGTACACCAGCCAAGCGGGCAATGGCCTTGTTGGGCAAGGCTGGCGTATTGGTGGTATGAGCAGCATACAGCGATGTCGACAAACACTGGCGCAAGACGGCAATATGCAACCGATTCGCTGGAACGCTGATGACCGTTTTTGCTTGGACGGTCAAAGACTCATTGTTCAAGGTGGCGCCGCGTACGGTTCGTCAGGAGCAATCTATAAAACTGAGATTAATAATTTCTCTAAAGTTACCTCTCAAGGCGGTACACTTGGGAACCCCACTTCGTTTGTAGTTGAGCGCAAAGACGGATCGACCAGTTATTACGGCTCTGGCAACAACTCAAATTCGAAAGAGCTTTTGGGCGGCCACACCCGAACTTGGGCAATGAACGAGTTCAGAGACAGCGTCGATAACAAAATTCTCTACACCTACTACAACGACGGCAATGGTTTTCGACCGCAAAGTGCCGCGTATGCTTATGGCGGTGGTTCATCAGCCAAGGCCGTGGTCAGCTTTAACTATGAAGATCGCGCCGACAAATTGAACTATTACATTGGCGGTTATAAAGTAGCCGTCAATAAACGCTTGAGTTCGATCGACTCAAGGTCGGACAACGTGTTGTTACGGCAATACAGATTGCAGTATTCTCGTTCAGGGCAGCAGTATAATGCGCCTAGCCGGCTGATGTCTTTCCAAGAATGTACACAAGGTGTGGCTTGCTTGGGTAAAACAATTTTTGATTGGAATGTGCCACCGAATTCTGATTTGTCTCGTAACTCAGGAGTTGATTATGAGCTAGAGCTTGACCTTGGTGAAGACCCGGTCAAGCAATACGTGATCGATAATCGGTTTGCTGACATCAATGGCGATGGCAAACTTGATATTATTTATATAACTAGCCACATTAAGATTAAGAAGCGGTTTCTACGAAAGGTTAGCACTGAGAGTAAGCAGACCTTGCGTGTGCTGCTAAGCGGTAACGGCGGGCATACGGAGATTCTTTCCCGAACCTTTGCCGAGAGTCAGGAAAAGCCGATTCAAGTTAAGCCTCTTGATTATAACTACGATGGCCGCAGCGATTTGCTGATAAAGAGCGAAGGGCTAGATTGGCAATTGTACCTTGCAGTTCAGAATGGCGAAGGGAACTGGAACCTTGAACTGCAAGCAATCACCATGCCATTCAATCAAACGGTTGAAGAATTAGAGTTAGTTGATATCAACGGTGATGGCTTAGCCGACGCGATCGACGGCGAACGTTATTGGTTGTTACAGCGCAATTCGCAGCCAGCGTATTCTAGAGCACCCTATTCGTTTGCGACTCACAACAATGTAACTTTTGCTCCTGGGTTCACCGGCAATAGCTCAAACCTAGCGAACGATATCAGAGGTTTGGAGACTAATGATGACTACTTTCGGGGCGACAGAACCGAAGTGAAAGCGCCTGCAGGCGACTTTAATGGTGATGGCTTAGGCGACTTTCTGATCAACCGCAACGGTGGTTATCAAATCGGCCTGAGTCGCTTTGAGAACAACGTCTTAACCATCATGCCTGCCACGGGCGCCCCCGCATTGAGTGATCATACATTGACGCGCTTTGTTGATTTAAACCTCGATGGCTTGAACGACATTATTTATTGGTCAGAAGCGGCGAAACGCTGGCAAGGCGCATTGAGCAACGGCAGTGGCTTTATCCCAATGGATCTTGGGCTACTCGATATTCCCTCACTCGACGCAGACAAAGCAGAAGAAATTCAGCTCACATTTGCAGATCTGGATAACGACGGTTTTGCTGACATAAAATGGCAAACAAAGGAAGATGATGAGCGCGAGAAAATATTCTTCAAGTACTGGAATAATGCCGCATCAAGATTTGAGGCCCCAGTTTTACCGCAGACCGACGACGAGTTTTTAGACCCTGAAAACACCCACATGTACCTGGACTATAACGGTGATGGGTATACCGATCACGTGATATTTTCTAACGCGCATCTTGAGGGCATTTTTCACTTAACCAGTATGCGTTTTCTGCGCGGCGGCGAGTCGCCGCAAACCGTGGGTATTGAAACAACGGCCGTTGTTGCGCACGACAATTATGGCACGGTGATGACCCGAATCACCAATGGCTTAGGTGCACGAACAGACCTACACTACAACCTGCTTAGCCGCAGTAGTGCCTATTCGCCGGTTGAGCCGAATGGAAGTGACCATACAAATATAAACAGTCCGTTCGCGAATCTGCCAGCTAACTCGCAAATACTGCATTCCGACACAGCACGCAATATACCCGTGTTGCGTTTTAATGGTCAGCTTGCGGTGCTTGCGAAAGTCAGCAGTAGTGCGCCAACATTGGGTAATGCCGGAGCCATGAGTTCGGTAAGCTACGGCTATTCAAATGGACGCATTCAGGCCGGCGGGCGGGGTAACCTAGGCTTTCAAACGCTTACCTCCAGAGATGATCAAACCGGTATTCGAACCACCACAACGTATCGTCAAGACTGGCCGTTTGTCGGTCATCCACTAAAAACCGATGTGCGTTCACCCTCGGGTAAAATACTCAGCAGCTCAAGCAATAGATGGGCGATTAGGGGCTATCAAAGTAGTTGGGCAACAACCGCCGTAAATAGTGGCTCAGCGGCCTTAGGTTCGCTGCAAATTTTTACTCATATTGCCCTCGACGAAGGGTATGACCTGCAAGCCAATGGCGTTCAGCAGGGCGTAAAGCTAAGCAAAGTTGTCACAACACAAGAGTTTGATGAGTACGGCAACGCGATCGATATCAGCGTTGTCACTGACGGCTATGATTTGAATGGCGTAATGTCTCATCTCAGCACTCAATTTACCGATAACGACCACGGAACCAGCACCTACGATAGGCGCATGGGGCGTTTGAAGTCATCCACTGTAAGGGTTACTCGCGGTACGCAAACACAAGAGCGCACCAGTAACTTCACCTATTATACCAGCGGCAAGTTACGAGGATTGCTAAAAACCGAAGCCATACAAGCAAACAAGGGTAATTCGCAGGCCTTAACCTCAACGCATTTTTACGATGCGTTTGGCAATAAGACTCAAGTTAAGACAAGCGGTTGGGACGGAACAAGTAACGTCACGCGATTGGGCAGTCGAACCGAATACGACTATACCGGTCGATACCCGGTTAAAACCTATCAAACCTTCCCTGGGCTGGGTGAAATTCAAACCTCTGAAGTAATCGCTCGCAATGAGTACGGCACGCCAACGCAGGTTCGTGATGTTAATGGTAATAATGCATACACGCATTTTACCAAAATGGGGCGCGAGTTTTTCTCCACCAGCGATATTGGCTCTTGGTCGAAAGTAGTGCTTAAATCGGCAGACTCCTATTGCTCAGCAGGCACTAAAACTGTGTTAGAAACGTCGCAAGCCGGTGGCGGTCGATCTAAAGAATGCTTCGACGTGCTTGGTCGAAGTATCCGAAAACTCGGTATTATTTACGCAGAATTTGATGCGCTAAATTGGGTGGCAACTGACACAGTCTATGACCGATTAGGCCGCGTTGTAAGCCAAAGCCTGCCGTTCACCATCACCTACGGTTCACAAAGCAACGATTTACACGTCACCACCGGGTATGACTTGGTCGGTAATCCAATCCGAACCGTTAGCCCCGGCGGAGATCATTTACAAGGCGGCTTGCACGATATTGTTTCGACCATATCGTATTCACGTTTTACCTCAGTGACCACCAACG